>NZ_JAINWA010000003.1:0-663001 GCF_021021555.1 Teretinema zuelzerae | reverse complement strand
AGGACGCGCCGCTTCACGAGCGATGCGTTCGCGATTCGATTTGTTTCGCGCCGGTTTGTGCGCGCTTTTTTGTTTCGCGGTTGCGCCGGGCGCGTCGGCCGCCGAAGAGGAACGGGTTCTCCTTTCGGCTGTGCGCATTGAAATCGACGGACGAATGTTCAACTGGTCTGCCGACGGTTTTTCTGCAAATCAACACGGCTCCGGCCCGGAATTTGCAGCTGGAACGGAAACGAAACCCGACGGCGAAACGCCTGCGAGGTTAAAGCCGCAAATCGTAGCGTCTTTTTTGGCCCTGCGTCCGGGCCGGCTGTATATTGCCGCGGATTTGGAATCCCGGTGCCGCGACGCGGAAATCCGGCTTCTGGAAAGCGGTCTTTTCTATGCTGCGCAGGCAGTTGTTCTTCCCTCGAAAAAGGGCTGCGCAGGACGTACCGTCCTGGTATCGCTGACATCAGGTTTTTTATGGCGGTTCGGCGGCGGCGCGTCCTTCGGCTACTTCGGCTACTCGGCACTCTCGGGCGAACGGTTGTCTTTGCGCGGTTATGCCGGCTGGAACCGCAACGGCGCCGAGATTCTGCATGAAAACGCCGCGGGACTGCCGATTCTCGCGGGTGTCGCCGTTTCCCTGTATGCCCCCGGCGAATGGAGCGGAATGCTCGCCGCGACCGGACTGCCGGCAGGGCAACCCTCCGCTGAAGCTGTCGCCACGCTGGGGTATTCGCCCGCGCCGGACTATCAAATCGGAGTCGGCGCAGCCGTGCTTCAGACGGGACTCGACCGTTCAGGCGAACGTATTTTTTCGCTCCAGCCGTATTTCCGATACCGGAGTCCCCGTCTGACGGGAGCATCGGACGCGCCGGATTTGAGCGGGCAGGGTTCAAATTTTGTTTTTTCCGGTTGCGATGCAAGGATCTATTATTTCCCTCAGGACGGCAGCGCCAAGGCCGAAGCTTCCTTCGCCCTGAAATGGAATGCAACGGAACGCGCCTCCTTCAACGTGAAGGCGAGCGGAGGGCTTTCAAGAGGCATGTTCGGCTTCGATCTCTTTTCCGCCGATGACCGCTCCGTTCGATCCGGTTACGGGAGGGATGAGCTTTCTTTTCCCTCTTTTTTGCTCGCCTCCGCAGAGTTGCGGCTTTCCGTTGCCGCAATGGCCTTCGGTCCCGGATTGGACTGCAGGATAGTGCCCTTCATTTTTTGCGACGCCGCCGTTAACGGCGACGAGGTTCGGGATTCCCGGTTCGCCGCAGGACCGGCTGTCCGCCTCCTGTTCGACAGCCCCGTGTTCGCGTATTTCTCCGCTTCCTGGGGCATGAACCCCGAGGGAGACGGGCGGTTCATCCTGTGGGGTACGGCCGGCTTTTAAGACGTTTCGCGCGCATTATCGAGGTCGCGCTGGATCGGTTTTGTAATGAACAAGATTTTTTTCCATTAAGGAGTTCGACGATGAATATGAGAACGTTTTTTGTTTGCTGCCTGTGTTCCGTCGCGATGTACGCGTCCGCTGCGGAGCGAAGCGCTGATTTCTTTGAAGGAGTCCGGCTGCACGACGAAGCGCGGGGAGCCTCGGACGCGGGAAAAATCGAAAGAGCGAAGGCTCTGCTCGAACCGCTCATCGAAAGCGATCCGCTCGCGCTCGGTTATTACGGGAGCGCGATCAGCCTCGAGGCGGCGGTCGCCGCCGAGGGAAAAAACGGACTTAAGGCGCTTGGCCTTTTAAAGAAATCCGGCAAGCTCATCGACGAAGCGGTGAGACGGGATCCGGAGAACGTCGATCTTCGGTTTTTGCGGATGATCAACAGCTACGGGGTGAGCAGCGATTCACCGGTAAAGCGCTGGAAGGAAATGAAAACAGACATCGATTGGCTGAAAGCGCGCCGTTCGGAGTTTTCCGCTGAATGGCAGGGATCGTTGTATCTGTATGAAGGCCACTATCTGGCGCGTTCGCGGGACATCGACGGAGCCGTCTCCTGTTATTCCGAATGCGTAAGGGCGTCTCCCGGCTCGGCGGAAGCCCGGGAAGCCGAAATGCTTTTGTCCCGATACGAGGAATAACATGAAAGTGTTTTTTTCATCGTTCGCCGAGCCTCTTGCCCTTGGACTTTCCACCGGGACCTGGTGCGCCATGTACTGCGTTCCGGTCCTGCTTCCCTTTCTTTTAGGAAGGGATGAATCCGGATATAAAAAGAACTCTCTCCTGATCGCTTTTTTTCTGCTCGGCCGGCTGGCCGCCTACGGGGCGATCGGATTCGCGCTGTCCCGGCTCGGTTTGCTGGCGATGGAGTATTTCGATCCGGTGCTCGCACGGCGGCTCTCTTCAGGGGCCTATCTTGTCTGCGGCATCGTGTTGGCTTCAGGAATCTACGCCGGCCGCTGCGCATCCTGCAAAACGGCGCTCTCCCCGGATTCCGCCGTACAAACCGGCTCGCGCCGCCCCGGGTTCCCGACAGAATTTGAATCGAATCTCAATCCGCGCCGAAACGCGCTCGCGGCAGCGGCGCTCTTGATCGGCGGAGGCGACCGGCGGGTGTCCTTTCTTTCAGGAATGTCGGTAGGCTTCCATATCTGCCCGGCATTCTGGACAGCCGCCTTCCGCTCGGCCGCTTCGCCTTCGGCCGCAGGGGGCGTTCTCTATTTTTCGCTTTTTTATATCGGCACACTTCCGTTTTTTCTTCCCCTGGCCGGTGTCCCCTTTGCGTCTGCGCGGAGAGAAAGCCTACGCAGGATAGCCCGGACAACGCAGCTGTTGATCGGCGCGTATTTCATCATATTCGCGGGATTCATTCCGCTTGCCTTTGGACGGTAGGCTATGGCTGTAACAGCGTTTTTCTCGGCGTTCATGGGCGTCGTCGTTTTCTTTTTTTCCCTTTCCGGCAACATGGGCTCTCCCGCCCACTGGATATACGCGATTTCGATGCTGGCTGTTTTCGCGGCTATGATTCATACCCGAGCCTACTCCCGCTGGCGCAGGGTCTTCCAGGTATCGTTCGCCCTTCTTTTCATGATTTCATTCATCGGCATCCTGTACGACGAACGGGGAAGCATGAGCCTGACTCAGGATACGGTTCAAAGCGGCGAGGTGCCGTTCTGCCAAATCGTGATTCCCGCGATCATCGCGCCGTTCGCCCTGACCGGCAGGGTTATCTTTCCCGCGCGGATGACCGGTCATTTTGCCTCCGTTATGGGGATGATACTGCTGTGGTTCATCGCGACCGTTACGATAGGCAGGGGCTGGTGCGGCTGGGTATGCTTCTACGGCGGCTGGGAGGAGGGCGCTTCGCGGATTCTGAAAAAGCCGCGGGTCAACCTCCTGTCGCGCAATAAGGACCTTCGCTCATTCCAGTTCGCTTTTCTGTTTTTCGTCGTTCTCATGTCGCTCGGCTTCATGTCGTCCGTTTACTGCGAATGGTTTTGTCCTTTCAAACTGGTCACCGAGTATGCCGAGATCTCCGACCTTCCGAGCCTGATCGCGACGGTGATATTCATCGGCCTCTTCCTCGGCCTGGTAATCGTTCTTCCTTTGCTGACGCGCAAGCGAACCCAGTGCAGCGCCCTGTGCCCCTTTGGAGCCTTTCAGTCCCTCATGGACCGCTTCTCCTCTTATAGGGTCGTCATCGACGTCGACAAATGCGTCGGCTGCATGAAGTGCGCCGAAGCCTGTTCTTTTTGCGCAATCGATCGGGAAACGATACGCGAAGAAAAAGGCCGGCCCGAGCTCACCTGCGCGAAATGCGGAGAATGCCTGTCCGTCTGTCCGACGGGGGCGATACGCTACCAGTTTTCTTTTCAGGCCGTCTCGGACGCGCGCATCCGCGCGAAGGGCTGCTCCCCTGTTCCCAAGAACGCTCCGTCAAATCGTTTCGGCGCCTATTTTCAAGCAATCCTCGATCCCCAATATCTCTTTGTTTTTACCGCGTTCACCTTCTCTGTAATCGTCTCGGGAAAATTCATTCCCGACGCTTTTATCCGCATCGCCTCAATCGCGTTCGGAGGTCCCAGATGAAGCGAAATCCTGCGGCCGGGGGAGCTTCCTGGTACGCCGTCCGGATGCTTATGCTCGCTTCCGCGCTCTGCGGCGCGACTTCATTCATGATGTATTCGGATATTATCGCGCGTTCTCTTGCTTCGGTTCTGTCTCCCGAAATCGACCCGAGCTATACGGGCGGAGAAATCGCGCACACCTTTTACGATCCGGCGGGGGACGATTCCGGCTACGGGGGCCTTGTCTATCCGACTCACCGGGATTTCCGTCCCGGCTCGCTCGACCTTCTGCGCTACACCGTTCATGAGCCGGTGTGGGGAGCGCGTTGGCAGGAGGAAAGCGAATACTGGCAGTTCGTTCTTTCCTTCGCCTCGGGGCCCGCAGCTGTTCGGGCGGTCCGCGTCTATATCGACGTCGACGGAGACGCTTCCGGCCTGACCGAACCGCGCGGAAGCGGCTCGGAAGGCCTCGCCTTCGATCCCTCCCATCCCTGGGATTACGCGTTCGCTCTTTCGGGCGCGGAGGGCGTATTTTTCTCGGCCGACGGGGAAATCGAAATTCCGATCCGAGCGTCCGCCCTGGACGGGGGAAAGACGCTGAGAATCCGTATACCGCTGCGCGACCGGCGCCTTCATTTCCTCTACGCGGCCGCCATGACGCGCCACTACGTGTATGTCGCAGCATGGTCTCCCTGGTCAAGGGATTCGATCATGAGCGCCGGCGCCGGAGCTGCCTCGGACCGCATAGGAGGCGCTGCTTCCTTCTTTACTCCCGCCGTATTCGACATCGCGTCTCCTACGAAAGCTTTGCAGGAGGAGATGCTTTCCTCATTCGACGAAGAAAACTTCGAAACTGCCCGGATCCTTCCGATCGCGGTTTCTTTAAGCGGAAACTCCGGTTCGGCTCAGGCGGGCGGGCGTTCCCGGAAAAAGGACGAGGCCTCCCCGGGGCGATCCGGTTCCTCGGCGCGGTACGATTCTGAAACTGCGGAGCTCCTTCGGCTCGCCTCGATCGAAGAGGAACGGCTGCAACGCGAGAAAGACCGTGCTGAGTGGATTTCCGTGAAGGAATCATTCGACGCGAAATCAAACGATGCGGAGGATCTTGTAGCCTTAGCCGGGGCTGCCTTCCGCGCGGATTTCAGAGCGGAAGCTGAAGCGGCGCTCGACGAGGCTTTTTCGCGGGGCCATGATTCTTCGCCGGCGAAGGCCTATAAGGGAGCCCTGCTCGCCCTTAAGGGAGCCGACGCGCCCCCGCTCGCCGCTGTTTCGATCATCGCGGACGCCTATGTCTATCTGGACGCCGCTGTAGAAACCGCAGAGACTCCCGCCGAAACGCTTGCGGCGCGGCTCTGCCGGGGAAACGTTTCTCTCGCGATTCCGGAAATGGTCTTCGGAAAACGCTCGCAAGGAGCTTCGGACTTTCTCGCGGCGGCCGCCGCCTGGCGGTCGATCGATTCCGGAAACGCAGAAGATATCGCACGCTGTTATCTGCGGGCGGCTCTGTGCTTTTCAGATTCGGGGAAGGAAGAGGAAGCCGGCACCTGGTTCCGCGAGGCTTCCCGGCTTGCACACGAAAGCGAAGCTGCCGGAACGCCCCTTTCGGCGGCGCTCAGGCATGAATTGGCGGTTAGGGGTTTTTAAGAGATAGACGAGCTCGGCCGGTGTTTCGGCGGAAAGTCAGTCTTCCAGGGCGCGGACGAGCCAGGAAATAAAGGTTTCTTCCGCGCCGGGATCGCCGGGCGGGTAGGCGTCTGCGTTTTCGATGTAGAAGTGGCCGCGCGTGGGGTATTCGAGATAGCGCGAGTCCGGGCAGATCGCGGCGAGGATGCGGCCGGTGAGGTGCCCCTGCTCCCAGATCCCTGAGTCGTTGCGGGCGGTCGCGTACCAGACCTTGAGCCGGGCCAGGCGGAAAAGTTCCGCCGGCGACGCGCTGTAATACGAGCTTCCCGGAGCGATCGCGCGGAAGAGTCCCGGATGCGCCGCCCCCAGCTCGAGCGAAAAGGCCGCCCCCTGCGAATGCCCCCAGAGGGCTATACGGTTCCGGGAAATGCAGGGATAGGCGATCAATATATTGTAGATGAAGCGGGCGTACGAATCGGGATCAGTATAATATTCGATGCGCGATTGGGGCGCGATTACGGCGGCTCCCTTTGGTCCGAAAGCGGCTTGCGCGTCCGCGCGGGTGAAGAGTCTTCCGTATCTGTCCTTTGAGATGGCTTTGCCGGTCGAACCGTGGAGGACGACGATCAGCGGCAGTTCCGCGCCCGGGTCCTCGATGTCGACGCCGGAGGGAATGTAGAGGTTATAGTCGATGCCCGAGGGCGTGCGCGCCCAGGTCCACTCGCCCGAGACGAGCTTCGCGCTGGGCCAGTAGGAGAGATCGCACTCGCTCGAGTACGGAGCGGGCATGCGCAATAACAGAAAACCGAAAGCGGCGATCGCAACGAGTACCGCCGCGGCGACACGAAAGCGGAAGACGATAGCTCCCCTGCTTTTAAATCCGCCGGCGGGGGCTCCGCCCGTTGAATCGCGAAGGGGCAGGGACGTTCTGCCTCGATCTTGAGTTTCTTCCATGCTAGTTTCCTTTTTCATCGATGACGCGCTTGCCGATCCAGCGGCCGCTCTTCCACCTCCAGGCGTTGATAAGGGCTCTGACGGTTTCGTCGAGGAGGAGGCAGCTCCATACTCCGACGATGCCCCAGCCGGCGGAAACCGCGAGTACGAGCAGGGGTACGAGGCCCCACATGAACACAAGGCTGATGACGACGCTGAAAACTCCGTCGCCGACGCTTTTCAGGGCGACTCCTCCGAGGATGTTCATGGATCGTATGGGCTCCATGAGGACGGAAAAGCCGAGGAGGACGGCCGAGAGCGCGAGAATTTCAGGATCGCGGGTGAAGAATGCGAGCAGAGGTCCGCGAAGGAGAAAGATCGGCAGCATGATGAGGAGGGCGAACCCGGCTATGATTCCGGCGATGCGCCAGAATTCCTTTCTGACGTCTTCGATGCGGTTGGCTCCCAGGTGGTGGCTGATGAGAATCTGGCCGCCCATGGTGAGGGCCCAGGACGCCGCCTGGTCGAGGAAGATGAATTTGTTGACGTAGGTATTCGCCGCCATCGAGACGGTTCCCAGGCGGATGATGATCATCGAGACGACGAAGCTTTGCATGGTGTAGCTGAACGGTTCCATTGCAGTGGGTATGCCGACTTTCAGAATGGGCGGGACGACTTCCCGGATGCGTTTCCCCATGCCTTCTTCGCGGAAGCGGATTCCCAGCTTGACGTGGACCATGAAGAAGATGATGAGGAAGCCGATGAAGTAGGAGATGACGGTCGCCAGGGCGATGCCGCGGAGTCCCATTTCCGGAAAGATTCCCCAGCCGCTCATGAGCGCGTAGTTGAGCGGCACGTTGATGAGGTTGGTAACGATCGAAGCGACCATGTTCCAGCGGGTGAGGGTTTGCGAGGCGAGGATCGAGGCGTAGGAATTCCTGAGGCCGACGATGATGAAGTTGAAGGCGATTACCGAAAGGTATGCCTGGGCGTGGGCGTTCTGCGATTCGGTCATGCCGAGCCAGAGTCCGATGCTGCCGGAGAATGCGAATAAAACTGCGGCGAGAACGGTGCCGGATATGGTGCTGATGAGGATGTTGGCGACCCAGGTGGGGATGATCTTGTGTTTTTCGCCGGCCCCGATATATTGGGAGGCGACGCTGGTTCCCGCCGAGGTGAACTGGGGGAGGATGAAGTAGCCGAGCATGAGGATGGGGCCGAGTATGCCGACTGACGCGGCGGCTTCGTCGGAGATCATGCTGGTGAACCAGGTGTCGGCGAAGCTGGTTATGCCGCCGGTGAGTTCTTCGATGAACATGGGCCAGGCGAGGTGGATGAGGTTTAATCGCGGGGCCGGGGTGAGCGTTTTCATGGAGGAGAGTATGTACCCGCCGGGGCGGGAGTGTCCAGCGGGAGGGCGGGGATGTAAAAGTGGCTTTCTATACCTACCGGTAGGTAGCGTAAAGCGTGCTTGCTATACCTACCGGTAGGTATACTATACTATCTTCCCGAAGCCGCTTGATTCAGCGCCTTCAACAATCCCTCTATCTCCTCGTTCCCCGCGCCTGAGAAGGAGCGCAGCGCCCTCAGCGGAAAGTTCGCAATCATCGCATTTATCATCGCCGGGGTGATTGCCTCGTTCGCCGCTTCTCCGCCGCCGCCCTTGAACATCTCTTCCATTTTATCGAGCATGGGCTTGAGAACTGCGGCCGTCCGTTCGTCGGCCAAAATCTCTTCTATAGTAGTGTTCAGATCCACATGGAACGGAAGCCGCTGCGAGGTGTTCCACATCACGGAAACAGACGCCTCTATATCCCGGCTCGACCTGCCGATCTCAACCGCATACTCCCCCGGGGCGGCGTACCAATCGCCGAGCTCCTGCGAGTACCAGGCAAAGGCCCTCTTATCCAGCGCGAACGAGACCGTCTTCTTCTCTCCCGGCTTCAGATGAACCTTGGCGAAGCCCTTGAGCTCCCTGACCGGCCTGACAGCCGAACCCGTCGTGTCGCGGACATAGAGCTGAACGGTTTCCTTGCCCTCGCGTTTTCCGGTGTTTTCGACATCGACGCTTACAGAGAGCGTCTCCCCCTCGGTGATCGAGGTTTTGTCGGTTTTGAGTCCCGAGTAGGCGAAACTCGTGTAGCTCAGTCCGTGTCCGAAGGGAAAAAGAACATCCATTTTCCGCTTGTCGTACCAGCGGTAGCCGACGAATACTCCTTCCTTATACTGAGCCGTTTTGCCGTCTCCGGGAAAATCGATGAAGCAGGGCGTGTCTTCGAGTTTGAGCGGGAAGGATTCGGCGAGTTTTCCTGAAGGGTTCGCGAGGCCGAAGAGAATCCGGCTCGTCGCGCGGCCGACCGCCTGTCCGCCGAGATAGGCTTCCAGAATCGCCGCCGCGCCGGAGGCCCAGGGCATCTCCACCGGAGATCCGTTATGAAGGACTACGGCAGTTTCAGGCCGGACCTTCATGATCTCGGCAATCAGCTTGTTCTGGTTTTCCGGCAGCCTCATATGCGCGCGGTCGTAGCCTTCCGACTCGTAGGAATCGGGGAGGCCCGCGAAGATCACTACTGCTTTCGCTTGTTTCGCGGCTGCAAGGGCTTCCGCCGCCAACGCGGGATCTTCCGCATCGGAGTCGGTCTTAAATCCTTCTACCCAGCGGACTCCGGGCGCGATTTCCGCCGAGGCCTCAAGGGCTCCGGTAACCCGGAAGCTGTTGATGTGCGAGCTGCCTCCTCCCTGGTAGCGCGGTTTCTTCGCGAACTGACCGACGTATAGAACCTCGCCTGCCTTCGCGGGGTCGAGGGGGAGCAGGCCGTTGTTTTTCAAGAGCACCGCGCTTTCTTCCGCGATTCGCCCGGCGAGCGCGTCGTGTTTTTCAAGGTCGAAGTTCCTTTCCTTCCGGTTGTCCGCGAACTTGAACACTTTTTCGAGAATTCGTGCAACAGAGGCGTCCAGCACCCGCTCGGCGAGTTTCCCCGAACGGACCGCTTCGACGATTTCGCGGTCGGTAACTCCGTTAGAAGACGGCATTTCAAGATCGAGCCCAGCCTTGAGTCCTTCAACCCGATTATTCACCGCGTCCCAGTCCGACATCACGTACCCTGAAAAACCCCACTCGTCGCGAAGAATCTTCGTTAAAAGACGCTCGTTTTCCGCGGCGAACACCCCGTTGATCCGGTTATACGAACACATGACCGTATCGGGCCTTCCTTCCTTGATCGCTTCCTCGAAGGCCGCCAGATATATTTCCCTGAGCGTTCGCTCGTCCAGTTCCGAGGACGAGGTCATCCGCCGATATTCCTGATTATTCGCCGCGAAATGCTTGATCGAGGTTCCCACATTCTTCGATTGCACGCCCGCAATATGGCTCGCGGCTATTCTCGACGCGAGGAAGGGATCCTCGGAAAGATATTCGAAATTCCGCCCGCAGAGGGGGGACCTCTTTATGTTGACCGCCGGACCGAGAAGCACCGCGACGTCCTGGGCTTGGCACTCGTCGCCCAGCGTTTCCCCCAGCTCCCGGGCGAGATCACGGTCGAAGGAGCAGGCGAGGGCGCAGCCGGCCGGAAAACACACCGCTTTGATGCTCTCGTTGAACCCCAGATGATCGGCCTTCATATCCTGTTTTCGCAAACCATGAGGGCCGTCGCTCACCATCACCGAGGGAATCCCCAGCCGCTCGACTGCCTTGGTATGCCAGAAGTCCAGCCCCGAACAGAGGCTCGCCTTTTCTTCCAGCGTCAGTTTTGAAACCAGTTCCGAAATATCTCTCGCCATAGCATCTTCTCCTCATCGCTTACAGTCTGCGCGTTCTTATGAATCTGTATCCAGTATTGCTTGGGGTGAACTTATTTCTATATTACTATTTTGCGTTTTTATATCAATTTCTTGCGTTTCGCGGTAAAGCGCGCTAGAATGGCGACATGAATGCGAAAGAACCGAAACAATCGAGCACTCAACGGGAACTCAGCAGCTTTCACATGAGCTGGGAAAGCGAACAAGAATTGTGGAACCTGGTTCGCCGCGGAGACGCAGAATCGCTGCGGCAGCGCTCTCCAAGCTTCGAATCCTGGGGAATCGGACGGATCGCGAAGACCGATGTCCGGCAGGAAAAAAACCTTTTCATTGCATCTGTAACGCTTGCCACGAGGGCAGCGGTGGAAGGCGGGGTTCCGGTCGAATATGCCTACACCCTCAGCGACGAAGCGATCAACGCCGCGGAAAATCTTTCAACAGACGATGCCGTGCGGGATTTCAAGCGCAAGAGCCTCGTCGATTTTGCCCTGCTTGTCCGCCGCTATCGCACGCCGCGGCCGCTATCCGCAGAAATCGCCCGCTGCGTCGACTACATTTCCAAACATCTGACGGAAGATATTACGCTCGACGCGCTCGCCGCCGCGGTTAACCTGAGCCCGACCCATGTGAGCAGAAAATTCCGCCGGGAAACCGGGTTCGCGTTCACGATCTGGCTCCGCCGCGAGCGTGTCCGCGAGGCGTGCCGGCTGATGCTCCATTCGTCTTTGGCGATACCGGACATCGCGGCCCATCTGGGTTTTTCGTCGCAGAGTTATTTTACGGTCTGTTTCAAAAGGGAGACGGGGGCGACCCCGGGTCGATGGTTGCAGGAACATCGGGGGGTGTAAAGTCAGCTTTCTATACCGACCGGTAGGTAGCGTAAAGCGCGCTTTCTATACCTACCGGTAGGTATACTATCAGGTATACAGGTAATCAAGATTGAGGCAGGGAGTACCGCTTCAGCGATCGTCCTTCTTCGGAGCCCCCTCAAGCGGAAGATGCATCAGGGGCGTCGTCGATGCAGTCCTCGACACAGCTTTCGCAGAACGCTTAGGGTTGCTTCTGCGTCATTTTTTCGCCGGTCGTGTGTATCCTTGCGTTTCATTTCCCGAGTGTTTAAATCCTCACGATTTCTTACGACGAGCTTTAGCAAAAAACCATTGGTATGTTATACTCGCTCACGCGCGTGAGCATTCGCGCTATTTTTGGAGGATACTTACGTGAATATGCATGTGCCGGACAATAAGAAATTTCTAGCGGCGGCCTTCGCGGCTTTTGTGCTTTTTGTTTTAGTCATTGCTTCATCCTGTTCGTCGAACCAGCCGGCGCTAGGAGATTCGATTCCCCCTGAGCCTTCATATCCGGAAACTCCCGGCGATCCCCTTCCTGGGGATTTCAGCCTGTCCGCCCGCGAATTCGTATCCGGACTCGGAACCGGCTGGAACCTGGGCAATACCCTGGACGCCTACGGCACAACCGGCCTTGCGAGCGAAACTTCGTGGGGCCAACCGCGTACGACTCAGGATATGATGAAAAACCTCAAGGCTTCCGGCATCGATCTCGTCAGAATTCCCGTATCCTGGCACAACCATGCAGACGAGGCCTTCACCATCGATCCTGAATGGATGGCGCGGGTAAAAACCGTGGTAGACTACGCGCTTGCCGAGGATCTTCGGGTCATCATCAACATTCATCACGATAACGAAAAAGAATATTACTTTCCCGACGCCGAACACGCAGAGCGTTCGCTCGCTTTCGTAACGCGCGTGTGGAAGCAAATCGCGCTTACGTTCCGCAATTACGATGAAAACCTGATATTCGAACTTTTAAATGAGCCCCGCCTCGTGGGCTACGCGAACGAATGGGGCTGGAGCGATTCCGATTCTGCATTGACGAAAGCCGCTTCTATAATCGGGGAACTCGAACAGAGCGCCCTGGACGTCGTCCGCGCTTCCGGAAGCAATAACAAAAATCGATACGTGATGATCACTCCCTACGTCGCATCTCCCTGGGCCGCGCTTTCATCCCGTTTCGTCGTTCCCGAGGATTCGGCGGAAGACAAGCTCATCCTTTCCGTTCACGCATATACTCCCTACAGCTTCGCGATGGAAGATCCCGGCGAGAAAATCTTCACTGATAAGCACCGCTCCGATATCGACACTTTCATGGCTAATCTCAATGATTCGTTTACGGCGAAGCGCGGGATTCCGGTCATCATCGGTGAATACGGCGCGACGAACAAGAACAACCTCGCCGCCCGGGTCGAGTGGTTCTCGTATTATGTCGGGAAGGCCGCAAGCTACGGCATGCCCGTCGTGCTGTGGGACAACGGAAATCACCAGGTTCCCTCCTCCGGCTCCTTCTCCGAGCTCTACGGCTTCTACAACCGCGTCGGGGGCTCCTGGTATTCCCCCGAGATTCTCGAAGCGATACTGGGGGCGTTGTAAAGCCCGATGGTTCTCTTTCTTTCTCTGTTGATAATTCTGTCGATACTGGCCTCCAAGGTGAGCTCGCGCTTTGGGCTTCCGCTTCTCATCGGATTCATACTGATAGGAATCATCGTCGGCAGCGATGTTCTCAATCTCGTGTATTTCGACAACGCTGATCTGACGAAACGCGTCGCGGACATTCTGTTGATATTCATCATCTTCGAGGGAGGATTCCGCATTACGCGGGGAGAATTTCGCAGCGTGGCCGGGCCGTCGCTTACGCTCGCGACGCTCGGAGTCGCCCTTACTTCCGGAATCCTCGGTTTGATCATCCATTTCGCGCTCGGCTTCGATCTTATTTATTCTCTCCTGATTTCCTCTATCATTTCATCGACAGACGCCGCCGCGGTTTTTATGATTACCCGGAGCAATCCCATCAAATCGAAGCTCGCGAGTACTCTTAATATTGAATCGGCCGCGAACGACCCGATGGCGATCATCCTTACAGTAACATTCATACAGATCGCCATGCAGTCGTTCCGGTCCCCCCTGATCGCGATTCTCTCTCTCTTGTGGCAGTTCGCCGGCGGGATCATCATCGGATACCTGGCGTTCAGGATATCAATGTTCGTTTTCCATCATCTTAATTCGGAGAGCAGGGGCAACTATAATATTCTCATGCTGGGGTGCATTCTCTTTGCCTACGGAATTTCCGACGCGCTTAAGGCGAACGGAATCATCGCTGTTTTCTTCATGGGATACTGGCTCGGCAACGCGAACTTCCCGGCGAAGCGCAGCGTGAGCGGTTTTCTCGAAAGCATTGCCGCCATGTTCAATATTGCGCTTTTCATCATGCTCGGGCTTCTTGCCTTTCCCCATCGCTTCGCCGCGGTCTGGAAGGAAGCGCTCATCATTGTCGCGGTCATGATGTTCGTAGCCCGCCCGTTCGCGCTTTTTATTTCGACCATACCGTTCAAATATTCCGCTAAGGAAAAAGTTTTTCTCATGTGGGGCGGCATAAAGGGTGCGGTTCCTATCGTTCTCGCGACCTATCCTCTCGCGTCCGGGCTCGATTCGTCCGGCTTCATTTTCGACGTCATTTTTTTTGCCGTATTTCTTTCCTGCATCATCCAGGGAACTACGCTCGGATTGCTGGCAAAGGCGTTTTCGTTCACTGAACGCAGAAGGCTCGAGTCCCCGCACACGATAGAATTGCATTCCCTGCGTTCGAGCAATGTCGAAATGGCGGAAGTACGAGTTGATGAAAACTCCCCCTGTATCGACCGCCCTATTTCGGAGATGAATCTCGACAAGGATCTGCTCATCAGCTCCATCGTCCGCGACGGCCAGATAGTTCTCCCGAAGGGAAGCACTGTCGTCAAAGCGAACGACATCTTGTACGTTCTCGCTCCCTCTGCCAAAGTGAACGAGCTCGCCGTTAAGCTGAACGGCGTTTGATAGGTATTCATATGACGAATTCCCGTAAGGGTTATAGTCGCCAGTTTTTATGAGAACAAAAGGAGTCACGCTATGCCATCATTACGATCGGACGTCACCACAAAAGGACGCATAATGGCCGGAGCCCGCGCCTTATGGCGGGCAAACGGCATGCAGGCCGCTCATATGGGCAAGCCCGTCATCGCGATTGCGAACAGCTTTACCCAGTTCGTTCCCGGCCATGTGCATCTGCACGACGTCGGCCAGAAAGTGAAAGCGATCATCGAAGCGCGCGGTTTTTTCGCGGCCGAGTTCAATACTATCGCCATAGACGACGGAATCGCGATGGGCCATTCCGGCATGCTCTACAGCCTCCCTTCGCGGGATTTGATCGCCGACAGCGTCGAGTACATGGTTAACGCGCATACGGCCGACGCCCTGATCTGCATATCGAATTGCGATAAAATCACTCCCGGCATGCTGATGGCCGCCATGCGCCTGAACATACCGACCATTTTCGTTTCAGGCGGTCCGATGGAAGCCGGCCATTCGGGCGGCCGGGCTCTGGACCTCATCGACGCGATGGTGTCGGCCGCGGACGAACGCATCGGCGACGCCGAGGTCGCGGCTGTCGAAGAAAGCGCATGCCCTACCTGCGGCTGCTGTTCGGGCATGTTCACGGCCAATTCCATGAACTGCCTCAATGAAGCGCTCGGCCTTGCGCTGCCGGGCAACGGAACGGTTTTGGCTACCCACGCGGAGCGCGCGCGGCTGTTCGAACGCGGGGCCGAGCGTATTTGCGATCTGGCCGAGGAATACTACAGAACCGGAAACGAGCGGCTTCTTCCCCGGGGCATCGCGACCCGGGCGGCTTTCATGAACGCGATGAGCCTGGATATCGCGATGGGCGGCAGCACCAATACGGTTCTGCATCTCCTTGCGATAGCCCGCGAAGCCGAAGTCGATTTCACGATGAAAGACATCGACCATCTTTCCCGAAAAGTACCCTGTTTGAGCAAGGTCGCGCCGAACTCTCACTATCATATCGAAGACGTTCATCGCGCCGGCGGCATCATGGGCATACTGGCGGAGCTGGATCGGGGCGGTCTCCTCGATGCCTCCGTTTCGCGCGTAGACTATCCGTCGCTCAAGGAAGCGCTCCGTGACTATGATCTGATCGCGGGCTCCAATCCCGCCGCCCGCGAATTTTACAAGGCAGCGCCTGCGGGGAAGTTCAATCTCGTTCTGGGCAGCCAGGATTCGCGCTATGCGGAACTTGATACCGACCGTTCAGGCGGTTGCATCCGCGATATCGCGCATGCGTATTACGCGGACGGCGGTTTGGCCGTGTTGTCGGGAAACATCGCCGAGCGCGGCTCGATCGTGAAGACAGCGGGTGTGGATCCGTCGGTATTCTCGTTCAGAGGCCCTGCCGTTGTGTTCGAAAGCCAGGAAGACGCCGTGGGCGGAATTCTCTCCGGCAAGGTGCAGGCGGGGGACGTCGTCGTCATCCGCTACGAAGGGCCGAAAGGCGGGCCGGGGATGCAGGAGATGCTGTATCCCACGAGCTACCTGAAAAGCCGCGGCCTCGGGAAAGCCTGCGCCCTCATAACGGACGGCCGCTTCTCAGGCGGAACCTCCGGCCTTTCCATCGGCCACGTGAGTCCGGAAGCCGCAGCCGGCGGAGACATCGCCCTCATCCGTGACGGCGACCTCATTGATATTTCGATTCCCGATCGGCGCCTTGCAGTTATGGTCGACTCCGAAGAGCTTGCGAAGCGCAGAACGGAAGAGAAATCGCGGGGATCTGCCGCTTTTACCCCGGTCTCCCGCGATCGGACAGTCAGCCGCGCCTTGCAGGCGTACGCCCTGTTCGCTCAAAGCGCCGACCAGGGCGCGGTCAGGCGCCTTCCCGGAGAGTCGTAACACAGGACGCCGCCGCTTGCGCGAGCGGCGGCGCGGCAACCATGCTTCGCGGCTCGCGGCGTAAGCAACGCCGTGATACGTTTTCCGGGCTCCTTTATTCAGGCAATGTAAAGGAGCGGAGTTCCTGCGCGCGGAAAAAACGTCCCGATTCGGAGCCGTCCGGCAGCAAAGCCGGAACGAGGGCGCCGGGCAACACCGTTTCCGGCTCGTTGTCCGCGTTCGCTCCTCCAAGGTCGGTTTTCAGCCAGCCCGGATCGAGGAGGCTCGCAATGACGTTCGTTCCCGTGAGGGCTGCCGCAAGATCGTCGGTCCACTTGTCGAGGGCATGCTTCGACGCGCCGTAGCAAGCGAGCTGCGGCGTTTTGTCGATTCCGGACGTGAGGTTGACGATGCGTCCCCAGTTTTTTTCAATCATGGGCGGGAGCAGGGCAGCGGTGAGGCGCGCCGGCGCGAAGACGTTCACCTGGAACGACCATGCCCAGTCTTCCATTGTTAATTCGCCTACGCTTTCGCGCCAGGGGTGCATGACGGCTGCGTTGTTGTACAATATATCGACTCCGCCGGAGGCGAGTATCGATTGCGCGAGTCGTTCGACCTCATCCGGTTTCGACAGTTCAGCGGCGGCGATGACTGCGCGCGCTCCTGCGTTCTTTACATCGAGCGCGACTCCTTCGCATGCGCCCTCTGTCCTTCCGTGGCAGAACACCGTACTGCAGCCGAGTTCGGCAAGCCCCTTCGCGATGAGTCTGCCGACCCCTCTGCTCGATCCTGTTACGAGCGCTGTTTTTCCTTCAAGCGGTTTATTCATATCCGTTGTCCCCTTTATTTTTTTATGTCGCATTCCCGCATCCCGGCCTTTCCAGCTTGGCCGACCGCCTCGATGCTGGCAATCTTCTCGAAGGTGAATATCGCAGCAATATGCGCTAGTCGTGCGGTAGCGGCGGTATTGGACTCTTTTAAGCTACCTCTTACAGGTAATATGGTGACATTAGAAACAAATTTCAAGTAGCAGTGATGCGCTTATGCATTCGCAGCTGTGTGATTTCGTCACGGAAGCTTGCCTTGAAACAAGATACAATCGATGAATAGTAAATCCAAGGAGAAACGTATGAATGTTGACGAACGACGATGCCCGGGGAATCATGTATGTCCCGCTGCGCGAATCTGCCCTGTAGGGGCGATACATCAAACGGGTTTTGGGCTTCCGGTTATTGACGAGAAGCTTTGCATCCGGTGCTGAAAATGCATTAAGTACTGCCCGATGCGCGCGATTCGGTAATGATCCCGGCAGGTTTCGCGTCTGACGCGGTAGTCCGGTGACATCCTGAGTTTTCAGGATTTCTTTTAGCGCCGAAACGAGACAATCACGTACTTTTTCATGTATTCTTACTATAAGGCTGGCTCCCGACAGCCGCAAACTTCGGCCTGTAGAGGAGAAATGAATGGGAAAAACCCTTCTGGATAAGGTATGGGATCTTCATCGCACGGCGACGCTGCCGTCGGGAGAAGATCAGCTTTTCATCGGTCTTCATTTGATTCACGAAGTAACATCGCCGCAGGCGTTTGCAATGATACAAGAGCGCGGATGCGCCGTGTCCCGTCCCGATTTGACGGTCGCGACCGTCGATCACATTGTGCCGACCCGGAGCGTCTCGCGCCCGCTGGAAGACGAGCTTGCCGAGGAGATGCTGCGCGCCCTTGAACGGAACACGGCGGAAAACGGAATCCGTTTTTTCAATTGGGGAAGCGGCAAACAGGGAATCGTCCATGTCGTAGGTCCCGAGCAGGGCCTCACCCAGCCGGGCATGACCATCGTGTGCGGAGATTCGCATACGGCGACCCACGGAGCCTTCGGCGCCATCGCTTTCGGCATCGGGACGAGCCAGATACGGGACGTTCTGGCGACTCAAACTCTTGCGGTCGGAAAACCCAAGGTCCGGCGGATTGTGTTCACCGGTGCGCCCGGCAAGGGCGTGAGCGCGAAAGACTATATCCTTGCCCTGATCGCCCGGCTGGGCGTGAACGGCGGCATCGGATACGCCTATGAATACGCGGGCGAGGCGATAGAAGCCCTGGATATGGAGGGGCGCTTGACGCTCTGCAATATGAGCATCGAGGGCGGCGCTAAATGCGGATACGTGAATCCCGACCGCGTTACCGTCGAGTATCTGCGCGGGAAGCCCTTCGCTCCCTCGGGGCCGGCCTTCGAACAAGCCGCCGAGTTCTGGCTTTCCATGGCGTCCGATCCGGACGCCTGCTACGACGACGAGGTGTCTATCGACGTTTCAAGCCTCGAGCCTCAGGTTACCTGGGGCATCAATCCGGGGCAGGGAATCGCGGTTACCGCTTCTCTTCCCTTTCCCGAGTCCTTTCCCGACGGCGCCGAAACGGCCCGCGCCGCCTATGCCCATATGGGATTAACTCCAGGCAAACCGATAATAGGAACAAAGATCGACGTTGCCTTCATCGGCAGCTGTACCAACGGAAGGCTTTCAGACCTCCGCTCCGCCGCCGGAATTCTCAAGGGGCGCCGCGTCGCGCCCGGAGTACGCGCCTTCGTCGTTCCGGGCTCGGAGCAGGTGAAGGCCGCCGCTGAACTCGAGGGCCTCGACCGGATTTTCATGGACGCGGGCTTCGAGTGGAGAGGTGCCGGGTGTTCGATGTGCCTCGCGATGAATCCCGACCGGCTTTCGGGAAGAGAGCTTTCCGCTTCGTCTTCTAACCGCAATTTCATCGGAAGGCAGGGATCCGCCTCGGGTAGAACCATGCTGATGAGTCCCGCCATGGTCGCGGCCGCGGCGGTTCGTGGCGAAATCTGCGATGTACGGGAGTATATGCCATGAATCTGGATACAAAGATAGCAACAGTCACCGGCCGCGCCATATCCCTGCGCGGCGACGAGATCGATACCGACCGAATCATACCCGCCCGTTTTCTGCGCTGCGTGACGTTCGACGGCTTGGGCGAACAGGCTTTCAGAGACGAGCGGTTCAATGCCGACGGCGCTGAAAAAAAGCATCCCATGAACGAAAGCTCCCGCGCGGGAGCCGGAATACTCGCGGTCAACCGAAATTTCGGCTGCGGTTCCTCCCGGGAGCACGCTCCGCAGGCTCTTGCCCGCTGGGGAATCCGGGCGATTATCGGGGAATCCTTTGCCGATATTTTTGCCGGAAATTGCGCAGCAATCGGCGTGCCGGCGGTAACGGCGGCGGCTTCCGACGTCGCGGCTCTCCAGTCGGCGATCGAAGCCGACCCGAAGCTCGAGATCTCCGTAAATCTCGCTTCCATGACCGTGTCCTACGGTTCGTCGTCTTTTCCGGTTTCGATGCCCCCCTCGCACCGCAGCAATTTTCTTTCGGGAAGCTGGGACACCCTCGCTGAACTGCTTTCGCACAGGGATGAGATCGGACGGACCGCCTCCCGCATACCGTATTTGAATCAGGCGGGAGGTCCCGGATGAACGCTCAACGAATGACCGGCGCGCAGGCGATTCTTGCTTCCTGCGAACAGCACGGAGTGACTCATATTTTCGGGTATCCCGGCGGGGCGAACATTCCGATGTTCGACGCCCTGATCGATTCGCCGGTCAAGCTGGTCCTGTCCCGCCATGAGCAGGGCGCCGTCCATATGGCAGACGGCTTCGCCCGCGCTTCGGGAAAAGTCGGCGTCGCTCTGGTCACCAGCGGTCCCGGCGCTACGAACGCCGTCACCGGCTTGCTGACCGCGCACATGGACTCGGTTCCCCTCATCGTGATCTGCGGGCAGACGATCACCGCGAATCTCGGCCTGGACGCCTTCCAGGAAGCCGATGTTTCCGGAATCAGCTACCCGGTCGTTAAATACTCCTATCTCGTTAAAAAAGCTTCGAGCCTTCCCGCGGTGATGAAAGAAGCCTTCCATCTCGCGACTACCGGAAGGCCCGGCCCCGTGCTCATCGATGTTCCCAAGGACGTATCGGCAGCCCTCATCGATGCCGATTTTTCAGTTCCCATGGATCTGCCCGGCTACCGCGTAAAAAGCGGATACGACGAAGCCGCTGTAGAAAAAGCGGCCGCACTGCTCGGCGCCGCCTCGCGCCCCGTCCTTCTCGTCGGCCACGGCGCGCTGATTTCCGGGGCGAAGGATGAAATCCGCCGCCTCGCGGAAAAGCTGCGGATTCCCGTCGTATCGACCCTCCTCGGGAAGGGCTGCTTCCCGGAAGACCATGAGCTGTCCCTGGGAATGCTCGGCATGCACGGTACCGCGTACGCGAACATGGCAGTCCGCGATTGCGACCTCATCATGTCGATAGGCTCCCGCTTCGACGACCGGATTACCGGGAACGCGAAAACCTTTTGCAAGAACGCGAAAAAGATCCATGTCGATATCGATGCTTCGGAACAGGACCGCCAGGTGAAGGTAGATGTGTTCATTCACGCTGACGCCGGAGAAGCCGCCGCGGCGATTCTCTCGCTCGCTTCTCCCGGAGATACGTCCGCCTGGATCGAGACTGTGACGGGATTCAAGAGGGACTATCCGCTCGAGTATCCGAAGGACGCGCTATCCGCCCGCATGGTCATCGACCGCATCCACGCCTTGTCCAAGGGAAACGCCGTCGTAACCACCGACGTCGGACAACATCAGATGTGGGCCGCCCAGTTCTATAAAACGCGTTCTCCCCGGGATTGGATCAGCTCCGGCGGCGCCGGAACGATGGGCTTCGGCTTTCCCGCCGCGATCGGCGCCCAGCTTGCCCGTCCCGGAGAGCTCGTCGTCGCGATCGTAGGGGACGGCGGCTTTCAAATGACGGAGTTCGAGCTTTCCACCGCTATGCTTCAAAAAACGCCCGTAAAGATTTTGATCATCGACAATAAATACCTCGGAATGGTCAGACAGTGGCAGGACATATTCTTCAACAACCGGCTTTCGGGCGTAACGATGGACAATAATCCGGACTTCGTGATGCTCGCCCAAGCCTACGGCATGAAGGGCTTCAGGATTTCCTCCGTCGACGAAGTCGATTCGATTCTCTCCGCCGCGCTCAACCACGACGGCCCCTGCGTCATCCATGCCGAAGTGTCCCGCGAGGACAACGTTTTCCCGATGATTCCGGCCGGCGCCGAATACAGCGCCATGCTGTTGTCCCGACCGGACGGGCCCGTAGAAAAACCGAAAGGGAGCACCTGATGAATCGCCAAGAAGAACAACACAGCATCAGCCTGCTGGTGTCGAATCGTCCCGGAGTCCTGATACGCATCGCCGAGGTCTTCGCCCGGCGCGGCTACAATCTGGATTC
This sequence comes from Teretinema zuelzerae, assembly GCF_021021555.1. Classification (NCBI taxonomy): domain Bacteria; kingdom Pseudomonadati; phylum Spirochaetota; class Spirochaetia; order Treponematales; family Treponemataceae; genus Teretinema; species Teretinema zuelzerae. The sequence goes on along the minus strand of NZ_JAINWA010000003.1, from coordinate 641,599 downwards.
CGTCGTGGTTTCCCCGACTCATCGCCCGGCTTTCAGCCGCATGAACATCGTCGCCTCGGGCGATCGGGAAATTCTCGCACAGGTCATCCGGCAGCTCGACAAGCTCGTCGACGTAGTCCACGCGGCCGATCATACCGGGGAAGAAATCATCGAAGGCGAAATAGCCTTCTTCAAGGTGGATTGTCCGGTAGAGAAAAGAACCGAACTGATGCAGCTCGCCGAACACTTTACTGCGCGCAGCGTGGATTTGACGGCCGATTCAATTACCTTCGAAGCCACCGGAAAATCGGCGAAGCTCAACGCCTTCCAGCTGATGCTCGAACAATACGGCATACTCGAGAGCGTGCGAAGCGGAAAGCTTCTGATGGCCCGCGGGCGGAGCGACACATGAACAAGCAGTCCGCGGAAAACCTCCTGAGACTCTCCCGGGAGCGAATCCTGTTTCTCGACGGAGCCATGGGCACCATGATTCAGAAGGAAGGCCTCTCCGAGAATGATTTCCGGGGCCGCCGCTTTACGGATCATCCCGTGCCCCTGAAGGGAAACAACGATCTGTTGTCCCTCACGCGTCCCGACGTAATCCGTTCCATCCACGACCGCTACCTTGCGGCCGGCGCCGATATTTTAAAAACGAACACCTTTAATTCGACCTCGGTTTCGCAGGCGGATTACGGACTTGAAAGCCTGTCGGCGGAACTCTCTTTCGCCGGAGCCCGGCTCGCCCGGGAAGCAGCGGACGAGTGGACTGCGGCCAGCGGCGAAGTAAAATTCGTAGCCGGAATTATCGGCCCGACAAGCAAGACGCTTTCGATTTCGCCGGACGTAATGGATCCGTCGGTGCGGAATATCTCCTTCGACGAACTGGCGGCCGCCTACCGGATCTCGGTCGAGGCGCTCGCCTCGGGCGGCGTCGATATTCTGCTGGTCGAAACCGTCTTCGACACCCTCAACGCCAAGGCGGCTCTTTTCGCGATCGACGGTTTTTTCTCCGATTCGGGCCTTTCCCTGCCCGTGATGATTTCCGGAACCATCACCGATAAAAGCGGGAGAACTCTTTCCGGCCAGACGCCAACGGCCTTCTACGCCTCTCTCAGGCACGCAAAGCCGTTCAGCATCGGCTTCAACTGCGCGTTCGGCGCGCGCGACATGGCGGATTACGTCAGGGAACTTTCTTCTCGCTGCGAGTGCCTCGTCAGCATGCATCCCAACGCGGGACTTCCGAACGCTCTCGGGGAATACGACGACTCGCCGGAATCGATGGCGGCCGTATTGCGCGAGCTTGCTGAAACATCGAACGTGAACATCGTAGGGGGCTGCTGCGGCTCGACTCCCGAACACATAGCGGCGGTAACGGCCGCCCTGAAGGACATCCCTCCGCGGATTCCCTGCGCGCCCGCGGAGTCGACCCTGCTATCCGGCCTTGAACCGTTCGAAATATCGGGCGGTTCGCTTTTCGTGAACGTCGGAGAACGTGCGAACGTAACCGGCTCGAAAAAATTCGCCGAGCTTATAAAGGCGAAGGACTACGAAGCGGCAGTCGCCGTCGCGCGCGCGCAGATCGAAAACGGCGCGCAGATCATCGACGTGAACATGGACGAATCCCTGCTAGACGCCGGCGCCGAAATGGAAACCTTTCTTAAATACTGCGCGGGCGAGCCCGATATCGCCCGCGTTCCGTTCATGGTGGACTCATCACGCTTCGACGCGATCATCCGCGGCCTCAAGTGCATTCAGGGAAAAGCGATCGTCAACTCGATCAGCCTGAAAGCCGGAGCGCCCGAGTTTCTCGCGCAGGCGCGGCTGATCAAGCGGCTCGGCGCGGCGGTCGTGGTGATGGCTTTCGACGAAACCGGTCAGGCAGAAACGGCGGAGCGGAAAGTGTCGATCCTTGCGAGATCTCACCGCCTGCTCGTCGAAGAGGCCGGATACGATCCCGCGGACATCATCTTCGATCCCAACGTGTTCGCTCTGGCGACCGGGATCGAAGCCCACAACCGGTACGGCGCCGATTTTATCGACGCGGTGCGGACTCTCCGCGGCCGTTTTCCGCGTTCTCCCATATCGGGCGGCATCAGCAACGTCAGTTTTTCCTTCCGGGGAAACAACGCGCTGAGGGAAAGCATCCACTCGGTATTTCTCTATCACGCGATCCGCGCCGGGCTGAATATGGGCATCGTGAACGCCGGAGCCCTCCCTATCTACGAAGAAATACCAGGCTCTTTGAGAACCATTATAGAAGACGTTATTTTCGATGTTCGGCCGGACGCCGCTGAGCGTCTGCTCGAAGCCGCCGTGTCCGTCGCGGACGATAAAAAAGATCCCAAGACCGCCGCTCTCTGGCGCGCGGAAGCTCCCGCGGCGCGGGTAGTCCACGCCCTGGTCAAGGGCATCGATGCGTTTATAGAAGACGATATAGAAGAACTGCGCGCTGAGTACCCCCAGGCCCTTAAAATCATCGAAGGCCCGCTGATGGACGGTATGAAAAGCGTCGGAGAGCTTTTCGGCTCCGGCAAGATGTTCCTTCCCCAAGTGATTAAATCCGCGCGCGTCATGAAAAAAGCGGTGGCCCATCTCGCCCCGTACATAGACGCCGAAAACGCCGCCGGAAACCGGATCGCGTCCAAGGGCGTCATCGTGATGGCCACGGTCAAAGGCGATGTCCACGATATCGGCAAAAACATCGTCGGAGTGGTTTTGCAGTGCAACGGCTACGAGGTGATAGACCTCGGCGTTATGGTTCCCGCCTCTGCGATCATCGAGCGGGCCGTCGAAGCGAAAGCCGATATGATCGGCCTGTCCGGCCTTATAACCCCCTCGCTGGACGAAATGAAGGAAACCGCGGCGGCCATGCATCGAGCGGGTTTGACGATTCCGTTATTGATCGGGGGAGCGGCGACTTCCCGGCTCCACACCGCGCTCAGAATCGAATCGGCCTATCCCTTCGGCGTCGTACATGTGCAGGATGCCTCCAAAACGCCTCCGGTTGTTCAGCTCCTGCTTTCAGAGCGCAGGGCCTCCTTTCTCGAAGAAACCAAAGAGCAGTATCGGAAGATCCGGGAAGATCACGCCGCCCTGCAGAATACCCGAACCCTCGCTTCTCTTGATGACGCCCGGCGCAATAAATTTTCGATCGATTGGAAAACCGCGGAGATCGCCGTCCCGAAATTCCTGGGGATTCGATCCTTCGACGGGTATCCGCTTGCGGAATTGATTTCGTATATCGATTGGAGTTTCTTCCTCAAGCAGTGGGGGATCGGCGGCGTGTGGCCGGATATCCTTTCCGATCCTGAAAAGGGCTCGGAAGCCCGCTCTGTTGTAGACGACGCTCATGCACTACTCGACGACATGGCGGCCGCCGGCATTGTCCGCGCGCGGGCGGTGTTCGGCATTTTCCGTGCGAACTCGGTCGGGGACGACGACATCGCCGTGCATAACGGAGACGCTACATATCTCCTTCGAAATCTGCGCCAGCAGACGAACCCGACTCCCCCGTATCTGTCGCTTTCGGATTTCATCGCGCCGCATGATTCGGGAAGGACCGACTACATCGGCGCCTTCGCCCTGACGGCGGGAATCGGCCTCGACGAGTACTCATCCCGTTTCGCGAACGACGATTACCGCTCCATCATGGCGAAGATCCTGTGCGATCGCCTGGCGGAAGCCTTCGCCGAGCGGCTCCATCAACGCGTCAGGACCGAGTTCTGGGGATACGCGCCGGAAGAAAATCTGGGAAAGGAAGCTCTGCTCCGCGAGAAATACTCTGGCATCCGTCCGGCTCCGGGCTATCCTCCCTGCCCCGAGCACTCCGAGAAAGAGACGTTGTTCGCCTTGCTCGGCGCGGAAAAAAATACCGGCATCTCGCTGACTGAAAGCTGGATGATGATGCCCGCCGCCTCCGTATGCGGCTGGTATTACGCGAATCCCGCGGCCCGCTATTTTACCGTGGGAAAGATCGGCGCCGACCAGGCGGAAGATTACGCGAAACGCAAGAGCATCAGCCTTGAGCAGGCCCGCGCCCGCCTCTCGACCCTGCTCATGACGTGAGCTGACGGCGACTTCAAGCTCGACGGTTACGATTTCGGACTTCTTGATAAAATGCGGAGGCGTTCCGATGAGCTCGGAGAAGCGGGGAAGGGCTTCGCCGTGGTCGCCGCGGAAGTGCGCAAGCTCGTCGAACGGTCCCAGCTCGCCGCCGGCGAAATCACCGCCCTTTCCGGTTCCAGCGTAGAAGTCGCCGAGCGCGCCGGCAGGCTGATCGTCGAGATCATCCCCGACATCAAGTCGACTGCCCATCTTGTTCAGGAAATCGCCGCGTCGAGCAACGAACAGAACACCGGAGTAGAACAAATCAACGACGCGTTGAACCAGCTCGACCAGATAATCCAGCAAAACGCTACGGCCTCTGAACAACTTTCATCGATGGCGGAGGAACTCTCCAGCCAGGCTGAAAGCATGAAGGATACCGTCGGATTTTTCATCGTTCGTTCTTCCTAGCGACAGCCGATAGAGATCACCCCCCTGCAAGGACTCTCCCTGCCGGGGGCTCCGGCGCGGGACGTTCGCCCCGCTTCAAGATTCCGGCCTCGATTTTTATTCTATTTCTTGATGCCGAAGAGGATGCGGGACATCGGGAAGCGGCGGAACAGTTCGTAGGCCGCAAGGCTGAGCGCGAAGCTGGCGGCCGTCGTCAACAGGATGAAGGGAGCGGGGCGCGCGACGTGCGAAGAGAGAACGAACGCGACGATGAGCAGAAGCGTCTGGTGGAAATAGTAGAGCGGGAAGGCCGCGCGGGAGAGATAGCGCAGGGGTTTCGCGTCGACGTTCAAGAAGCGCGAGCCGAGCGAGAGGGTTGCGAGAATTCCGATCCATTCAAACGCTGTGTAGCCGATATTCCACGCGAGGTCTCCCTGGAAGCGCGCTGCCCACATCCAGCAGCGGAGCGCGGCGAGGGCGGCCCAGGCGATCGAGAGAACAGCCCATTTCTTCGAGATTTTTTCAATAACCTCTGCGCGGCTCAGGACGAAGAAACCGAGCAGAAAACAAGCGGAATATTCGCCGAGCCCCTTGTTGCCGATTCTGCCGACGAGCGAGAAAATCCCGAGGAACAGAAATCCTCCGGCGGTCAGCGCGGGCAAGGACATCCCGGCCGGGAGCCGGATTCGACCCGGGCCGCTTTCTGGATTCCGCTTCGCGAACCGGGAGGTCAGCGGAAGAAAAACCATCGAGATGATAAAGAGATAGAGAATGAACCACAGATGCCCGGGCGTGAACGCTCCGTCGTTTCCGGAAAAGTCGGTGAGGGTCGTGAAGAATTTGCGATAGTGGGAAAAGAAGCCGCCTGAGTAGCCGTTGTTGAATACATCGCCGATGTAGGCCTGCGGAGGAACGACGAGAACGAGTCCAGCGAGCAGGGGAACCAGCAGCCGCGCGACGCGTTCCTTCGCGTAGTCCGCCGCGCTCCGCTTCTGCAATGCCCGGCGAGTCGATATGCCCGCGAGAACGAAGAGGAGGGCCATCCACCAGGGATAGACCGCTACCACGATATGCGAGCACCATTCGACGGGCCCGAGCCAGACGTAGAAGCCTTCCGGTTTTCCCGACGCGAGCGTGAAGCTGTTGAAGCACATCGCCGCGTGGAAGGGAAAGAGGAGGAGGATGCAGAAAATTCTGAGATTGTCGACGTATCGGTTTCGTTCGGTTTTCATAGCGTTTGCACCGGATGATGAATCAGCGACGTGAATGTGTCAATTCTCTTTTTTTTCGGTCCGTTTCGTGGCATACTTTTGTGCATTTGTTGCGCTATCATTTTAAGGGAGATACCATGTACACGCTTATTCTGCTTCTGCTGGCGATAGCTCCGCCGATGATGTTTTTCGCCTACCTGATCAAGACGGACCGCGTCGAACCCGAACCCCTGGGCATGCTCATGTTCGCGCTCGCGCTCGGAGTGATCTCCACCTTTCCGGCTTCTCTCATCGAGGGTCTGCTCGCGTATCTTCCGTTTTTCGGCGAGCATGATCTTCCAGCCATAATCAGAACCTCCTTCATCCAGGTCGCGCCGGTGGAGGAGGGCTGCAAGCTCGCGGTCATCCTTCTGTTCGTCTGGAAGAATCGCAACTTCAACGAGGAGAACGACGGCATCGTGTACGTTACGGCGAGCTCCATCGGCTTCGCGCTTTTTGAAAACGTGCTGTACGTACTCTCGGGCGGACTGGCCACTGCCGTCGCCCGTTCGATTACCGCGATCCCCCTGCATACGTTCTGCGGCGTCATCATGGGCGCCTATGTCGGGCGCGCGCGCTTCGCCGCCGACCGGCGGACCGCTGCCGTCCTGGTGCTCAAGGGTTTCGCCGCTGCCGTGTTCATCCACGGTTTGTACGATACCTTCGCGATGGAGCACGGAAGCTCTTCCGTCGTCATGCTGCTCCTTCTCGTCGCCGCCCTCTTTTTCGCCGGCCGCTTCTTCTTCAAAACCGGAAAGGAACTTTCAGCCGCGCGATGGGCGAACCCCGAGGCCGCCGCGCAAATCAGACTCGACACCGCGAGCCAGCAGGCGGCGAGGATAGTAGTCCGTTACGGCGAAGACAAAATCGGCATCGACGCCGAAGGGCGTTTTTATCTCAAGCCTGAAAAGCAGACTTGGAAGCTCGTGACGGGCCGCCTGTTGTACGTCTTTTCTTTTGCGTGCTGGGTGCTGTTCCTCGTAATCGGATACAACGCGTCGGACGAAGCGGCTCTCGCGGCCGTCTTTTATTTTTGCCTCACGATGACCTGCGTACCGACCGTTCTTGCCGTGCTCCTCACCCGTTCGTACCGGCAGCGGCTCGAATCGAACACGTATTTATGAAAAAAGGGAAAAGGTTTTCCGACCGCTTCTACGGCGGCATCATCGTATCTTTGCTGGTCTCATCGAGCGCCGTTCTCGGTTCCGTCGGCTGGATCGAATACTTGGGCAGCGCCTCCGGCCTCACCTGGACAGATGTCGCGTACCGGCTGTTGACCCTTTTCACCGTGAACGCGAGCTTCGACCAACCGGGAGTTCCCCTCGCTCTAGATCTTGCGCGCTTTCTCTCTCCCCTGGCGGTCGCGGGCACGGTGGTGTTCGTCGCGATGAGTTTTTTCCGTTCGCGCATGCAGGCGTTTTCGGCCCGATACGCGATGCGCGGCCACGCCGTTTTTTACGGCTTCGACAAGCGCGCCGCTGCTCTTGCCTCCGATATTTCGGCGGAACGCAAGGTGTTGTGCATCGCCCGCTCAGCGGAAGAAGCGATGCGCGCGGCTGAAATGGGAGCCGCATCGATCTTCGAGGAATCCGCCTTTTCTCAGTCCTTCATCGCGTGCGGTCTGCGCCGGGCTCGCTGCCTTTTCGTCATGACGGAATCAGACGTCCTGGCTCAGGAAGCTTCCCGATCAGCCGAGGACTTTTTGCGGAATATCCGGAGATCCAGGAAAGCGGGCGGACTCAAAAGACTGCCTTCGATTTTCGTCGGGTATTCCGACGAATCCGCGCTCAGGATCGCGCGGGAATTCGACGAAGCCGCAGAGAATACCCCGGACGGAAGATCGGAATCAGTTCGGGTTTTCAGATTCAATCCTGAACTTCATCTTGCTCGCGCAATCGTTGATACGCACGTGCTCGGCTCGCTCCCGAATCCCGAAATGCTTCGCGCCGCCGTATTCGGATTCGCGGGGATAGGACAGGCTATCGCATTTGAAATCGCGCAGACAGCCCACTTCGGAGATCTCTCTCTTCCGCGCATTTCGCTCTGCGATCGCGGAATCGAGGCCTCGTTCGATGAATTTCTGGCGAGGCATCCCGGCTTCGACGCCGCCGCTTCCGCGGAGGTTGTCGAAGCATCGCAATGGAAGAATGTCTTTTCAAACGAACTTCCGGACGTCGCGTTCATCTCGTTCGACGATTCGTCGCTGGCCTTGGAGACTGCCCGCGTATTGAGGCAGCTTTCCGTTCTTGCCGGCAAACAGACCAGAATCATTGTGATTCCGCCTTTGGGCCGGGAAGGCTCGTACCCGTCGGAGGAGTGCTGCGGCGGCTATCTTCGCAGCCAGGACATCGTTCTGGTCGACAGCGATGGTCTTGTGAACGGATTGGACATCATGCGCCGCGCGGAAGACTGCGACGTGCTCGCGAAGGGAATCCACTTCAGCTGGCTTGCATCCGAATCTATGAGGTGGGATTCGGAACTCATCGATGCGGAATGGGATAGGCTATCGGACGTCCTGCGCGATTCCAACCGGTATGCCGCCCGGCATCTATTGGTAAAGCTAAGATTCCTGGGGTGGCACTTTGTTTCCGGTTCCGCCGGCGGCGATGGCGGCGAGAAGTTCGAACTTGAATCCTATCCGCGGAAGATTTTAGAACAGCTCGGAAGGATGGAGCATAATCGATGGGCCGCCGAGAAACTCCTTGCCGGCTATCTGCCGTACGCGGACTCATCCGATAGCCGGTACTCGGCGTTCAAAGCTAAGTATCATCTCCACGCGAATCTTGTTCCCTGGGAGTCGCTTTCCGAAGAAGACCAGCGAAAGGATTTGAACGCGCTGAAATACGCGAACGAGATCGCCGCGGCCGCCGGCCTCCGCTTGGCGAGGATTTGTCCGGCCGGCGAGGATTGAGTATATTATGTGTATTGCTCCGGCAAAATTCATGCACCGAGGTGTTTTCTTGTTTTCGCAGCCGCAGATTTTATTAGCTTTGACGATTTTCATCGCCCGCGTGGCGGATGTGTCTCTCGGAACGTTCAGGCACGCGATGGTGATACGGGGGAGAAAGCTTCCCGCCTTTTTCGCCGCGTTTGCCGAGTCGCTTATCTGGGTGTTCGCGGTGTCCCGCGTATTGAAGGACATGAGCGATCCCCTGACCGCCGTGGCGTTCGCGCTCGGTTTCGCGACGGGAACATTCTGCGGAATGACTATCGAAAACCTTTTCAAGATCGGCGACCAGGTTATTCGTATTTTCTCCGCGAAGGGCGAGGAGTCGGCCGCTTCCTTGCGCGAGGCCGGATACCGCGTTACCGTGTTCGAAGGCTCCGGCCGCGACGGCGCCGTATCTCTTCTGTTCCTACAGGCGAAACGGCGTGATGTTTCGAAAATCCAGTCTCTCGCCCGCAAGATAGATCCTGCCGGTTTCATCGTCATCGACGACATCAGGAGCGCGTCCGCCGGAGCGCCCTCGAGAAAATGAAAGAAGCTTCGTTCGGACGACGCGAATTACTCTATGCCTGATTTTGAATAAAACAGTTGTCCGACCCGATCGATATGTTCGGTCAGGGCCGGATTTTCGATATAATCGTATATCGATATATCCATCGTGTAGGGAAGCATTGCGTCGTCGAGCTCATTGAGCAGCGTGTGGAAATTTGCATGTATAAGTTCGCTGTTTCCGCTCAGGCATACGTCGATATCGGATCCCGTTCTGTAATTTCCCTTTGCTCTTGATCCGTAAATGCGAGCTTGTTCGATTTCGGGGTGCGCGGCAAAAACCGAGCGAATCTTTGCAATCGTTTCGACGCTTAAACCAAAGTCGTTATTCATCGGAGCTCTGTTCGGCTATTGCTTGAAAGCGTTGCAAAAATTCAAAAAAAGCCGGAAAGAAGGATTGCGTGATCGAGGCGTACACGGCTTCGACGATGGATTGATTGTATGTATGGAAAGCGAGATTTCTGGCTGTAATCATTTCCATCCATATATCCCCGGCCGAAATCAATTCATTTTTAAAGGCTTCCCGCGTGCTGTCCTTCGATCCAACGATGCCGAAAATTCCTTTCCATTGAAGATAGTCTTTCAGTACATTCCATGCGATTTCATGCGTAAACTCGAATGACTGAATGAGTCCTTGCTTTTCAAGCTTTGAAAGTTCCCGGGCATTGGTGAGTTCGACAGCTTCAGTCAAAGCCGCGAAAGCCGTTTTAAAATTCTCGAATCGTTGAATCCAGCGGATGTCGTTTTCCATTGCGGTCCTTTCAAATCTTGATTTTTTTCATTTGCTTAATATCATAGAGTCTGCGAAATATTCAGATCTTCCGGTCGTTCACAATTCCGGCGGGTTTCTCATATCCGGCGGAACCTGACCCTTTCCGTAGATTTGCTCGAGAATTCTCAGATATGTTCCATTTTCGACTATTGTTCTCATTCCTCGGCCCATCGCGTCGAAAAAAGCTCTGCCTTCTGCGGTTTCGATGTTGGAGACGACTCCGTACGTCACTTCGGTCCAGGTTTTTTTCATCGGACGGAATAAATTCCGCTCTGCCGGATACAGCGAAGTCGTGAGATGGAATTCTGTCGCGTCTATGAGAATCGCGATATCGATGCGGCCGAGTCTCAGCTTTTTGATGAGGACTTCAGGCGTTTCCGATATATCGACGGCGACTCCTGCGTCGGTTAGTTTTGAAAGCGAGGGGAGTCCCCTGAGGCTGCCGACCCGGTACTTGATAAGATCTAGCGCTTCGTTCCAGACGAGCTGAGGATCTTTATTGTAGGTATAGAGGTTGACCCTCGTCTTACCGAGGCCGACCGGTTTGAGATGAGGATAACCGTCGAGCTGGAAGCCGAAAATGCCGACGGGTATCTCGCCGCTTTTCATAAGCGCGGTTCCCCGCGCGACCGGCATAAACACGCATTCAGCGCGGGCGTTTTCCGCTGCGAGAGCTGCCCTGATTATCTCCATCGTTATGCCCTGGCCCGGAAGATTTTTTCCCAGAAACGGAGGGTATTTGAGCGCATGGATAGTAAACAACCGTTGGGCTGAAAGGCTGAACGCCGAGAGAACGATCATGGCTGAAAAAAGGGCAAATCTTTTATTCATCAGAATTTAAGTATATGCGCTTCGGCCGAACCGGCAAGAGCACTCTTCCAGGCGCGCGATATCAGCGACCCGCCGGACAGACTTTCATGCAAATTCCGCAGACGGCTCCGCGGCCGATATGCTGGTAGGCCTTTTTCATCCACGAACTGCATTTTTGCGGATGGAATACGGCTCGATCCGATTCGAATCCGATGGCGTCTGCCGGGCAGGCATCCACGCAGAGCCTGCAGTGCGTGCACGTTTCGGCGAGAATCCCGCCCGCGTGTCCGCTTACCGCCTCCGAGCAACTAGCCGCAAAAGCGTGCCCGCTTACACTTGCGGATTCCGCGCTCCCGCCCGCGTGCCCGCTTACACTTGCGGATTCCGCGCTCCCGCCCGCGTGTCCGCTTACCGCCTCCGAGCAACTAGCCGCAAAAGCGTGCCCGCTTACACTTGCGGATTCTGCGCTCCCGCCTGCGTGTCCGCATACCGCCTCCGCGTCGCCGTGCACGACACTGTGCCCTCTTACCGCAACAGGCGCGGCCAACTCCGGCCAGTCGGTGAAAAGGGTCGCGAGCCTTACGCGGGGACCCCATCGGCGGTGGAGGAAGAGTCCGCTGCGCCCCATCGAGCCGAGCCCGGCCAGGCAGGCGGCCTTCTTGTGCGAGTAACGGCCCTCGAACGGCGAGTCGGGCGAGCTTTGCGACGCCGCGACAGCGATGTAGCTCGCCCCCTCAGCCTGTACATGCAGGCCCGCCTGCAGAGAGAGGCGGTCGAGAAAGGCGTTAGCCGTCCGGTAGTGATGGAAATACGTATAGGTGGGTTCTGTTTCTATTTCGTCAATTACGGCGTCCGAGAGCCTCACTGCGATCGATACCGCCCAGGGAAGCCCTCCGGGTCCGTCGCTTACTCGCGTCCAGGAAACATCGCTTGCGCCCCAGGAGCGCAGCAGAGAGGCAAAATCATCGGCTTTCGTTTTCATCGCCCCCAGTTTCTCATATCGGCCGGCTCCCGGGCAAGCGGTCTGCGAGGCTCAATCCGCCGACCCGCGTGCAAGCCGCCACCCCGCGTGCAAGCCGCCGGCCCGCGTGTGAGCCGCCAGCCCGGGCGCAAGCCGCCAGCCCGCGTGCAAGCCGCCAGCCCGCGTGTGAGCCGCCACCCCGCGTGCAAGCCGCCACCCCGCGTGCAAGCCGCCACCCCGGGTGCAAGCCGCCGACCCGCGTGCATGCCACCAGCCCGCGTGGAAGCCGCCGACCCGCGTGCAAGCCGCCGGCCCGCGTGTTAGCTGCCGGCCCGCGTGTCAGCCGCCGGCCCGGGTGCAAGCCGCCGGCCCGCCTGCAAGCCGCCGGCCCGCGTGTGAGCCGCCGGCGAGGCTCAAGCCGCCACCCCGCGTGCAAGCCGCCGACCCGCGTGTTAGCTGCCGGTGCTGTATACTTTTCTGCCGGGAAAGGGTAGTCTTCAGCAATCTTTACCCTCCTCATACGAGAAATCAGGTTTTATATTGAAGAACGCAGACGCATCGAACCCCGCAATCCGCAACATCGCCATCATCGCACATGTCGATCACGGCAAAACAACTCTGGTGGACGCCATGTTCAGCCAGTCGGGCACCTTCCGCGCAGGCCAGGACGTGCCTGAGCGGCTCATGGACAGCATGGATCTTGAACGCGAGCGCGGCATCACGATAGCGGCGAAAAACTGCTCCGTAGTATGGAAAGACGTGAAAATCAACATCCTCGACACCCCCGGCCACGCCGACTTCGGCGGCGAAGTGGAACGCGCGCTTTCCATGGTCGACGGCGTCGTCCTCCTCGTCGACGCTTCCGAAGGCCCCCTCCCGCAAACTCGCTTCGTGCTCGGCAAAGCCCTCGGCCTCGGCCGCTCGGTCATCGTGGTCGTCAACAAGATCGACCGCCCCGACGCGCGCACCGCCGCTGTCTTGAGCGACGTCTACGATCTCTTTATCGATCTCGGCGCGAACGACGAACAGCTCGATTTTCCCCTCTTGTACGCCGTCGGCAAACGGGGCATCGCCCGGCCGACCCTGGAAGGCGATTACGAAACCGGCGACCTTTCGGCCCTCTTCGACATGATACTCGAGAAAATCCCCGCTCCTTCCTTCAGCAGCGCCGAACCCTTCCAGATGCTCGTCTCCGATCTTTCCTATTCCGACTTTTTCGGCCGCCAGGCCATCGGCAAGGTGATCAACGGAAAAGCCCACGCCCGCGACGCTCTCGCCTGCATCGGCGAAGGGGACGTCAGAAAGAACCTCAGCGTAACCAAATTGCAAACTTACGACGGCGTCAAGCTTGTCGAAACCGAAACGGCCGAAAGCGGCGACATCATCGTGCTTTCCGGGATCGAAAACGTTAAAATAGGAGACACCGTGTGCACGCGCGACGCGCCCAAGGCCCTGCCGCGCATCGTCATAGACGAGCCGACCGTGTCCATGCGCTTCTCGGTGAACACCTCTCCCATAGCAGGAACCGAAGGCAAGAACCCCACCTCAACCCAGCTGCTCGAACGCCTGAAAAAGGAAACGCTTAAAAACGTCTCCCTCCTGGTAGACGAAGAAAACATCGGCGGCGGCTTTCTCGTCCGCGGCCGCGGCGAATTCCAGCTGGTCATCCTCATCGAAACGCTCCGGCGCGAAGGCTACGAACTCGGCGTAACGCGGCCCGAGGTGATCTTTAAATACGTAGACGGGAAAAAAATGGAGCCGATCGAACATGTGTACATCGATTGCGCGGAAGTGTACGCGGGCAACGTCACCATGAAGCTCGCAGGCCACAAGGGCCGCATGCTCTCCTACCTCAGCCAGCAGGGCGGCCGCGTCCACCTTGAATTCTCGGTTCCCTCGCGCGCCCTCATCGGCTACCGCGACCAGTTCCTCACCGACACCAAGGGAACCGGAATCATGAACGCGATCGTCACCGGATTCGAAGAATACCGCGGCGACTTCGACGAGTTCTCCAACGGCTTCCTCGTTTCCGACCACAACGGCGCGAGCGTCACCTACGGACTCTTCCACCTCGAACCCCACGGCCAGCTCTTCATCGTAGCCGGCGAACCCATATACGAAGGCATGGTCATCGGCCAGCACAATCTGCAATTCGACCTGGTGGTCAATCCCGCAAAGGAAAAAAAGCTCTCCAACATGCGCTCCACCACCAAGGACGAAGCCCTGACCCTCACGCCCATCCAGCCGATGACCCTCGAGCGCGCGATTCTCCTCCTCCACGAGGACGAAATGGTCGAAGTCACTCCCAAATCGGTGCGCGTGCGAAAAATCGTGTTGAGCGAAGTCGAACGCCGCAAAATCGCCCGCACCAAATAATATACCATCAAGATCAGGGGTCCCGCCGAAGTTCCGCCGCGCCTGCGCTCCGCGCAGCCGCATCGGCCCTTCGTCGCCGGGCTATCCGCGGCGACTCCTCGCGCGGAACTACCGCGCTGCGGGGTCTCTGCTTCTATCCCTGGCCCGAAGAAAGAAAGCTCTTCCACTTTTCTACTGGTAATCCGCCAGTTTTTCCCAGCTCGGCACGACGACGGAGCTCCGCTCCAGTTCGATCAGTCCCCGCCCGGCGAGCAGCCCCAGGTACTTGTTTACCGTCTCCCGGGTGCAGCCGATAGCAGCCCCGAGCTCCGCCTGCGTAATCGAAACCCGCTGCTTTTCCACGCCTCCGATGCTCCGCCGCTGGGCTAACAGGTAGCTCACAAGGCGGTCGAGAGGGCTTGAGTCCGCGAGGCGGGAATGCAGGCGCCTGAGCTCCTGCGAAAGGGACGGAATCAACGCGACAGAATCAAAGAGCGGGCATCTCCGCCGCAAGAGGGCGAAGTTGGGCCGCGCGAAACAGAGCGTCACGCTTTCCTCCGCCGCGATCGCTTCGTAGAGGTAGGCTCCTCCGTCCGCGCATTCCGCGGCTCCGCACCAGGCGCCCCGCTCGAGCGCCGGCAGGGGGATGAGGCTGTCGTCCGTGCGGTATTTCCGGCAGAAGAACCTGCCGGCGAGCACAAGGTGGGCTTCAGTCGCCTCGTCGCCCTGGCAGGCGAGCACGCGCCCCGCCCGGTGCGTCTTGGGCGTTCCGCAGCGCAGGAGTTCTTTTCCCGGCACCGCTTCGCCGTACAGCGAAGCAGCGAGCTCCAGAATTTCGCCGTCCGTCATGAACCGCTCCACTGCTAAGCCCTGAACCGCGGGCACAGAGACTGGAGGGCGGAAAGCGGATAGGCCAGCTCGAACGTTTCCTCCCCGGTATCTGTCGCCACGGCGAATACCGCCGTCAGAATCATCGCCCATGCATCGAGAACTTCGTAGAGGTCTTCTTTTTTCCATCCAGGCGCGCCGGCGGTCGACTTGTCTATCGCGCCGGCGGTCGACTTGTCTGTCGCGCCGGCGGCCGATTTGTCTGTCGCGCTTTTTCCCTCATTGTTTGACGCGCCGGCGGCCGGGAATTCCCGGAGTTCCGCGAAGCGCGCGTCGAGGCATCTCTTCCAGCCGTTGCGCAGGCAGGCGGCGAACTGCTGGCGGTCCTCGGCGTCCGGGAAGATCCGCGCGAGCGCGTGACCTGAGCTCAAGAGGCAGAAGCAGCCGTCTTCTCCCGGCGAGCGGTTCCGCCACCAGGCGCGGTAATCGGCTTCGAAGGCGTCGTCGAACAGCGGAAGCGCCGCTTCCGGCCCGCAGTCCGCGCAATCGCCCGTATCGCGCGAAATCGCACGAATTTCGGGATTCACGCAGAGTTTCGCGGGAAGCTCTCCTGCCGCCTCGTTTTGAGCCGTCCGGCCGGTCGGGCGCATCGAAAGCATGCTGACCGCCTGTTCTGCGCCGGATTTCGGTTCAACCCATTCGTAAAAGGCGAGCTGGTCGGTCGAGACCAGCCGGACTGATTTCGCCGCCGGGTACACCGCCCGGAGCGACCGCGCGAATTCCTCGTGGACAGCAGAAAACAGATCCAGCATCGGCTTGGTCACGAAGTCGGGCCTGCGGGCGTCGTAGGTTTTCGCCTTTTGCGCCTCGCCTCCGGCGCGGAGATAGGCCGAGGTCGTCCGGATTTCGCTTCCCGCCGCGAGACTTCCTTCGGCTTCGTCTATCCTGATTCCCCAGTTTTCATCCCTCACGACCAGCGTTCCCCGGGCAGCCGGAAAGCCGGCAATATAGAGCCGCGCGTTTCCTTCTTCCGTGTACGCCGTGTTCATGTGCACCAGTGTCGCCTCTCCTGAGCCCTCGAGGCTTTTCAGCGCGTAGCGCGCGCAGGCGAGCCGTATCGTAAACGGCACAAGTTCGCAGGCCTCGCTTCCGCGGTCGGGAACCGGCGCGCTCCAAGCGTTCGGCGTCAAGCTTCTGATGCGCGCGGCGCACACCGCCTTTTTATTCGCGTTTCGGCTTCCGCCGGGTTCCGCCGCCGGATCAGCTACCGCCGGATCAGCCGCCGCCGGATCAGCTACCGCCGGATCAGCCGCCGCCGGATCAGCTACCGCCAGATCTGCAATCACCAGATCCGCCTGGGCGAAAAAAGACCCGTTGAAGCTGAGCGTCATCGCCTGTCCGGCGAGATTGTCGCACAGCACCACGTCGCCCGATGCAAGCTGAGACGCTTCGAACCTGCTCATCCATCCCGAGCCTGCCTCGAGGCAGAGCTCTCCATCGATCGAATCAATCATGGTTTTCATAGCCGCTCCTTCGGGAAGGGCGATCCTTCATACAGGATCGTCCTTCTCTTGCCTAAAGCATAGTCCCCGCAACCCGTCCGGAGTGTGAAGCTCACGTGTGAACGCCTTCACAGAAAGGCTGCGGTCTCCGCTTCCCAGGCGGAACGGGAGGCTTCGTCCGAGGCGGTGATCCAGACTATCGCCTCGATTTTTTGTATTCCCATCCGCGCATAGGCCTCGAGCCGGTGATTCCCGTCGTTGATCGTGAAGCGGCCGCGCTCGTAATTGACCAAAAGCGGAAAGAGGTTCCCCCCGTTCCGCACGCGGTCCATGATTCCCGCGACCCGCCTTTCAAAGTTTTCCGCGTCCGTCCGATACCGCATGTGCGGCTCCGGCCCCGTGCATCGCTCCAGCCGATCGGCGTTCAGGATGAGCGGTCCGTGATAGATCCGTTCTTCGATCAACAACCCGTCCGCGAGACCTGAGTTGTTTCCCTCTCCGCGCAGAAAATCCTGAATGTTTTGTTCTATCGTCATACTCATGCAATTAGTATACACTCATTTTTCGTATGACATTGTATTTAGCTCCCCTTCACGGGGTTACGAACAAAACCGTGCGGAACGAATGGTTTTCGCATTTTACGGGTTTCGACCGGGCGATCGCGCCCTTTATTCCGGCCGCCGCGGCTTCGCGCCCGGAGGCGAAGCATTTCCGGGACATCGCGCCGGACGCCCAGTCCGGCGTTCCAGTCGAGCCACAGATACTCGCCGGCTCCCGGGACGCCCTCCTTGAATGCGCCGCGCGCATCGTCGAGCTCGGCTACGACGAGATCAACCTCAACATGGGCTGCCCCTACTCGATGGTCGCCAAGAAGGGCAGGGGTTCGGGTTTGCTTGCCGATCCCTCCGCTGTTCGTTCAATCCTGGACGTGCTGTGTTCCGCAGGGACGTTCAAGCTTTCGGTGAAAATCAGGCTCGGACTCGAGGACAAGCGCGACATGAGAGCCCTCTTTCCGGTGCTGAACGACTACCCGCTTTCCCGCGTCATCGTTCATCCGCGGGTCGGTAAGCAGATGTACCGCGGAACGGTGGACCTCGACGGCTTCGCGGAGGCTCTGGAGCTGTGCGCGCACGAAACCGTCTACAACGGCGACATTTTCGACTACGAACGATTTCTGTCTCTCCGCTCTCGTTTTCCTTCAATAGATTCGTGGATGATCGGACGCGGGGCGCTCATGGATCCATTTTTACCCGAGCAGATAAAAACGGGCTCCCGCCCGAAGGACGAGCTCGCCAAGCTCCGCGCCTATCACGAAGGGCTCTACGCCAGGTATCGGCGCGATCTCTACGGCCCGGGACACCTCTTGGACAAAATGAAGGAAATCTGGAGCTATCTGGGCCACTCCTTCGGCTATTCGGGAGCGCCCCGCGGAGGCGCGGCTCCTCCGGGAATCCTCAAGGCGAAAACGCCCGAGGCCTACCTTGCCGCGGTGGAAGCCCTGTTCGCCGGAACGAAGATCGACCCCTGATATTTCTTTCGAACGCGGGGGCTCCGCGCGGAGCCCTTTCGCCCTCCGTCCGGCTCCCTGCCTCGATTTTAAAGACTCATCAGCTCTTTAGCCACTTGACCGCGATGGAAGCCGTTTCGGCGGCGCTTTCGTCGAAGGGGAAGAGGTGGCCGGCTCCTTCGATCACTTTGATGTCGAGCGATGCGGCTGAAATCAGCTTATCCTTGAGCACGTCCTGTACGGGCAGGGGCACCGTCGCGTCGTTCGAGCCGAGAATAGCGAGCACCTTCGATTCGATGCGTTCAAGATTTTTTTTCGCTTTTTTCGACAGTTCCAGAAGTTCCGCGCTCGGGCCGATCATGTCGTCCATCCAGTATTCGCGGTGGAGAACCGAGCGGACGGGATGATCCTTGTCCGCAGGCGACGGCGGGCGGTTTTGAATTCCCACCTTTTTAAAGGGCGCGATGAATGGGGTGAGTTTCGTTCCCTTGATGCCGAGCACGAAGGCCGGCGCCAACAGGATGAGCCGCGGCGTTTCAAAGGCGGAGGCGACGACCGAGGCGATGACCCCGCCCATCGAGTGGCCCGCGACATGCACCGTTTTATACTTCGCTCCGAGTTCCATTCTGGCGTCGAAGGCGCGGCGCACCCAGTCGGCGGCCTTGGTCCCGAGGAAGTCCGCGCGGTTCGAGCCGTGGCCCGGATACCGGGGCGCGTGTACAGCGTATCCGGCGTCCGCGAGGGCGTTTCCGATCGCCCGCAGCTCTGCGGGGTTTCCGGTGAAGCCGTGGAGGAGGAGGACTGCTTCGGTCGCTCCCGGCGGATCGATGGAGAAGGGGAGACACTCCGGTATCGCGGAGGATCCGATTTTTTTTGAAGAACCGATTTTGAGAAGCGCGTCGAGTGTTTTCATGCTGGTAATGATACCACGGAGTGGAGTATAGTCGCGCTATGAATTCACGTTTTTATTTTTCCACCTGCCAGATCGGAGCCGAGAAGGCTTTGAAAGCAGAGGTTCTTTCAGTTCATCCTTCCCTCCGCTTCGCCTTTTCCCGGCCGGGCTTCGTTACCTTTAAGGAGGAGCTTTCCGACTCCGCGGCCGAATCTCCTGCCCTCGTCCTGCCGGCGCCGGTGTTTGCCCGGCTGTGGGGGGAAGCGGTCGATCAAACTCGCTACCCTGCCGCCCTCTCCGCCCTGCTCGCACGCGTTCCCGAAGGAGCTGCCGTGCACGCGTTCGACCGCGACCGCTTCGTTCCGGGAGACGAAATCGAGGGATACGCCGTTGACGAGAAAATCCGGTCCATTGCGGAAGTCTCAGCCTTTCTCGCGTCCCGCTGCAAGCTTCCGCCTTCGGCACCTCTTGCGCCCGGCGACCGGGTCTACGATCTGATATGGATAGACGATTTTCATGTGTTTTTGGGGCGCCACCTGCATTCGGCCCGTCTCTCGCCCTTTCCGGGAAACATTCCGCCCCTTGAATTGCCGGCCCATTCGCCTTCGCGCGCCTGGTTCAAGATCGAAGAAGCGCTTCTCCGTTTCAATCCCGTCGTACAGAGCGGATGGCAGGCCCTGGAGATAGGCTGCGCGCCCGGCGGCGCGACGACTGCTCTTCTGGACCGCGGTTTCAGCGTAATCGGGATAGATCCCCAGTTCATGGCGGAATCGGTCGCGGCGCGCAAGGGCTTCCGCCACGTCCGTAAACCCGCGCGCTACGCCGAGGCTTCGGATCTTTCCGGCGTTAATCCCGACTGGATCGTGATGGACATGAGCATTCCCCCGAAGGACGCGCTCGGCGAGCTTTCCCACGTGATCGGCCTGCTCCGCGATATTCACGGAAAAAAACTCGCCGTCCGCCGCGGATTTTTGACCCTGAAGCTGAACGACTGGAAATACGCTTCCGATATCCCGTTCTTTCTCAAGCGCCTCGGCCAGATCGGCTTCGAAAATCTGCAGTGCGTCCAGCTGGCCCACAACCGCCAGGAAATTTTCGTGTACTCGTCTAAATTCAGGGTATAAACTCAGTAGAATCAGAAATTCGCAGAGATACGCCCGACGCTATAACGGCGCCGGGCTTTCAATCATTTTTTTCTTTTTATAACGACGGCGGCGGCTGCGAGAAGGATCGCGGCAAGCGCTCCGATTATTCCGATGATCGCCCCGGCTGCCGGGAATGCGGTTTTCTTGCCGGCAGGTTTGATGCCGGAGGCCGGATTGTATTGTTCGTCCAGATAGGAAGCGGCCCAGGCGAGCGGGGCGTTCCAGTTGATGGCGACCTCGTTGGTCGAAAAGGATCGGATGTCGTCCGCGTAGCGCTTGGATCGTGCAACTTTAGCGACCATGAAGGACGTCGCGTCGTCGTTGGCCTTTTCGTTGGGACCGCCTGAAAGCGCTCCCGGAGGGGGCGGCGGATAGCCTGAGTCCGGATCGTCCGCCCAGAAGCGGTGATGGGGATAATGGACGGGATTTTTGCCGTAGCCGGCGACGAAGCTCTTGCAGAGGGCGTTGCGCCCCAGAAGATAATCCATCGATATCGCGAATCCGTCGAGATACTCTTTCGTCCCCGTCGCGTCGTAGGCGTAGGCCATGAGAATCATTTTATTAAGCACGCTGGAAGACGAGCCCCATTCGTATTCGAACATTGGAACGAGGTATCCTTCGTCCCTGATTTGTCCGAGATACCGATCGGCTCCGTTAATAATCAACGAACCGATTGTTGCCCGTTCCGCTTCGCCGATTGCATCGCCGTTGAGGGCGAGCGAGAGGTGTCCGAGCGTCGAGACTCCGCCCCAGTACATCGGTCCGTTCGGACCGATCGGAGCGGCGAGAATCTTGTCGCTTCCGAGAGCCTTCGCGATTTCGTCCTTGTAGACGGCGCTTCCCGTTGTAATGAACAGCTCGGCGGCCGCCCAGTAGTATTCGTCTTCAAGATTGAAGTCGTCGTAGTTGCCGCCGCCGTTTCCCGGAATGCGGCCGTATTTGAACTCGGGGTTTTCCTTCGCGGCCTTCCAGGCGCGTTCTGCCGCGGCGAGGCACCGCGCGGAATAGGCGTCGTCGAAGGGTTTAATCAGGCGGGCCATCTGCGCCGCGCTCGCGGCCAGGTTGAGAGTCGCCGCGGTAGAGGGAGCGAACGCGAAGCGGTCGTCCGTCCGTTCGGCCGGCCGGTGCGGCATCGGCGACCACACCGGTTCATGGAGCTTGTGGTGCGCCATTCCCGCCTGATCATAGCCTTCGGGAACCTGCATGCCGAGCATGAAGTCCATCTCGAATCGGGCTTCGTCGAGGATGTCCGGGATCTTGTTTCCCGCCTCGGGAATTCCGAGCGATCCGTCGGGGAACTGACTCGGATTGCGTTCGTAGATATTGAGAAGGGTCCAGACCGAGATTCCGCCGTTCACGACGTACTTGCCGTAGTCTCCCGCGTCGAACCATCCCCTGGAGGCGTTCAAAACATAGCCGCGCTCCGGCCATTCGACTCCGAACGAGTCCTTCCCAGAGAACGGCCTGGTTTCCGCGTCCGAGGCGTACCAGGGCCCGTGGGCCCACTCTCCGGCAAGGGATTCGTCCAGGGCGATTCCCGAACGGTTGAGATAGAAATAGCGCATCGCGTCTTTGGAAAGGCCGTGATAGAGATCCGCCGCGATGTCGAAGGGGAAGCTCTCCGCTCCCGCTGCCTTGAGCACGTAGCCGGTTCCTTCTTTTTTGAAGGCGGAGAAGTCGATTCTATGCAGGGGGTCGTTCGAGCTCAAGTCGATTCCGAGCGGAATCGTTTTGCCGCTCGCGGCGATCTTGCCGTTCGAGTCGACGAGCTCCCAGTCGACCGGCTCGGCCGCGTCGATGACCGCCGCTGCCCACTTGGCCGCCTTGGGGAGGTATCCGAGCTGGTTGACCCGCACTTTCGGGAGCTTGTCCAGCGGTTGGTTCTTTCTCGCGACGATTTTGGGAAGGTTTTTCCGCGAGGGTTCGGGAATGTCGGCGCTTCCGAGTTTATAAAACACCCCGGTCCCGAAGAGCTTCGGATTTTTCCAGGAGTTGTCGCCCGTATCGTAGATCGACCAGATCAGCTTCGAGTCGCGGTCTTTAGCCGTCGCGCCGTTCGCCTGAAACTGCATGCCGATGGTGAATCCATGGTAGGGAGCGAGATTGTTGTCGAGTTTCATTGCCAGTTCCACTCCCCAGCCCGAGTCCGTTTTGAACGCGTAGCCCGATACATCGTAGCCCTCCTCGATGAAGCGGACTCCGGTGAGGGAAAGTCCGGTCGGATCGTCCTTGCCGATATTCGTCGCGTTGATGTTCGCCTGCACGATTCCCTGGCCGTAGGCCGCGGCGTCCAGATCTCCGGAGAGGTTGAAGTAAAATTCGAAAGAATCCTCGTTCCAGAAGTTCTGTCCGTGCCTGCCTGCAATGATTTTCTTGTCCGGCATTTCCATGCGGATGTAGATATTCCGCATATCGGCGCAGATGGACCAGACGAACTGTCCGTTATCCGTTGTATCGCCGGAAACGTAGGGGCCTGTATCGACGGTGTACGCGGGAATTCCTGCCCACTCCGAGGTGTTTCCGTCGACGGTTATAGTAACCGGATAGGGGATGTACGCGAGTTCGCCGGGTTTCCCCGGAGGAACTTGAATAGTCTGCGATTCAGCGGCCGCGGGCGCCGCGAGAGCCGCGATGAATAACGCGAGCAGTCCCGCCCTCTGCAATCGATTGCCCATTTGTGTCTCCTTGAAGCGAAGTTTGTTTCCGGATTCAATCAATGTAGAGTAACCCGCTTTACGGGTTTTGAGAAGAAAAAATTACGAAACGATACGCCCCTGCAGGGACCTCCGTGCCGGGGGCTCCGGCCTTCCCGCCCGCGCCGGCCGGGGCCTGTTCTGCCTCGGCCTTGAGTCCTTGAAAACTTTTTACCTGTTTCTCGCGCAGGATTTACGTTGGACGAGTTCCATGGGGAGTCGGGTGGATTGGATGGTCGGGTCCTTGGAGGCGATGGCGTCCAGCAGGATGTTGGTGGCTTTGTGCGAGAGGCTGTAGATGTCCTGGCGGAAGGTGGTGAGTTCGGGCTTGATTTCGCGGGCGACGCGGTTGTCGTCCACGCCGATTACGGAGAAGTCGTCCGGAACGCGGAATCCTCTTTCCTGCAGCGCCGTGACGACCGAAGCCGCCATGGTGTCGTTCGCGCAGAAGAAGGCGGTGGGGCGTTGGTGGGCGGGAAGTTCGAGGAGGGGGATGAGGGCCGCCTTGGCTTCCAGGGGCATGTAGTTTCCGTCGGCGATGTAGGATTCGGGAATCGAGACGCCGGCGTTGTCGAGCGCCCGCCGGTACCCTTTCACCCGGTATATGGCGGAAGCCTGGTTCGCCGGTCCCGATATGTGCGCGATGCGGGTATGGCCGAGCTGGAGCAGCAAATTCGTTGCCTCCACGCCGCAGAGGAAGTCGTCGTAGCCGATGCAGGGCATGAGGGGAAGATCGGGGCGTTCGCCGTTTATGAGGAGGGCGGGGTAGCCCAGGCGATAGAGTTCCGGAAGATAGTCCTGGTCGAGGTAGGGCGTGGCGATGAGCATGCCGTCTATTTTTTTCGAGTCGAAGAGGCTTTTCCAGAGTTTGTGTTCGGTGAAGCGGCGGTCGCAGATTTCTAGGATGAGCTGCTGGTCGCGTTCGCGGACTGCTTCCAGGGCCCCGCGGATCATTTCGGTGTAATAGGGGTCGGAGAGGGCGGCTTGCCAGGGCGGGGTGATGAGGGCGACGACGCCGGCCCTGCCGACGGAGAAGGATCGCGCGCGGGCGTTGGGCACGTAGCCTGACTCCGCGATCAGTTCCTTTATGCGTTTGCGCGTGGCGTCCGAGACTCCTGCGCAGTCGTTGAGCACGAGCGATACCGTCGCGGCGGATACGTTTGCTTTTTTCGCGATGTCGCGTATTGAAACAGCCATTATTTTTACCTCTCTGCCGGGTTGTGTATGCCCGGCAGTTTATCATGAAGCGGTTTGCGTAAACAATAAGAGCGCGCCGCTTTGCGGTGACTTTATCACTGAAGCGCCCCGCATGATTCCGTATGATGTACGTATTGAGAGGAGATGCACCATGAAACGGATTTTGATCATCGGCGGCGTGGCGGCGGGAGCGACTGCCGCGGCCCGGGCCAGAAGGCTCGACGGCGAAGCGGATATAACCCTTTTGGAAGCAGGGGACGATGTTTCCTTCGCCAACTGCGGGCTGCCGTATTTTATCGGCGGCGACGTGAAAAACCGTTCCGATCTGATTCTCGCAAGCCCCGAGACGTTTCACGATCAGTATCGCGTGAACGTGCATACCGCGACGGAAGTGTCCGCGATAGACCGCGCGGCGAAATCGGTAAGCGCGGTCAATAAAAAGAACGGAAAGAAACTGACTTTCAAATACGACGCGCTCATTTTGGCCCAGGGCGGAAACCCCATTGTTCCGCCGCTGCCCGGGGTGGACAGGAAAAACGTGTTTCAGCTGTGGACCCTCGACGATATGGATAAAATCAATTCCTTCATCAAGGAAAACTCTCCCCGCACGGCGGTCGTCGTAGGCGGCGGCTTTATCGGCCTTGAAATGGTGGAGGCCCTGGCAAAACGGGGCATGCAGGTGCAGCTTGTCGAGATGGCCCCTCAGATAATGCCCCTCCTTGAAGCGGAGATGGCGGGCTTTCTGGAGAAGGAGCTCCTCGATTACGGGGTGACATTGCATCTGGGAAAGGGCTTGCAGGCGATTGAAAAAAACGGTGTGAAGATCAGCGACGGAAGCATTCTCCCCGCCGATATGGTGCTGCTTTCGGTCGGAGTTCGTCCGACCCTCAAGCTGGCTCAGGACGCGGGGCTCGCGATCGGAACGGCCGGAGGCCTTCTGGTGGACGACCGCCTGCAAACCAGCGACGAGAATATCTACGCCGCCGGCGATATGGTTGAAATAGAAAATCGCGTGAACGGGCGAAAGACGCGCATTCCGCTCGCCGGCCCCGCGAATCGACAGGGACGGATAGCGGGAGAGAACGCGGTCGGCGGAAACAAGCGCTATAAAGGCGCGAGCGGTACGTCCGTTGTGAAGCTTTTCGGCGCGGTCGCCGGTTCCACGGGCCTTAATCTGAAGCAGGCGCGCGACGCCGGTTTCGACGCAGACGCCGTGGTTGTCCATAAGGCAAGCCACACCTCGTATTATCCGGGATCCTCCAAGGTGAGCTTGATGCTGGTGTTCGAAAAAGAATCCGGAAAAATTCTCGGCGCACAGGCGGCGGGCCGGGTCGGCGTGGATAAGCGGATAGACGTGCTCGCGACGGCGATCGCCGGAGGCCTTGCTCTTTCCGATCTGGAAGAACTCGATCTTGCCTACGCTCCTCCGTTCAATAGTCCCAACGGCCCGGTTCACATGGCGGCTTTCGCCGGCGAAAACCATCGCAGCGGATTCAGCCCGTCCGTGCTGGCTCAGAATCTTGAATCCTTCGTGATCGAAAACGAGCCGCTGGTCATCGATCTCCGCGATCCTCTATCGTTCCGCAAGGCGCATCTCGAAGGCTCGAACAATCTGAGCCAGAACATTTTGCGGGAGAACTACGATCAGCTGCCGAAAGACCATCCCATCCTCCTGATCAGCGAGGACGGCCAGAAGGGCCATGTGTCGCTGCGGATGCTCAAGGCCGCGGGATTCGACCGGGTATTCAATCTTTCTGGCGGATATATTTCTCTTGAGCGCCATGCGAGGGCTTTGCCGTTCGCCCGGCTCGGAGCAGGACTCTTTCCGGTCGAGAAAAAAAGCGTGGAAGACGAACGCTCGGAAGCGGCCGGAAGCGAAGACGGCTCGGGCGACGCCGGAGAGGTTTCTTCCGAGGGCCCTCTTATTCTCGATGTGCGCACCTGGGAGGAATTCAGCATGGGCGCCGTTCCCGGCGCAACCAGTTTGCCGCTTGACGATCTTCCCTACAAGGCGGAAGACTTGATCGGCGCGAAGGACAGGGAAGTGATCGTCTACTGCGCTTCCGGGGCCCGCTCCGCCTACGCGCGCCGCGTTCTCGCGCAGATGGGTTTTACCAACGTAGAAAACGGCGGCGGCCTCCACGACATGATGGCTAGGTTGTAAGCGCCGCGAGCGCTTCTTCGGCGCGGTCTTCCGGCACGAATATGTGGTCGTGGTAAAATCCCGCGACCACGTTCGCGCTGATGTTCCGCCCGGCGAGAACCCGCGAGACATGGGCCGTCAGTCCAACCGCTTCGAGGCTCGAGTGGACGTTGAGCGTGATTCGCTTCATCGCGGCGGCGGAAGCGGAGTCGGCTTCAGCCGCAGGATGATTTTCTCCGAGCGGCAGAATGACTGTCCAGCCTTCCTCCTCGCGGATGAAGGCGAACGGCTCTTCATCGTTTCCATCCGCGGCCATCAAAGCGGACGCTTCCTCCTTTCCGCATGAACGGAAGGCGTAGCGAGCCGGGCAGAGCACCGGATCGAGGGAGGCGAGCAGGGTTTCCAAATCCGTGATTCCGCTCATGCGCCGGCTTCCTCGGCTCTGCATTCGCTGAGCCGTATCCGCGCGGCGGCCGAGAGGGGCAGCACGACGATAATCGCGCAAACAGACGCATAGAAAAAGCTGAGAATGGCGATCGCGAGGTTTACACCGATCTGTCCCGTGCTCGCGCCGTCCGCCGCGTAAATCATGATCATGACGAAGCCGACGGTAAAGGCGAGCGTAGAATACGCGGCGATGAAACCCATGAGTGTTTTAAAGAACGCCGCGGAGGTTTCCAGTTCGCTTTTGAGCGCAGCTTGCTTAAAGGGAGCAGAGAACGCCGTTCCCGTTTTTCCCGTACCGAACAAGGCGAGCGCAGTTGCGAACGGCAGCAGCGCCGCGATCATGAAGCCTGGCAAATCGATGAAGGCCGGTATTTTTCCGGCGCCGCCTGCCATGACGACGAGGAAGGCGATGCCCGCGCATCCGATGATCCATGATGCGATGATTTTCTTTCCCATATAAAACTCCTTTTCCGGCCTTGCCGGTTGTTTACTGTCGATAGGCGAGGGCTTTGCCGCCTTCGCCGAAAAACGCCGTACACGCATGCGCAAAGCGTTCCTCATCGTTTCCATATACATATACTACGGCTAAAAACGCGCAGGTGTTGGAAAAAATCAAGGATAGGTAAAATATCCGATATGAAGCGGAAATATTCGATCGTAAAATAGCCCTTGTTCCGATACACGGATTTTTTGAGTTTTTTAAGGAGGATGAAATGAAAAGAACATTGCAAAAGACGCTCCTGTGCGTAACCGCCGTATTGGCGTTGGCAAGCGTTTCCTGCGCGAAAAAAGCCGATTCAGCCGCGGCGGGCGAGAAGAAGCCGATCACGCTGACGGTATTCACCGAGGCCGCGCGGCAGCAGCCGAACGCCGACAATAAGGTGTATAAGTATCTGCAGGAGAAACTCGGCGTTACCTTCGAGTGGGACATCCTCGTCGGAGAAATCGCGCAGAAGCGCGGCGTCATGATCGCCGGCGGCGATTATCCCGACCTGATACAGATCAACGAAACCCAGTTCATCGATGCCGGCGCCCTGATCCCCCTCGAGGATCTGGTTGAGAAATACGCTCCGAACGTGAAGGCTCATTTCGGCGATCAATGGGAAAAGCTTCGCTCTCCCGACGGCCACATCTACTATCTGACGAACTGGGGAATCACCCGGAACAAGGATCAAAGCCCGTACTACGGCGCATCCGCCATGTGGATCCAGAAGGAAATTCTGAAGGAAGCCGGATACCCGAAGATCAAGACGATGGATCAGTACTTCGATCTGATCATCGACTACGCGAAAAAGCATCCGACCATCAACGGACAGAAAACCATCCCCTTTACCATTCTGACCTACGACTGGCACGCGTTCTGCATGTGGAACCCGCCGAACTTCCTCGCCGGAAATCCGAACGACGGAAACGGCGTCGTGGATCCCAAGACCCATGCGTACAAGACTTTCTTTACACAGGACATGTCCAAGCGCTGGTTCAAGAAGCTCAACGAACTGAACGCCCTGGGCTTCGTCGACAAGGCGTCCTTCACCGACAACTACGACCAGTATCTGGCGAAGATCGCTTCCGGCCGCGTGCTCGGCATTCATGACCAGCGCTGGCAGTTCCAGACAGCCGACGACGCCCTCCGCGATTCCGGCGAATACAACCGGACCATGGCTCCGCTTCCGATCGTATTCGACGAAAACATCAAGCCCCGCTACCGCGACGTGCCCGTGCCCAATCTCGGACGCGGAGTCGGCATCAGCGTCAAGGCGAAGGATCCCGTCCGCATCGTGCAATTCCTGAACGACCTGATGAGCGAAGAAGTTCAGCGCACCATCGAATGGGGCATCGAAGGCGAGGACTGGCAGCGCAACGACAAGGGCGAACCCTATCGCACTCCCGAGCAGCGCGCCAACTGGGATAATGTCACCTGGCAGGAACAGAATCGCGCCCTGCTCATTCGCGACGTATTCCCGACCTGGGAAGGTTCGTTCAACGACGGTTATCCGGCCGACCTGGTCAACTACTATCCCGAGCGCGAGGCTCTTGCCCGCCCGGAAGACAAGGAACTGTGGGCCGCGTACGGCGTGACGAGCAACGCCGAACTCATGGACAAGAATCCTCCGCCGAACGACATCTGGTATCCCACCTGGAATCTTCCCAATCCTCCCGACGGATCGGACGCTCAGATCGCCCTCCAGCGCTGCGACCAGACCATGCGCAAGTATCTGCCGAAGGTTATTCTTGCTTCTCCCGCCGAGTTCGAAGGCGTCTGGGCTGAATACGCCGCCCAGATGAAGGCCAACGGAATCGAAATCTACGAAGCCTATATGCAGGATCAGGTTTCCAAGCGCATTGCCGCCTGGAGCGCCAAGTAATCCAATCTCCGCCCGTACGGGAATCTCCTCCCCGTACGGGTTTTCTTTTTCGCCAGCCTGTCTCGCATCTTATCGCGGGAATACACTCCGGAGGTCCCATGCAAAAGCACATTATTCCGTCGATACGAATCCAGAAACTGATCAAAACCGCGGGGACGCAACGCCAATTGCTGATAATGTCGGTTCCAATCATTCTTTATGTAATCCTTTTTTCTTATGTTCCGCTGTGGGGCTGGACTATGGCTTTCCAGAATTTCCGCCCGGCGAAATCCTTCCTGAACCAGGAATGGGTCGGCCTGAGATGGTTCAAATTTCTTTTTTCTGATCCCGTATTCCTGCAGACGGTGCGGAACACGGTAATGATGAGCCTGATAAATACGACGCTCGGCTTTATTTCCGCGATAGCGTTCGCGCTGCTCCTCAACGAGCTCAAGAATATTTCCTTCAAGCGCCTTGTCCAGACTGTTTCCTATCTTCCCCACTTCCTGTCGTGGGTTATCGTAACCGGTTTGGTTTCTACGATGCTCTCCGTGGAAGACGGGGCGCTCAATAATCTTCTCATGTATCTTCAGCTGATCGACGAACCCATCCTGTGGCTGTCCGAGCCGAACTATTTCTGGGGCGTCGTCGGGGGAACCTACGTGTGGAAGGAATTGGGATGGAACACCATCATCTATCTGGCGGCGATCTCGGGCATCGATCCGACCCTCTACGAAGCGGCCGAGATAGACGGATGCAACCGTTGGCAAAAGATGCTGCACATCACGCTGCCGAGCATCAAGCCGACGATTATCATTTTGTTGATTATGAGCGTCGGACATATACTGGACGCGGGTTTCGAAATGCAATACCTGCTTCGCAACGGTCTCGTCCAGGATGTTTCCGATACGATAGACATATACGTGCTGATGTACGGCCTGCAGCGGTCGAATTATTCGCTCGCTACAGCCGCCGGTCTTTTCAAGAATGTGGTGAATATTTCGCTGATATTCCTCGCGAATGAATTCGCCAAGCGCGCAGGGGAGGAACGACTGATATGATCGCGTCAAAAAGACACTACGAGGAGCGGATTTTCACTTCGCTGAACACCGCCTTTATGATCGCCTTCTCCGTTCTGATGCTCTATCCGTTCTGGAACACCGTGGCCGTTTCCTTCAACGAGGCGGTGGACACTGTGCGGGGCGGCGTTACGCTGTATCCGCGGCGCTTCACCCTTCAGAACTATAAAATGGTTTTTTCCACCGGTACCATTTTCCATGCGTTTTTCGTCTCGGTCGCGCGAACGTCGATCAACATGTTCGTCAACGTGTTTTTGACCGCGATGATAGCCTATGTGCTGTCCCGGCCGAATTTCATGTTTCGTAAACCGTTTACGATGATTCTGGTGATTTCCATGTACATCAACGCAGGCCTCATACCGACCTACTTCCTCATCAAGAATCTCGGCCTTCTCAATTCGTTCTGGGTCTATGTCATTCCCGGCATGGTGAACGCGTTCAACTTTCTGGTCATCAGGACATACCTGAAAACCATCCCGGAAAGCGTGATCGAGTCAGTCAGGATGGACGGCGGCGGGGACTTGAAAATCTTTTTCAGCATGATCATTCCGCTGAGCATGCCGGTGCTCGCGACGGTCGGCCTGTTCGTGGCTGTCGGTTCCTGGAACTCCTGGTTCGATACGCTCATCTACGCTTCCTCGAAGGTCAACCTGCACACGCTGCAATACAAGCTCATGGAATATCTGCAGTCGAGCCAGTCGCAGGCGCGGAGTTCAGGCGAGGTAGGCGCCATGGCCCTGGCGAAAACGTCGAGCCTCGTAACGCCGGTAAGCATCCGCGCCGCCATAACCGTAATCGCATCGGCTCCGATACTATTCATCTATCCGTTCATGCAGCGGTATTTCGTCGTCGGCGTGAACATCGGGGGAGTGAAGGAATGAAAACTGAACGCAGGTATCGCAACGTGTTCGCGGAGATCGGGAAGAGCGAAAAGGAAATTGAACAGAGATTACGATGCATAGTCGACGAATTTTTTTATGGTCCGGACAAAGTATATTTCACAGCGGGGTGCGACATGGGCTATCTGGAAGATACGGGTAACCACGACGCGCGCACGGAAGGAATGTCCTACGGCATGATGATGTGCGTCCAGCTGGATATGAAGGAAGAATTCGACAGAATCTGGAAATGGTCGAAAACCTACATGTTCATGGAAGAGGGCTTTAACGAAGGCTATTTCGCCTGGTCCTGCGCTACGAACGGCGTGCGCAATTCCGACGGTCCGGCACCCGACGGCGAAGAGTACTTCGCCCTGGCCCTGTTCTTCGCGTCGCATAGATGGGGCGACGGCGAAGGCGTTTTTGCGTATTCCCATGAGGCGAAGGAGATCCTGCGCGCGTGCCTGCACAAGGGAAGCGGCGGCAGATTCGGAACGCCGATGTGGAATCTCGGCAACAAGCAGATTCTGTTCGTTCCGGGCAGCGACTTTACGGATCCGTCGTATCATCTGCCGCATTTTTACGAATGCTTCGCCGAATGGGCGTACGAAGAAGACCGTGAATTTTTCGCCCAGGCTGCCGTGGCCAGCAGGGAATATCTGAGCAAGGCCTGCCATCCGGTTTCCGGAATGAACGCCGAATACGCGGAGTTCGACGGCTCTCCCATGAGCAGGAAGCTCCCCTGGACGGCGGACCGGCACGACTGGTTCTACAGCGACGCCTACCGCACCGCCGCGAACATCGGCCTCGACTATGAATGGTGCAAAAAAGACGAAGGGCAGCGCTCTGCCGTAGAACGCTTGCAATACGCGCTCGGCGTAGTCAACAAGGACAATCCGTACAGAATTTACGAGGTGGACGGCACGCCCCTGGATCAGAGCGCGCTTCATCCGGTGGCGATTCTTGCTACCACCGCCCAGGCTTCCCTCGCGGTTGAAGGTCCTCTTTCCCTGCGCGATTCGAATCCCGTGAAAGCGCTGGCTGCCGAGTGGGTCGAAAGATTCTGGAACGAGCCGTTGAGAACCGGCGACAGGCGGTATTACGATAATTGCCTGTATCTTTTCGCCTTTCTGGCCCTGAGCGGAAGGTACCGGGTCTGGGAGTAGAACGAACGACCTGAATGCGGCGGCCGTCTTACAGGTTCGTAAACCTGACGGCGAGCTGCCGCAATTCTTTCAGCGACGCGCAGTTCATTTTTGTTTTAATGTGTTCTTTGTGCGTGCCGACCGTTTTCGTGCTTATTCCCAGTTTAGCGGCTATTTCGAGAGTGCCGAGACCCTTGCCGATCAAAGAGAATATTTGAAGCTGACGATCCGAAAGCGCTTTTAACGAATCCTGATCGCCGCGATCCTCCCCCGACTCTTCTCCGCCGGAAAGCGAGTCGAACAGGCGTTCCCGTTCGGATTCGCTGAGCCAGATTTTTCCGGCCAGGACAGTTTTAATCGCTTCCACGACTCTGTCTCCCGCCTCTTCCTTCATGATGTAGCCGCGGGCTCCCGCGCGCAGAACCCGTTCAGAATAATTCCGCTCGTCGTGCATCGAAAGAACGAGCATCAGAAGGTCGGGAAAAAGCGCCTTCAGGTTTTTTATCAGTTCGAGTCCGTCTTCGTCCCCGAGATTGAGATCCACGAGAACGAGATCCGGTTTTTTTTCTTCCACCAGTCTGACCGCGCCGAGAGAATTCGCGGCTTCGCCCACGACCGAGAATTCTTTGTTCGCGTGTATCAGCTGCGTCAGGCCCTTGCAGAATATGGGATGGTCCTCGATCAGGACGATGGTCGCGCTCGCCGCATTCGCACTCTCGTTCATGGTATTCGCGCTCCTGTGCTTATATTTTAAATTCATTCGGTTCCCCTGCATATCCGAAGAAAACCCGATGGCGGAGTAGGGGATTTTCCCTAGCCGCTTTATTTTCGTTTACACCCCGGGAAAGATGGGATATACCTGTAGTATGCGAGTCGGCCTGTATTTAAAAAATCTGGACGAGGAATATCAAATCTCCGTTTTCAAGGGAATCCGGTCCGAAGCCGCCCGGGTCGGCATAGACCTTTTCTGCATGCAGGGCGGCTTATCCTCTCCGGGAAAATTTCTTCCGGTAGACGGAGTCTTGCTCCTTACATCCGCCTTGTTCGCCGAAATGAGCGACATCGACATACCGGCGATCAAGAATTATTTCGGTTCGACTCCCTGGATCTCGATCGGCAATAACCTCGAGGGAATCCCCTCCATCAGCATACGAAACAGAAAATCGATGGAACAAATCATGGATCACCTGGTTGCGTTCCACGGCTGCAGGAAGCTGCTTTTCATCAGCGGACCGGCCGGCCATCCGGACAATAGCGTCCGCGAGGCGGTATTCAGGGAGACGCTCTGCAATCGCTCTTCGGAATTTCCCGGCCTCGAGGGAGTCGTCAGGAACGGCGGCTTCTGGGAATCATACGCCATCGACATCATGCGCGAGTATATCGCCACCCACCCCGATTCGCCCCTCGACGCCGTCGTCGCCGCGAACGACAGCATGGCGATCGGCGCCCTCAAGGTTCTGCGCAGCGCCTCCGATCCCCGGTGGAAGTCGTGCAAGGTGACGGGCTTCGACGACATTCCCCAGGCCCGCCTCGAAATTCCGGCCCTGACCACCGTGCAGCAGCCGCTGGAGGAACTGGGCCGCCTCGCAGTCCGCACGATTCATGCCCTTATCGAAAAGAAGGAAGCGCCTGAAATCTGCGAACTCGATTCGGTCCCGGTCATCCGCAATTCATGCGGCTGCCGTTCGCCCGAGCCCGACGCGGCCCTAGTTCCGGACGCGGTGTTGTCGCGGGTGCAGTATCAGAGTTTTCTCTCCGAACAGCATCTGCGGAACGTCAGTTCGTTCGGCCAGCTGTTGACGACCGTCGGTTCGATGCACGAGCTTGTGCGCTATCTCCAGGCCTTTCTCAACAGCAACGACGTCAAGACGTTTTTCTTTTTGCTGTTTCCCCAAAGCGATACGGCGACGAACGGAGACATAGAACTGATTTACCGGCGGTTCAGGAACGAGGAGAAATCCTTTGCCGACCGGAGGGAACGAACGACGCTCGCCGAATTCTTCAGCTCGACTTTCCGCGAGAATGAAAAAATTCCCGCTTCAGCCAGCATCCATAATCTTACCTCCGGCACGGACGAACTCGGCATCATCGTTTATGAAATCGACGACTATGCGCACCCCCACCTCTGCAGCGCGGCCATCTTCATCGCCAACACCGTAAGGCGTTTGATGATTCTGGAAGACGAAAAAAAACGCTCTCGGAAGCTCGAGCGCGAGGTGCTTCTGCGTACGAAGGATCTGGTTGAAAGCAACCGGAAGCTCAAGGCGGAGGCGAAGAGAAGGCTCGAGGTCGAAGCAGAGGTTCTCCATATCAGCGAGATGGAGCGGCTTCGGTTCAGCCTCGACCTGCACGACGATATCTGCCAGCGGCTTGCCGGCATTTCGATGTACAGCAAAAGCCTCGACAGCGGAAGCGATCTCGGCGAACTTTCTGAAATGATAGACGAAACGCTCAACCGCACCCGCCAGTACGCCCATGATTCATTTCCCGTAGAACTCGACAGCCTCGGGCTTAACGAGGCCGTCGCGAGCCTGTGCCGCTCGGTTCAAAAGCAGACGCTTTGCGCGTGCGGGTATTCCTGGGAAGCCGGCGCTGATATCAGGCTCGCCAATGCGCAGGAGATAAATCTGTACCGGATAATCCAGGAAGCGGTTCACAATACCGTAAAGCACGCCCGCGCCACCCGGGTGGATATTTCCGTTCGCCTGGAAGACGGCGCTCTCGCCATTCGCGTGCGCGACAACGGCACGGGCATATCCGGAGACACTCCCGCCCGGCCGAAGAAAAAACCCCATGTGGGAATCGGGCTCAAATCTATGGAATACCGCGCACATCAGATCGGAGCGCAGTATCTGTTCCGCTCATCCGCAAAGGACGGGACTCTCGTGGAAATCCGCCTTCCTCTCTAGTCCCCGCCCCGTTCAATGGCGAGCTGCCGCAGCTCCTGGGAGGTGTTGCAGTGCAGTTTGAGCTTTATGTGCTCCTTGTGGGTGTCTACCGTCTTCGGGCTTAAACTCAGCCGCGCCGCGATGTCGGCTGTCCCCAGTCCCTTTCCGATCATTCTGAATATCTGAAGCTGCCTGTTCGAGAGGCTGTTGACCGATGCGAAGCGGTTTTCAACGTTTTGCGACGAATCGCAATTGCTCATGTATTCGAAAAGGCGTTCCCTGCCGGCCGCGCTGAGCCATATTTTTCCGGCGAGTATGGTTCGTATCGCTTCGAGCACGTTGGAGACGTTTTCATCCTTCATGATGTAGCCGCGCGCTCCCTGGCGAAGCGCCCGTTCCGCGTAATAGCGCTCATCATGCATCGAGAGCACGAGTATCTTGATGTCTTTCTTGACGAGCTTAATGTCTTTTATGAGGTTGATGCCGTCCTCGTCGCCGAGATTCAAATCGACTATCGCCAGATCGGGATTCGCATCCCGCACGAGAGCCAGCGCCCCCGCGCAATCGGTAGCCGTGCCGGAAACGTCGTACAAGTTTTCCGATCCGAGCAGCTGTGCAAGCCCTTTGGAAAAGATGGGGTGGTCGTCGACGATGATAATCGATGAGCGCGGCATGATCGAAATGATACCACGATTCCGGCGAGTTGGGAGAAAAAATCCGCTCGATTGCGCAAAGCCGCGCGCCGGCGGCTCCGGGACGAATCCGCCGGAGCCGGGCGAAACGTCAACCTTTTACCGCGCCTCCGGTGAGCCCTGCCACGATGTATTTCTGGCCGGCGACGAAGAGGGCGACGGCGGGAATCATCGCGAGAATCAGATACGCCAGGATCATGTTCCATTCGGAAGCGTGCTGGCCCTGGAATTCCATGACTCCCATGGGAAGGGTGAATTTTATGTTGGCGTTGAAGATCAGGAGCGGGAGGAAAAAATTGTTCCAGCTCGCTACCAGCACGAGGATAGCAACCGTCGAAAGAATCGGGGTCGACAGCGGCAGCACCATCTTGGTCAAAAAGCCGAGCGGCCCGTATCCGTCGATCGCGCAGGCGTCCTCCAGGTCCTTCGGTATTCCGACGAAAAAGCCGCGGAGCAGCAGGACGCTCATCGGAATCTGGAATGCCGTCTGCGGAAGGATGACCCCCAGATACTTGTCGAGCAGATGCATGTTACGTATCTGCAGGTAGAGGGGAAGGATGGCGACCGCAAGCGGAAAGAGGAGCCCCAGCATGAAGTAATTCCTGAACAGCGCGTTTCCCCTGAACTGGATGCGGGCAAGGGCGAAGGCGGCCATGACGCATACGGCGAGAGTCAGCGCTACGGTGAACATCGCGATTACGAGGGAATTGGTCAAAGCCCTCCAGAACGAGCCCTGCGCGCCGGTCAAGAGATCCAGATACTTCGACGGGTCGAAGGGGGAGGGGAATCCGAGCGGATCGGTCATGAGCTCGCCCATCGATTTAAACCCGCCGAAGACGCCGATGTGTATCGGCACCAGCACGACGGCCAGAAGAAGAAAACAAAACGCGTAATGAGCCAGGCGCAGGACGGCGCGCTGCATGGAAGCCGATTTTAGTGTCATGAGTTCGCCCCCTCGCTTTTCATGAGAAGCCGGTTGTACATGAGGCTGAAAGCCAGGCAGATCCCGAATATCGTGATCGCGACCGCGCTTCCGTAGCCGATGTTGAAACGCTGAATGCCGAATTTATAGAGATAGGTGACCATTGTTTCCGCCGCGTTGACGGGGTCTCCCTTGCCCATCGCCCAGATAACGTCGAATACCTGGAAGGAGCCGATGATTGAAAAAAAGACGGATATCATAATGGTGGGCTTGAGCAGGGGGAGGATGATCAGACGTGTCGTCTGGCCCTCCGAGGCCCCGTCGATTTTTGCCGCTTCCTTTACTTCTTCGTTAATATCCTGCAGCCCGGCTATAAGTATGGACATGTGGAAGCCGAAATATTTCCAGATTACGGCAACCATGATGGCGCCGAGAACCGTTCGCGGATCGCCGAGCAATGCCGGCGCGTCGGTTCCGGGAGCGAAGAAGGCGAATAGCGCCTTTACCAAACCGTACTGGGGATGATAGATGAATTGCCACAGCAAGCCCGCGATTACCTCCGAAAGAACGTACGGAAGAAAAAAGAAGGTTCTGAAAAAAACGGCGAGCTTGAAATCTTTTCTGCTGATGATGAGAGCCGCGTAGAGTGCGATCGGTATTTCCACGGCGAGCGACACGACGATGATGACGAGGTTGTTCGTCAGCGCTTTGTGGAACACTGCGTTTTTAAAGAGAAGCCTGAAATTGTTCAAGCCCCGAAAATCGGCGAGAGGTCCGAGCCCGTTCCATTTGAAGAGACTGAAGAACATCGCCTGGAAAACCGGTATGACGACGAACAGGGTAAAGAGCAGCAGAGCCGGAGCAAGCAGGAATGTTAAAAGCGGAATGTTGCTTGGTTTCTTTGTCATGTTGGTTGTTTCCTGTTGATGAAGTGAAAAACCCGGGACTCTCGTCCCGGGTCGTCAGGTTTATTGTTCCATTTCGAAGGTGGACTGGATCGCTTTGCAGGCCTGGGCCGGCGTAGCGGTTCCCGCGAGGATGGTCTGCACCGCGTCGTTGACCGCGCCGCCTACCGCGGGTGAGAAGAACTGGTCGAGATAGAGCTGGAAGAACTCGGTCTTGTCGACGATCTGCTTCACCATCTTTCCGTTGTTCGACGGAATTCCGACTTCCGCGCCCTTAACGGTCGGGATGATTCCCGCAACACGCGCATACTCGGCGTTGTTCTCCACATTGGTAAGGAACTTGAGGAATTCTACTGCCGCGTCGGGAGCGTTCTTTCCGACCGCCATTCCGTTTCCGCCGCCTACTACGTCGGTAACCTTTCCCTTGCCTTTGGCGACAGCGGGAACAGGTGCGGCCGCGAGAGAATCGCCGATGCCCTTCTTGCTCACCGATGAATCGACCTGGACGTTCGGCGCCCACTGTCCCATCAGTTCCATGGCCGCGACTCCGTTACCTACGAGGGCCGCTTCGTCAGGATAGGTCGCTCCCAGGAAGCCGTCCTGGAAGGCGCCGAGCTTGACGAGCTCCACAAGCATTTCGCCGGCTTTGACGAAGGCCGGATCGTTGAAACCCTTTCCCTTGCCCTGAGCAGCGTTCACGAGAACTTCCTTGCCGCCGACGCGGGCAGCAAGATACGTCCACATGTGCATGGCAGGCCATTTGTCTCCGCCTCCGAGGGCGATCGGAACGATTCCGGCTGCTTTTAGTTTTTTAACGAGGTTGAGGAAGTCGGACCATTCGGCGGGGAATGATGTATAGCCGACCTTGGCGAGCAGATCCTTGTTGTACCAGAAGGTGATCGCGCCCATGTCGAAGGGTGCTCCGTACTGCTTTCCATTATACGCGTAAATGTCCCAGACTCCGGGAGCCATCGATTTTCCCCAGGCGGTTCCCTTGGTGAATTTGGTTATGTCGCGCAGCAGTCCCGCCTTCGCGTACTCGGCGAGAACGCCGCCGCCCCAGCTGTGGAAAATGTCCGGAGGATTGCCGGACTGCATGACGGTCGTCAGCTTGCTCTTGAACGCCTCGTTTTCGAGAATCGTCATTTCGATCGTCACATTCGGATTCGCCTTCATGAACGCGTCGGCGACGCCCTGGTAGTAGCCCTTGTCGGTAGCGGCCGTTCCGATGTGCCAGAAATTCACCTTGACCGGCTTGTCCGCGGCGGACGCGGAGAAGGCCGCGATCAAGGAGATCGTCAGCGCGAGAAAGAGATTCGTTTTCCTGAAACCCATTTTTTCCTCCAGAGAACGTATGCGCGGCTGCAGCGCACAAAAGCGTTCGCCGCAAAATCAGTCGGCTATGCCGATCATGCTATTCTTGACCGACTACCGATTGCCGTACATCAGGATTTTTACCTATTGTTTTCCCTGGAGGGACTCGTCAGTTTTCCGTGTAGCCGAACGCGAGGATCGTAAACGCTGAATCCGCGCAGTCCTCGGCCATGCGTACGGTGATCGTGTGCGTTGCCGGCGCTTCTTCGTCTATGAGCACCGAGGTCCACGGGTTGTTCCATCCGCCTGAAGGGACGCCGTCGTACGCATCGTAGAACTCGCCGTCTATGGAAACTTCTGCCAGGCCGAAGGGGGATCCTCCGGAGGCTTTCTTGTACACGATCAAAAGGTTCTTGCATGCGAGGGTCATCGTGAAGGGTTGGTTACCGGCGCCCCCGGCCTTGTGCCAGTTGTCCGGGAAGGTTTTGCGGCTCCGGTCGTAGATGAAGGTTCCCAGGTTTTCATCGGTTGCGGAGAAGGCTCCTCTATCGATTATTACGCCCTTCGGCACGGAAGACGAGTCGATCATCTTCACACCGGCGAAGCGGTCCCCGACGGCAATGCCGTCCGGTAGCGGAATCCCTGAGTCCGCGGCCGAGGCGTCGAGCTTGTCGAAGTAGCGACTTACGCAGGCCGCCATCAGCTCGTGCCCCCAGTCTCCGGGATGGTAGATGTCGGCGAAGAACTGGTCCTCCGCTATTCGGCCCGCTTCGAGTTCGGGTACCAGGGCGTCCTTGATGCTGATCATCGGAAGGCCGTAGAGCCTGCCTATCGGTGCGAGGCGGTCCTGCAGGTTCCAGCGCGACTTGAATACGCTGAACATGAGAACGACCGCCGGCGGATTTTCGGTCTTCAGGGCCTTGAGGACGAGGCTTTCGTAGGCCGCTCCCCGGGTGGGGTCGTCCCCGTCGTTCACGGCGAACTCTACGAACAGCACGTCTGGCCCGTTCTCGATCCGCTCGAGGACGTCGCGTTCGTAGCGTATCATGCCGAGCGCGGACGGGGTTCCCGACATTCCCGCGTTTACGTAATGGACTGTATTGGGCGAAGCCGGCGCATACCGGTCGCGAAAGGCTTTAAAGGAAAGATAGGCCCACGACTTTTCCGGTTCGGACGCGTTTCCTCCCTCAGTTATGGAACCGCCGATATAGGCGATATGCACGTCTTCGCCTCGTTCCGCCTTCGCGATCGCCGCCTTCATGCGCGCGTTGTTGCCCGCCGACATCAAAGACCGCTCGAGCATCGCTTCGTAGTGTTTTGCTGAATCCATATATCCCTCCGGTACGGCGCCCGTCCCGTTCGGACTCGCGAACGAGGCAACGCCCAGAGCCGCCGTGAAAATACCCGTCAGCGCAAGGCGGCGACAGGCCTCTTTTTTCGTGTGTGCTACCATATCTGCATTATACCAGAACGGAGCAGAATAGCTAGGGAAATAGTAATAAAATAAATCGCGGCATGAGACTTTCCTCAGGTTCACAGATATCCGCTGCACCCCTGCACGGCCAGAGAGACAGCCGAAACCGCGAACCAGCACGCGAGGCCCAGGGCGATCGGCTTCCAGCCGCTGTGCGCGATTCGCTTAAAGTCCGTGGAAAGTCCGATCGCCGCCATCGCGACGACGATCATGAATTTGCCGGCGCCCTCGAGCTGCTTCAGAATCGCCGGATCGATGCCGGAAAACGAAGCGGTCAGAGCGGCCGCGAGGAACCCGACGACGAACCAGGGAAATATCTTCATCAAGTTGAATTCCCCCCGCGTTCCGCCTTTGCGCGATTGTATTCCCATATAGACCGAAAGAGCTACGGTCACCGGAATGATCAACAGCGTTCTGGTGAGCTTTACGATGGCGGCGAATTCGAGGGCTTCCCCGGTTCCCGCAGCCTCGCTCCAGGCGGAAGCCGCCGCGACCACGGACGAGGTGTCGTTGATCGCCGTTCCAGCCCACAGGCCGAAGCCGAAATCGCTCAAGCCGATGAGCCTCCCCAGGGCGGGAAAAAGGAATACTGCGGCGATATTGAACAGAAAAATGGTGGAAATGGATTGAGCGACATCGTGTTCGTCCGCTCCGATTACCGGAGCCGCCGCCGCTATAGCCGAGCCTCCGCAGATGCAGGTCCCGATTCCGATCAGCGCCGCTTGTTTTCCCGGAATCTTCAGGATTTTCCGGAATAGAGCGGCGGTTGCGAAGGATGCGCTCAGCGTAAACGCCATAACGATCAGCGAACCGCTTCCGACCCGCACCACTGTTTCGATGTTCATGCCGAAACCAAGAAGAATAATCGACCACTGGAGGAATTTCTTCGATACGAAGCCGATGCCGGGCTTGCCCGCCCGAGGCCGCAGTGCGGCAGCGGCGATGATCCCCGCAATGATCGCGAAGACAGCTCCGCCTATTATGGGAAAGGTTTTTCCCGCGAACCAGGCCGGGATTCCCGCGGCGAACGACAGGGCTATCCCCGGAAGGAGGCGCGAAAGGCGCGCGAATCGTGTTTGTATGTATTTCATGGTTTCGCAGTATATCGAGCGGTATGCATAATAACAATTTATATATTATTATCTATCCATAAGAATAATTTATGATAAAAAAGGAGCGTTCCAGTGATCGATTTCAGGCTTCATACGTTTCTCTCCGTGTACCGCCTTCGCAGTTTTACCCGAAGCGCCGAAGCTTTGTTCGTAACCCAGCCTGCGGTCACCCAGCATATCAGGCATCTTGAAGCGGAACTGGGGGTGAAACTGTTCGAGGTTAAGGGGCGAACCGTGCGGCCCACTGAGGCCGCCGGCATCCTGAAGGACTATGCTGAATCCGTCGAGGCCGACGCCCGGCGCACCCGCGAACGCATGCTTGCCGTCCAGAGCCGAAAGGACCTGCGCTTCGGCGCGACCCGGACGATCGGCGAATTTCTGATGCCCCGCTTCATCGCCCGATGGCTCGCGGATTATCCCGACTCGCAGGCGTCGCTCGCCGTCGATAATACGGACGCCC
Organism: Teretinema zuelzerae; assembly: GCF_021021555.1. Taxonomy (NCBI): domain Bacteria; kingdom Pseudomonadati; phylum Spirochaetota; class Spirochaetia; order Treponematales; family Treponemataceae; genus Teretinema; species Teretinema zuelzerae. The sequence goes on along the minus strand of NZ_JAINWA010000003.1, from coordinate 599,914 downwards.
TGCTGCGCGAGCTCGACCGCGGTACCCTTGATTTTCTCTGCGTCGAGGGCCGCTTCGACCGCGATTCCTATACCGCGCGCACCCTGTGTTCGTCCCCCATGGCGTTCGTGTGCCCTCCCGAACATCCTCTCGCGCGGAAGAGCGCGCAGATCGAAGAGCTGCTTTCCGAAACCTTCATCGCGCGGGAGCAGGGAAGCGGCGGCCGCATGCTCGTAGAGGACTTCCTCGGCTCGCGCAATTTATCCCTGAAATCATTCAGCCGCTGTCTCGAAATCGGGAGCATCGGCGCGGCGAAGGATTTGGTTCGAAGGGGATGCGGCATTGCCGTTTTGTACGAGATTTCCGTCGAACAGGAGATCCGCTCAGGCGCGCTTGCCCGCATCGACGTACGGGATTTCTCCATCGTCCATGATTTTACCTTCGCCTGTAAAAAAAACACTCTCTACGAAAAGGATTTCAGCGACTTCTTCGCCTATTGCTCGAACATGCTCTCCTCGGGCCAGTACCTTTAGTACCGGTCAAAACCCTCCCCAGGGAATCTGTCGGTCCCGGATATCGCTTTTATACTGGGAAACCGGGGCGAAAACCCCGGACACACATTTCGAAGGAGAGATACATGAAAAAGAAAATCATCAACGGAGCGGTGCTGTTTGCAGTTGCGGCCCTGTTCATCCTGCCGTTCGCGGCTTGCGACACCGGAAATTCGTCGGAACCCGACGCAACTGAAACACCGGAAACCCCTGATACGCCGGATGCTCCGGTGCTGGTCGGCAAGGTAGACTTTGAATCCGCGAATATCGCCGCCCTTTCATCGGACGGCTTCACCGCCGAAACCGGCGACGTCCGCGCAACCTGGGGCGACGCTTCTACCGGCGGCGCGGCAGTCTCGGACATGGCCTTCAGCGCCGATTCCGCAACGGTAAGCTCAGGCGCGGCGAGCCTCAAGGTAACCGCCACCGTGCTCCAGAACCAATACAGCACGAACGTCGCCCAGTTCTCGTTTAAAGTCGATCTCGCCAAGGCCGGAGTTTCCGCCCCGGTTGATCTGACCGGAAAAACCGTATCGGTGAAGGCGAACATTCCCGCCTCCAGCGCCCTCACCGCCGTCAAGCTCGTGCTCCGCGACTCGAACGGAAAACAGTCCCAGGGCAAGGAAAATCCTGTCGCCGTGAAGGACGAATGGACTGCCGTGAGCTATGCTTTCGGAAATCCATCCGACTATACTGAGGACGGCTTCGACGTCGCCAAGGTCGCCGCAGTCAGCATCATCGCGATCAAGAACGACGCGGCCTCCGCCTCCAGCGAAACCATCTATCTCGACAACCTCGACTGGTAGTCTGAAACCGGCGTCCTGATAACTTCAAACAGTTCAGGACGCCGCCGCGCCCGTTTCAGGGCGCGGCCGGGCTTTCCGCGAGTATCTTCCCGCTTCGCGGCAAGGATACTCGCTGCAATCCCTGGCGCGAAGATTCGCTCATCATCTATAAAAAATAGTTTCGCCCCCCCGAATGTCGTTCGACAAGCGTGAAAAAATCCCTATACTTTAATCAATGAATATAGACAGCTTCAACGGTTCTCCCGTTACAGCGTTTTTGTATGCCCTTGCCTTGCTGTGCGTCTTTTTGATCGCTGCGATGCTGGCATTATTCGTGCGGACAAAACGGCGAGCCGGCGAACGAGAGTCCGCGCTGAACCGCCAGCTGGAATTGTTCAATACGCTCCTCGACAACCTTTCCAGCGGCGTATTCATGGTAGAAGCCGAGAGCGGAAAACCGATCATCGCCAACCAGGCGGCTCAGCGCCTTCTGGGTCGGGGCATTTTGGCCGACGCCTCGAAGCACAATCTTTCCGACGTATACCGCGCACATAAGCCGGGAAACGCCGAGCCGTACCCGGTGGAAGAAATGCCCATCATCCGGGGAATGTACGGTGAGTCATCGCACATAGACGATATGATCGTGGAACGGCCGGACGGCACAGAAACATGGCTTGAGGTATTCGGCGCTCCCATCCGCGACGTCGACGGCCGGGTATGGGCGAGCCTCGTCAGTTTTCACGACATAACCGCGCGCAAGAGAGCCCAAGAAGATCTCGTCCGCGAGAAAGCGTTCATCGACGCAGTGTTCGACAGCGTTCCCGGCTTATTGTATCTCTACGATTACGAGGGGCGCATCGTCAGATGGAACCGGAAGCACGAGGCGATGACCGGCTATACGGCGGAAGAAATGGCCGGCAAAACGCTGCTCGACTGGTATAAGGACGATGAACAGAGCCAACAGGCAGTCCTTGCCGGCATCAAAACGACGATGGAAACCGGCTTCGGCGAGGCGGAAGCCGAACTTCAGAGAAAAGACGGATCGAAGATCCCGATGTACTTTACCGCCTCGCCGATGACCCTTTTCGGAAAACAGTATTTCGCCGGCATCGGCATCGACATCGCCGAGCGCAAACGATCGGAGAAAATGCTGCACCTTCGCATCCTCCTGATCGAGTATTCCCTGAACCACTCGCTTGAAGAAGTGCTGCAGAAGGCCCTCGACGAAGTAAGTGAACTGACGGCGAGCCCGATAGGTTTTTATCACTTCGTCGAAGAGGACCAGAAGACTCTTTCTCTGCAGGCCTGGTCAACCCGCACGCTCGCGGAATTCTGCCGGACCGAAGGCCATGGGATGCACTACGGCGTCGACCGCGCAGGCGTTTGGGTAGACTGCGTGCGCGAACGCAAACCGGTCGTGCATAACGATTACGCCTCGCTTCCGCACCGGAAGGGATTGCCGGAGGGCCATGCGCCGGTTGTCCGCGAGCTCGTCGTTCCGGTCATCAAGGATCAAAAGATCGTCGCAATTCTCGGAATCGGCAATAAACCGTCCGACTACACCGACGAAGACGTACGCACCGTTTCCTTCCTCGCGGACGTCACCTGGGAAATCGTCGGCAGGAAGATCGCCGAACAAGCCCTCAAAGAGAGCGAAGCCAAGCTGGCCGCGCTTTTTGCGTCGATGGCTGAAATGGTCGTCCTTCATGAGCTCGTGTTCGACGAATCCGGCAACCCGGTCGATTATCGCATCATCGGCTGCAACGACGCGTACACCCGCATTACCGGCATCAAGAAGGAACGGGCCGTCGGCAGGCTCGCGACAGAAGTGTACGGAGCCGGAGCGCCGCCGTACCTGGAAGAGTTCGCCCGCGTGGCCGTTACCGGCGAACCCTACCACTACGAGACGTACTTCCCTCCCATGGACAAGCATTTCGCCGTATCGGTGGTCTCGCCCGGCAAGAACCGGTTCGCGACCATCACGACCGATATTTCCGAATCCAAGCGGATACAGGCGATCATAGACTCGAAGAATAAAGAGCTCGAGCAGATCGTATACGTCGCGTCGCACGATCTCAGGTCTCCGCTGGTAAACGTCGACGGCTACAGCCGCGAACTTGAATATTCCCTCGCAGATATTGAAACCGCGCTGGAAACCGGCTCGGACGGGCTCGAAAAGGCCTTGAGCGCCGGACTTCCGGAGATGAAAAGTTCGATCAACCGGATCAGGGTCAGCGCGGCTCAGATGGATAAGCTTCTGAAAGGGCTGCTTCGTCTTTCACGGCAGGGAAGGGCTTCTCTGCAGTTCGAGAATATCGACATGAACCGCTGCATGGAGCGGCTGATCGAAACCTTCTCCTACACCATTGCGGATCTGGGCGTCGAATTGACCGTGGAAAATCTTCCTCCGTGCAGGGCGGACGCGGTGCAGGTCACTCAGGTTTTTTCGAACCTGATCGGCAACGCCATAAAATACCGGGATCCCGCCAGGCCGCTGAAAATTCGCATCAGCGGAACCATCGCCGGAGACCGGGCAACATACAGCGTCGAGGACAACGGCGTCGGAATCGCGCAGAATCATCTTGAGCACGTCTTCGAATTGTTCCACCGGCTCGATCCCGATGCATCTGAAGGCGAGGGCATCGGACTGACGATCGCGAGACAGGCCTTGAGCCGGATGTACGGAGAGATCCGCGCCGAATCGGAGCTCGGCACGGGAAGCGTTTTCATCGTTTCCCTGCCTCCGGCGCGCAAGAACGAAGGCGATTAATCAAAGGGTGAAATGAAAACAGCACACGGGGAGAATGCAATGAATCAGGAAGTAGTAATTCTGATCGCGGAAGACGACGACGGACATGCCGATCTTATCAAGAAGAATCTTGCCCGGGCCGGAATCGTAAATCCGGTGCTGCGCTTCAGCGACGGACAGGAGATTTCCGATTTTCTGTTCCGCCGCGGAGAAGGCGCGCATCGCGAACCGGGCAAAGCCTATATACTTCTTCTCGACATCCGCATGCCGAAGATGTCTGGAACAGAAGTGCTCGCGCAGATAAAAACGCATCCGGAACTGCGCAAATTGCCGGTAGTCATGATCACCACGACGGACGATCCCCGCGAGGTTGAAAACTGCCATGCCCTGGGATGCAGCAACTATATAACCAAGCCCGTAGAATACGATTCATTCGTGAACGCGGTTCGCCAGCTCGGCCTTTTTTTGATGGTCGTTCAGGTTCCCGTCTTGAACGGCGTACATGGCGACCGATAAAGAAGAGCAATCGATGCCATTGAGAGGGTATAATGGAGACTAGCGGCAAAGATTCGCGGATCGACTGGATTCTCATTGTCGACGACGACGAGGGCCTCTGCGAGCTTGCCTCGCGCGCCCTGATGCGGAAGGGATACTTGGTAGAAACCGCCGGCAGCGGACGCTCCGCCCTCGACGCGATAGAACGGCTGAATCCTGCCCTCATGCTTCTCGATTACCGTCTTCCGGACATGACCGGCGAAGACCTGGTCAGGCGTCTCAAGGACTCGGGCTCGGAGCTTCCGTTCGTCATGATGACCGGCCAGGGCGACGAACAGCTGGCGGTATCGATCATGAAGCTCGGCGCGGCCGACTATCTCATCAAGGATACGGAGCTCATCGACCGGCTTCCTCCCGTCGTCGGGCGCATCTTCAAATCGATAGACGTAAACCGCAAGCTTGCGAAGGCCGAAGACGAGCTTCGCCTCGCCGCCAATGTGTTCACCCATTCGAGCGAAGGCATCCTGATCACCGACTCGAACGCAGTCATCGTCGAGGTCAACCCGGCGTTTACCGAAATTACCGGGTACAGCCGCGAGGAAGCGCTCGGAAAAAATCCGCGGATGCTGCAATCGGGCCGCCACGGCGCTGAATTCTACGCGGCTCTGTGGCGTTCCCTTGCGGAAGAGGGACATTGGAGCGGGGAGGTGTGGAACCGAAGCAAGGACGGAAAGGTGTTCTGCGAACTGCTGACCATCAGCTCCGTGCGCTCTCCTTCCGGCGAAACCGGCAACTATATCGCGCAATTCTCCGACATCACCGCGCTCAAGGAATACCAGAGCCAGCTGGAAAGAATAGCCCATTTCGATTCCCTTACCGGGCTGCCGAACCGGCTTCTGCTGTCCGACCGGATGACGCAGGCCATGGCTCAGGCTCCGCGCCGGGCTCTGCACATCGCCATCGTCTATCTCGATCTCGACGGCTTCAAGGCGGTCAACGACGAGCACGGCCACGAAACCGGCGATCTTCTGCTGGCCGCCCTCGCGTCCCGGATGACCCAGGCCCTTCGCGAGGGAGACACCCTCGCCCGGCTCGGAGGAGACGAGTTCGTAGCGGTTCTCGTCGATCTGAACGGGATAGACGCGAGCCTTCCGATACTGACGCGCCTGCTCGAAGCCGCCGCGCAGCCGGTAACGGTCGGCGATATCACGCTGAGGGTATCAGCCAGCCTCGGCGTGTCGGTATTCCCGCAACGGGACGAAGTCGACGCCGACCAGCTGCTCAGGCAGGCGGACCAGGCGATGTACCAGGCGAAGCAGTCGGGCAAAAACAGGTTCCATATCTTCGACTCCGAACACGACCGGAACGTCCGGGGCCGGTATGAAAGCCTCAAGCGGATTCAGAACGCCCTGGCCGCACGCGAATTCGTTCTGTATTACCAGCCCAAAGTCAACATGCATACCGGTGCGCTGATCGGAGCCGAGGCTCTCATCCGCTGGCAGCATCCGGAACTCGGCCTTGTGCCTCCGTCGGATTTTCTTCCCATCATCGAAAACCATCCCTTATCGATAGAGCTCGGAGAATGGGTGATCGACACCGCTCTCGGCCAGATAGAAGCCTGGCGCGCGGAGGGTTTGCGCATCCCCGTCAGCGTAAACGTCGGCGCCCTCCAGCTGCAGCACCCCGATTTCGCGCCGCGGCTTCGTGATCTGATCTCCGCCCACCCCGGCGCCGTTCCGGGCGACCTTGAACTCGAGATACTCGAGACGAGCGCCCTCGACGATATCGGCATCGTCTCCGCGCTGATGGAAACCTGCCGCTCTCTCGGGGTCGGCTTCGCCCTCGACGACTTCGGCACCGGATACTCGTCTCTGCTCTATCTGAAACAGCTTCCGGCGGGGATGATAAAAATCGATCAGAGCTTCATCAGGGATATTCTGGACGATCCTGAAGACATCGCGATTCTCGACGGAGTCGTCGCGCTCGCGGCCGCGTTCCGCAGGAATCTGATAGCGGAAGGCGTGGAAACCGTGGCTCATGGGGAAATTCTGTTGTGCATGGGATGTGAGCTGGCGCAAGGCTACGCCATCTCCCGTCCGATGCCGGCCGCGGCTTTTACCGGCTGGATGGGAACCTGGCAGGCCCCTCCTGCATGGAAAAATCTGAAGGAGCTGCCCAAAAACCGCATTCCGTACCTGATAGCCGCCATCGAGCACCGCTCATGGGCTTCCGCCGTAGAAAGCCGCATCTCCGGAACGGCCGAAGATCAATCCCTATTCGACCATGAGACCTGCCGCCTCTGCGGACTGCTTCGCGAATCCGAAGACATCCCGTCCGAAGCCGCCGCTTGTTCGATCAAGGAACTGCATTCCCGCTCGCACCGCCTCGCCGGCGAATTGTTCGCGATGAAGGGCGAAGGCCGCGCCGCGGAGGCCGAGTCCCGCTGCGGAGAACTGCGGGAACTCGCCGAGCGCATACTCGGCCTGATGGTGCAATAGAAGAGGGAAGGGTACGGCTGGATACGCGTCACCAGCGGGCATGACGGTATCGTTCCCTGATAGTTCGGTTTTTGGATAGAAGCGGCGCGCCATAGAGGTTCGCGTGAGCGACAATCAGCCGGTCGAACGGGTCTCGCGTCCAGGATTCGTCCAGAGCCGCTTCTACTACGGCGCTGAAAGCGGCTTGATCTTCTTTGAGCTGGATTGTTCTCTCCAACCATGCCAGTATCGGCCGGCTGCGCTCGGTTAATCGTCCTGTCTCGAACAGATATTGTATCTCGAGCGCAACGGCAGGCGAAATGCGCAGATCATCGCTTTCCAACAGCTGTAGGGCAAGATCGGAGAAGCGGTTCTTGTCTTTTTGATACAACCAGACGACGATGTGGGTATCTATAAAAATCACGGCTCGGCAACTCCCGACCAGGTATCGGTCCAGTCCATTGAAACCAGATCCTCCGGGTCGCCTTTGACTATTTTACGCTCTTCCAAACGGTCCCAGATAGAACGCCGCTCTTCAGGGACAATGCGAAGAATATGGCCCTTTCGCTCAATTTCAATGCTCTGCCCGTTTTCGAGCACGCTGTCCAATATGGCGTAAAGGTTCTGCCGCAACCGTGTAGCGCTATACTGCATATAATCCTCCATCTCTATCAGTATAATACGTACGGTTTAAACCGGCAATGCGTACGTTTTATATCCGGAATTTAATCTGATAGTAGAAAAAATCTCTTGTTTTATTTAGATATTTAGATTATCTTCTAAATATAAAGACGCAATACAGGAGGCGCTGACAATGAACAAGCTGTTTAAAGCCCTCGACGATCCGACCCGCAGGCGTGTGCTCGAACTTCTGCGCGAAGGCGACCTCAACGCGGGCGAGATAGGCGCGCACTTCGGGATCACCGGCGCGAGCATGAGCCATCACCTCGGCATTCTGCTGGAGGCCGGACTCGTCCAGTGCGCGAAATCAGGCCAACAGCGCGTGTACAGCCTGAACACAACTGTTTTCCAGGATGTGCTGGAATGGATTTACTCGATTAAAGGAGACGTAAAATGAAAAAGATTGATCCGGTTTTTGCGGTTCTCGGAGCTCTCTCCATCGTTCAGCTCGCGGCCTCGATCGCTATTTGCCCGTCGCTTCCGGAAACCATACCCTTCCACTGGAACGCTTCGGGCCAGGTCGACAACTGGGCGAGCCGACCCTGGTCCATCCTGCTCGCGGCCTTTCCGCTCGTCATGATCGTTCTTGCGGCCGTCATTCCCCGGCTCGACCCGAAATCCGAAAACTACGAACGCCACTGGCCGTCCTACCGTCTCATCATGGCGATGGTTACGATCCTGATGGCCGGCCTCTACTGGATGACGATCGCGATCTCTCTCGATCTCTGGAATCCCGACGTCTCGCGCGTCGTTCCCGCGGCGATCGGCGTACTGTTCATCGTGATCGGCAACTACCTTCCCCGCGTGCGGCACAACTACACCCTCGGCATCAGGCTCCCCTGGACGCTCGCAAGCGAACGGGTGTGGACCAAAACCCACCGTTTCGGCGGCGCCCTCTTTATGATAGTCGGCCTCGTTCTTGTCGCCGGCGTATTCATATCACCCACGGCCCGCTTCGTCTCCCTGATCTTCGGCCTCGCCGTACTCATCGGCGCTACAAGCTTCTACTCGTGGATTCTCTGGAAGAAGGAACAGCGGGGAGAAAAAAAGAATACAGATTGAAGCAAAAGCGAAAACACGGACAGACCAGGCCGGTGCCTGAATCCTGTTTCCGGTGTATACTCAATCCGATGCCGAGCGATCTGCGGATTCGGGACAAGGAGCCTCATGAACGATACAAATCCCCTCTTTACCGAGAAACCTTTTACGTACAAGAAACTAAAGGACAAGACGGCCGAAATTCGCTTGCGCGGCAAGCCGGTAGCGGTTTTGTCCGGAAAGGACTACAACAAGTTTGAACGCGTACTTGCCATGGACAACGTGTTCGAGCTGCAGTTGTTTCTTTCCAAAACGACAGGGTTGCAGTAAGCCGGTCGCAATCCGTCTCGCCGCCTCATGCCGGCGAACTGGGAGTCGCCCCTGCAAGGACTCTCGTACGCGGGGGCTCCGCGCGTTGCATTCCGCCGATCGTGATGCGTCCTGCCTCGGCCTTGATTCTTGTCCGGATTGCAGGTTTTGGGCAAAAAATAAAAAAGTCCTTGCAAAGCAAGGACTTTTAAGTGGATGCGGCGAAGAAGACTTGAACTTCCATGGGTCGCCCCACTAGCACCTCAAGCTAGCGTGTCTACCAATTCCACCATCGCCGCATTCAGCGTCAGGAACTTGCGTTCCGTCAACGGTGATAACTTATCAAAGGGCAAAAAAAAAGTCAATACGGGTTTCCCGAAAATCGAAAAACCCGCATCTGCTTTTTCCTTTTTTCTGTTAGACGGTCGCCTTCCACAGGCCGTGGAGATTGCAGTATTCGTAGGCCGCAACCATTTTGTCGTCGGCGGTGAGGGCGAAGGATACGACGGGCTTGTCGCCGGGCTTGAAGGATTTGCGCTGGCCGCCTTTTTCGGTTTCGATGTAGACCCACTGGATGTAGTGTTCGGCGGTCATGGGGTGTTCGACTGAGCCGACAGCCACGGTGACGGTGGAGCCTGATACGGTGATGACCGGTACGTGTTTTTCCTTGGCGGCGTCTACGGTGTTCGCCTTGATTTCCGTCATGTTTTCTCCGCAGCATACTATCGGCACGCCTGATTCATGGATGACTCCCACCAGGTTTCCGCAGTGTTTGCAGATGTAGAATTTCGGTTCTGTGCTCATTTTCTTCTCCTTTTTAACGGTTGGGGTATTGGGCTTTCGCGCGTTATTTTAGCGCATATAGTTAGTCTACGGGTTTTTCCGCCGCAAGGCAAATAAAAGATGGCGATTCGCGAGCGATTTGTTGCATAGGGCGAACTTGCCGGCGTGTTGATCCGGAGATCAGGCATCGTACGGAATTTCGATCGTAAACACGCTTCCCTTGGCCGGTTCGGAGGCGGCGCGGATTTCCCATCCGTGGGAGTCCGCGACCGTCTTCACTACCGCGAGCCCCATGCCCATGCCTTCTTCCCTGCGCGAGGCGGTGCCGCGATAAAAGAGGTCGAAGATGCGGGGAAGGTCTTCCGCCGAAATGCCTATGCCGTCGTCTGAGACGCTGATTTTGACGAGGCCTTTCGAGACGAGTCCGTCTATGCGTATGGTGCCGCCTTCTTCCGTAAAGCGGAGGGCGTTGCCGGCAAGATTTTCAAGCGCCCTGACGAATAGCCGATCGTCCAGCGGAACGCGGATGTCGTCCGGAATGTTGATGTCCGCGAGCGCCGTGCGGTGGTAAAGCTCCGCGTCGGACGAAAACCGCGATGCGAAATCCCTGAGAAGGGGGCCGACGCTCTGGAGGCGGAGATTCTGCCTCCATTCCCCCGAGTCGAGCTTTACGAAGCCGATGAGGTCGTCGATCATGCCTTCAAGCTGCGCGACCTTCGTTCCGATGATTTCCAGGGCTTTTGCCCTGCTTGCCGGTTCTTCCGCGAGTCCGTCCGAGATGGCTTCGGCGTATCCCTTGATGAGGGCGAGCGGAGTCTTCAAATCGTGGCTGACTCCCATGATGAATCGGTTCCGCCGGACCTGGGCGTCCTTGAGGGCAAGCCGCATTCTGTTAAAGGAATCGGTAAGGGAGGTGATTTCATTGCTTCCCCGTGCTTCGAGCGCGAGGTCGAGCTCGCCGGAGGCGATGCGCCGGGTGTGTTCGTCCAGGAGGGTGACGGATCTGGTGATGGATCTCGCGATTACGCTGCTCATGGCGAGGGAGAAGGCGAGTATGGAAAAAAAGACAAGGGACATTCCCCTGAACAGAATCGTGATATGGTCGGGCGGGCGGCGTTCCTTCCGCATGACGCGGGATACGACGAGGAAGTTCGAAGCTTCTTCGTCGGTTCCTTTTTCTGTCGGGCGGTCGAGCTGATAAAAATATTGATGGCTCGTATCCCGCATCAGATTGAACAAATCCTCGTAGCCGAAGGTTCGGCCGGCATCGTAGTGCGCAAAGCCGGAATAGAGGATGGTCTGGTTCGCTCCGAGTACGAGATTCTCGATCGCTGCCGGCCTCCGTTCAAGAATCTTCGCAAGCTCCCTCCATTGCTCCGGATCGATGTCGGTTCCGGCTATTTCGCTTATTTCCTTATAGCCGGGAATAAGAATTCTTTCCGGTTCCCGCGCCCAGCTGAAGACGAGGGCTCCCACCATGATCGAGAAGGGAACCAGAATGATGCCGATGATAAGTGCCGCGAACTGCGTCCGTATTTTCATTGTTCTTCTCCGTCTCCTTCCGGCGCGAAGCGGTAGCCTTTGCCGTGCACCGTTTCGATGAAGCGCATCCCGCTTCCGTCCTCGATTTTTTTCCTCAGCCGCTGGATGTAGACCGCGACCGCGGTTAGATCCCCGTAGGCGTTGTCCCAGGCGGTCTGGTAGATCAGTTCGGGGGAGAGCGCTTTTCCGGGAGAGGATGCGAGGCAGAAGAGCACGTCGAATTCCTTGGCCGAGAGGGGAATCCGTTTTCCGTTTTTTTTGAGGATGCACGCGTCGGCATCGAGGACGAAGGGTCCGAATGAGATTTCGCGGGCATTCCGCGCTTCCGTCCCGGAATCCTGTGCGCGGCGGAGCATCGCTCGAACGCGGGCGACGAGGACGCGGGGGGAAAAGGGTTTCGAGACGAACTCGTCGGCTCCTCCGCTTAATCCTTCTATTATGTCTTCGTCCGCGTTTCTCGCAGAGACGATGAGGACGGGACCGGAGTTAGTCTTGCGGTATCGGCTCAGGAAATCGAAGCCGCTCATGCCGGGCAGATTCAGATCGAGGACGACGAGATCCGGCTTCCATCCGTCGAGGCGTTCAAGAGCTTCTTCCGCCGATTCGCAACGCAGGGTTTCCATGCCTTCTTTTTCAAGGTAAAGGCTGACGAGCTCCGCGAGTTCGGCGACGTCTTCTATTATAAGTATTCTTGTTTTCACTCCTTCAGTATACTGAACTTCTCTTTTCACGCAATCTTTCTGCCTGCCCGGAAACCCGTATATAACAAAAAGTTATTCAGCGTTCAGGCTCTGTTCATTCTGTTCTCCTGTCGTCCGGGGTATGTTTACCGCGTACTAACGACAGGAGGTTTCAGTTGAAAAAACTGATTTTTACGGCGGCAATCGCGTTTGCCGGAGCGGTTTTATTTTCCGCGGAACGTACGTTGACCCTTGAGGACGCGGTGGCGTCGGCGCTTGAAAACAACGCGTCGGTCAGGCGGAGCGCCCTTTCCCTGCAGGCGGCGGAGCGGAAAGAGGCGAACTCATGGAACGAATTTCTGCCTACGGCGTCCGTCGGAGCTTCATGGACGGAAAACGCGGCGAACTCTGCGGAGGTCGTCGGCGTGACCGCTTCTGCTTCGTTGACGCTTTCGCCTGCGCTTTTTGCGGATATTGAACAGACGAAGCTCGATCTTGAGGCCGGGCGCATTTCGCGCGAAAAGGCTTTTCGCGACGTCGAGCTCGCGGTGAGGAAAACCTTTTATTCGCTTCTGTATCAGCGAGAATATCTTGAACTCCTTTCAGGCTCTATCGAAACTGCCCGGGCGCGGTACGAGCAAACTCTGGAAAAGCGCAATGCAGGCCTGGTTCCCGAGGTGGACGCCCTTTCCGCCCGGGTCGAGCTCGAATCTCTCGTCCCCGACTATGAAGCCGCCAAGACTAGCTACGCGAATTCTCTCGATTCATTCAAACAGGCGATCGGCATCGACCCTGCAGATGAGATAGCGCTTGAAGGCGGCCTCGACGAAGCTCTCGGCATCGGGGACATCGATGCGGACGGCCTCGACGCGCAGTCCGCCTCTGTCGCCTTGCTCGAAAACAGCGTGAAGGCGGCCGAATCTGCTCTTAAGGGCGCGGTTATGACGAATCGGCTACCGTCTGTTTCGCTTTCGGCGCTTATGAATCCGAGCAGGGTTTTGTCGTCGGGCGCCGAATGGACCGAGTCTGCTTCTTTGACGGCATCGGTTTCCCTTTCCCTGGATTCGTTCCTGCCGTTTTCGTCCAGGGCGGAGCAGATCAGGACTGCGGCCGATGCCCAGGCGGATCTTGAAATTCAGCTCGAGGATGAGCGGCTCTCGGCCGAACTAGAGCTCTCGTCTCTCTTGCGCAGCATCGCCCAATCGAAAAGCAGTCTTTCGGCCCGCGCATCCGCCGTGGAACTAGCAAAGCGGAATTATCAATTGACGGAGGAAGCGTACCTCAAAGGCGCGAAGGATCTTTTAAGCCTGCAGTCGTCAGCTGATTCCTTGAAGGAGGCTGAGGCCTCGTTGAAGCAACAGTCTTATGCGCTCCTGGCGGCTGTTCTTGAACTTGAATACGCATCGGGAGTTCCCTTCGGAACCCTGGGGAGGAAATAAATGAAACTGAAAAACATCGTATTGATCGCGGCATTCGCCGCGGCGGCGGCCCTCGTTATCGTGATGCCGAAAAACGGCGGCGCTTCCGCCGGCGGACCTGCGGGAAGCGGATCCGCAGCGGGAACGCGGCCCGGAGCCGGACCGTCAGGAGCGAGGGCGGCCGCCGGAGCGTCGTCGTTCCGGATCACCGCCGTTGCCGCGGAAATAGCGGATGTGCGTTCGTATATTGAAACAAACGGCGACGTGGAAGCGGACAACACCGTAGAGGTGTATCCAGACATCGCCGGAAGGCTTGTATCTCTGCGGGCCGGTTTGGGATCGTTCGTTCGCAAGGGAGACGCGATCGCTGAAATTGATCCGTCGAAGCCCGGCGCGAGCTATGCGATCAGCCAGGTTCTCGCGCCGATTTCCGGCACCGTGACATCCCTTCCGCTTACCGCAGGCTCGACGGTTTCGGCTTCGAGCGTAGTCGCCGTGATCGGGGACATCAGCCGGCTTGAGGTGAGCGCCAGGATTCCCGAGCGCGACGTCGGCATGCTTAAAAACGGGCTGAAAGCCGAAGTTTCAGTGGAAGCCTATCCCGGAGAAATCTTCGCCGCGACTGTGGCCTCTGTTTCGCCGTTGGTTGATTCTGTTTCCCGCACGAAGGAAATCCGTCTTGCGTTCGATTCGGTAGACGCCCGCATCAACGCGGGAATGTTCGCCCGGGTCAAACTCTATACCACGGTGAACGAAAACGCGGTGGTCGTCCCCGAAAGCGCCCTCCTTGCCGGGGAAGGCGAAAACTATCTTTATGTGGTCAACGCCGATTCCACCGTATCGCGGCGGGATGTGTCCGTCGGCGCAACGGTGGACGGAAGAGCCGTCGTCGCTTCCGGGCTCGAAGCCGGAGAGCGCGTCGCGGTTGAAGGAATCGTTTCTCTTTCCGACGGTGCTTCCGTAAAAGTCATCGGGGACCCGGCTTCTTCCCTGGGAGGCGAATCATGAGTTTTTCCGGAAAAGTATCTGAACACCCGGTTCTCTCTCTCATCGTATTCGCCCTTCTCGGAATCATGAGCATTTTTACCTTATCGGGAATTCCCATCGGGTTGATGCCCGAGATGACGATGCCGGTGCTCATGGTTTCCACGAGCTACGATTCGGCGGGCCCCGAGTCCGTAGAGAAATCCGTCACCTCGCCGCTGGAAACCAGCCTTTCCGGGGTGAGCGGTCTTAACGCGATCACCTCGACCTCGAGCGAGGAATCCTCCATGATCAGGCTCGAGTTCGACTACGGGACGGATCTCGAGTCCGCGTCGAACGACGTGCGCGACAAGCTCGACCGGGTGAAGGGCGCGCTCCCCGACGAAGCGGGAACGCCGACCATCATGAAGTTCGACTCTTCCATGATGCCGATTATGAAGATCGCCGTCCGGGGCGACAGGAGTCCGGAGGACCTCAAGGAGATTGCCGAGAATTATCTTGAGGACCGGCTGTTGCAGGCTTCCGGCGTCGGGAACGTGAGCGTGTCAGGCGGACGCGATAAAATCGTCCGCGTCGAGATTTCTCAGAATCGGCTGGACGCGTACGAGCTTACCATGACCTCGGTGGCCTCCGCCCTCGCGACGCAGAACCTGGAGCTCGGCGGCGGAAAGATCGGCGAGGGCTCCAAGAATTACATCATCAGGACTGTCGGGGAATTTTCCGGCATAGACGAGATCAACGATACGATTGTGGCGGAGAGGAACGGCTACGTGGTCCGCCTGAGGGACGTGGGCCGCGCGTTCGAAGGATACGGGGACGTAAGCTCCTACGCCTATGTGAACGGAGAAAGCGGAGTCTACGTGTCGATTACGAAGCAAAGCTCGGCGAACACGGTGGACGTAGCGGACGCGGTCTACGCGAAGCTCGAGGAGATTCGCGGAATACTTCCGGCGGGCATCTCCCTCGACGTCATTTCCGACGACTCGGAACAGGTTCGCAACACGGTGAACTCTCTGATAGAATCGGCTTTGCAGGGAGCGATTCTCGCGATGCTCGTTCTGATGCTGTTTCTGCGGAACCTCAAGAGCACGCTCATAATGGGAATTTCGATTCCCTTCTCGATACTCATCACATTGCTCGCGATGAAGTTCGCCGGAATCACCATGAACATGATGACCATGACGGGATTGATTCTCGGCGTCGGCATGGTGGTGGACTCGTCCGTCGTCGTTTTGGAGAACATCCATCAGTACCGTGAGCGCGGAACGAAGGCCTCCGTGGCGGCGGTTCTGGGAACGCAGGAAGTGCTGTCGTCAGTCGTCGCCGGAAACCTCACGACGGTTTGCGTGTTCATTCCCATCATCCTTTTTCAAAGCGAACTGGGGATGATCGGCCAGATGATTCCCGATCTTATTTTCACCATCATCTTCGCCCTCGTTTCGAGCCTCTTCGTCGCGATGTTCCTGGTTCCCGTCCTGGCCGGAAAATTTCTTCCGCCGGCGACCCGGGAAGAAAAACCGCTGACGAATCCAGTGCTCAAGGCTGCAGACGAGTCAATCGAAAAAATTCTGTCGAAGCTCGGATTGTGGTACGGCCGCGCGGTGTCGCATCTGTTGAGCCGCCGCAAAGCTACGGCGATAGTCGTCGCGGGATTGTTGACGGTTTCGCTTGCGTTCACGACGAAGCTGAATCTCGTGCTCATGCCGAATATGCGCGACGAAGGAATCACGTTGAACGTCAGCCTTCCAATCGGCACCAAGCTCGAGGAAACCGACGCGGTGCTTCGCGCTTTTGAAACAATAGTCCGCGAGGAAACAAAAGGATGGGAGTCCATCGTGACGAGCGTCGGCTCGGGCGGAGGGTTTTCTTCCGGAAACGCTTCTTATAAGGGAAGCCTGTCCGTGCAGCTTCCCGACGCCGACGAACAGATCGATTCGGCCGACGATATTACGGCAAAGCTCCGCTCTCATTTCGACGAATATCCGTCCGTTACTTTCAGTTTCTCCGCCGGAATGATGCGGCAGATGACCGGCTCGGACATCGACATCGCGCTGAGAACCGACGATCTTGACATCGGCCTGGCGGCAGCCCGCTCCATAGCCTCCCTCATGAAGGAAAAAATCCCCGAGGTTTCCGAGGCGAGCATCGACTTGACGGAAGGCCTTCCCCAGGTGGAAGTGGTTATCGACCGGGATCGGGCGTATTCGTTCGGCGTGAACGTCGCATCGGTCGCGAACGAAATCAACGCGAGCGTGCAGGGAATTACGGCGACGGTATATCGATCGGAGGGCAAGGAATATTCGGTCACGCTCGTCCTGGAAGACGAAGACCGCTCGAGCATTCCCGACCTCGACCGCATCTTCGTACAGGGGACTTCCGGAAGAATCGCGGTAGCGAATTTCGCCCGTTTGGAAAAGGGAGTCGGTCCGGTGAGCATCAACCGGGAAAATCAGCAGCGGGTGATTCATATCACCGCGGATATTCTGTCCGACAGCCGGGCGGATCAGGTAGAAGAAGCGATTAAACAAGCCATCGACGAAACCCTTATTTTGCCCGAAAGCGTTTCTCTTTCCTGGGAGGGCTCGTGGAAGAGCGTGAGGGAGACCGGGTCGGTATTCCTCGTCATCATCGTCATGGCGATTTTGCTGGTGTACGGCGTCATGGCCGGAACCTACGAATCGTTCCGGGATCCCTTCATCAATCTGTTCACCATTCCTTTGGGGATTATCGGAGTAGTCGCGATATACATTCTGACCGGGCAGAACCTGTCGATGTTCACCGCATTCGGCTTCGTCATGCTCGTGGGAATCGCGGTAAACAACGGAATCATTCTCGTCGACCAGACGAATCTGCTCGCCTCCCGCGGAGTTCCCATGCGGCAGGCCATCGTCGACGCGGCGGTTTCGCGCCTCAGGCCGATTCTGATGACGACATTGACGACCCTGCTCGGGATGTTTCCGCTTGCGTTTTTTCCATCGGCGAACGGCCAGATGATGCAGCCCATCGGGCTGGCGGTGTTCGGCGGCCTCGCGTCGGCGACACTCATCACTCTGTTCTTCATCCCGGTGCTCTATTCGATAGTAAACAATCGCGCCTTTAAAGCGGGCGCACAGGAGGCTTCCCATGCACAGGCTTGAAATCATTGCGAACGCGTCGGTCAGGGAGGAGCTGGAAGAGGCTCTTGAACTCGCGGTTCCCGGCTTTGCGTATACGGTCATTCCGCAGGCGCAGGGAAGGGGAGAGCGCGACAGAAAACTGGGAACCTCCACCTGGCCCGAGCTTAATTTCATTTTGATCGCCTATCTTTCAGACGACGATTTTCCCGCTGCCCGGAAGGCGGTAACATCGGTCCGGGAGCGGTTTCCCCGCGAGGGGATCGCCCAGTTCGACGTTCCCGCAATGGAGTGATTTTTTTAAGCCCGGGGTATTGACCAAAAAAATGCGATTGGATATAGTGTTCAAGCATTCAGGAGCCGAGATTCGGCTTCCGGCGCGACCCGGGCAATTAGCTCAGCTGGTTAGAGTATTACCTTGACATGGTAGGGGTCACTGGTTCGATCCCAGTATTGCCCACGAAAAAGACTGTTTCTTTTGAAACAGTCTTTTTTTTTTATTTTTCAGCTCAAATGCCCGGAAATCCGGGAGGCGAGTCCGGGGACGAGACCTTGTTGGGGAATTTGTACGGTGTTTCTCTATACCTACCGGTAGGTATAGAGAAACCGAACGAACTTCTCCCTTCGCTTTGCGTATGGAACTCGCCCCGAAACCGTTGTATACTCGAATCACACAAAAAATCCGGGAGATGCAGATCAATGAAAAAAAGCGCGATTCCCTTGATCGTTTTTCTACTCGCTCTATATACTGCTCCAGTACAGGCCGGACAGCCGTGGTGGTGGGACAGCCCTCACCGGGACGACGACCTGTATCTCTACGAACCGGCGTCGGCGTCTGGCTATAGAACCGAACAGGAAGCGGTGGCCGCGGCGTTCGACGCGGCCCGTTCCATGCTGATGAACCGCATCGGGATTACGCCGGCGATCCGCGAGGCAGGCCTCGTGCCTCCCCGGGAGTTTGCGCTCCTTTCCTGCGAAATCACCGATCGGGGCACCGAGCTTCTCGGCAGAAACTGGAAGGCCTGGGTGATGGTCCGCTACCCTCGTTCCGAACAGCAGCTCCTTTTGACGCGTTGGGAGGCTTCTCTTTCTTCGGTTCAGGATCTTCAAAAAATCGAAGCGAAGATTCCGCGGGAATTTTCGCTCAGTCTCGCTCCCGTAAGCGGGAGATCCGTGGTCGTAGGCGGCGAAACGATTTCATTCGCGGTGACCGCAGACCGGGACTGCCATCTGATCCTTCTGGACCATCAGAGCGACGGAACCACTATTCTCCTGTTTCCGAATTCCTACCACGAGGGGTCGGCCGTGCGCGCTGGAGAGACCGTCGTCATTCCGCCGCCTCAGTCGACCTTCGCCCTGGTCGCGACCGAACCGTGGGGAGACGACCGCATCGAGGCCATCGCCTGCACGGAGGAGTCAAGCTTGCACAGCGCCTTCTCGTCGCTTTTGGAGGTCAACGGAGCGTCTCCCGGCCTCGCCGCAGTCACCCGCGGTTTTTTCGTTAAAGCCCTCGACTCAGCCCTTTCATCGCCTGAGAAGGCGTCGTGGAGCCGCGCGGAAATGATTATCTCAACCTATCCGGAGAAAAAGTAAGCATGAATGTATTGATCGCGTATTTTCTGACAGCGGCCGTTTTGTGCGTCCTCGGCGTGAGTTTCGTTCTTTCACTTCAGGTGACCGACCGGCCGCGCCATCGCTGGCACAACGAGCTGGAAGCCGAAGCGGCCTATGCCGGTTTCTCCCTTTCCTGGTGGGAAGGGCTGGAAAAGGAGCCGGTATCAATCGCTTCTCCGCACGGGTACGAACTCAAGGGTTTGCGCGTCCGCTCGGGGGAAAGCCCGAAGGGCACTGTGGTTCTCTGCCACGGCCACGGGTGGTGCCTCGCCGGCAGCATCAAGTATATGAAGCTGTTTCTGGAACAGGGTTTCGACGCGATTATCTACGATAACCGTTCGAGCGGGGACTCTGGCGGAAAGCGCGTGACCATGGGCTATTTCGAAAAAGACGACCTTTCGGCCGTCATCGCCTTTGAACGCTCCCGTCCCGGCTTTTCAGGCCGCATCGGCACTCACGGAGAATCCATGGGAGCCGCGACGGTTATCCTGCAGAGTGCTGTTGCGAGCAACAGCGCCGTTGCAAGCAGCGGCGCATCGGTTTTGCCGGATTTCGTCGTCGCGGACTGTCCCTTTTCCGATCTTTCGGACGAGCTCGCCTGGAATCTGAAGTCGCGCTACGGGCTTCCCCGCGAACCCTTCCTCCTGCTTTCATCGGCTATCGCCCGGCTCCGCTGCGGCTTCGCCTGGAAGCAGGTTTCTCCGATCCGCGCGATAGAGCAAGCCGGCGGCATGCCGAACGTTCCCCTGTTTCTCGTTCACGGCTCGGCCGACTCCTACATACTTCCGAAAATGTCGGAAGATCTGTTCGCCGCGAAGCAGGGCGTCAAGCGCCTGCTTCTGGTTCCCGACGCGGGCCACGGACGAAGCCTCGTTACCGCTCCCGGACTGTACGCGCGGGAGCTCGGAGAATTTCTTAGTCAGACGAATTGAGTATCTGTTTCAGGAATTGTTTTGTGCGCTCGTTTTCGGGCTCGCTGAACATTTTTTCCGGCGGGGCTTCTTCGATTATCGTTCCTTCGTCCATGAACACTACGCGGTCCGCGGCTTCGCGGGCGAACCACATTTCGTGAGTAACGACTATCATGGTCATTCCTTCGTTCGCGAGGTCCTTCATGACCGACACGACCTCTCCCACCAGCTCGGGATCCAGGGCGCTCGTCGGTTCGTCGAAGAGAAGCACCGACGGCTGCATCGCGAGCGCCCGAGCGATCGCGACCCGCTGTTTTTGCCCTCCCGAGAGGGTGGACGGATACACCTTCGCCTTGTCGGATAATCCGACTTTTTCCAGAAGTCCGCGGGCGAGCTTTTCTGCGTCATGGGGACTCATATGCCTGGTGTGCACCGGGCCTTCCATGACGTTGTGCAGCACGTTCATGTGGGGAAACAGGTTAAAGTGTTGAAACACCATGCCGATTTCCTTGCGGATTCCCGTGAGATTCCGGTTCTTCAGAATCGGTTTTCCCCGGAACTGAACGACGCCTTTTTCAGCTTCTTCCAGAAAATTGATGCACCGCAGAAAGGTGCTCTTCCCCGAACCGCTGGCGCCGATTATGACGATCACTTCGCCTTCTTTCACGTCGAGATTCACATCCTTGAGGACATGAAGCTTTCCGAACCATTTGTGTATTTTAGACATCCTGAGGATGGGTTCATTTCCGATAGCTGTATTATCCACGATCACTCACTTTCAGTTTGTTTTCGATTCTGTGTATGACGTAGCTGAATACTCCCGTCATAAGCAGATACCAGATGCCGACGATGATGAGCATTTCCATATACATGAACGACGATGCTCCCAATTGGCGGCCGCGCAGCAGGAGTTCCGGCACCGCGATGGTGCTCGCGAGGGAACTGTCCTTCAGCGCGATGATGAATTGATTTCCGAGCGGAGGAACCGCCCGCTTGAAGGCCTGCGGAAGAATTATTCGCACCATCGCCTTCGATCGGGTCATTCCCAGGCTCAGCGCCGCTTCCATTTGTCCGTAATGGATCGACTGGATCGCTCCGCGGAAAATTTCGGCGATGTAGGCGCCGTTATGAAATCCCAGGGCGATGATCGCCGAGGGAAGCGGCGGGATGGTGACCAGAGCGATCAATCCGTAATAGATGACGAACAGCTGCAGCAGGAGCGGGGTTCCCCGCACGACGAAAATGTAGAGGCCGGCGAGTTTTGATACCGGCTTGAAACGCGAAATCCGGGCCAGGGATACTATCAGTCCGCTGACGATGCCGGTCAGTATTCCCAGAGCCGAAATGAACAGGGTGTATCCGGCCGCTTCCGCGAAGAAAAAAAACTTCGACGGGATGACGGCCAGGTCCCATGGAAAAATATCTCCCATGGTCGCTCCTTACTCTACCGTAATGTCTTGGCCGGGGAACCATTTTTCGCTGATCGCTTTAAGCGTTCCGTCCGCCCGCATTTCGGCCAGGACCGCGTTCACCCGTTTCGTCAAATCGCTGTCTTTCTTGAAAGCGATTCCCATGGATTCGGTGCGGAGGACTGAGCCTGCGAGGGTAAGGTCGCCGCCGTTTTTCATCTTGGCTATCGCGTTCAGTCCGACGATGCGATCGGTCATCACCGCGTCGACCCGTCCGTTGAGCAGTTCCATCAGGGTCTGGTTGTCGTCTTCATAGAGCTTCACCTTCAGCCCCGCGTTCGCGGCGTCCTTCTCGAAGGTCGTTCCGGTTACCAGGGCTACCGTATTCGACGGGCCGAATCGGGAAATGTCCGTAAGGCCCGAATCCTTCCGCACAATGAGCTGGGGGCCCGAGTAGTAGTAGGGATCGGAGAAGTCGACGACTTTCAAACGATCCTCCGTAACGGCCATGCTGCCCAGAATGCCGTCGTACCTGCCCGCGCGCAGGCCTTCGATGATGCCGTCCCAGGATGTGGTAACGTAGTTCATTTCAAGGCCGAGACGTTTCGCGATTTCCCGTGCGACGTCAACGTCGAATCCGTCGACAGAACCGTCGTCCACAAGGAAATTAAACGGCGGATATCCGCCCGAGCCGGCGAACGAAATGGAGTCGGCGGCGTCCTTTTTTCCGCCCGCCGCTGCCGGCAGGGTAAGAATCAGGAACAGAGCCGCCCCGGTAATGAGAGTTTTTACGATTTTCATGTTTCCTCCAGAGGAATAAGACTTGGCGTCTATAGAAAGAGTTAAACTGACATACTTAAATAAATGCAGAGGTTGTCAGTACCGACATACTAAAAATAACGAACAAGTTGTCAGTTGTCAACCCATGGAGAAAGATGATTGTCGGGCCTGATGCAAAAAGAGGGCTTGTGAGGGAATGGATTTTGCGGGCGTGCGAAGATTACTGAGGGCTGGAGAGAAGGCTCTGAACGCCGAAAATCGAGGGTTCGTCGCCGATGAAAACGATGACGTCCTCGGCTTCGAAGCGAAAATACGGTCCCGGCGATAGTATGAGTCGGCCCGCGCGGCGGACGGCAATGATGGTGGCTCCGGTTTTCTGCCAGAAATTGAGTTCGTCCTCGGTTTGTCCGCAGACGGGGGAGCCGCCGGGCACGTCGATCTCATAGTTTCTGAAAGGGCTGCCTTCTGCAACCCTGGAGGTCATGCCGGAAATATCGCTGGCGAGTTCAACGATTTTTTTGCTTAAGACAGCGTGTTCTTCCATTGTTTTTTTGAGTTTCTTCCGGAGCGCCTGGACTCCGGCGTATTCGTCGAATCGTTCGATATATGCGCTGGCGGCGCTGCGGGAGAGCACGACCGCTCCGCTGTTATGCTTTACCTCGACTACCTGCATGTCGGAAAGAAGCTTGAGCGCTCTGCGTATTGTTTCCGGAGATACCCGGTATTCGGAGGAAAGAATCGAGCGGCCGTAGATTTTTTCTCCCTCATGCAGATCGTCCCGTGCTATCCGGCGGGCGATGTCAAGGGCGATGCGCAGATATACGGGAGAGGTGTCCGGCTCTGCCGGCTGTGCGTCCAGGGCTGTGTCTTTCGTCTCGATCATTGAACAAATAGTATAGCATATCCGGCTTGAGTTGTTATACGGCTTTTATTTTGACCTGATCCGAAACTATGATAGAGTAGAGTCATCGCATCTTGAGGGAGGCTTGTTGTGGCTTTTTCACGCATTGTTCGCCGGTTCTCCGGTAATCGCCTCGGACAGGCGTCATTAGTATTCCTCTCTCTTGCCCTTGCTTCCTGCCTCGGTTCTCTACCGGCGCAAGACCGCGTGGAACCAGCCGGATCGGCCGAACCCGGCGTCATTGATCTCCGCTCCGCTTCCTTCGATTCAGATTCGCTTATCCGCCTCGGCGAAGGCTGGCTTTTTTCGTATGAGGATTCCTCCGGGATGCCGGCGCGGATTCCCTTCAACTGGAACGCCCGAAACTTTTCCGGCGCGGACGGCTCGGCCTTCCGCTCGGGTCCCTTCGGCAGGGGAGTATTCAGAACGACCTTGCTGCTTCCCGAACGCCGCGGGGATCTGGCACTGAAAATAGGGGAGGCCGGAACCGCTCTGGCCGTCTACTGCGGCGGCGTTGAAACCGCCAGGCTCGGCAAGGTCTCCGGGGCTCGGGCGGGAAGCGTTCCGCGCGTGATTCCCCTCCGCGTTCTTCTCCCCCCGGAGGAGAGCCGCCTGGAGATCGTTCTCGAGGTGTCCAATTTCGAAGATTCCAACGGAGGAGGGCTCTGGGGGCCGGTGTATATCGGTTCTGCGGCGGCCGTCGAACGCGAGCGCTCCGCCGCCCTCATCCGCGACGCCTTTATTTCAGGCATTTTCTGCGTGATCGCCCTCTACCATCTGGCCCTGTTTTTCAGCCGTCCGGCGGATCTTTCCTCTCTTTTGTTCGCCGCCGTCTGCGCATGCTTCTTTTTCCGCCAGCTTGCTACCGGAGAAAAGCCTCTTGCTCTGTTGTTTCCCTCTCTTCCCTGGACTGTTCTGGTTCGCATCGAATATCTCACCCTGTACTGTCTCGCTCCCGCGTACACCGCCTTTTTCGCCCGGCTTTTTCCGAGCGATGCCCTGCGAAAAGTCCGCGCCGCCATGCTGGTGTTCGGCCTCGCCTCGGTCGCATGCGCGCTCATACTTCCCGTGCCCCTGTTCATCGCCACCCTCGTGCCGGTGCAGATCTACTGGATTCTCCAGTTTTTCCTTACCGGATATCTCATCGCCCGCGCGAACGGGGACGGACGGCAGGACGCCCGCCTCATGCTTTTTTCGTTTTTGCTGCTGGCGGCCGCCGGCGTGAACGACATTCTGGTTTCGCGCTTTTACATCCCGACTCCCATTCTCACGCCGCTCGGCCAGATTGTTTTTATTCTGTTTCAGTTCTGGGTGCTCTCCGGAACTCTTTCGAGGCAACGCAGGCGTTCGGAGGATCTTGAGCGCATCGCGAAAGAACTCAAGGCGATCGACGAGGCGAAAACCCGCTTTTTCACCGCCAGCTCCCACGAACTCAGAACCCCGGTCACCCTCATCGCCGCTCCCCTTGAGGCGATAATGAAAGGCCGCTACGGCGATGCGGTTCCCCGGGACGCTCCGGTGTTTACGCTTATTCAGCGCAACTGCGACCGCCTGCGCCGCCTGGCCGACGGCTTGCTCGAACTGCTCAGATTGGACTCCGGAACCGTCGCCCCCTCCCTCCGTCCGGTGAACCTTTCACAATTTTCGGAAAACTGCTCGGCACTTTTCGCGCCTGAAGCCGCCCGCCGGGGAATCTCCCTCGTTTGCGCGAACAGCGGCGCGCCTGTTGCAGCGGAAACCGACCCGGTTCTTCTTGAAACCGCCGCGATGAATCTGTTGTCGAACGCTCTCAAATACACCAGGCGCGACGGATCGATCGTCGTCGATTGCGGAATAGAAGAAGCAGCCGGGAACGCCGCAGAAGATCGGCGCGTATTTTTTTCCGTCCGCGACAGCGGCCGGGGCATTCCGGAAGAGCGCATCCCCCGCCTCTTTGAACGCTTCGCCGCGGCCGGCCTTGAAAGCTGCCGCGACCATACCGGCTTCGGCATCGGCCTTCCCCTCGCCGCGGAAATCGTCGGCGCTCTCGGGGGCGAAATCCGTGTCTCGAGCGAGGTCGGCGCTGGATCTCTGTTCACCGTCTTTTTGCCGGCGGCGCGCTCGCCGGTCCCGGCGACTTCCTCAGCCGCCGGCATTGCATCAGGCTCGCCAGTCGCGGCGACTTCCTCCGGCGCCGGCTCGCCCGTGACAGCCGGCTCGACCGGGACCGCTCCTGCGGCCCAACCCGCAGGAGCCTCCGGTCTCGCGGGCGCGGCGGCGAAAAACGCTGTATCGGTGCTGCTTATCGACGACGACCCCGACATCGTCTCCTTTCTGGCGGAGATGCTGGGCCCGGTTTTTGCGTTCCGCTCCGCGTGCTCGGGAGAAGAAGCTCTCTCCCTTCTTTCCGGAGGCTTCCGTCCACGGGTCATACTCTGCGACGTGATGATGGACGGCATGGACGGCTTCGAGTTCCGCCGCCGCCTCGCGCAGGATCCCGATCTTTCAGCCGTTCCCTTTCTTTTTCTTTCCGCCAGAACGGACTCCCGCAACCGGCTCGCCGGCCTCGAAGGCGGAGCTGTCGACTACATCGGCAAACCTTTCAGCGTCGACGAGCTTGAAGCGAAGATCAAATCGCTCGCGTCCCTCTCCCTCCTGGAAAGCCGGCGTCTGCAAGCCCGCGTCGAGCGGGCGCTCGGCGGGGATTCGTCGGACGCCTCCTCCGGAAATGCGGCCTTTGATTGGCGGGTCCGCGCCGACTCGTTGTCGCTCAGCGGCCGCGACCGGGACATCGTCCCCCTGTTGATCCAGGGCCTCGGCGATAAGGAAATCGCCGCGAACCTCGGCTGCTCGCCCAGAACCGTATCGAACCGAGTCTCGGCCCTGCTGAAAAAAACCGGCGCCTCGTCCCGGTCCGCCCTCGTATCCTTCATGCTCGGCGGCGGGTAATTATACTCTCCGCAAGAGTAAAAATACCCTGTTCCGCTAATCCCTCGATCGATGAGACACTGAAATCCAGGAGGACATCGACATGTCGGAAACAAGAGACCGGTCGCGCACCATTTTCGGAAACAGGATAGGTGAAGCTACCTGCCGCAAGGCGGTGAAACAGAAAAACGCATTTCTCAAAAAATTCGGGGACGACCGATCGAACGGCTTCTGTCTTTCGTCGGAGGAAATCCCTGAACTCGCCGCGCTCGGGATTCGCAACCTCAAGGTCGAGCCGCGCGGAACACACGCCGCCGGGTCTTCTTCGCCCGCCGCCTTCGAATTCCCGGCGGGCGAAAAGCCTATGGTAATCGGAAACATCCGCATGGGCTTCGGCCACTACCGCATCGCCATAGCGATGGCGAGCGCCGCCCGTTCGATGGGCTTTACTCCCTACCTCTTCGATCTTCATTCGTTCAAGGAAACCACCGGCGGTAAAATAATCGGCAAGCTCAACGCCCTGTATTCCTTCGGATCCCGGCTCTCCCAGAAATCCGCGCTTTTTAACCGCTTCTATTGGGAGCCCCTCAACTCGGAAGGCTTCCGCAAGCTTGCCTACAATGCCTGCGACCAGAAAACCGCCGAGCTCATGGCAACCCCCTGTTCGCTGTTGCCGCGCGATATCCCCTTCATCGCGACCCATGTATGGCCGTCCCAGGCCGCCGTCCACGCCGGAATCTCCCGCGTCGTCAACGCGGTCCCCGACAACTGGCCCATGGCCCTCCATCTCTCCGAAGGTGCGATTCACGCCGTCCAGACCCCCTCGGCCTGGTTCGGCTACAAAACCCTCAACGGTATGTGCGGGAAGAGCATACTCGCCCCCATGCCGGAAGGCTCTCTTGTCCACACGGGACACTACATCGACCATGAACTGGTCTCGAACCTCAAAGCCGATACGGCGGCGCGGATCGACCGCCTCTCGTCGGGCAAGCCCCTGCGCATCCTGCTCGCCGTCGGCGGCGCCGGAGCCCAGGGCGATTTTTACGCCTCCCTTCTGCGCTGCCTCGTTCCGCTCGCGAAACAGGAAAAGGTCGCCCTTTTCATCAACGTGGGAGACCATAAGTCCGTTTTGGAAGGCTTGTTCCGCGACGTGCCGGAGCTCCACGGAGCGTATCTGCACGACGGCGACTGGGACGACGCCGCCGCCTACGCCCGCGAAGCGCTCGACGGCCCGGCGCGCGGAATGCACGTGTTCCACAACAGAGAGATTTTCTCAGCCGTCTACATCACCAACCTGCTCATGCGCGCGTCCGACATCCTCGTCACCAAGCCGAGCGAACTCGCGTTCTACCCGGTGCCCAAGCTCCACATCCGCCGCGTCGGCGGGCATGAAGCCTGGGGCGCCGTCCGCTCAGCCGAAGTAGGCGACGGAACCATCGAATGCCCGACCCCGGAACAGGCTGTGCAGATGCTCTCAGTTCTGCTCGAACACCCGGAAGCCCTCTCCCTGATGAACGCTTCCATCCTGAACGCGAACAAAGCCGGCGTGTATTCCGGCGCCTACCGATGCGTCGCGCTTGCCGCGGGAATCGAATACAAAGGAGACTCTCAATGAAAGAAACGACAATCGCCGCCTCCGGCGTCCGCAAAAGAGCCGAACGGCTTCCCTTCCGCCTGAAGATCGTCTACGCCCTCGGCCAGCTCGGCTGGTCCCTCGGCAGCTACGGCGCCGCGAATTTTCTCAACCAGTACTATCTGCCCTTCAGCGAAAACGGCGCCGCCCTCTACCCCAAAATGATCCATCAGGGCTACGTAATCGGCGTGCTCACCGTCATCGGCCTCTCCCTCTGGTTCGGCCGCGTGTTCGACGCCGTCACAGACCCGCTCATCGCCGTCTTCTCCGATCGCTCGAAGTCCCGCCTCGGCCGCCGCCGATCCTTCATGGCAGTCGCCGCCGCTCCCTTCGCCCTTTTCGCCGTCCTCTGCTTCGTGCCCCTCTTCGGCAGCGGCGCGGATGCGAACACCGCTGCGAACGGCGTGTGGCTGTTCGTCTGCATCACGCTGCTGTATTGGTTCATGACCATGTACGTCACGCCATTCTTCGCCTGGATGAGCGAACTCGGCCACGACCCGGACGAGCGCCTTCAGCTCTCTACCATGATTTCCATCACCTGGGCGGTGGGCGCCATGCTCGGAGCCCAGGCTCCCGTCTTTCAGGGAATGTTCCAGTTTTCCGGAAAAAGCGCCCAAACTTCGTTCCAGCTCACCATGGTGGCCTTCGGCGTCGTCTCCTTCGTCCTCATGATCCTGCCGGTGATTTTTATAAACGAAAAACGCTACTGCGAATCGGTCCCCAGCGACGAAGGCTTTTTCACGTCTCTTAAAACCGTCATCTCCGACAAAAACTTTTTCATCTTCACGCTTTCCGACTTCGCCTACTGGATAAGCCTGTACTTCATCAACAACGGCCTCATGTACTACGTCACCGTCCTGCTCGGTTTGCCGAAGGAAACCTACTCCTTCCTCTTCATCGTCATGTTCCTCGTGAGCTTCCTCTTTTATGTGCCGGTCAACATCATCGCCCGCAGGGTCGGCCGCCGACGCCTTCTCATCATCGCCTTTTGCCTCTTCGGCCTGCTCTTCGCCTTTTCATCCCTCTTCGGCATCATGCCGCTTCCCCCCATGGTCCAGGCTCTCATCGCCTCGCTTCTCGCCGCCATACCCCTGGCCGTCTTCGGCATTCTCCCGAACGCGATGATCTCCGACATGGCCGAAGCCTGGGCGATAGAAACCGGCCAGCACAAGGCAGGCGTCTTTTTCGGCTTCCGCACCTTCATGTCGAAAATGGGCCAATCCATCGGCGCGGTGATTCTCCCCTCCCTGGTCATGCTCGGGGCCTCCGCCTCGAACGGAGAAGTCGTCGGGGTCTTCGGCGTCAGGCTCACCACAATCTGCGCCCTCGGCTTCTGCGTCGCCGGCGTCCTCCTCCTCCTTCGCTACGACGAAAAAAAGGTCCAGGACACGCTCTCGCGTCGCACCTGATGCCGTATTCCTGCGTCTGCCGCTCCTGAGTCTGTTTTGTGTTTTTTCTGGGAATCAAAATCGAGGCAGGGAGGGCCGGCCGGCGCGGGATCGGGACGCGCGGAGCCCCCGCGTTCGAACGAGGCGGCAGGGGAGGAGTCTGATCGTGCTGTGCGATGAGCTGCTTACGAGTGGATCTTTTGCGCGCCCGTCAGCCGTAGGGGTTCGGAAAATCGGCGCGGTACTCGGCCGGTTTTTTCCCGAACCGCTTCCGGAAATCCCGTTCGAAGCGGGCGCGGTCTGCGTATCCGGTGCGCTCGGCGATATCGGTCGGCGGGAGCATCGTGTTCCGCATCAGATTCGCCGCAACCGTCAGCCGAATGCTCTTCAGATACTCTTTGCACGGCATTCCAGCGGCCGTGCGGAACCTCGCGGAAAAAGCGAACCGTCCCGTCTCTCCGCGGAGAGAGCTGCATTTCAGGCGCGAATCGGAATAGGAAAGGAGCATTTGCCGCACCGCCTGTTCCGCGAGCTCATCGCCGGTGGGCAGGGCCAGCTTCAGGTCGGTATCGCCTTCGAAGGCGTACAGGTTTTGCAGAAGCATCAAAAGTTCAAGAAAATACGATCTGCCCCGGCAGGGCCAGAATTCGTTCGGCTGGAGGCTGAACTGGTCGCGGAGTCCCCGGTACATGTCGGTTACCCGCTCCTCGAGCGCGGGGTTCACCGCGATATGGAAGGGATTGCTGATTTCGCCCTGTTTGAACGGTTTTATCAGCAGCCGTTCGGCAAGGAGCGCGTCGTCCTGTCCGCTTCCTTCTCCGGCAGCTTGCGGAAAGCTGTTGAACAGTCCGTAATTAATCACCTTGGGAATGAAGAAAATGCTGAATCCCTTCGCGCCGGCAATTTCGAGCTTTTTCATCGGATTGGCGTAGCTCAGGCAGGCGAGCTGTGGAGGCAGCAACGCCGTTTTTTCATCCCCGTCGGAGAGAATGACGCTTCCTTCGGTAATCAGGATGATCTGGTATACATCCTGCCCGTACGCGTCCTCCAGCAACTCGGGCCGGTCCGAGGTCCGGATGCCGAAGACGGCTCCCTTATAGAACTCCCTGCCGATTGTGGTGACGCTTTCCAGCGCGCGCTGATCGAGTGCATCGTTCATAGGACTATTCTACAAGCAAAATCCGGAAATTGTACACGGGATTGTTAAAAATCGACAACAAACCGTTCCGTACTCTTACGGGGCCGAACATGATGTACTATACTATTTGCAATAGAGGACAAATTGAAACTTGATATCGGTACTCTGGTGTTTGTTACGTCGCTTTTGTGGCTTTGCCAGACCGCCGCCCTCATCGTCCAATATCGCATCGGCAAGGCGTATCGGGGCATGGGGTGGTGGCTGATCGCGGTAATCGTCCAGTCTGTTGGTTTTTGGACCATGCTGGCGGTGATGTTCCCCCCTATTTACGTGCTTGCCATGTTCGGAAATCCCCTCATGTATCTCGGCCAGATTTTTCTCATTGTCGGCATTCTAAAATTCCTGGACCGCCCGGTTCCTGTGCGAATGCTCTCTGCAATATATGCCTCGTTCGTGATCAGTTACTATTGGTTTTTGTTCGTCGATGCTAATCTTTCCGCCCGAACGGCGGTGTTCAACGCGTTTATCGGATTTTTGGCTCTCGCAACCGCGGCGTATCTGTTTCGCCGCAAAAAACCTCAGTTCGCCAGCGCGGCCAATTTTACGGCCCTCGTCTTTTTCATTTTCGGCCTGATCGAGTTCATAATCCTTCTATCAAATAGTCTTCCGTCGCGCTATTCAGAATACTCCCAGGTCAAGGAAGATCCGATCGCGCTTCTTAATTTTATCGCGCCGATCATCAGCAGCGTGCTGTGGACCTACGGATTGATACTGCTGGTTAATCAGCGGTTGAACGGCGATGTCCAGTTGGAGAAGGAAAAACTGCGCCTTATTTTCAACATCGGTCCCCAGGCCGAGCTGATCACCCGCATGTCCGATTCCCTCCTGGTCGACGCCAATAACGAGCTCGTCAACCTGACCGGGTATGACAGGAATGAAGCGCTGGGGCAAAAGATAATCGATCTTGATCTATGGACTACGCCGGAAGACCGCGCTTCGTATATGGAAGAACTCGGCCGGGAAGGCCAGGTCGACCAGCGGGAGTTCGCCTTCAGGCGGCGGGACGGCGCCTCCTTCGTCGGTCTTACCTCCGGCCGCCTCATCGTAATAGACGACGAACCCCACGTGGTCACCTCGGTGCTGGACATCACCGTCCGCAAGGAAATCGAACAGAAGATGCAGGCTCTGCTTGCGGAAAAAAACGCTCAGTACGAAACCCTGAGCCTGATCCAGGATCAGCTGCTCAAGGTGAACGGAGAGCTCGAGCGCCTGTCGGCCCAGGACAAGCTCACCGGATTCTTCAATCGGCACAAGCTGACCGAAATGCTTGAACACGAGATTTTCCGCTGGTCGCGATACGGAAATCCTTCCACCCTGGTCATGGTCGATATCGACCACTTCAAGCGGATCAACGACCGGTTCGGTCATTTAACCGGCGACAAGGTGCTGGTTCAGCTCGCCGCTTTGCTCCAGGCAAAGGTCCGCAAGAGCGACTTCTGCTTCCGCTGGGGCGGCGAGGAATTTCTGCTTCTATTAACCGAAACCGGTTACGAGGACGCCCTGCTTACGGCAGAAAAACTCAGACTTTTCGTGGAAACCAGTTCCGATTTCCCGGTCGAATCCCTGACCATCAGCCTCGGCGTCGTAACCTGGAGCGAAGGCTGGACCCAGGAAGAATGGATACATCAGGCGGACATGGCCCTGTACCAAGCCAAAGAACAGGGCCGCAACCGCGTCGTCGGAACGGCTTCCCATGAATGACGGACGTACGCCTTCGGCAGTCGTTCAGTTTCCCGCGCTTTCGTATCGAGAAAGGCCGATGTAGAAAATCTTTTTCGCGACGAAGGCAAGCCAGAGCGCGACAAGGGGTGAAAGCCAGGCGATCGCTCCCCAGGGCGCCTTGTCGAACAGATACACCGCGGGGAAGTAGCTGATAAAAGCGTATGGGACGATGAAGATGATAACGCTTTCTATAGCCCGGCCGAACATGGACGCGGGATACTTGGCGAAATCCGCCAACTGAAAGACCATCAGGGGTATTGCGTTGCTCATCGCCTTTATCCAGAACGCGCTGCAGTTTGCCGCAAAGGAAATCGCCGTGCGTATCGCGCATGCGCTGAGAATGAACACCGGCACGAACAGCGCTTTCGCCGCGCTCCAGGCGATCAGGGTGTTGGACAGGGATAGAACGAACAGCACCGCTCCCATGACCATATTACCGATTCCGTGAATGCCCATGGTAAAGGTGAGTATCTGCAGTATCGGCGATACCGGCCTCAGCAGGATTCGGTCCATGTCCCCCATGTTTATGAGAAAGGCCATCTGCCAGGCGCCTTCGAAAGCGAAGGAGACAAGACCCTCGGAAAAAAAGATGAGGGAGAGCATGAAAACGATCTCCCATTTGCTCCATCCCTGAATCGAGGGTATGCGGGTAAAGAGCACCGAAAGAAACAGGAATCCGATTCCTTGAAGGGCCGCTCCTGAAAAGAACAGGATGAGCGAATCCGCTTTATATTCGAGCTTGATCTTCGTGTTTTGCGCGAGGAAGCGGAAAAACAAAAAAAGCGCGCGCCGCGTTCGGGTCAGCATGTCCATTGCTCAGCCTCCTTGTATCGTGACTTTTCGCATCGCCCTGCTCCAGACGAACCTGCCGAGCAGCCAGAGCGCGGCTATCCAGATGCAGGCGACGGCAAAATCGCGGGCAAGGGCTTCGCCGTGCAGACGCCCGGTAAATACGTTCGCCGGGATGGAAACGATCGCCTTGAAGGGAAGCCAGTCGGTCACCGTCTGCAAGGTCGGCGGAAAGAGGGCGAGGGGAATGAGCGCTCCGGAGAAGAAGTCGGTGAGCCCTCTCCTGAGCCAGCTTATTCCCATAAGGCTCGTCGTCCAAAAGCTTGCGAGGCCGAATACGTATACCATGAGGAATTTGGTCGCCATCGATAACAGAACCGATACGATGAACAGAAGCCATGCAAGCGCGTTGCCGGGGACGACCGTCGCGCCGGTTGCAAGGGCGAATCCAAGGCAGGCGACGGCGATCAATACGCCTTCGCTGATGGAATACCCCAGCGTTATCGCGAGGCTTGCCTTCTGATAGTCTGCCGGGCGCAGGAGCTCTACGGCGATGTTCCCCGTGCGTATCTGCCGGGATATCCTGAACTCGCTGGACATCGAAACGAGCGAACTCAGGAACAGCGAAACGATGAGATAGCTTTTCATTTCCTGCCACTGATAGCCTTCAAGATCGGGATTCCCCGCGTATACGGCCGACCATACGAAAAAGATGACCGTGTAGGTCACCACCATCGAAAACATGTTGACGATGTAGGTAACCCGGTACGCAAGAGTTTCCTGCATGGCAAGGGCGGTGTGCCGCCAGTATTTTTTCAGGGCCGTTTTCATGCCCGTCCCCTGTTCTCGGAAATATCGAGCTTTCCTTCGTACACGTTTTTAATGAAGCGCTCGATATCCGGCTCGTCGATGCGGAAGTCGACCACCTCCCCGGTGCTATTCGCCAGGTTGATGATATCCTTTGCGGAAAGCGCGAAGCGGTCGAATTCGATGGACGCTTCGCAGGGTCCCGAGGCGATTACCTCGAGGTCCGGGTGCTTGCCGATTTTTTTCGCGAAGTCCCGGCCGTCGGAGGCGAGGCGGAGATGCATGGTGCGGCAGCGTACGCACTGGTCCAGAAGAGCCTGGAGCTTGCCGTCGTAAATTATGGTTCCACGGTCTATGACCACGAGGCGGTCGCACACGTCGCGGATGTCGTCCAGGTCGTGCGAGGTGAGAAGTATGGTGGTTCCGCGCTCACGGTTGATCTGCTTCAAGAATTCGCGGATGCGCTCCCGCACGGCGACGTCGAGTCCGATAGTCGGCTCGTCCAGAAAAACGACCGCCGGATCGTGCAGGAAGGCGAGGGCGAGGTCTGCTCTCATGCGCTGGCCGAGCGAGAGTTTTCTGGCGGAAGAGCCCATGAAGGGGCCGAGGCCGAGCATGTCGGAAAGCCATGCGAGATTTTCTTTGTAGCGGTTCGGGGGTATGGCGTAAATGTCTCTCAGCAGGGTAAAGGATTCGGACACGGGGATGTCCCACCATAATTGGGTTCGCTGGCCGAAAACGACGCCCATGCGTTTCGTGTTCTCGAGCCGGTCGCGGTAGGGATCCATGCCGTTTATCCGTATCTGTCCGCCCGAGGGCTTGAGGATGCCGGTAAGCATTTTGATGGTGGTCGATTTACCCGCGCCGTTGGGTCCGACGTAGGCGACGGTTTCTCCCGGTTCGATGGAGAGGCGTACCTCGCTTACAGCCTTAATCTCCGTAAATACCGGTTTGATAAAGTGTTTCAGGGCTCCGGCCAGTCCCGCTTCCTTAACCGCGTTTTGATACGTTTTAGATAGAGCTGTTGCTTCGATTATTGCCATAATGGAAAGAGTATATCGGGAGGCTCCCGTTTATTAAAGAAGAATAAAAAAAAAGCGCACGCCGCTGCGAGCCGATCTGATCCCGCGTTCCTGTGCCGCGCCCGAAACTGGTTCAAACAGGGCTGTCGTGTTACAATCTTTCATACCATGAACCAGGAATCGATTTTCGCCCTGCTTTTCTGCTTCTCCGTTTTCGCGGCCGCCGCGCTCGCCCTGTTGCTCCGCCGCGAGCGCGCGAACTCGCGCAAGGCCCTCGACGAGGCGTGGCGAAGGCAGGCCACTCAGGCGGGAGACGCGGAAAAACGGAACAGGCTGACGCTGCGCATCAGCTCCGTCGTCGGCTCCAATCTGGAACAGGAAAGCATTCTGCCCCGGATTCTGGATCTTCTTTCCCTCTATTTTACGGACGCGGAATTGCGGCTCCTCGCGTACCGCGGAAACAACTCGTTCGCGATCACCCTGCCGCAGAGCTCCCGCGAGGAAGCAATAGAGCACCCCGGTTTCGCGGAAGTGTTCTCCCGTACGGGTTTCATCGCCCTGGACGAAGAATCCGCCGCTCTTCTCCGCTTTCAAAGCGGGACGCGTCTCTTTCATTACAATCTTCCCATCGTTCAGGGAGACACATACTCGGGAAGCCTGCTCCTTTCCATTCCGGCTGAATTATCCGCGCCCGATCAGCGCTTTCTCGCGGACCTAGTCCCGTCTCTCGCCGCCGCGCTGCGCAATCAAACCCTGACCGACCGGTTCGGCCGCGCCGTGGATTCGCGCGTCCGCGACCATCTCATGTCGCTTTCTGGGCGCGCTCAGGGAGAGCTTCGAGAGGCCGGAATTCTCTTCGTCGATCTGGTCGGCTTCACTGCCCAGGCGGAGCGCCTGTCTCCGGTGGAGATCGTGCAGTTTTTGAACGCTTTTTTCACCCGCTGCCAGTCCATCGTTTCCGCGCGCGGCGGCGTCATCAACAAATTTCTCGGCGACGGCTTTATGGCCATCTTCAACGCGCCATCTCCCGTTCCCGATTTTCCCCGCCGGGTTCTGGAGGCGGGAAACGGCATCATCGCCGCCATTCCGGATTTTGAGATTCTCGCACGTCAATGCGGGATCGAGGGCTTCGCGGTCGCGCTCGGCGCGGAGATCGGCGGCGTTCTCGCCGGAACCATCGGCTCGAGCGAGCGCCTCGAATATACCCTCATGGGCGACGTCGTCAACGTCGCCTCCCGGCTTGAAGGCCTCACCCGCTTTTTCGGCGTCCGCTTTCTCTCTGGCGAAGCCCTTGCCTCTGCCGTCCCCGACTGGAGCTTCCGGGGCCTCGGCCGGATCAGGCCCAAGGGAAAGTCCCGGGCGCTCGGCATCTACGAGGTTCTCGGCCCCTCCGGATCGGTAGACCCCCTCCTCCTGGCTTCCGCCTCCCTCTTTGAAAAAGGACTTGCCGCCTACCAGGGCCGCGCCTTCGAAGCCTCCCTGGAACTCTGGTCCGACCTCCCTCCGTCCGCGCAGGACAAGGCGCTCTCCTGGTACCGCTCGCAGGCGGCCGCATATATTAAAAATCCTCCTCCTCCCGAGTGGGACGGAACGGAAACTTTCCATACAAAATAAGGGGCGCTTTTTTCTTGTACAGCCTCCGCGAACGGTATACTATGATGGTTCAAAAGGAATGATTATGTCAGATACAGAAAAAAACAAACGGAAAAAAATCAACCTGTCCCTCGTTTTCGGAACCTGGACTCCGCCTCCCTACATCAGGTTTCTTTCAAACGGCGTTTCCCGCGCATTCGGCGCCGCCGGAAAATTTCTGGTCCGAAACCGGAAGGCAGGCTTCGGCATCGCAGCCGCGCTCGCCTTTCTCGCGGCCGGCTTTTTCGCTTTTTCCCTGTGGCAGTCGAGACAGCCGAAACTGATGGAAATTTCGTGCGAGGTCGACGGTCCCGATACCCGAACCGACTGGGACGATCCGGTGCCCGCGGCGTATTTCTCTTTTTCCGGCTCCGCCGTGCCCGCGGGTGAAGAGGGGAACACGGTCGAAGACGGCATAACGCTTACTCCCGATCTCCCGGGAGTCTGGACCTGGGTAAGCGACAGCATGCTGTCCTTCCGTCCAGACCAGGATTGGCCTGTCGGTCAGACATTCAAAGTCGAGTTCGCCAAGAATTATTTTCCCGATCACTTTAAAATAACCCGGACAGTCGAGTTCTCGACCGAAGAATTCAGAATCTCCGTCCGCGACTGCGAATTCCATATCGATCCTGAAAACGCCGAGGTGAAGCGGGTGCTGGCCACCGTCAGCGCGAACTGGCCGCTCGATCCTGAAACAGTCGAAAAAAACATCGTCATCAAGCCGGACATGAAGGCCGACTCGGGTACGCTCGCGAACCGCGAATACCGCGCGAGCGTTTCCTACGACAAGGACCGGCTGAACGCGTATATCGTTTCCGAACCGGTCGGCATGCCCGTCGACTCCGTCACGATGACGGTCTCCGCGAAGAAAGGCATCGCTTCGTCCTTCGGAGGAAATAAAACCGCGGAGGACTCTCAGGCCAGTACGACCATACCCGGCATGGTCGGCTTCATGGAAATATATTCCATAGAAACCGCTTTGGTGAAAACTCCGGAGGAACGCTACCGGAGAGTGATCGTTTTGTCGGGAAACGGCGCGGTTTCCGCGAAGGAAATCGCGAAGCGGACCCGCGCATGGATTCTGCCCGTCGACCGTCCCGATCTTCCCGGCATCAAGGGCGAAAAGAATTCTTCCTGGGGCATGATCGATCTCGTCACCCAATCAGTGCTCGATGTTTCGGAACCTCTCGAACTCGTGCCGCAGCCGAATGCGCTGGAAAACAACGAGGTCAACAGCTTCTCGTTCGAAGCTCCGGCAGGACGCCATGTGTTCGTCCGCGTGGACGACGGCCTCGAATTCTACGGTTCGTATCGGCAAAAAGGAGAGCGTAAATCGCTTTTCCGGGTCGAAGAATTCCCCCGCGAAATTCGCATCCTGTCGGAAGGCTCTATCGTGCCGATGACTGGAAGCAAGCGGCTTGCGCTGTATTCGCGCGGCGTCGGCGGCGTTAAATTCAACATCGGCCGCGTCAGGCCGGACGACATCAACCATCTCATTTCGCAGTCGAACGGAGACTTCAACAATTTCAGTTTCGACAACTATAATTTCAACGAATACAATATTACCGAACAGTACGCGGAAAAAACAACCGTTGCTCCCGCCGAGGCCGGCGCCCCGTCGTGGTTCTCCTTCGACTTTTCGCGCTACCTTTCCTCGATACCTTCGAAGAATCTCCGCTACGGCCTCTTCGTGTTCTCCGCCGAAGGAGACACGGAGAGAACCCGCCGTTTCAAGGACCGCAGGCTCATCCTGGTCAGCGATCTGGGCTTCTATGTTAAAAAGAACTACGACGGATCGAATACCGTATTCGTGCAGTCGATCGGCTCGGGCGAAGCGGTTTCGGGAGCGGAAGTCTCCGTCGTAGGACTCAACGGGAACGCCCTCCTTACGGCGAACACCGGCGCTTCAGGCCGCGTCGAGTTCGCGGACGTATCCGGCTTTCAGCGCGAAAAGCAGCCGGTCGCCTGGGTTGTGCGCAAGGGAGAAGACCTTTCGTTCATGCCCTATGCCGCCGGCGGGCGCAGCCTCGATCTGTCGAATTTCGACACCGGCGGCGTCATGGGAGCGACCGACCCGAAGAAAATAAACGCCTTTCTTTTTTCGGACCGGAGCATCTACCGGCCCGGCGACTCCATGCATATCGGCATGATCCTCAAATCGGGAGACTGGAGCGTCAATCTTGAGCGCACTCCGCTCGTGTGCGCCGTCGTCAATCCGAACGGCGCCGAGGTGTTCACGAAAAATCTTTCGGCCTCGGCCTCGGGCTTTCAGGAAATCGAATGGAAGACGGAAGACTGGGCTCCGACCGGCGAATACACCGTGTCCCTCTATCATCTTGTCGACGAATCGAAACGCAAGCTCGCGTTTCTCGGCTCTGAAACCGTAAAGGTAGAAGAATTTCTCCCGGACACCCTGAACATTCGGGCGAGCCTTGCTCCGTCCGCCGCCGCCGGCTGGATCAAGCCGGGAGCGATCGAAGGCAGGGTGACGCTGAGAAATCTCTTCGGCAACGCCGCCGCCGGCAACGATGTTCAGGCGAGCGTCAGCTTGCGGCCCGGCGCTCAGTCGTTCCCGGCATGGAAAGAGTACCGCTTCTCCGATCCCTGGGACGACGGAAAAGTCTACACCGAATCGCTCGGCTTAATCGAAACCGACGCTGACGGAACCTGTTCGTTCCCGATAGATCTCGCGAAATTCGAAAAGGCAACCTACCGCATGACCTTTTTCGCGGAAGGTTTTGAAAAGGAGTCCGGCCGTTCTGTGAGAACCGAAGAATCCGTCTGGATTTCTCCCCTCGAATATCTCGTCGGCTGGAAGGCCGACGGAGATCTCGGCTATATCAACGCGGAAAGCGAACGGACGCTCTCCCTCATCGCCGTCGGTCCGGACGCGAAGGCGCTGGCTGTCAAGGGCTTGACCGCGAACATCGCGGAAATAAAATATATTTCCATGCTCGTCAAGCAGCCCAACGGCGAGTATAAATACCAATCGGTAAAGAAGAGCGAACCGGTTGAGTCCTTCCCGGTAGAAATCGCCGCCGACGGCCTTTCATGGGCTATCCCCACGTCCAGACAGGGAGATTTCGAGCTTACCCTCTCCGGAGTCGACGGCCTCGAATACGCGAAAATCGCCTGGTCGGTAATCGGCGGCAAGAATATCCAGCGCAGCCTCGACAGGACCGCCGAACTGGACGTTAAACTCGACCGCGCGGATTACCGCAACGGCGACTACGTGCGACTGTTCATCAAAGCTCCGTACGCGGGATCCGGCCTCATCACGATCGAGCGCGACCGGGTGTATACCCACGCCTGGTTCTCTTCGAAGGGAAACTCGACCGTTCAGAGCATTCTCGTTCCCGAGGGGATAGAGGGCAATGCCTATGTGACCGTTACCTGGGCCCGTTCGATTTCCTCGGATGAAATTTTCATGAGTCCGCTCTGTTACGCGAGCGTTCCGTTCTCCGTGAGCCGTGACAAGCGCACGAACCGCATTACGCTCGGACTGCCCGAGACCATGCGCCCCGGCGAGGACCTGAAAATCGACTATTCGACTTCTTCGACAGGAAAAATCGCGATCATGGCTGTCGACGAAGGCATCCTGCAGGTCGGCCGCCACAAGACACCCGATCCCCTTTCCTTCTTCTTCCGCAAGCGGGCCCTCGAAGTGGGCACTCAGCAGATCATGGATCTCGTGCTTCCCGAGTTCAACATCCTGCGCACCATCGGCGCGGTCGGGGGAGACGCCATGGCGGAAGAACTCGGCAGAAACCTCAATCCCTTCAAGCGCAGAAAGAACGTTCCCGTCGCCTACTGGTCGGGGATCGTCGATTCAGGGCCCGAGACACGCTCTCTCGTCTATCGCGTTCCCGACTGGTTCAACGGCACCGTGCGCGTCATGGCGGTGGCCGTCTCCGGCGACACCATCGGTTCAGCTGAGCAGAAACTCACCGTGAAGGCTCCCTTCGTCGTCGTGCCGAACATGCCGGTCATGGCGGCTCCGGGCGACGAGTTCGGCGTATCCGTTACCGTTACGAATACGGTCGACGGTTCGGGAAGCGGAGCGAAGGTTCGGCTTACGGCCCACCCTGAATCCGGACTCGCCGTCGCAGGAGAAACGTCCTTCGACCTCGCGATTCCCGAAGGCGGGGACGAGACCGTTTCGTTCCGCGTCAAAGCCCTCGACGTCTGCGGAAACGCGGAAATCGTCTTTACCGCCTCCGGCGCCGGAGAAACTTCGAGCGCCGCGGCCTCTCTCAGCGTACGGCCTGCGGTGCCCTACCGGACCAGCGTGATTACCGGAGTAGTCCGCGGCGGCACAGAGCGGGTCAAGCTCGAACGCAGAGTGCGCGACGAATTCGCCGTACGGGACGCCAGCGTTTCGTATCTGCCGACGGGTCTCGCGAAAGGACTGTGGTTCTATCTGGAAAACTATCCGTACATGTGTTCGGAGCAGATCGCGAGCGCGACCTGGCCCTTCCTGTATCCGAACCTCGTGAAAGAGCTCGGCCTTAATCCGGAAGAGGCGCGGTCGAAGATCGACGCGGCCGTCTCCGTTCTGCAGTCCCGCCTCCGCGAGGACGGCACCATCGGCGTGTGGACGTCGGAATCTGCGACGGAGCTGTATCTCAACAACTACTGCACGCTCTTCCTCATCGATGCGCGGGACCACGGCTACTACGTCAGCGACACGCTGTACAACGCCGCGCTCAGGGGCGTAGCTCAGGTCGCGAATTCGAGCGATACCGGCTGGTATGCCCTTGCGAACCGTTCGTTCGCCTGTTATCTGCTCGCGCGGAGCGGCACCATCGCGACCCCGTATATTGAAAAACTGCGCAAGGACATGAAGGCCGACAAGGACGCTGCCGAAGGATACGCCGGTCTCTTCCTCGCCGGAACCTCCGCGATTCTCCGGCAGGATCTCGAAGCGGGCCGTCTGTTGTCCGCAGTCAAAAAAGAACTCCGCAACCCGGAAGATTCGCTGTATGCCGATTCCCTGTGCTACCGGTCCGTTTATCTTGATATCACGGCTCGCCACTTCCCCGCGCGTCTGAAAGACATCGGTCCTGAACTTCTGGAGGCGATCGCGGCGGATCTTTCGCATAAACAAGCCTCTTCGCTTTCCGCCAACCACGCCCTCATGGCGATCGAAAGCTATCTCGATCGGATGCCTTCGGCCGAAAGCGGCTCGGTAACCGTCGATTGGCTCGACGCCGACAAGGCGCGATCCTCTCTGGAGCTTGCCGGGGACATTCTGCGCAGCGCCGCCTATCCGCCGAACGCAGCCGAGCTGGAAATCGAGAACCGAGGAAAGCAGCCGCTCTTTTATCAGGCGACGACCGCCGGCTTCGACGAAACCCTGCCTTCTTCCGAGGTGAAAGAAGGCCTCGAAATTCTCCGCGAGTTCGTCGACGCGAAGGGAGCAAAGCTGACTTCGATTAAAACCGGCGACGAAGTGCGCGTAAAGATCAGCCTGCGCACGACGAACGGAAAAACCGTCCGGGACGTGGCGATTGTTGATCTATTGCCCGCCGGCTTCGAGCCCGACATCGCCTCCGTCAGGCAACCGTCGCTCGCTTCGACCTGGAAACCCGACTATACCGATATTCGCGAGGATCGGGTTGTCTTCTACGGCACCGTCGAGGGCGGCCTCAAAACCCTCGTCTATTCTGTTCGCGCGGTTAATCCTGGAAAGTTCGCCGTTCCTCCGCTGTTCGCCGAAGCAATGTACGACCGGTCTGTGACGGCGTACAAGAGCCAGCCGCCGATTGAAATCGGTGCGCGCTGATTCCCATAGCAAGGGGATTCGCAAACGCGATCCCGCGCGACGCGACCCCGCGCGACGCGACCCCGCGCGGCGCGGCTTTCCGTTTGCGCCGCGTCGAGCGGCTCGCGTCGCGGTTTTCGCCGCGGCGTTCTGCGCGCTCATTGCAACCGCATTCGTCGCGCGCGAACGCATCTCCGGCGATATTCTGAAAAACACCGCGTTCTCGCGCGCGTACGCTGACCGGGACGGCGCTCTGCTGCGCGTGTTTCCTTCGGCGGACGGCCAATATCGCATACGGACGCGGGTCGCGGATTTTCCGCCGGCATTCGTGGACGCGATTCTCCTGCAGGAGGATCGCTTTTTTTACGCGCATCCGGGCGTGAATCCCGTATCCCTTGTTCGCGCCGCCCGCGAAACCTGGCTACGCAAAAGCAGGCGCATGGGAGCGTCGACCATCACGATGCAGGTCGTCCGTCTCGCGTACGGCATCAAAACGGATACGGTTTCCGGGAAACTCAGGCAGATCGCATCGGCCCTTGCCATGGATCTCTGCTACAGCAAAAAAAGCATACTCGAGGCCTATCTCAATCTCGCGCCGGTCGGCGGAAACATCGAGGGCTTTCAGACAGGCTCCTGGTTCTACTTCGGAAAACCAGCGTCTGCCCTGGACCTCTCGGAACTTCTCATCCTTGCGGTGCTCCCGCAGGATCCGGTCGACCGCAGGCCGCGCAGCGGGTTCGTTCCGGAAGAAACCCTCGCCGCCCGGAACGCTCTTTTCGACTCCTGGATTCGCGATCATCCTGAAGACGCCGATTCCCGGTTCGCACTCGATTTGCCCGTCCGCGCGGTCTGCGCCTTTCCGTTTTCCGCTCCGCACTTCGCGGAACGAGCGTATCGGGAACAGCGCTCCGCGGAAGCCGGCTCTTTTCCGGGAAAGCGGGGAGCGCCTTCGACTTCCGGCCTGGTTCGAACCACCCTCGATTCAGGCATGCAGAAGACTGCTGAACGCGAGCTTGAACGCTGGATCGAGCGCAATAGAGCGATCGGAGTTTCGAACGGAGCGGTGCTTGTAGCGGATCGTTCGTCGATGGAAATAAGGGCGTCGGCCGGTTCGGCCCGATGGTCCGACGACGCGATTTCAGGACAGGTCGACGGAACGCTTTCCAAGCGTTCTCCCGGTTCGACCCTGAAGCCCTTTGTGTACGCCCTGGCTCTCGACCGCGGACTCGTTCATCCGGCGACAATGCTCAAAGACACGCCGACGGGTTTTAACGAATATACTCCGGATAATTTCCGCGGCGATTTCGCCGGACCGGTGAGCGCTCAAAAGGCTCTGACCGACAGCAGGAATATTCCGGCTATCTCTCTTGCCCGTGATTTGCTTGAAGGAAAAGGCGGTCCGCGCGACGACGACCTCTACGGATTGCTCGAACGCGCCGGCGTTTCCGGATTGAAGGGGAGGGACTACTACGGCCTGTCTCTCGTCCTCGGCAGCGCCGAGCTTACGATGAACGAACTGGCCGGTCTGTACGGAGCGCTCGCGAACGGCGGCAGATTCAGAACCCCGTCAATATTTCCGGCTCGCAGCGCTTCGGACGGACAACCTCTTTTTACCGGAGAAGCGGCCTTCATCACGTTGAGGATGCTCGAGAGCAACGAACTTCCCGTCGCCTCGAGGTCGCTCACCGCCGCTGACGTTCCGGTAGCGTACAAGACCGGCACATCGATTGGATTCAAGGACGCCTGGAGCGTCGCGGTCGCCGGTCCCTTCGTTATCGCGGTATGGATCGGCAATTTCGACGGGCAGGGGAATTCAGCCTTTTTGGGCCGCAGCATGGCGGCGCCTCTATTGTTCAACATCGCAGACGCCCTGCTCGCCGCCCTGCCTCCGGAAGAAAGGTTGTTCGCCGAGCCCTATCCTGAAAATGTTTCGCGAGTCGAGGTATGCCCCGTATCGGGCGCTCTTCCGGGTCCCGATTGCCCGAAAACTGTTTCTTCCTGGTACATCCCCGGCGTTTCGCCCATTGCCGCATGCAGGATTCACCGGGCGATCAATATCGATACGCGGACCGGCTACAGAACCGACGCCGGGGAAGGCGGGCCGGTTGTCCGCGAAGTCCGCGAATTCTGGCCGAGCGACCTTCTGTCCCTCTTCGCCGAAGCCGGCCTCCCGCGGCTTTCTCCTCCTCCCTACGAACCCGGCTCTTCCGGATCAGACTCGCGAGGCGCGGGCTTCCCCCCCGATATTATTTCTCCGCTGGCTAATACCGCCTACGTGATCCGTTCGGGAGGCGAATCTCGAAGAACGCTCGTCCTCCATGCGGCCTGCGACGCAGACTCTTCGGAACTGTTCTGGTTCGCCGATTCCGTCTTCGTCGGCCGCGCGGAGCCGGGCCGAAAACTGTTCTGGCTTCCGGCCGCCGGAACGCATCTGGTTACCGCGGTCGACTCGAACGGACGTTCGTCGAGCGTAAGAATAACTGTCAGCGCGGGAGAATGAAAACGAAGGCTTCAGGAACCCTTGATCTTCAGCGCTCCCGGATCGAAAAAAAAAGGAGATGAATATGTCCCATGATGCAGCGCAAATCCGCCGCCCGGAAACGGTTCATGGCTCTCTCTTCAGGACGCTCTGTTCCGTTTGTCTCGCGTTGTCTTTTAGTCTTTTCTATTCCTGCGCCCGGAAACCTGCACTTACCGGTTTGTCCGTGACGGAGAACGCCACCAGATTCGAGATCGAGGTAAACGGCAGGAGAAGAGGGGGCGCGATGCATGTGCCTCCTCTCTATGACGGAACGAGGCCGTATTCGCTCGTGTTCGTTTTGCACGGAGCTTCGGGTACCGGGGCCTCGATGCGGAAGACTGCATCGTTCGACGCTATGGCCGAGGATCTCGAATTCATCATGGTGTATCCTG
Organism: Teretinema zuelzerae; assembly: GCF_021021555.1. Classification (NCBI taxonomy): domain Bacteria; kingdom Pseudomonadati; phylum Spirochaetota; class Spirochaetia; order Treponematales; family Treponemataceae; genus Teretinema; species Teretinema zuelzerae. The sequence continues at coordinate 554,940 of NZ_JAINWA010000003.1, read as the reverse complement.
ACGGGAAGAACAGGCGATGGGAATCGCCGGACGATACCGCGTTCTTCGACTCTATGATCTCCGAATTTCAGAAAAAGTATTCCATCGATTCCGCACGGATATATGCCGCGGGTCATTCCGCAGGAGCAATCAAAGCGTACCAGCTTGCCGCCTGTCTTCCCGGAAAATTCGCGGCGATCGCTCCGGTCGCCGGCTGCGTTTTCTCCGACGCTCCGCGCGATGACCTCGAGCCGGTATCCGTTTTGCATATCCATTCGCGGAACGACGAGGACGTGCCCTTCGACGGGGTCGGGGAGTGGAACATGCTTTCCGCTCAAGATTCCGTCGAGTTCTGGAAGCGCGTAAACGGCGTGTCGGACGGTCCAGTCATATTTTATGACGCGCACGGCATCGAGGGGACTGTCTGGAAGGGAGAGCGCTGCGATACGGCGAGTCTTTTTTATCCCGCCGCCGGGCACCAGTGGCCCCGTCTTGCGAGCGACATGATCGCGGATTTTTTCTACAACCATCCCCCGCGTCCAAGCCGTATCCGCATGCGGTCCGAATCGCTTCCGGTCGCTTTCGGCTTCGGAAGCGCTGTCGAGCTGGAGTGCGAACTTGAAAACGCCGAGTCGGTGGAAAAGGTTTCGTATTTTTCCAACGGGAGCCTCGTCGGCTCGGTTGAATCAAAACCGTGGGCTTTTCAGTGGACGCCCGCGGTGCGCGGAGTCCACCGGCTCAGCGCAAAGGCGTATCTGAACGACGGTTCGGCCGCGAGTTCGACCCTCAATCCCTTCGTGCTGATAACAGCTCCCGCGTCAGGCGGCGCCGCGGCGGGCGGGAATGCCTCGATGATTCCCGCCGCGGGAGCTGTTTCGACAAAGGCCGAGGAAGAACAATACGAAGCGCGGTATGCGGTCGACGGAGATTTTTTCACGAGGTGGAGCAGCGGCTGGACTGACGACCAGAGCCTTACGGTCGACCTCGGCTCCGTTCATACGGTGTCGGGAGCCACACTCGTATGGGAAACGGCGTATGCGAAGCGCTATGCGATAGAGGTATCCGCCGACGGGGAATCCTGGTCGCTGGCCTTCGAGAAAAACGGCGGCGAAGGCGGAATCGAGAGCGTCGAGTTCTCTCCCGTGCCGGCTCGGTACCTCCGCATACGGGGCATGGCAAGAAGTTCGGAGTGGGGCTATTCGCTCTGGGAATTGTTCGTTCACGGCGAATGAAACGCTGTACTGCATCGGCTTCGACTTTTCAAAGATAGGGTAGCGCGCGACCGTGTGCGCGCGGAGGGGAAGACGCGTAGGCTCAGGTTTCGCACTTCAGCGGGTCGAGGTTCTTCCCCTTTTTTATTAACGCTTTCTTTTTGCGATTTTCTCAGTATATTACGCTCTGAGGAGTAAGCTATGGATAACAAGGGCGATCGGCGAAGAAAGACTTTTTCGCTTTCCGATGAGGAGATTCGCGCGCGGCTGACTGCCGAGCAATACCGCGTGACGCGGGAGCAGGGCACCGAGCCGCCTTTTAGCAACGCATATTGGAATAATCAGGAGAAGGGTTTTTATCTCGACGTGTTGAGCGGAGAGCTGCTGTTTACGTCCGACGATAAATTCGAGTCGTCGTGCGGGTGGCCGAGTTTTTCGCAGCCGGCGTTCAAGGACGCGCTGAGCGAAAAGCCGGATTATTCGCATGGAATGGTCAGGACCGAGGTGGTGTCGAGTTCGTCGCGCTCGCATTTGGGCCATGTCTTCGACGACGGGCCGGTTCCGCTGGGCTTGAGGTATTGCATTAATTCGGCGGCGCTCCGGTTCGTGCCGGAGGCTGAAGGGACTGCGATCGTGGCGGGGGATGCTTCTGGGGCCTGGAGGAATATTTCAGGCGGGTTCCGGGAGTGCTGGATACTGCTGTCGGCTATACGGGCGGGCGATCGGATGATCCTGATTACCGGTCTGTTTGTTCGGGGGAGACGGGGCATGCGGAGGCGGTGAGAATCCGCTTCGATCCTGAGGCGCTGAGTTATCGGGATGTGCTGAGGCACTTTTTCAGGATCCATGACCCGACGACGCTGAACCGCCAGGGGAACGACCGCGGGACGCAGTACCGGTCGGCGGTGTTCTTTTTGGACGGCGAGCAGGAGGGGATAGCGCGGGAGTTGATAGCGGGGTATGAAACTGCCGGGCGGTTCCGCGGCGAGGTGACAACCGAAGTTGCTCCCGCCGGGGAGTTTTATCCGGCGGAAGAATATCATCAGCGGTATCTTGAGAAGAATCCGATGGGGTATTGCCATGTCGATCCTTCGAGGGCGGGCGTTCCGTTGGGGGAGGGCGAGTAAAGCTTGCTTTCTATACCGAACGGTAGGTATAGAGGGATAGATGTCAAGCTTGCTTTCTATACCTACCGGTAGGTATAGAAGGAAATATATGTCAAGCTGGCTTTCTATACCTACCGGTAGGTATACTGTACCCCAAGAGTTATTGTTCTCCCCGGCAACGGATATCCCTCCACCAGAACATATTCCGCCCCTCCGAGATTCCTCCCCGTCACGGAGAACTCGACCCCGTTTCCCGCCTTCACCGTAATTCCCGAATCAACCGTGAACACTCCCGGCAGCTCCGTCAGATTATCGATGGCGGTGAAGCGGCTCCCCAGCCAGTTTCCGCGTACCGAACCCGACCAGCGCGCGAACTGCGCTCTGACTTCTCCGCCGCCCCGGTGCCTGCTCTGGTACGGCATGCGTTTGCCGTCGGAAAAGCTTCTGCCGTCGGTGAGCACCCGCGAATCGAGGTACGAATAGTCGCCGGCAAACCTGAACCGTTTTGACGCCTTCCATTCAGCCCGCGCGTCGAGCCCCCAGTACACCGCATCGCCTGCGTTCATCGGCTTCCATTTTGTCCCCTCCGGGCTCCATATTACCGCGTCGGAAAGCCGCGAAACGTGCGCGCTCGCTTCCGCCTCGAAACCAGAATTCCCCGCATACTCGACTACCGCGTCCGCACCCGCTCCGTGTTCCGGCTTGAGATCCGGATTGCCTTCGGCCCAGACATCGGAAGACCAGTATAGATCATTGAAGGAGGGACTTTTGTAGACTCGAAACGCGTTCCCTTTCAGCGTGAAGCCGCTGTCGCCGAACCAGGCCAGTCCTATTTTCGGTATGGGCACAATGTCGCCTGCGCTGTACGCGAGCCTGAGCGACGGATGCGCAAGGAAGGCCTTCTCCGGCTTCCATTCGCCTCCCGTCCAGACGGCTCCGTCTATCGCGCTGATTCCTGATCCCAGATTCGTCGAGTCCAGAACGTTGCCCGCGAGCTCGGCTCCGAAGTGAATGGTTGTCGTTTCCCGGGCGTACCATGCCAGCCGCGCTATGAAAGACGCGGTGTTTAGGTCGTGCCGGGATTTTCCCGACCCGTCTTCCCAGTCCATGCGCGTCCACGCATGAGAGGCGGTCGCTTCGGTGTCCGCTGCGGCGAACGGAAAGCCGATGAGCGAGGCGGAAACCGATTCCCGGCTCTGCGCGTCTCCCTGAATGCCTGAATCGGCGTTGTTCATTTTCCCCGCGCTGTGTTTGTCCGCGAAGTACAGGCTTCCGTTCGCGGTTATCCGCGCGGCTCCTGTCGCTCTGAAATCTGCCCGTCCCTGGAATCCCGCGTCGAGAACCTCGCTCCCCTCAAGGCGGAGCGTCCTTCCCAGCGAGTCCGCGTAGCGGTAATGGTTTCCCGCCTTGTTCGCGAAGGCGTCCGCCGACCACTCGAGTCTTCCGCTTTTTCCGTTTACCGCGACATTGATATTCTGAGTGTCGGCGTAGTCTTCCGTTTCTCCGGCCGGCAGCTGGGCCGTGTTCGACGCTCCCGCTCTGAATCCGATCGAGCCGTCCGGAGCGGCCGGGTCGTTGCCGGTTCCCGTAATAATGTTCACTGTTCCGCCGATCGCCCCGCTCGCGGTAAAGCGCGAGTCGGTTCCGCCCCGGGAAACCTCGATTTTTCTGACGGCGGCGGGATTTATAGAAGAGAGATCGAAGGATCCGTTCTGGGCCGAGTTTACCGGGATTCCGTTTACGAGCACCGCGACCCGCCCCGACCCGAATCCCCTCAGGTTCGGCGTGCTTACCATGCCGTAGCCGCCGTTCCTCGTGATCGCAATACATAAGCCTTTTTCCAAAAGCTCTCCCAGGTCTGCCGCCTTGATTTCGCGTATCTCTTGTTCGTTCAAGACCCGGGCGTCTTCGGTAACCTGAGCCTTTCTCACGACCGTCAGGCCGTCGCCGTATATAAGCGGAAAATCTTCTTCGTTGAAAATCTCGCTTCCGGAAGTGTAATCGCCGGCCGGCAGAGCTTCGCTAAGCTCGGCGAAGCCGGGCGCGGCGATTAAAAAACCAATACAGAGCCCCGCCCGCGCGAGGCGGGGCATTCGGACTTTAATCATTCGCACGGACGTAGGCGCCGGTCATTCCGAAGTATTCGTTCTCCACGGTGTATTCGGCCTCAGCTTCCGCTGTCGTGTCGAGTCCGTCGCAGTTGCTGCCGTATTTATACGGCGTCGCCATTTGCACCGAACCGGCAACAGAATCAAGATTCTTCCAATACACGCAAATGAATGTGCCGACCTCAAGCGTGTAGGACGGATACGAAACCCCGTCCCATACGTAGGTAAGCTCTTCGTTTACATCCGTTATTTTCACCGTCAGATAGCCGCTTGTTTTTTCGGTATCGATAAAACGGAGGTTTTCGATATCGGCTGTATACGCGACCGGCGCGCCGGCGGAATAATCGTGATAGGTCAACGTCGAGTCCGTCAACACGTATTTGTCTGATGAACTCGAGGCGTTCCAGGTTCCGACGAGCGCGGGGAAATCTTCAAGCGCTCCGGGAATGGTTATCGGATCGTCCGTGTTCGCGTCGAACGAGCAGGAAGCGAAGCTGAGCGCGGCGACGAAGGCCGCTGCCAGAACAAGGGGGAGGGAAGAGATCTTTTTCATGGTGTCTCCATTCAGTTCCGTATGCCCGCGGATCTGAAATTGCTGGTCGGTCACCAAAGTCTCCTGGCTCATGGGTGTCTGCGGGAGGGTTTCTCCCGGCGTCCTTTTCCGTGCAGCCTTCCCATCCTGTCGCGTCCCGCAAGCCGACGGCTTCGAGTCGCAACGGCGATAGTGGCTTTCCTCGACGGAATCGTCCCCATTCACAGTTACGGGTTTAGCGGGGGATTTTCACCCCCTTCCTTTGAAATGAACCACCGCAAACCTATCCGCTTTCTCCGCCCTCGTCAAGGGAAGGCCTCGTCGTGTTTTTAACAAAATCAGCGATTTGTGAAGTATACTTGAAGCCGGGGAGGCTTTTACCGTATGACGACGATTTTCGATTACCTGCGCTGGCGGGGGGATTTGAGCTTTTCACAATCTCCCCTCAATCCCGTAGACGCCCTCATTTTCAGCGTCCTTGCCTATCTCCCCTTCGACGGCCTCGTCGATTCCGGCTCCAAGCGCGCCGACGCCGACCTGTCGGAGATCGCCCGCGAATTTCAGCGGCGGGAGGTGCCGAAGGATAAAATCCGCAGCGTAATGGATCTTGAGCTTTTGCGCGTATGCGGCCTCTCCCGGCGCTTCGGCCAAACGGTTCCCTTCGCCTATGTAAACCGTACAGACCTCGCGGAGGAAAAACAGTTTTCCGCCATCAGCTTCCGCTTCGGAAAAAAAAGCGTTTTCGCCGCCTTCCGGGGAACCGATCTTTCCCTGGTCGGCTGGAAGGAAGACTTCAACATGAGCTTCATGTGCCCGGTACCCGCCCAGACGGAAGCCCTGTCGTACCTTGAGCGGGTCGCCTCCTCTTACCGCGGTCCCCTTTACGTCGGCGGGCACTCCAAGGGCGGAAACCTCGCCGTGTATTCTTCAGCCTTCGCGCATCCCCGCATCCAGAAGCGGATACACAGCGTCTACAACAACGACGGCCCCGGCTTCGACGCGTCGGTTCTCTCAAGCCCGGGATTTAAACGATTAGAAAACCGGCTTTTTGCCTTCGTTCCCGAGTCTTCGATCATCGGCATGCTTTTGGAGCATCAGGAAGAATATACGATCGTCTCGAGCAGCGTCTCCGGCATCCTCCAGCACGATCCGTACTCATGGTCGGTGGAAGGGCCGGACTTCGTCCGCGTGGATACGGTGGACGATTCGAGCCGTTTCATAGACCGCACCATACGCGACTGGCTTGCGGCCGTCGATCCGGAAAAACGCGAGCTGTTCATCGATTCCCTCTGGGAGATCGTCACAGTCACCAAGGCCCACACCTTGCGGGATTTCGCCTCCGATTGGCTCAAGCACACGCGCACCATGATCAGAACCTTCAAGAACGTCGATCCGGAAACCCGCTCGATGCTCGTGGACACCGCGGGCCTTCTCTTTAAAACCGCGACCAGGAATCTGGTCGCTAAAGAACCTGAACGGAAAAAAAGGAGTTGAGCATGGAACCTCTCATCGACGAAAAAATCCAGATCGGCATTTCCGCCTGCCAGTTCGGCGCTCCGGTGCGCTATAACGGCAAGGGCCTCGACTCGACCCGTTTCATCGGGAGGGAGCGGGGCGACTTCGTGTGGCATCCCGTGTGCCCGGAGGCGATGAGCGGCCTCGGAGTTCCCCGCAGCCCCGTGAGCCTTCGCGGCGGCAACGGCGACGATTTCTGGAAGGGAACTGCTTCCCTTAAAACCCGCGGCGGCCGCGACGTCGGCTCCGAAATGAAGGCCGGCTGCGCCGCCTGCCTCGACACCCTCGTCCGCGGCGGCGTGAAAGTGTTCGTCTTCATGGAAGGAAGCCCCAGCTGCGGAGTCTACCGCACCTCGCTGAAAAACAAGCGCCTCGGCCACCCGCCGGGAATCTTCGGCTCCCTCCTCCTCTCGCGCGGCTTTTTCCTCATTCCCGCCCAGGATATGCAAAGCCCCCTCCGCTGGTGGGACTGGCGAAGGCGGATGTTCGCCTGGGTGTGGCTCGAATCCAGGGATTTCTCCGATCAAAAGACCGGCCCCTCCGTTGTCGTGGAAAGCTGGCACGTGCTCAAATTCCTCTGCCAGGAACTCTCGCGTTCGAAGGCAGACGGCATCGGGCGAAGGATCGCCGCCGTCAATACGCTCGACGCCGCCGCAAGGGAGTCTCTTAAAACTGAAGTCCTTGATCTCCTTCGCACTCCCTCCGAGCCCCGGAAGATCAAGCAATCCCTGTGGAAAAACTACGTATTCCTGCGCAAACGCTTCGCTCTGGAAAACCAGTCCGTCCTGATGCCCACCGACGAGCGGGGCGTGCTCGCCGTAGCGCGGGAATGCCTGTCTCTTGAAATTCTCGCGTCCCGGGAAGGCGTGCTGTTCGGCTCTTCTCCCGTCAGGTACCGCAGGCGGGACGAAGCCGCTTCCTCGGGGGCGGACGAGGCTGACCCGGAGGCGACCGAGTTCTCCGGCGACGTCCCGGAGAGCGTGGAGGACTGAAGAGCGAGACGGAAGGCCGTCATTTCTGTTATAGTCGGCTCATGGCTAATCCAAAACTCTTCAGCGTCATCGACCACGGCGTCGCCGAATACGACATGATAGAAGACGGCGACCGCATCCTGATCGGCGCGTCCGGCGGAAAGGATTCCACCGCCCTCGTAGAATACTTCGGCTCCCGCTTGCTGCGCCTCGCGCGCCACGGCGGGCCGCGCTTTTCCGTTGAGGCTGTCCACGTCGCGACGGAGATAGGCTCGCCCCTCGCTCCCGAGCTCGTCGAGCGTTTTCGCGCGTGGGGCGTTCCTCTACATACGATAGACGTGTCGGTATTGGGCCGGCTCAAGCCCGGCAGAAAGATGAACTGCTGGTGGTGCGCGACCCAGCGACGCACCGAACTCAATGAATACGCGATCCGCGAAGGCTTCAACAAGATCGCCCTCGGCCATCATCTTGACGACATTCTGGAAACCCTGCTCATGAACGCCCTGCAGAAGGGCGAGCTGTCCACGATGCCGCCCCGTCTGAAATACGAAAAATATCCGGTCACGGTGATCCGGCCGCTATGCTTCGCGGACATCCCCATGATCGTCCGCCACGCGACGGAATCGGGCTACATTTCCAGCACCTGCACCTGCGAGTATCAGGATAACTCCGGCCGGAAATCCGCCCGCGGCAAGCTCGACGCTCTCACCGGCGGCAGCTACGCCGAAAAAACCCGCCTCTTCGAAGCCCTCCGCAACGTAAAACCCGCCTACCTGCCGTAATCGGTCCGTTCACTCGTCCAGCAGTTCTTCGGCTTCCTCGAGCTCCTCGCTGCGGTGCTGGAATTCGAGCAAGGATGCTTCGAGGCTCGCGTAGGCGAGGGGGACGACGACTCCGATGAACCAGCTTCTCTGGAGCTGGATGCGTTTCTGGGTTTCGAAATTCTCGATGAACTGCTCCCTCAGGGTCGCCGTGTACTGGCCGTAGCTGATGAAGTCCGGGAAATCCTGCGATTCCGGCTTTTTCTGCACGAAGTCCAGATAGCGGTCCATGTAGGAGAAAATCTTGAAAAGGCTCAGCTCGCTCTTGGGCTTGGTGCTTTTATTCAGCTTGGAGAAGATGAGGTCGATGATCTCCTTTTTGCGGAATACCACGCCCTGGGCCGCGAGCATGCGTTCGAGCTCGTCGATGATGAAATGGTTCGCCCGGTAGTAGCGGAAGAACTCGACGATTTCTGCCACTCCCTTTTCTCCGTGATTGAGAAGGGCCATGGTTTGGCGGCTCAGGGATTCCGGCAATCCGGGGTACACCTGGACGCTGTAGGTCCGGTAGATCGCCCCGTGCTTTTCGTGGATGACCACTTCGCGAAATTTGAACAGTTCATCCCGCTCGATGTCGCGGTAGACGCTGTGCATCCGTTCGGCTTCCTTGCGGAAATGGATCCAGTAGTCCTCGGTGATGCCGTTTTCTTCCAGTATCTGATAAAACTCGTCCGATATCCGCAAGCCGCCGATCGGCGCGGTGCTTTCCATCCGTTTCGCGTTGATGACCGGCATTCCGATCACGTCCCACTGCTTGGCGCCCTCGGGGCCGAAGTTTCCGATCGTCACCTCGCCAATGTTCGCGCCGATTCGGATGCGGATCTGGAAAAACGCAAACAGGGTCGACGATATATCGTCCTTGCACCTGAGCTGGGTGATGATCTTGAAGGCTTCGTCGAGGCATTGCTTCGCCTCGGGAGTCGCGTACTGTTCGAGGAAGTCGTCGTGGGCCTGGTTGAACAGGATGCACACCCGCTGCATTTCGACGCAGGTGTAGAAGAGCTCCCTCGCGACGATGGCGATGCGCTCTTTTCTGTCCTTGTCCCAGAGCTTTTTGTCCAGGATGTCGTCGAACTGGAACATCATGGAATCTCCCTCGATCTTGTTGAGGAAGCCGCCGTGGCGGACCAGGACGATCTGGAACGCGGTGTAGAGTCCGTTGAGAAGGATCTGGTTTTCCTTGGGGCTGAGATAGCGGGAAAGGCGGGTGTAATCGGCGATGTCGATGAAGCCGACTCCTACCTGGGTTTCCTGAGAGGAAGCGGGTATGTCTCCTATGTCGTATATCGCCTTTACCAGATGGCGCGGAAGATAGAATTCCTCGATTTTTTTTATGAGTTCAGGATCGATGACTTTTTCAGCTGCGTCGCTTTTTAGATTTTCCATATCATTACAGTATAGGACGTTTAAAACCGGGAAACAAGGTCATTTTTGCCTGCCGTATTCCGCGATGAATCCGCATTTCATGTCCCGAAGGTTTTCAGTCAGCGATACCTTGTAGACATGGGGATTGAGTATCCTGAGATAGGTAGGGTCGATGCGGTCGAACTGAGCTCCGGCCCAGGCCCGGATCTCCGCAAGCGGGGCGGGAGCGCGGAGCCGTTTGCCTGCGCGCATCGCCGGCTGGAGAAGCGCTTCCGCGCTCGCCGGGGCGAAGGTAAAGCTCTGCCCCTGATTCGTCGGGTGGAAGTATCGCATTTCGCGGCCGGTTTTAATCTCTTCGCCTTCGAGCGCGAGGATGTCCGCTTCCATGCTGCCGTCCTCGTTGTAGAGCCGCCATACCTGTTTGACTCCCGGATTCGTCGCCTTCTCCGGATTTTCCGACAGCTTCATGACCGGCTCCAGTCGTCCGTCGGCTCCCGTCTTCGCCGAAAGCTTATAGACTCCGGTAAGGGACGATTCGCTTCCGCCGGTCACCATGTGGGTGCCGACTCCCCAGAAATCGATCGGAGAGCCGTTCAATACCAGAGACTCGACGATTTCTTCGGTCAGCTCGTTGGATACGGTAATGGTCGCCTTCGTCAGTCCCGCCTCGTCGAGGGCCTTTCTGACCGCGACGCTCAAATACTGGATGTCGCCGGAATCGAGGCGCACCCCGAAGTTTTTTCCCTTCCCGGCAAGCTTTTTTCCCGCGTCGATCGCGGCTTCTATCCCCGAACCGAGGGTGTCGTAGGTGTCGCTGAGGAAGACGGACTTGTCCGGATACTGCTCGGCATAGGCGTTGAAGGCTGTTTTCTCGTCGGGGTGGCTCATCACCCAGGCGTGAGCCATGGTGCCCATAACGGGAATGCCCCAGGTTTTCCCGGCGAGCGTATTGCTCGTTCCCGCGGCCCCTCCGATGTACGCCGCGCGGCTTGCGCTCATGGCTCCGTCGAAGCCTTGAGCCCTCCTCAGCCCGAATTCCATCAGCGAGCCCCGGCGCGACGCGAGCCAGATCCGCGCGGTCTTGGTCGCGATCAGCGTCTGGAAATTGACGATGTTCAACAGCAGCCCCTCGATGACGGAGGCCTCGATCGCGTTGGCGTGGACGCGCACGAGCGGTTCGTTCGGGAAGGCGAGCGAGCCTTCCTTCATCGCGAGCACGTCTCCGGTAAAGCGGAAACCGGAGAGGTAGTCGAGAAATCCCCGCTCGAAGATCCCGAGGCTGGAAAGGTACTCGATGTCGTCCGTCCCGAAACGCAGGTTTTCCAGCGTGTCCAGAAGCGGATCGAGTCCGGCGAATACGGAGAACCCGCCGCCGAAGGGAGGGCGGCGAAAAAACATGTCGAAGACCGTTTGCGTGTTCAAGCCCTTTTTCCAGTATCCCTGGGCCATCGTCAGTTCATAAAAATCGGTAAAAAGAGGATTCGCGTTCATTCCGGTTCTCCCTGTTCTATCCGCGATCCGGTGCCGGTCTTGACGATTTCCACCCGGGCGGGGATGCGCGTGCGCAATTCGGATACATGGGAAATGATGCCGACCATGCGGCTTCCCCTGATTTCGTCCAATATGGTCACCGCCCGCTCAAGGCTCGACTCGTCGAGGGAGCCGAAGCCTTCATCGATGAAGATGGCGTCGAGCTGGATTCCGCCCGAGCGGCTCTGGATCGAGTCCGCGAGTCCGAGCGCCAAACTGATGGACGCCATGAAGGTTTCTCCGCCTGAAAGCGTTGCCGAAGGGCGGACCTTTCCCGTCCACGCGTCGACGATCTCCAGTTCAAGGCCCGAAAGGGCGTTTCCCCTGCGGTAGGAGCCGTTCAGCTGGATGCGGTAGCGGCCTTCGCTCATTCGCTCGAGCCTGAGGTTCGCGTATGCGGTGATTTCTTCGAGATACATTCCCAGAATCCACGCGTCGAAGCTCACGCGCGCCGGATTGTTGCCGGAAAGATCGTCGGAAAGGGATTGCAGGCGGCCCGCGGTGAGCGAGCGTTCCGCGCGTTCGGCTTCCAGAACCGACCTGCGCCGTTCGAGGTTTTCGAGGGCGGCCAGGGCGGCGGTGTTTTTTTCTAATTCCCGGTCGGCCTCCCGCATCGCCTGTTCCGTTTCTCCAAGGGCGGCGAGAGCCTCCGCCTCGGACGGACCCTTCCACAGCGAGTGCTCGGTTTTCAGCCGCTCGAGGCTGCCGTCGAGGGAGTGCCTCTTTTCGTTCCACGCGGCGATTTCGCGATCCGCCTGTTCTTCTTCTTCGTGCGACAACAGGGCGTTTCGCACGGCTTCGCCGTCCGGAAAACCGGCTGCAGCCGCCGCGGAGGCAAAGTCCGTTTCCAGCCGCTTAATTTCCGGAAGGGATTCTTCCATCGCCTTTTTAAGGGCTTCACGGGTGGCTTCGAGGCTTGTTTTCCGTTTTCCCGCGTTCTCGAGCCGTTCCCGGCGGGACGAAATTTCCTGTTCTATTTCCAGCATCCGCGAGGCGCATTGCTCGAAGGCTTCGCCGGCGTCGGTTCCTTCTTCAAGCCCGGCTTCTTTCCAGCGTCCGCGAGCCGCCTCGAGGGCGGCCTTCGCTTCCGCGGCGCGGGCGTTAATGTCTGTTTTACGGGCGCCGATCCGCTCCGCTTCCCGTTGGGCGGCCTCTCTTTTTTGCCTGAGGGCTTCGCTTTCTCTCCAGGCTGTACGCGCCTTTCCCGCGCGCTCGGCGGCCGCGTTCGCCCGGGTAACGGCGTCGGCAAGCAGTTTCGCGGCTTCTTCCGGGGCGGGAAGGGCTGCGCAGGACGCGTTTCCGGGAAGCAGTTCGCCGAGCCGCTCGCGGGCGGCCTTCATTCCAGCCTCACGCGCGGCGGTTTCCCGTTGCAGTTCCGTCAGTTTTTTCCGGAGCGCTTCGAGTCTCCGCTCTCCGGCGGCGATCCGCTCGGCCCAGGGAATCGCGGCGGCCTTTTTCGCGGCGGGAGCAGGGTGCTCGAGCGAGCCGCACACGGGGCAGGGCATCCCGGGAGCGAGGTTTTCCGCCAGCTGTTCCGCCGCGCTCTCCCTCTCTGCGCGTCTTGCTCCCTCTCTGAGATCGTCGAGTTCCGCGCGGGCGATTTCCGCGTCGCGCTGGGCAGTTTCCAGCTCGGCGAGCACCTTCTCATAGGCCGCCTGATGCGCGCTTGCGGCCTTCCGCTCGCGTTCGCAGTCCTCCGCGAGCGCGTTCGCTCGTCTCGTTTCTTCGAGGGCGTCGCGCGCGTCCTGGAGTTCCTGCGCGTACCGGTCGAGGTTCCCCGCGTCTTTTTCTAATAGCGCGAGTTTTTCCGTTATGTCATCGAGAACGGTCTTTTGGACCTCTTCGTCTTTTTTCGCCTGTGCGAGCGCCGCCTTCATTTCGGAGAGGGATGCTCCCGACTCTTCTATTTTTTCCGCGATATCGATCGCGATGCGCAGGCGTTCCTTTCTGAGCGCGAGCTCTTCTCGCTCGGCGGCGAGCCGGGCGGTTTCCGCTTCCCTGCCTTCGAGGCCGGAAAGGATCTCGGCAGTTTTGATCAATTCTTTTTCTGTTTCCGCGATCTCCCGCTCCCGCTCAGCTCCCTTCTTTTTTTCGCCGTCCAGGCGGTCTGCCGTCTCAGCGAGCGGCCGGGCTTTCCGCGACGAGCGGACGCGCGCGGCCAGACCGTCGAGCAGGTCCTTGCGCGAATCGAGGAGTTTTTTCTCTTCTTCGAGCTCCCCGATGCGGCGCTTCCGCTCCGAAGCCGCGCGGGCCTCCGCTACCGTTTCCGAACGCAAGGCGTACTGTCTGCGCAAAGCGTCGCGCGCGATCCGCAGCGACGCCAGGGCTTCTGCGGCCTGTTCCTTCGACCGGCCCTCCGGGAGCGCGTCTTCCTCCTTCCGGAGCGAAGCGAGGTTTTGCTCCGTTTCTTTCAGGGCGGCCGCCGCGTCCCGCGCGCGCGAACGGGCGATCTCGATCACGCGGGCGTACGAGTCCACCGGGAAGAGCTTTGAAAGCACCTCCTTGCGCTCCGCCGAGTTTTGCCTGAGAAAGCGCGCGAACTCGCCCTGGGGCAAGAGCACTATCCGGGAAAATTCCTCCGCCGAAAGGCCGATGAGCGAAAGAATCGATTTGTCCGTGTCGCTTTTATTCGTCGAAGTCCGGCTCATCCATCCGCCGTCCCTCCATTCGTCGAGCGCGGCTTCTTCCGGAACCGCCTGAATTTTGCCGGACCTCACCCCGATTTTTTCGTTCGGGGGAATACGAGTGATGCGGTATTTTTTTCCGCTCAGGGAGAAAATCAGTTCGACCGAGCTTTCCTCGCCGTCGAGGGCGAAGTGGCTCCGCATCGATCTCGGATTTCCGCTCCGGGCTCCGGGAACGTCTCCGTAAAAGGCGTAGGAAAGCGCGTCGAAGAGCGTCGTTTTGCCCGCCCCCGTTTTGCCGAATATCAGGAAGATGTCTCCGAGAACCGAAAAATCGATGCGATGGGTTCCCTGAAAGGGCCCGATGTTGACGAGGGTAAGCTGTTCAGGCCTCATCGGAAGCCTCCTTTAAAAGGGTTCGAAATAGACCGCTTTTTTGCTGGTCCGCTTCCCCTCTGAGCATGATTTGAAAAGCGTCGAAGTCGGCCGCCGGGTCCCGTTTCGCTTCGGCCGCCGCCGGTTCCGCCCTTCCTGCGTCACCGTCTCCGTTCGATCCCTGCGCACCGGAGGCGCACTGTCCCTGCCGGATGCTCAAAAGCCAGGGGAACTTCGGACGGAGGAGGTTCATCGGGTTCGCCACCATTCCCTCGTCCGTCAATGTGATTTCAAGGTAATCGGCCGCGTGCCGGTCGTGCGTCGTCTTTGAATAGAAATCCTCGAAGGCTCCGGAAAGACGCACCACGGCCCGATCGGGCTTTACGGGAATCTGCGTAACCGTGGCCGGAAAACCCGGCGCGGCGCAGTCGATTTCCACCTTCAGGAAGGCCTTCCTGTCTCCGGCCTCGTCGAAGGAGTAGGCGAGCGGCGAGCCCGCGTAGTACATCCGCTCGGCGGCCTTCTGCGGGCGGTGGAGGTGCCCCAGCGCGACGTAGCTGAAATCCCTGAAGAGTTCCGGAGATACCCGCTCCGCGGTTCCCAGAAACGCCCGCTCGGAATCGGATTGGAGTCCTCCCTGCGTATACAGGTGGGCGACCAGGACCGTCGGGACTTGTTTCATTTCAGGCGTGGACAGGACGCGCGAAAAACGGCGGGAGGCTTCGGCGGCAAGCTCCCCCTGGCTCATCAACGCCTGATGTTCATCGTTACCGGCGCCGCTGTCGCTCCGTGTCCGGCTTGCATCGTCGTCCTTCGATCCAAAGTCGAATTCCCCGGCTTTCGGTTCCGTCGCGGCATGCGCGATTCTTGTTGTTTGCTGTGCGTCGGCGGCTTCGCCGTTTTCTTCTTTGAGCTTTTCAGGCGAGAGGGTTCCCGCCGCGAGAAAGGGGAGCAGAAATAGAGCTGTACGCTCGCCGGTTTTTCCGGTTATAATAAGAGGGTGGAAGGATTGTTCGGGGTCGCTTACGACATGGATGTTCCGGGTTTTCAGGATGGTGTCCGCGAAGCCGAGCCTTTGAGCGGAATCATGGTTTCCGGGGATAAAGCATACCGCCAGATCCGGAAAGCGCGTCCGCAGATTTCCCAGAAACGAGCTGAACAGTTCGACGGCGTCCGCGCCCGGAATCGTCCGGTCGTAAATGTCTCCCGCGATCAGCAGGGCGGCGTAGTCGTCCCGGGCCAGTTCCGCGATGAGCTGCTCGAGCATGCTTTTTTGATCGTCGATCAGCGGAGTTTCATGTAGGGTCTTTCCCAGATGCAGGTCGCCGGTATGGAGCAGTTTCATACCGACACTGTAAAAACAAAGCAGCTTTCTGTAAAGGGTTGGCGTATGAGAACCGGTTTTAAGATAACGCTCTTTTCTGTTTCGCTTATTTTTCTTCTGTGCTGTACGGCAGGGGCATTTCTTCTCGTCGTGTCTCCGGCTAACCGCATCCAGCGCTCGCACGATGTTCTCGTCGCGCTCGACGGCTCCCTTTCGGATTTTCAGACCGAGCTCTACCGCTCGGTTTCGGCCCCCGCTCCAAGCCGCCGGGAAGCCCTCGCGGCCTCCTTGCAATCCGTGCAGGATTCCGCCTCCCGCCTCGCTTCTCCCGGCGATCTTCTCGCCTTCGGCAACGAAGCACTTATAGCCGAACTGTCCTCGTCCGCCGATTTGGCAGACCTTCTGTCGCGCTCCTCGCGCGTGCTTCCCGGCTACGAGGATCTTTCGGGCGATCCGTCCGACCAGGGCCTTCGCGCGTCCTGGTACCTGTCCGCGGACGCCCTTTCGTCGCGCATCGATTCGTTCCGCGGCCTTCTCGCAGACGCGCTTGCGGCCTTGAACGAACGCATACTCGATTACCGGATTCTCTCCTTCATGGTGTCCGCCGGAATCATCGTCTCGACCTGGCTGCTGGGTTTGTTCGCCGTATGGCTTCTCTCCCGCTCGGTCTCCCGGGCGACCAGGCAGGTAACCTCCCTGCTTGAATGCATGTCCAACGGCGACTTCAGCTCCTGCGCCGTCGAGCTGTCGGAGAAGCCGGGAAACGACGCCGTCTCGCGCATGGGAGACTTCGTCAAATCGGTGCATCGCCTTGTTTCCTCGGTAAAGGCCGAGGCCTCGCGCACGCTTGAAACAAGCACGAATCTCTCGTCGTCCCTGGACAACACTTCCTCGACCTTCGAGGTGGTGGACGGTTTCATCGAAAGCATCCGAAACGAAGTCATCACCCTCGAGGAGCAGGTGAAGATCGTGAAAACCGGCCTCGACCGGGTAACCACCGGGCTCAACAGTCTGGACGCCGGCATCATGAACCAGAAGGAAGTAGTGGAAGGCTCGATGTCCTCGGTGGACGGCATGATCGGCGTGATCAGCGACATGGCGGAGGATCTTCATCGGGACGAAAAGGTCATACAGGATCTTGTACGCTCATCCGACCAGGGCCAGCAGCTGTTCTCGTCGACCTACCAGAAAATCACCCTCATCAGCGAGAGCATTTCGCGCATAAACGGCATGGCCTCCGTCATCGAGAACATCGCCGAGCAGACGAACATGCTCGCGCTCAACGCGGCCATCGAAGCCGCCCACGCCGGAGACCAGGGCAAGGGCTTCGCAGTAGTCGCCGAGGAAATCACCAAGCTCGCCGAGGCAAGCTCGGAAAGCTCCCGCGAAATCGGCAGTTCAATAGAAGAAATAGTAGACAACATCACGCAGATGGCCTCTTCGAGCGGCGACCTGGAACAGGCCTTCGAAGACATCGCGTCGCATATCGGCATCGTGTACAGCACCATTAAAAACTTCGCCGACGCCCTCGTCAGTTCGGATCGCGACAGCAAGCAGGTGCGCGACACCATGAAAACGCTGGGCGAGGTGTCGCAGAACGTGACGAAAAACGCCGGCAGCATGTCCGAAGGCGCCGGGGCAATCGCCCATTCGATGCGCGAACTCGACATGATTTCCAGCCGCGTATTCGACGGCGTTACCGCGTTGTCCCTCATGCTCGACGGTTTGAAGGACGTAATGGGCGAATTCAAGCAGCAGGCCGAATCGATGAAGGATTCGGGAGCCGCCATGAACGAAACGCTTTCTCAGTTGAAGTAAGAACGGTTTCTATGCTATTCTGTCCGGCATGAAACTCGAACCAACCCTGAATAATCTTTCCGATGTATTTCCGGCGGACTTTTCCGAGGCTGAAAAAGCCCAGGCAAAAACCCTGTTCCTGAAGCGGCTATCCCTGCTGGCTCACCGTTTTTACGGCGGGAAGATGCAAACCGTTCCCAAATGCGGGCTTTCAGGATTCAACTGGTTCAACGTCTGGTACACCCCCGGAGTTTCCGCCGTCTCTACGGCGATCCGCGACGACAACGACGAATCCTTCACTCTTTCGAACCGCGGCAACCTCGTCGCGGTCGTCAGCAACTCGACCCGCGTGCTCGGCGACGGCGACTGCACTCCGCCCGGCGGACTCGGCGTTATGGAAGGCAAGGCGATGCTGATGAAATACCTCGGCGGCGTCGATTCCATCGCGCTCTGCGTCGATTCGAAGGTGCGTGCAGACGAAGCCGAAAAAAAGGGCATGAAGGCGGGCTCCCAGGATCCCGATAAAATCATCGAATTCGTGCGCATGCTCCAGCCGTCGGTCGGAGCGGTCAATCTCGAGGACATCAGCCAGCCGGATTGCTTCAAGGTGCTCGACGAGCTCCGCGAAGTCTGCGACATTCCCGTGTGGCACGACGACGCTCAGGGAACCGCCTGCATCACGCTCGCCGGCCTTTTAAACGCCCTCAAGCTCGCGGGTAAAACCCTCTCCCAGGCGAAAATCGTCCTCCTCGGAGCGGGAGCCTCCAACACTACCATCGCCCGCCTCATCCTCGCGGACGGCGGGGACCCCGCTAAAATGATTATCTGCGACTCCCGCGGACCGCTCCATGCCGGCCGCGTCGACGTAGAAAAAGACACGCGCTACTACCGGAAGTGGGAACTCTGCCTCTCCACCAACCCCGCTCGCGTTTCTTCGATAGAAGAAGCGGTGAAGGGCGCCGACGTGCTCATCGCGCTTTCAACTCCCGGACCGGGAACCGTGCGCAAGGAGTGGGTCGCTTCGATGGCCGAGAAATCCATCGTGTTCGCCTGCGCGAATCCAGTTCCGGAAATTTGGCCGCACGAGGCCAAGGAAGCGGGCGCATTCATCGTCGCCACCGGCCGCGGGGACTTCCCGAACCAGGTGAACAACTCGGTGTGCTTCCCCGGAATCCTCAAAGGGGCGCTGCTGGTTCGCAGCCGCAAAATCACCGATTCAATGGCAATCGCCTGCGCGCATTCGATCGCCGATTATTCGGAGAAAAAGGGCATAGACACAGAGCATATCGTAGTGACCATGGAGGACACGGAAGTGTTCGCCGTGGAAGCGGCCGACGTCGCCATGAAGGCGATCGAAGAGGGCGTCGCACGCGTAACGATGAGCTGGGACGAGGTGCACGACCGCGCCCGCGCCGATATCGACGCCGCCCGCTCGGTGAGCCGCATGCTCGAAAACTCCGGCGCCGTTCCCCAGGTTCCGCAGGATCTTCTGGACGAGGCTCTCGAGTACGCTCTTTCCGCGGCCCGTTCGGCCCGGGCTTTGAAGTAAGAAGCGGACCGAGTTTTTTATGATGCGTGAGACAAGGGGGTCCGCGATCGGATCCCTCGTCCTCTGCGCGGCTCTCTGGAGCACCGCGGGGATTTTAATAAAACTCGTCCAATGGGACGCGTTCGCGATAGCCGGCGGACGGAGCCTGTTCGGCTTCGTCACCATGCTCATTTTGCTGAAGCGCCCGAAATTCACGTTTTCCGCGAACCAGATCCTCGCCGCTTTTTCGTACAGCGCCACCATGATCCTCTTCGTTACGGCGAACAAGCTGACGACTTCCGCGAACGCGGTGCTGCTGCAGTATGTGGAACCGGTGTACATCATCCTGCTCGGCCTCTGGCTGCTGCCCGACGAAAAAGTTACCCGCTTCGACTGGTTCGCCGTAGCCGCGGTGCTCGGCGGCATGGTGCTCTTCTTTTTCGACGATCTCGCTCCCGGTTCCGCCCTCGGCAACGCGCTCGCGATCGCGTCGGGAGTAACCTTCGCCATGACGGCGGTTTTCATGCGCCGCCAGCAAAACGAACGGCCCGCCGATTCATTCATGCTGGCGCATCTGATCACCTTCGCGGTGTCGCTTCCGTTCATGATCCGTTCCGGCCCTCCCGACGGCGCCGGACTGCTCGGCCTCGCCCTGCTCGGCGTTTTTCAGATGGGAATTCCCTCCATTTTGTACTCGCGCGGAATATGCGGCGTATCGGCCGTTTCCTGCTCCCTGATCACCATGATCGAACCGGTTATGAACCCGGTGTGGGTGGCCCTGTTCTGGGGCGAATTGCCGGGTACCCGCGCGGTTGCCGGCGGCGCGATCATTCTGGGCGCCATCGCGGCCCGGACGGTTCTCAAAGCGCGCAGAATATAATACAGTAGGACAATTATTTTGGAGGACTATAGAAATGGCAATTCAAAGAACCTTTGCCATGCTGAAGCCGGGCGTGCTTCAGCGCAGGATCGTGGGCGAAGTGCTCGCGCGTTTCGAGCGGAAGGGCTTGAAGATCGTAGGAATGAAGATTCTTACCATTCCGCCCCTTCTCGCCGCGACTCATTACGCCGAGCACAAGGGAAAGAGCTTTTACGACGGTTTGATTCAGTACATCATTTCCGGTCCGGTCGTCGCTATGGTGATCGAAGGCGACGAAGCGGTCCAGCTGGTGCGTAAAATATGCGGGCCGACCGCCGTCTGCGAATCGCTTCCGGGAACCATCCGGGGGGATTTTTGTTTGCATACGAACTTGAATATCATCCATTCCTCAGACTCTCCCGAGAGCGCGGAACGCGAATTGAAGCTGTTCTTCCAGCCGAATGAAATCGTCTCCTGGGATGACGGAAACGCGGCGTGGTATTGACCGCGCTGTTTTGAACTAGAGAAGGAGTCATGAAATGAGCCAAAAAATCGGAATTATCGGCGCGGGCGCCTGGGGTACCGCCATGGGCATCTCCCTGGCGAAAAAGGGCCAGGAAGTTGAATTGTGGGCTCTTGAAGCCGACGTCGTCGAGTCTATCAATACTGTTCACGAAAACAAGAAATTCCTCCCCGGATTTATCGCTCCGGAAAATCTGACGGCCTCCGCCGACATCAAGAAAGTCGCCTCCGGGAAGGACTTTCTCATCCTGGCGAGCCCGTCGCTCTATCTCGCGAGAACCATGAAAGGGCTGTTGGATGTTCCGAACATCGCGGACGGCTCTACCTGCATCGGCATCCTCACCAAGGGCTTCATTCCCTCGGAGGGATCTCCCAAGCTCATTCTCGAAACGCTCGAGGGCGTCCTCCCCGAATCCTACAAGAAGAATCTGGTGTACATCGCCGGTCCGAGCCACGCCGAGGAAGTCGCGATGGGCAAGGTTACCGGCCTCGTCGCCGCCTGCGAAAATCCCCGCAATTCGATCCGCTTTCGAGAGGCGCTCCGCTCGAAGGGCCTCCTGGTGTATTCCAGCTTCGACGTCATCGGCGTGCAGATCTGCGCCGCCGCGAAAAACGTGGTCGCGGTGGCCTTCGGCTGTCTGGACGCGATCGCGGAAAAGTCCGACGTTTTCGGCGACAACACCGAGTCCCTCCTTTTAGCTGCCGGCCTGAACGAAATTCAGATCATCGGCCGGGCGATGGGCGCGACCCATCCTGAAACCTTTACTTCCATTTCGGGTGTCGGCGACCTCGACGTTACCTGCCGCAGCAAATACGGAAGAAACCGCCGATTCGGGCACGACATCATCCAGAAAAACATTCTCGACAAGTTCTCCGATCTCGACGATCTTATCGCCCGCATTTCAGAAATCGGCTACCTCCCGGAAGGAGCGGTCGCCTGCAAATACGTGCATCAGATCGCGCAGGAGCGGAACCTCCGCCTCCCGATCTGCAACGGCCTGTTCCGTATTTTGAACAAGGAAATGCAGCCTGCCCAGTTCATCCAGGAAATTCTCGACGGAATGGAGATTTAATCGATGCTCGAAAAAGTCACCACCGCGTTCAGCGATATTTTCAGAAAGATCGGCGGCAAGGCTTCCATCACGGAAAAAAATATCGAGGACGCGGTTGAAGAAATAAAAATGGCTCTTCTCGACGCGGACGTAAATCTCCGCGTCGTGCGCCGGTTCGTCAACGCGACCATCGAAGAAGCCAAGGGCGAAAAGGTTCTGCGCGCCGTCGATCCGGGCCAGCAGTTCGTTAAAATCGTCCACGACCGCATGGTCGCCCTCCTGGGAGATTCGAAAACCGATCTCCGTCTGAAGGGTCCGGACACCCAATCCGTCATCCTCTTTCTGGGCCTCCAGGGCTCCGGAAAGACAACCAGCGCCGCGAAGCTCGCCGCCCGCCTTTTAAAAGAGGGCAGGAAGCCCCTGCTCGCCGCGTGCGACCTGGTCCGCCCCGCCGCCGTCGAACAGCTTTCGATACTCGGAGAGAAGATCGGCGTCGCCGTCTACCGCGAGGACACGAAGGACGCGGTGAAGGTCGCGAAGAACGCTCTCGCCTTCGCAAAGAAGAACGGCCACGACGTTCTGATCGTCGATACCGCCGGCCGCCTCCAGATCGACGAAGCGATGATGGACGAGATCGGCCGCATCAAGAAAGCGGTTGATCCTGTGGAAACCCTTCTGGTCGCGGACTCCATGACCGGCCAGAACGCCGTCGAAATCGCGAAATCCTTCGACGAACAGGTGGGGCTCTCCGGCGTCATCCTGACCAAATTCGATTCAGACGCCCGGGGCGGCGCCGCCTTGTCGCTTAAAACCATCACCGGCAAGCCCATCCTTTTCGTCGGCGTCGGCGAAAAAACCGAGGACCTCGAACCCTTTTATCCCGAGCGCATCGCGAGCCGCATCCTCGGCATGGGCGACATCGTCAGCCTGGTCGAAAAAGCCCAGGAGACGATGGACCTCGAGGAAGCCGCCCGTCTTCAAAAGAAGATGGCGAGCGAGAATTTCACCCTGCAGGACATGCTCGACCAGTTCGAGCAGATGGGCAAGATGGGTTCGATCCAGTCTATGCTCGATATGCTTCCCGGCATGGCCGGCCAGATCAGCGAAGCCGACATCAACACGCAGGCGATGAAGGCCCAGAAAGCGATCATCCAGTCCATGACGAAAAAAGAACGCAACAATCACCTGATCATCGGGCCTTCCCGGCGTAAACGCATCGCCAAGGGCTCGGGAACCTCGGTCGCGGAAGTGAATAAATTGTTGAAGCAGTTCGAAAAGACCCGCCTTACCATGCGAAAGTTCGCCAAGAACAAGGGCCTCGCGCAGAAGCTCATGAATCAGATGGGCGGAATGGGCGGTTTTCCGGGCATGGGCAGCCGGTAAGCAGTTTGCCGGGACGATCGGCTGTTCGGCAGCCGATCGCAGAAAACGCGATCCGGTCCGTTCGTTACTCTCCCGGTTCGTCGGCTCCGGAGGGAAAATCCCCCAGGAGTTCGAGCCGGGTGAATACCGCCTCGAGGGCGTCCGACTGGAGAGTGTAGCGGAAAAACCTTCCGTCCACCGTTCCGCTTTCCCTGCTCTCTTCCAGAATATACGGTCTGTTGTCCCGACCCTCTGTCCAGTACACCAGAGAAATGATCCCGTTCCGGATTTCAAGCGCATTGAATCCGTTTTTGCTCGTCGCGCTTCCCGAATTGAACAGGCACGGCAGGAGGAATGGTCCGTCGCCGTACAGGCTCTGCGTTTTCCTCTTTTTTTCCTTCACGCGGGCAAGCTCCTCCATCTCCCTTCGGTACAGGAGAATCTGCCGTTCGAGTTCTTCTTTTTTCTCTTCCGGCGCGTTCACATACACGCTCAAGAGGTTTTCAAGCAGGAGCTTCAGGTGGTCGAATTTCGACATCGACTCGAACAGCGGCCGGTGCGTGTGTCCCGCTATCGCCACGATTCCCGAGTCAAGCGCCGCCCGGTAGATGCGTTTCTCGGTTCTGAAGCGCCGGCGCGAATCGCGCGAAACGGTGATGTTTCTGATGTGCAGAGGGCGCAGGAACCAGCGTATAAGGAAGCGAGAGAGAAAGTCGAAGGCCACATAGAGGTTCGACGCCTGATGGCCGTGGAAGGCGAAGATTTTACGGCTGCCGAACTTGAATACCAGTCCTTCATATAATTTCCATGGGTAGTTTCTTTCGACCAACAGCTCGTAGTCGTGGTTTCCGACAATTTTTCGCAGATTTCCCCGTTTCGCGAACTCACCGAATATCTCGAGGAGGTCCTTCCAGGCGCTTCGTATAGAGTGGAGCGGGAATTTGTTGCTGTCCTCGATGTCTCCGTTCAAAACCAGTATGTAGTTCTGTTCCAGGTACCACTTCGCGAGCGAGTTTTCCATCAGGGCCCGGTGGCGGACCAGGTCGTCGCGGGAGCCGCCGTTCCCCATGTGAAGGTCGCTGAGAAAGACGTAGGATCGCGCCGGATCAAGTTCTTCTTCCGGGCACTCGGACAAGAATTTGCGGAAAAACTGATGAAACTCTGAATACTTCATGCTCCAGAGTATAGCGCACCCGGGCTCCCGAGGGCTTCTTTCCTTCAAAAAAACGGCTGGTTCAGCGCATCAGCTTCAACCGCTCTTCGGCCGTTCTGAAAAGCGCTTCCGTTTCCTGTTCGCCCTTCCGTCCATGGCGTCCGGCCGCGCGGCTCAAGAGCCGATACACTTCGTGGGCCGTTCCCTTGCGGACAAGGGAAAAATCTTCTGCCGCTTCGAGGTCTTCGGGCAGAAGCACATGGGTGGCGCGGAGCATGAGTTCCTGGAAATGCACCCAGGCCGCGGCGATTTTTTGAGAGTATTCTTTTTGAGATGCGGGGGAATATTGAAGATAGGCGTGCTCGGAAAGCATCCTGACGATCTGGGAAACTTCGCCTTCGAATTGACGTTTATTCATGGTTCCATCCGTACCTTGAGTATAGGCGAATCCATGAACGCGCGCATGAATGCGCCGTCCGGGCGGAAGGTTCGGCTCCGATCAAATAGTATTCTTGAAGGTCCTGATGTAGTCTGCCCGGTCGAGCAGCCCGCTCATGTAGAGGCTCGAGCGGTTCCGTCCTTCTGACTTCGATACGTAGAGGGCCTTGTCCGCGTCCCCGATGAGCATGAGCGATCCGGTGTCGCCCGCAGGCTCTATCAGCCTCGCGCCGATGCTGATGGTAACCGAAAGAACCTGGCCGTCCACATGGATGCGCAGGGCTTCCACGGCTGTCCTGATGCGCTCCGCCGCGGTCATGAGGCCTTCGGTGGTGCATTCGGAGATCAGCACGGAGAACTCTTCTCCGCCGAAGCGGGCTACGCAGTCTTCTGCCCGGGTCGTTTGCTTGAGAACTTTCGCCATCCGCATGAGAACGACGTCGCCGGTTACATGGCCCCAGGTGTCGTTGAATTTCTTGAAATGATCCACGTCCATCATCAGAATGCCGGCGGTTCGTTTATGGCGCTGGCACAGGGCGACGGTTTCATCGAGATGGCGCACAAAGTAATCATGGGTGAACAGGCCGGTTTTCGGATCGGTTATCGAGCTTTCGTAATGAAGCCCGTTCTGCATTGAAACCGAAAGGAAGCGGAACATGCGATCGAGATATTTCATCTCGAGCTCCGTCCACGAGTCTCCCACGACCTTTTTTCCCAGGATGACGATGCCCCAGACTCCGCCGATGCCGGCCATCGGGTAAATCTGATCGGGGCCGAGGGAGCGGATATCGTCTCCGAAGAGGTCCTGCCCCAATTCCTCCGCGATTTCAGCGAAGGTAGCCGGCGCCGGGTTCCTCGTGAAGCGTTCCTTCATGAGATTGTAGTACAGGGGATCTATCATATCCTCGCTTTCTTTCAGATTGCGGTAGCAGTATTGCCTCAGCTTTTCGCCCCGGGGAGGATGGACCAGAAAGGCCAGAAACTGGGGTATGAAGTGGTCGAGCAGGCGGCCGATGACGAACGAAAGCATGGAGTTTACGTCGGTGTAGGAAACCATGAGCGCCGCGTCGGTGATGATGCGGTCGAGCTCTCTGTTCTCCCTGCGGAGTTCCCCGAGGGTGTCTATCGCTCCGGCCTGTTCGAGGCGGTTGAATTGAGCAAGAATATCTGATGAGCCGGTCATACACAGATTGTACGGTTTTTCCTCGCTCTTGTCACTTTTTTTCTGTCGGTATCATATACTTGAGATATGAAAGATCGTGTCGACGACCGTAACGGCCGCATAAGCGCAGTATTTCTCTTCCCTCATCCTCCGGTGATCCTGCGGGAGATCGGCAACGGCCGGGAAGAAGCGGCCCGGGCGACCATCGACGCATGCCGCAAGGCGGCGGGCATTGCGGCATCTCTTGATACTGAAACGATCGTCATTATTTCCCCGCACGCTCCCCGGTTTTCCGACTGGATTTTCGCCTACGACAACAGGATCCTTTCGGGCACCTTCGAGCGCTTCGGCGCTCCCGCGCTCGCTCTTTCGGCGTTTCAGGACACCGAGTATCTTCGCGAGTGCGTCGGGGAATTCCGGTCGCTCGGCATCGCCTCCGGCTGGCCCGGGCAGGAATTGATGGACCGGATAGACGGAGGGGCGTCTCTCGATCACGGAGTTCTGGTTCCGCTGTACTGGCTCAGGAAGGCCTGCCCCTCGGCCGCCCTTGTCGCGATCGCTCCGGCCTTCGGCACGCCCCGGCAGGTTTGGAAGGCCGGAAGCGCTCTCGCGGCCGCCGCCCGTTCGGCCGGAAGGCGGGTATGCGTCATAGCGAGCGGCGATCTTTCGCACAAGGTTTCCGCGGAAAGCCCGTACGGCATGGCAGCCGAAGGCGAGCAATTCGACCGGCTCGTAACCGGCGCCTTCGAGTCGGGCGACTTTTCCCGGCTTCTTGATCTCCCCTCGTCTTTCCGGGAAGCGGCGGCCGAATGCGGGCTTGATTCCCTTCTCACGGCTCTCGGAGCCCTCTATGCCGACAACGGACTTTCGCCCTCCGATTCGCTCCCTCAAGGCCTGCGCTCGACGCTGTCATCCTACGAAGCGCCCTTCGGCATCGGCTATGCCGTAGCCGGGATTTGCCTGTCTTCAGCAAGCTGTTCGGATCCTGTCCGCATTGCCCGGACGACCATAGAATCCTTTGTGCGCACGGGGAATTGCCCCGACCCCTCGGCCTTTCTGAAACTTGAGAAGAGAGAATTTCCGGCGCGGGCCGGCTGCTTCGTGTCGCTGAAAAAAGACGGAGCCCTGCGCGGCTGCATCGGCACTATTTCGCCCGTACGCGAGACCCTTCAATCCGAAATAATGCGAAACGCGGTCTCCGCGTGCTCGGAGGATCCCCGCTTCGATCCAGTGCGGCCGGAAGAGCTTGCCGAGCTGGAAATCAGCGTAGATATTCTGTCCGAACCCGAAAAAATCGCTTCGCGTTCTCAGCTCGATCCGTCCCGCTACGGAGTAATCGTGTCTTCAGGCTATAAACGCGGTCTTCTGCTCCCCGATCTCGAAGGAGTCGACACAGTCGAGGAACAGCTGGCGATCGCGTGCCGGAAGGCGGGAATCGGGCCGGACGAGCACTTCGATATGGAGCGCTTCACCGTTGAGAGGCATCGCTGATGAACGGCGACAGCGCGCATCGATCCTGCTCCTGGCAGGAAACCCTTCCGGACGGTACCGTGGAATGCTCTCTGTGTCCGCGCCGCTGCAGGATTCCTCCCGGTTCGGCCGGGTTCTGCGGCGTGCGCTTCAACCGGTCGGGGGATTTGGAGCCGCTCGGCTACGGCCGCGTATCGGCGCTCGCCCTCGATCCTATAGAAAAGAAGCCGTTGGCCCGGTTCTACCCGGGATCGAAAATACTTTCGGCAGGCTCGTGGGGATGCAATCTTGAGTGCCGTTTTTGCCAGAATCACGCGATTTCGCGGGATTGGATAGAGGCTCAGGAAGATGAAGGATTCGCTGCTCCGATCATTCCCGGGTCGACGAGGCTCAGTCCCGGCGATCTAGTTTCCGAGGCTCTCGCGCTTCAATCCCGGGGAAACATCGGGCTTGCCTTCACGTATAACGAGCCGGTCGTCAATTTCGAATATGTCAGGGATTCGGCGGTGTTAGCCCGCGAAAAGGGGCTTCAGGTTGTTCTCGTGACGAACGGCTACATAAATCCGGAGCCGCTTGCCGAAATTCTTCCCCTGGTAGACGCGATGAATATCGATCTCAAGGCTTTTTCCGATTCGTTTTATCGGTTTATATGCCGGGGAGCGCTGTCTCCGGTGAAAAAGACCATCGAAGCGGTCGCCCGTTCGTCTCCGCGCTGCCATCTGGAGCTGACGACCCTGGTTATCCCCGGACACAACTCGGATCCCGAGGAGATACGCGCGCTTTCGGCCTGGGTCGCCTCTCTCGGGAGCGGCATACCTCTCCATCTCAACCGCCATCATCCGGATTGGAAGATGGCCGCTCCGGGAAGCATAGAGGCTCCAGCTCTGATGGCTCTCGCGGACATTGCCCGCGAGAACCTGCGCTACGTATACTGCGGAAACATCTAGGACGAGCGTTTTTTCATCATTTCATTATAGATTTTCTCG
Organism: Teretinema zuelzerae; assembly: GCF_021021555.1. NCBI lineage: Bacteria > Pseudomonadati > Spirochaetota > Spirochaetia > Treponematales > Treponemataceae > Teretinema > Teretinema zuelzerae. The sequence continues at coordinate 527,150 of NZ_JAINWA010000003.1, read as the reverse complement.
GTGATCGGGTAAGCGGAAAGAATGAGGATCGCTCCGATGAATACCGCCGCGGGAACCGGGCCGAGGATCAGCCGTATCGCGAAGATGGCCTTCGGTCCGAGCGTTGTTTCGGCGGCGTAGCCGCTCAGCCCGAGAATAAGGCCGGAAGCTCCGATGGAAATAGCCTGGCCGCATTTAGAAAGAAAGGTCCACATTCCGTAGTACGAACCCTCTTTCCGGCTTCCGGTATTGACCGCGTCCCATTCGATCGCGTCCGGCACCATGGCCCAGGGCGCGACGTAGGTGAGCCCGAGCCCGACTCCCGCGAGTCCCATCATGGCGATGAAGAAATTCATGCCGAGAATGTGGCCGGCGAAAAAGAGGATCATGCAGGTAGCCGCGAGCGCGGCAAGGCCGATCTGGTAGGTAAGCTTTTTACCGATGCGCTTCGAGACCGGTACCGAAACCGGGATGAAAAACATGGCAATCACCAGCAGTATCACCATCGCCGCGGTCGTCCTGGATTCCGCCAGGTACACGTACTTGAAGTAATACACCAGAATTCCCTGCAGGAAGTTGATCGCGATGATGTTGCAGGCGTAAGCGAGGATGAGAACGACGAAGGCCTTGTTCCTGAATACTTCCAGGTAGGTTTTCAGAAAACCCTGAGCCGGAATTTCGCGCGTTTCGTGCGACGGCTCTTTTACCGAAAAGAAGGTGACGAGGGCGGTCGCGAGCATGATGAAACCCATCACGGCTCCCGCGGCAGAGAACCCCGAAGCCTTGTCCGGCAGCGCGTTTACTATCGGCAGCACGATGGCCGCGCCGAGTATCGTTCCGACGACCGCGAAGCCGAAGCGGAAGCCGTTGAGGCTGGTGCGCTCGTGGTAATCGTCGGTCAGTTCGGGGGTAAGGGCGGAGTAGGGGATGTTCACCAGGGTGTAGGCTGTGTTCAGGAGGCAGAGGGCGAAGGTGGCCCAGACGGTGAGCTCCGTCGCGCCGGAGACGCCGGGCTTGGTGAAAAAGTACCACATGGACAGGGCCATCGGTATCGAACCGAAGAGTATCCACGGCCGCCGTCTTCCCATTTTGCTTTTAGTGCGGTCGGAAAGAAAGCCGACGAGCGGGTCGGTAACGGCGTCCCAGAATTTTCCGATCATGATGGCGAAGCCCGCGGCGGCGGCCGGAAGGGCGACCGTGTCGGTCAGGTAATTCAGGGCCCAGAAGCCCATCGCGGTAAAAAAGAGGTTTCCCCCCAGATCCGCGATGCCGAAACCGGCCTTTACTCGCAATGATAATTTAGCCGAACTCATGCAGGTACTCCTTTATGCATTTTTCATACTCTTCTTTTATTCTATCGGTCACGGCCTGAAGCGCCGCTTTTTTATCCCTTGCGTAGAGTTCTGCCCAGTCGTTGATGCGGATGGGCTCTCCCGGAACGATGACCGGAGTTCTCATGGCCCGAGGCGCCCGGTTGCGGAGGGTTCCGCCCTTGATCCGCTCGAGGTAGTCCCGGAAGTTGTCAGCGGTCTCCCACAGGTCTTCGAGCGGCGCCTCCGGGCTTACTCCGGAAAGCGGCACGTATTCAAGGAGTTCGGCGAGCTCCATGTGCCGCATGGCGAACCATGCTTCGCCGCAGGTTCGCCTCGCCAGTTCCCTTTGAAGGCCGTCCATTCCGTCCAGGTCTTCGCGGAATATGCCGTCCCATGCCTTCGCCCGTATGCGGTACAGCCTCGCCATCGCGCGCTCGCCCTGCGGACTTTCGATTCTCAGAATATGCTCAGCCTGAGCGAGCGCCGCGTCCCTGAGATCCTTCTGCTCGGCGCCTTCCGGCAGAGGCGCCGTCTTGCCGTACCATGAGCGAAGCCTTGTTTCGATCGCGCTTCCCAGGCCGCTCAGCCGTTCTGCGAGCGAAGCTGGTTCGCGATCCCGGCTTCGGCACGGGAGGCCGCAGATTTTCTCCATTTCGGCGATATAGCGCGACAGAATTTTCCTGCTGGAATCGGCGTAGCGGTAGTGCGTCGATACCGGAAGAATGCATACCTCTTCCGTTCTTCCCTGCTTTTCCAAATCCTCCATAGCCCAGAAGCCGAACCGCGCGGTTCCTGTTTCCAGTTCGAGCACCCGTTTGCTCGCGTAAGTCACATGGCCCTCGGGTGCGAGCGCGATCGGAAAGTCGGCTCCGCTGATCATCTTGCGAATGCGGGTCATGCCCTTGGAGTCCATGTGGACGTGCCCCACGGGCACGGCTCCCGCCCGCGGAAGCAGCCAGCGTACGAAGGGCCCCGACCAGAGCGGAACCTCCGACCCGTAAATAAAATGCGCGTGCGTCAGGCGCGGCAGTCGGGCGCGGTTTTTCCGCCCGAGCTTCGGAAGAACATGGTGGATAGTGTATACCATCATCTGCGGATCATCACCGTAGGCGTGGCGAAATCCGAGTATGAGCCGCGTTTTTTTATCGGAAAAGTCTTTCCATGCGGAAAGGAGGCGTTCGGGATGGAGTATTTCCGGTTCGTTGAATTTCAGCGAACGCGCGTAGGGGGTGACTATGTTTCTGAAAAAGGATATTACCGGCAGGTTGAGATGGGTCTCCGGCAGATCAAGGGTTGCAAACGGGTCAATCTGTGGTGTGTACATAGAATCCAGTGTAAAGGCAGCCGTGAAAATTGGCAAGATCACTGGACTCAGCCCGAATCTGTGCGGTAGAATACCAGCTCTGTATCCAATTTCTTATCGAGGTGTATTGTATGTCGCAATTGTTTGTTCCCGCCGGGTATCGACCCCTTCTTTCCGTCAAGGAAACCGAGCAGGCCATCGTCAGGATCAAGGATTTTTTCCAGCTTGCGTTGTCGACCGAATTGAATCTCACCCGAGTGACCGCCCCTTTATTCGTGCCGAAGGGCAAGGGTTTGAACGACGACCTGAACGGCGTGGAGCGACCGGTTCATTTTCCCGTCAAGGATATGAACGAACAGGAATTGGAGATCGTCCACTCGCTGGCGAAGTGGAAGCGGGTGAAGGTCACCGAAATGGGCCTGCCGCGCGGCTTCGGCATATACACCGACATGAACGCCATCCGGGCCGACGAGGAGCTGGACAACATCCATTCGCTCTATGTCGATCAATGGGACTGGGAGATGGCCTTGAACGAAACCGATCGTACCATCGATTTCCTTCGCGACGTCGTACGGAAAATATACCGCTGTCTCAAACGGACCGAGTTCTTTATTTACGATAACTATTCGGGCATCGCGCCCGAGCTGCCGGAGGAAATAACCTTCATCCACGCCGAGGATCTTTTCGCGATGTATCCGGGAATGACGGCGAAGGAACGGGAAACGGAAATCTGCCGCAAGCACGGGGCCGTTTTCATCATCGGCATCGGACACGCTTTGGCGGACGGCAGCCTCCACGACGGACGCGCTCCCGACTACGACGACTGGATTACCGAGACCGGGAACGGCAATCGCGGTTTGAACGGCGACCTGCTGGTATGGAACAAGGTCCACGGACAGGCGCTGGAGCTGTCTTCGATGGGCATCCGGGTAAGCCCCGAAACGCTCAAGGAACAGCTTGAATACCGCGGCTGCCCTGAACGCGCCGAGCTGTGGTTCCATAAAACCCTTCTGTCCGGCGGTTTGACTCTCACCATCGGCGGCGGCATCGGGCAGTCGAGGCTGTGCATGTTCTTCCTCAGGAAGGCCCATATCGGAGAAACCCAGGTTTCCGTATGGCCGGACAAGATGAAGGACTCCTGCGCTCAGGCGGGCATCCCCCTGTTGTGATCTTTTCCAAACGCTCTCTTCCGGTGTAGACTCAGGCCATGAATGCAACCCCGAAAGCAGTCGCGGCCTTTGTCTCGCTGCAAGTCCAATCTTCGTTTCAGGCGCTCCCCCTGGGAGCCGCCTGCATCGCTTCCGCCGTAAAGGCCGACACCTTTTTATCCGGTTGCGTTCATCCAGTTCTGAGCGATTTCTGCATGGAAAGCCCTCAGTTGGCAGGTAAAACCGCCGCAGAGCAGGGCGCTCTCATCGCGGAATCCTTAGCTTCCCTCCTGCCGAACGACGGTACTCCCGCGGCAGTCGGCTTTTCCCTCTATGTGTGGAGCCGGCCCGCCCTTGAAGCGGCCGCTCGCGCGCTTTCCTCCCTCCGTCCCGACATTCTGCTGTTCGCCGGCGGTCCGGAGGTGACTTCGGGAATTGTCGCCTCGCTCAAGCATCCCTTCCGCTATCTTCTTTCGGGAGAAGGCGAGTCCTCGGCGGTCGCCCTGTTAACCGCCTGGAGAAAAAGCGAATCCGTTTCCGAGTCCGTCCTCGCGCCTAACCGCTGCGTCGCAACGGATCCCGCGAAGCTTTCTTCTCCCTGGCTCGACGGAACCCTTTCCGCCTGCGAAGGCTTTTCCGCGCATCGAGGCGCTCTCTGGGAGCTCGCCCGCGGCTGTCCGTATTCCTGCTCGTACTGCTACGAGTCCCGCGGAGAAAAGCGCATCCGGGCCTTTCTTCTGGAGCGGCTGGAAAAGGAACTCGAGCATTTTACGAAAAACGGAGTCGAACGGGTGTTCGTGCTCGACCCCACCTACAACGCTTCGCGGGACCGCGCGCTCAAATTGCTGGATTTGATCGAAAAAAAGACAAGCGGGATTCATTTCCATTTCGAGGTGCGCGCGGAGCTCCTCGACAAAGATCTGGTGAACGCCTTTTCTCGTATTCCCTGTTCCCTGCAAATCGGTCTTCAGAGCTCGAATCCCGATGTTTTGAAGGCGGTGAACCGCCCTTCTGATCTCAAGACCTTTTCCCGCCGCATAGCGATGCTCAACGACTCGGGCGTTGTCTTCGGCCTTGATCTTATGTACGGCCTCCCCGGCGACACTCTTTCCTCGTTCCGCACCTCGCTCGATTACGCAATATCCCTGTATCCCAACAATCTGGAAATTTTCAGGCTTTCCGTTCTTCCCGGAACCGCGCTATACGACGACGCTTCCGCCCTCGGCCTGGTTTTTCAAAAGGATCCGCCGTATTCGGTCGAATCCACGTCGAAATGCGCGCCTCAGGATCTTGCGAAGGCCGCTTCTCTCGCCCGCGCTTGCGACGTTTTTTACTCGCAGGGCCGCGCCGTCACCTGGTTTTTATCCCTTCTCCGCGTATTGAAGCTCAAACCCTCCCAGTTCTTCCAGGACTTCAGCGCCTATCTTGCGTCCTCGGGCGACGACGGAAGCCGCGAATACTCTCATGCGGAGGCCCAAGCGATGCAAATCGAATTCTGCCGAACGAAGCTGAGGGAAAAAGGGAAGGGGTCGCTGGAGAATCTCATGGCGGACATTGTAGCCCTCAACGGCGCCTGGACCCGGGCGTTAGCGGAAGGCGAAACCTCGCGCCTGCAGCTTTCCTGGCATCCGGAGGATCTGTTTTCAGGCGACGCGATGGATCTTGAGTTTTTCCTCGAGAATGTGTGCATGGAAGCCTGCGAGGTTACCGTGTTTCCGGGGCCCGAAGGCCCTGATATCGAGATAGAATAGGGCGGCCGGAAACTCCTGTTACTTCAGGCGATCAGCGATGCGGTCGATGAACTGCCAGCTATCCAGCACTTCCGTTGCAGCCGGAGAGGCGATCTTCGCGAGGTCGCCGGTCATGATTCCGTCTTCGATGCATCCGAGGGTCGCTTTCTCGAGTCGCGCGGCGAAATCGGCGAGGTCTGCGGTGCCGTCGAGCTCTGCGCGCTTCGCGAGCGCTCCGGTCCAGGCGAATATGAGGGCGACCGGGTTCGTCGAGGTTTTTTCGCCCTTGAGATATTTATAGTAATGCCTCTGAACAGTGCCGTGAGCCGCCTCGTATTCGAACTTTCCGTCGGGCGAGACCAGGACGCTCGTCATCATCGCCAGAGAGCCCGAGGCGGAGGCGACCATGTCGCTCATGACGTCTCCGTCGTAGTTCTTGCAGGCCCACAGGAAGCCGCCCTTCGACTGCATGACGCGGGCGACGGCGTCGTCGATGAGGGTGTAGAAGTACTCGATTCCGGCGGCCTCGAAGCGGGCTTTGAATTCAGCGTCGTAGATTTTCTGGAAAATTTCCTTGAATCTGCCGTCGTAGGTTTTGGAAATAGTGTCCTTCGTCGCGAACCAGACGTCGATCTTTTCGGAAAGCCCGTAGAAAAAGCACGCCCGCGCGAAGCTTTCTATCGAGGAGTCGAGGTTGTGCATGCCCTGAAGCACTCCCGGCCCCTTCATTTCCATGATGGTTTTCCGGGTTACCGTGCCGTCGGGCGCGGTGAACACGAGTTCTGCCCTTCCCGGGCCGTCGACGGACATTTCGCAGTTTTTATAGACGTCGCCGTAGGCGTGGCGGCCGAGTACGAGCGGCTTTTGCCAGCAGCTAACGGTTCCCTTGATGTTTGCGGCCAGGATGGGCTTGCGGAATACGGTGCCGTCAAGTTCAGCCCGGATGATTCCGTTCGGGCTGGGGGTAAGCTGTTTGAGGTTGTATTCTTCCACGCGCGCGGCGTTCGAGGTGATGGTAGCGCATTTGACGCCGACTCCGAGCCGTTTGATGGCCTCCGCGGATTCGTAGGTGATGCGGTCGTCGGAATCGTCCCTGGCCTTCAGGCCGAGATCGAAGTACTCCGCCTTAAGATCGACAAAAGGCAGTATCAGCTTTTCTTTTATGACGCCCCACAGGACGCGGGTCATTTCGTCGCCGTCAAGTTCGGCGATAGCATTTTTCATCGCAATCTTGGCCATCATGCATTCCTTGTGTAAGTGAGTTTTCGCAGCAGTTTTTCCGAGTGTACCGGAATCTTCGGCCTTCGGCAAGGTTTGACAACCCGGGCGGACCGGACAATACTTCACGCAGAATGAAAATAAATAAACAGCAGTCGCTCAATATCCGTCTCATGGCGGCCTTTATTCTGTCGTATGCGTTTTTAACCGCAATTCTGTTCATCCAAACCGATGTATCTGTGCGGAACGAGGTGTTTTCCCGTTACTCGGACCAGTATGTTACCCAGCTGGAAGATACCCGGACCGATATGGATTTTTTCTTCAAATCCCTCGCCGAAGGATTGCAATTCCTTTCGTCCTGCCCCGCCGTACGAAATAGAAACGACGAGTCTTTCACTTCTTTTCTCTACGCCGATCCTGAAACTTTCAAGTACGAGTATTCGCAGGCTGAATTAAGCATCATAGAAACCTTTTCCTCCTGGAAGTCGAGCCATCCCGCCGTGAGTTCCGTGTATATGGGCCGCGAAAACGGCGCCTTCGTCCGCTCTCATCCCCGCACCAGAACGAGCCGTTACGATCCGCGCTCGCGTCCCTGGTATCGGAGCGCCGTCGAACAGCCGGGAGTCGTCGTTTTCACTCGGCCGTATCAATCGGTAACGAATACGGACGTGAACATCGGAGTCGTCAGGACTCTTCAGGATTCGACCGGGACCGTATTCGGCGTAATTGGAATCGACGTAACCCTGGAGGAGCTGTCGCGCCGCGTTAAAAAACAGTTTCTTCCTCATGGCGGTTTTCTCGAGATTACCGACCATCAGAATACGGTCTTGATATCGGGAAACGATTCCCGTTCCGGAATGGATGGTGTATCCGACAGATTCGCAACGCTCTCGTCCTCGGGTCCGTTTAAAATAGAGAAGAACGAGGAGTGGTACAGATTTTCTCTTGAAGTCGGCATACCGCTGGGGCGTCTTTCTGCATGGCTTCCGCTTGATGCCGTCGAGTCGGAAGTCTCTTCCGTCATGCGCGCGCGTTTTTTGCTGCTCAGCGGCGTTTTGTTTCTCTCCTTCTTCGTCGCTCTCTTCGTTACCCGGCGCTGGGTTCTGATTCCTCTGCGCACCATGTCTCTCGCCCTGGAAATATCCGGCTCTTCCGCGGATCCGTCCCGGATATACGTCGAATGCGCCGGCGAACTGGCCGACTTTCAGGATCGCTACAATAATCTGGTCGAAGCTATCCACCGGGAACATGACGAGCTGAAAAAAACGAAATTTCTGGTGGTTTCGAGTCTCGCGTCGCTGGCGCAAAAGCGGGACAATGAAACCGGCCTTCACATTCTGCGCACGCAAAAATACATCGACGTGCTGGCGAATGCGTATATGAAGCGTTTTCCCGACCGCCGGCTCGATTCCAATTATGTCGCGTTGATGGTGCAGTGCGCTCCTCTTCACGACATCGGAAAGGTAGCCATTCCCGACCACATCCTCCTGAAGCCCGGAGAACTGAGCGAAGCAGAGTTTGAAATAATGAAAAAGCATACCGTATACGGGAAGGAAGCTCTCGAGCGAGTCGATGTCGAGATGGGCGACCCGCTTTTTATGCGGACGGCTCTCGCCATCGTATATAGCCATCATGAACGCTGGGACGGGCGGGGCTACCCTGAAAAGCTGCGCGAAACCGCCATTCCGCTTGAAGCGCGCTTTATGGCCATTGGGGATGTGTACGACGCGTTGACGACCGTTCGGGTATACAAGCATGCCTACGACCACGAGCTGGCCGTTTCGATCATCCGCGAAGGAAGCGGAACCCAGTTCGATCCGGACGTAGTAACGGCTTTTCTGGAAGTCGAGACCGTTTTCAGGGAAATCGGCGCGATGTATAAGGATCAACCCGATTGACCCGAGCCTGCCGCTCGGCGTAAAAATAACCATGCCTGAAACTACGCGCACGGATACAGATACGCACTCCGCTCAAACCGACGGAATTCGCACTAACGAAGACAGAATTCTGGATATAGCCCTCGACTCCGGCCTGATTATCCTTCAAAGCGGAGGCGAAACCTATCGGGCCGAGGAAACGATGGGAACCGTCGCCTGTTCTCTCGGGGCGGCCCATGCTTCTGCCTTCGTAACGCCCACTGTCGTCATGCTGACCTGCGTGGATTCTCGCAATCAAAGCCGCACCCGGATCGAACGGGTTCAGGACCGCTCCATCAATCTGGGCCGCATAGCCCGCGTGAACGAACTTTCGCACCGCCTTGTCGATCATCGGGACCGTCCGGCCGATTTGAGAAAGGCCGAAACGGTGCTTCGGCGAATCAGGAACGAACCTCTCCACGGCAAGGCGGGAGTCATCTTCGCTACCGCCCTCTCCTGTTATTGTTTTTCGTTCATGTTCAACGGGTCTCCGGCCGAGGCAGCCTGCGCGTTTGTAATCGGCGCCTGCTTGCGCGTTCTTCTGTTCGCCCTGAACAGCCTCAGGCTTTCGAGCTTCATCGTCACCATCATCGGCGGTCTGATGGTGTCTCTCGCTTCCGGCCTCGCCGCCCTCTCGGCGCTGGTTCCCGGGGCGGGCAACGTGAGCATTTCGGTTTTGATGACCCTGGTGCCCGGCCTCGCCATTGTAAACGCGATTCGGGACATCATATCCGGGGACCTTGTCGCGGGCTCCGCCCGGCTTCTGGAAGCCTTCGTCATCGCTTCAGCGCTCTCCCTCGGAGCGGCAGGCGGCTTGCTTCTCATTCCCTCGCTTCCGGGAGTTTCCGATCTGACCTATCTTACGGCGCCTCCGGCTTCCTTCGCCCTGGCCTTTCTCGCGACGGCGGCTTTCGCCTGGTTTTACCATATAACCCGCTACGACATTCTGTGGGCGGCCCTATTCGGAGCGGCAGGCTGGATCGTGTATTTGTTCGTGTCTCATGAATTGGGAAATCAGTTTGCCGGATATCTGTCAGGGGCGCTCATAGTCGGGCTCTGCGCGGAATTCACCGCGGTCGTAGCGCGGAAACCGGCGACTGTGTACATCGTGCCGGGTATTATTCCATTCGTACCCGGCGGCGGGATGTATCAGACCATGTTCGAGGTGGTGCTCGGCCATGGGGACGCGGCCGCCCAGAAAGCGTTCAGCACCCTTACCGCAGCGGCATCCATAGCGGTAGGCATCGCTATCGCCTCGTCCCTTGCCCGCCTTGTTTCGCGATTCCGCCAGCGAAAGCTGTAGCGGCCTTATTCCGGCACATCCTCTTCGCCGTCGAAGCCGGGAATTTTCGAGATCAGCACCTTATCGATGCGGTGGCCGTCCATGTCCACGATTTCGCATCTCCAGGCCCCCGATTCGATGATGTCTCCCGTTTTGGGAATGCTCCCGTTCAGGGAGAGTATGTATCCGGCGAGCGTATAGTACTCGTGGCCTTCCCGCGCGGTCGGGGGAAGATCGATGACGGACGACACTTCCTCCATACGCACCTGGCCGCCGATGAGGTAGCTTCCGTCGCTTCTTTCATGTATTTCAGGGTCGCTCGCGGTTAGATCGGCCGAGGTTTCTTCGATAAGCTCGCTGATAAGTCCGTTTCTCGTGACCAGTCCCTCGATCCCGCCGTATTCATCGATGATGAAGGCCATCCTGCATCGGGATTCCTGGAGGAGCAGCAGGGCTTTGCGGATGCTGACCGTTTCCGGAAGATACAGCGGCTTTCTGACGAGGGTTTTCAGCGCGGGCCATTCGGCCATGAGCAGCGAATCCAGAAAATCGCGGACCGGAAGAACTCCGATAACCGAATCGATGGTGCCCGAACAGACGGGAAAATGATGGTATCCCGGATATTCCCTGATTTTCGCGAGTATCGCTTCCCTGGTCGAATCGCTATCAATCCAGACAATGTCCGGCCGGTGCGTGATGCAGGAACCGAGCCTGCGGGACGAGGGTATGAGTATGTCGTCCGGCTTTGCTTCGATCGCGTCCTGCGCGTTCCCTCCGGATTTGCGGTTTTCCCGAATTTTAATGCGAGGTAGCCAGCTCATGTGTTTTCTCCCGGAATGGATTACGGCCGTTTCGAAGAAACGTTGTTTGATTTCACTTTCCGTTATACTTGTATTTTGATTTTTGTGCTATTATATCGGGATGATAAAAAAGACCGCGCGAGGGTCTATATTGTATGTTTTTCTCATCTTGTCCCTGTCGTCGGTTTGTTTGTTTTCTACCGGCATCCATGCGGCTGAGCCTGCTCGATATCCGCCGACTCCGGTTTCCTTTTATTTTTCTCAGGAGCACCAGTCGATTCCCGATCCTCTCATCCTTTCATGGCGGGAGTATCAGACTTGTTTTTCCGAGTGGGAGACGCAGGGCAACGTAGAAGCCCTCAAAAAGGGAATAGACCGTTTCCGTCTCGCCCTCATCGATTATCGCCATTCGGATTCGTTTTCACTTCAACGGACGCAGGACGACGGCTTCAGGACTTTCGCCTATGCGCTGGATTCTTTTTTATGGGATTTCCGCTCTTCCCTCGACCAGTCGGCTTCCCGTGAAACGTTGTTTTCCTCGGAGCTCCGCATTAACCAGCTCATGAATCAGTATCTTTCCGCACGCCTTTCCATGGCGACCGCGAAATCCCGCCAGTACGTGGTTCTTCTGTCCTTTTTTGTGCTGTTGATCGCTTTCATAGTTCTCATCATTCTGCTGTTCAGATCCCGATTGTCCCTGTCTCTTCAAAGCGAGGCGGTGACGGCCCGTTTCGCGCGAAGCATGATCCACGCCCAGGAGGCCGAACGAGTCGCTCTGGCGCGGGAGCTTCATGATACCCTCGCGCAGGATCTGCTGTATATCCGCCTTAAAACGGACACGCTGGGCCGGTTAATCTCGTCGTCCGGGGCTTCGGGAATACCCGCTGGTCAGATATCGGCGGAATTGGCGTCGATCGTGGCTCTTGAATCCCGGTCTGTCGAACAGATCAGGGAAGTCTGCCAGGAGCTTCGTCCTCCCGAATTAGAACACCTCGGCCTGAAAGCGGCGATAGCCGATTTATGCGGAAAATTCAGGGACCAAACCGGACTGGTTTGCCATTTCCTCGTATCCGGCGACATCGTTCTGCCGAACGATAAGGGCATTAACTGTTATCGCATTATTCAGGAATCCCTGAACAATGTGCGTAAACATTCAGGCGCCACCGAGGTTCTGGTCCAGCTTACTCTGATCGGAGATTCGCGCCTTTCCATTCTGGTAGAGGACAACGGCTCCGGCATCGGCAGGCGTTTTCTGGACGGCGGACTTTCCGGGCGCTACGGCATAAAAGGGATGAATGAACGCGCGAAGCTGATGAACGGCGAGCTTGAGATCGTGAATAAAATCGAGGGGGGCACATCGGTTTCGGTGACGATTCCCCTGTATAATTCGAAAAAATAACACGAAAACGTTTCGCAGGATGGAGTTATATGGAAAAGACGGTGCTGCTTGTAGACGACCACGCAATGCTTCGCGAGGGATTGAAATCCTTTCTCGAACAGAACTCGGAGTGGCGGGTGATAGGCGAAGCCGGATCCGCAAAGGAAACCTGGGCTCTTTTTGCCGATCAGTCATTTAAACCGGCCGCCGCCATTATAGACATAAGTTTGCCGGACCGTGACGGCATAGAATTGGTACGTTCTCTGCTCGAACAGCGGGGGGATTTGCGGTGCATCATGTATTCGATGCACGTAACGGCGGAATATATTCAAACCGCATTGCAGACCGGCGCCCTTGCCTATGTCTCAAAGTCGTCTCCGTCAGAGGAGGTTCTCGCCGCTTTGGATGCCGTGTTTACGGGAAATCCCTATCTCGACGGCCAGGCGCTGAAGATTCATCTGGCCCGTTATGCGCTTACCCGTAAAACCTTCAGCTTTCGCAACGATCAAACCGACGAACAGCCCCACGACCAGTTGACCTTTCAAGAGGGCAGGGTGTTTAGTCTCGCATCCCGCAATATGACCAACGCGGAGATAGCGGAGACGATGGGCATAAAACTAAAAACAGTTGAAAACTATATCTCGATTATTTATCAGAAGCTCGGGCTGAAAAACCGGTATGAACTGGTTGTGTACGCGAAAAATAATGGTTCGCGCATGTAAAACATCCTAAACTCCCGATGTTTGGGAAAAACTCCCGAAGATACCGTGCAAATCTCGGGAGGCCACTCTCAAGACAACAGGCTTTTCATTGCGTATGATTGGCTTAAGTAAAACATCGAGGTAAAAAACTTTCTTTTTCTTTTTTTATAAGACCGCCGCGTGGGATTTTCTCGCTTATCCCTCGCGGCGGTTTTTTTTATATAACGCTTATATAATTTATACAATTTAAATGCATAAATATGCAAATCGCCCCCTAGAACTAATGCAACCTTATCAGGTATTGTGTACGGAAGCGATTCTGTAAGAAACGCTATCGTATCGACGAGGTGTATATGCTGGTTATGAAATTTGGCGGCACTTCCATGGGAAGCGCCGACCGGATGTGTTCCGCTGTGGACATTATCCGCGACCGGGCCCGGAAGGAACGGGTCGGTGTTGTCGTTTCAGCTGTCGGAGGCGTTTCTAACCGCCTTCAGGACAGTATTTCTTTTGCGCTCTCTCTTTCCGGCGCTCCTGCCGCGTCGGCCAGACCCGCGGCAACTACCAGCACAGACGGTTTTACCAGCGCCGCCGATGCGGTTTTTTCGGTAAAGACAACGCATGCCGCGATACTGGATTCTCTTGCTTTGTCTGTTGCCGGTTACAATAAAACCGGCGTTCTCGCCGCTCTGGATGCGATATTCGAAGAATATGAACGCCTTCTTTCAGCCGTTGCTTCCTTCGGCGAATGCCCTGAATCCGTCGAGGCGAGAATAATGGGGTTGGGCGAACGGCTATGCGTGCCCATTTTCGCCGAACTCCTGCGGGCGAAATCCTTGCCGCCGGCGGTTCTGGACAGCAGATCGATAATATGGACTGAAGGCCGCCTGACAGAAGGCGATCCGGTCTATGAAAAAATAGAATCGGCTCTTTCTTCCTATCGCAGCTCTTCCGAGCCGATTCTGCTCGCCGCGGGCTTCATCGCGTCGGACTCCTCCGGAAAGCAATCTCTTCTGGGCAGGAACGGCTCGGATTTTTCAGCGGCTCTCTACGCAATGGGCTTGAACGCCGATAAGCTGGAGATCTGGTCTGACGTGGACGGCATCTATACCGCGGATCCGAGAATTGTAAAAGACGCAGTTCTCGTAAGCGACATCAGCTACGAGGAAGCCATGGAGCTCTCCTTCTTCGGATCGAAGGTTCTTCATCCGAAAACCATCATGCCGATAGCCGCCCGCAGGATCGAAACATGGAGTTTGAACAGCTTCAACCGGACCGCGCGCGGAACCCGCATCGCCGCCTCTGATTCGATCGCCTCCGATCCCGCCGCCGGTCCCGTCCGGGGCGTAACCTGCCTAAAGGACGTCGCCCTGGTAAGCGTTTCCGGCGCCGGCTTAAAGGGAAAGCAGGGAACAGCCGCCCGCGTTTTCGGCGCCGTCGGCCGCTCCGGAGTGTCGGTGCTCCTCATCACCCAATCGAGTTCCGAATATACGATCAGCTTTTGCGTACGGGGGACCGAATACCACGATGTCAAATTCGCCCTTCAGGAAGAATTCGCCCTGGAAATTCGCGAACACCTGATCGACGAAATTTCCGTTAAAAAAGGGATGTCGATCGTGTCGATCGTCGGCGACGGCATGAAAGAACGCCGCGGCGTCGCGGGAACTTTCTTTTCTTCCCTTGCGTTCGGAGGGATCAACATCCATGCCATCGCGCAGGGGTCTTCCGAGCGTTCGATCAGCACCGTCGTTTCCGGCGAGGACGGCGACAAGGCTGTCCGCATTGCGCATCGTTTCTTTTTCAATACCATGCAAACCATCGAGTTGTTTCTTTTCGGCCTCGGCGTAGTCGGCGGAAAGCTCCTCGATCAGATTCGCAGCCAGCAGGAGGAATTGCGCAAAAGCTTCGTCGATCTGCGCGTATGGGGAATCGCCAATTCCCGCAGGATGGTTCTGAACAAGGAAGGACTTCCTCTGGACGGCTGGAAAGATCTGCTCGACCAGGCGCAGACTCATACCTCCGTGGATGATATCATCGCCTTCGTAAAGGCAGAGCAGCCCTTGAATCCGGTATTCGTGGACTGCACCGCGACCGGAGCCTTGCCCGAGCGGTATTGCGACGTACTGCGCGCCGGCATGCACGTCATTACTCCGAACAAGCGCGCGAATTCCTTTACAATGGATTATTACCGCGAGCTGAGGAAGACGGCCGCAGCGAGCCGCAAACGCTTCCTGTACGAGACGAACGTCGGCGCGGGGCTTCCCGTCATCGATACCTTCCGGAACATGCTGAAATCGGGAGATTCGCTGACGGCGTTCTCCGGCATCATGTCCGGCTCTCTGTCGTATATCTTCGGCCGGCTCGACGAAGGAGCCTCCTTCTCCCGGGCGGTTCTCGAAGCCCGCGAAAAAGGCTTTACGGAGCCTGATCCGCGGGACGACCTGTCCGGCATGGATGTGGCGCGGAAGGCCCTCATCATCGCGCGCGAAGCCGGGCTGGAGCTTGAGCTTTCCGATGTCCGCATCGACTCGGTATTCCCCCCTGATTTTGATTCGTCCGGATCGGTGCAGGAATTTCTGGAACGTCTTCCCCGCGCGGATGCCTGGTTCGCCGAACGCATACAGGCCCTCTCCTCATCGGGAAAGGTGCTCCGCTTCGCCGCCTCCATCGACGGCTCGAAGGGAACCGCCCGCGTCGGACCGGTCGAAGCCCTTCTCGCGGATCCCCTTGCGGCCATCCGCGGAGGAGAGAACGCATTCGTCTTCACGACGAAGTATTATTCGCCCATACCCCTGGTGATCAGAGGGTACGGAGCCGGCGCCGATGTAACCGCGTCCGGCGTATTCGCAGACATATTAAGGACAATAACATGGTAATCGTACTTGAAAAGAATATCCGCGACGACGACAAACAGCGCATCAGAACCTTTTTGGAAAAAAATTCTCTGCGGGTGAATGAGATTGCCGGAGACGAAGAAACTATTTTCGGCGCCGTAGGACGGGTGGGGATCGATCCCCGGGAGGTGGAAATACTTCCCGGCGTTCAGCGCGTCATTCCCATATCGAAGCCCTATAAAATGGCTTCGCGCGAATTTAAGCGCGACAACAGCGTCGTTTCCGTACGCGGCGTGAAGATCGGCGGAAACCGCGTGTCGGTTATCGCCGGCCCCTGCGCGGTTGAAAGCCTTGAACAAATGATGGAATCAGCCGCCCGCGTGGCCGAGTCCGGGGCCGTCATGCTTCGCGGCGGCGCGTATAAGCCGAGGACGAGCCCCTATGCATTCCAGGGCATGGCCGAAGAAGGCGTGAAGATTCTCCGCGAAGCCGGCGACGCGTACGGCCTTCCCGTCGTAACTGAAATCGTCTCGTCCGAACATATTCCCGCCATGATCGACTATGTAGACGTGTATCAGATCGGCGCCCGCAACATGCAGAACTTCGAGCTGTTAAAAAAGGTCGGAGCACTCGGACGCCCGGTCATCCTGAAGCGCGGCCTGTCCGCTACGATCGAGGAATGGTTGATGGCGGCGGAATACCTGCTGGCAAGCGGAACCGAGGACGTGATTCTCTGCGAACGGGGAATCCGCACCTATGAAAAGGCGACCCGCAACACCCTCGATCTTTCGGCCATTCCGGTGCTCCGCTCGCTGACTCATCTTCCCATTATCGTCGATCCGAGCCATGCCGTCGGCGTTCGCGACAAGGTTCCCCCGATGGGCCTCGCCGCCGTAGCCGCCGGAGCGGACGGCCTCATCGTCGAAGTGCATCCCTGCCCCGAGTGCGCGCTTTCCGACGGCGCCCAGTCCCTGTATCCCGCCCAGTTCGAAAAGATGATGCGCGATATCGAAGTCCTCGCTCCGGTCGTCGGCCGCTCGGTTTCCCGACGCCGGCTTCAGGGCAAGCTTTCCGTTCCCGGAACCGCCGCTCAGTCTCAAAACGCCGCTGCGGCCGTCGCCGGCAGGAAAAACGGGCCTTCCGTGTGCGCCTATGCCGGGGGCAGGGGAGCATACGCCGAACAGGCTATCCGCAGATACTACGACGACGATGCGGCCTCTCTTCCCGTACAGAATTTCCGCGAGGTGATAAACGCCGTTCTGGACGGCCGGGCCGATACGGGGATGCTGCCGATAGAGAACAGCCTTGCCGGTTCGGTATACGAAAACTACGATAACCTGGCCCGTTACGAGGATATTGAAATAATCGGAGTAGCGACGCTGCGCATCGAACATTCTCTTCTCGCGGTGAAAGGCGCCTCGATCGACGGCATTGAAACCGTCTATTCGCATCCGCAGGGCCTCGCCCAGTGTTCCGAATTTCTCGCGAAATATCCCCACTGGAAGCATATCGAAACCGAATCCACCTCGGCTGCCGCGGAACTGGTTGCCTCTTCGGGCGATCCATCGAAGGCCGCGATCGCGAGCGACGTCGCCGGTCCGCTGTACCGCCTCGACGCCCTCAAATCCGGCATCGAAACCGATCCCCGCAACTATACCCGCTTCGTCGTCATCGCCCGCTCGGGAGAGGTCGTCTGCGACGCTCCGAACCATGCCTCTGTCATCTTCTCGACGGCGAACGAACCCGGATCTCTCCATTCGGCTCTCGGTCTTTTCATGAAGCACGGGCTTAACCTCACCAAGCTCGAATCCAGGCCCATCCAGGGAGAACCCTGGAGATACCGCTTCTACGCGAACGTATCCCTTCCTGAGGGCGTCGGTTCGAGCGTGGTCTCCGCCGAAAGAATCCGCTCCGCACTTGCAGAAATGGAGAAAATCAGTCAGGATAACGGCATAGTACAGGGCGTTCGGGTTCTCGGCCTCTACAGCGCGAAGGAGATATAATGAAACGATACGTTATTTCGGTTTTGGTGGAAAATCATTCCGGCGTTCTAAGCCGCGTTTCCGGTCTTTTCAGCCGCCGCGGATATAATATCGACAGCCTTACCGTCGGAGTCACGGAAAAGAGCGAACGCTCCCGCATGACGATCGTCGTTCGCGGGGACGAATATATCCTGGAGCAGATTGAAAAACAGCTGGCCAAACTGGTCGAAGTCGTGTCCATCAGGCAGTGCGACCCGTCTGCGACCGTTGTCCGCGAGCTCGCGCTCATCAAGGTTTCCGCCGTCGGCACAAGCAGAGTCGGCGTCATTGAAACCGCGAACATCTTCCGCGCGCGCATCGTCGATGTGGGGACCGAATCCCTTGTCATCGAAGCGACCGGCAGCGAGGAAAAGATCGCAGGACTGATCAAACTTTTGGAGCCCTTCGGAATTCTCGAGCTGGTGCGAACCGGCCTGACGGCGATGGAGCGCGGCCAAACAGTTCTTGAATAGAGGCTTCCTTCGATAATCGATTATGTTCAGGCCCCTCGCGATTCGTTCGCCGAGGGGCTTTTATTTATTTCGCCGACCGTTCGGTCAAAAGCGCGTCTCCCGGTTCCGCGGCAAGAAACGTGCGGACTCGGATTCTTCCGATTCCCTCAGGACTTACGCCCTCGTTTTCGGCGCCTATTATATATTTCGGCCATGCGTCCCTCGCCGCGAGCAGGGCTTTTTGTTTTCTGATTCGTTCGGCCTCGCCTTCGGACGAGCCGGTCATCTGTATGTACAGCCGTTTTCCTCCCCGTTCGCACACGAACTGGATGGTTTCCTTGATTTGACGGGACAGATCGACCCGTCCCTGGTAGACCGTCCATCCCTCCCGTGTTAGATGATTATAGACGGCGGTTTGAGAAGCTTTATCCGCTTCGTTTTTCGCCGCCGCGTTTGCGTAGGGGAAGCGGAGTCCGCAATCGGTAAAATACCATGCCGAGGCCGTATCCAGCAGTTTTTTGCGCGTGATATCCCATACCGGAAGTGACTCGATCAATCCCTCTTCTTCGCATGCTTTTAGATATTCCAATACCGATTGCGGCGAGATAGTCGCCATACGTGCGGCAAGCGCCAGGGCGATTTCGCGCGCCGGCAGCGGCTCTCCCGCGGAGCGCGCGAGCGTTTCAAGCAGCATGCGTACATGAGCCGGATTTCTGATGCCCCGGGCCTCGAGTACCTCGGTAAGCAAGAACGAATTCCCGAGCGATTCAAGGTAGATGTCCCTGCCGGGAAGCGACAGCGGGAGATTCATCCAGTCGGGAAGCCCTCCTGTTTTCAGAAAGGATTCGAAGTGCACCCGGGAGTCCTGCAGCTCAAGCGCGTTCAGATAATCGAGGTAGCCGGCGGGATACAGGCGAACTGCGGCAAAGTAGGGGGAGAACGCTTTTCTGCCCGCTGTTTCCAGGCGTTTTGTTCTTCGTCCGGTAAGATAGATCACCGTTTCATACTTTCGGATGATCTGCGACGCGGCTTCGATTAATCCCTCGATTCTGTCCGCGTCGTCGATGAGGAGGGCTGACGGCCCGACGCCGAGCGAACGGACCTCGCCGAGAAGATCGGCTCCCGTTCGGATTCTTTCCGAACCGCTTGCCTGAATGATGCGCAGCGGAGGGCGTACGGAGCGCAGTTCCCGCGCTATCTGTCCAAGAAATGTCGACTTGCCTGATCGGTGCGTTCCGGTAATGAGAATGATTTTGGACTCGTTTCTCATGGAGATAGCTTCCGTCAGCAGCTTTTCTCTATTGATTTGCATTATTTGTCAATTATAATAAACAATTAAAAAAATTACCAGATTTAAATTAATTATATAAGACGAAAATTACACGACTATGCAAGATTTTGTATTGATGGGGTCGGGCAAACCGGGTACATTTTCGCTATCACATTGAAGGAGTGTTACTTATGGCACGACAGATCAAGATTTTCGATACGACCTTGCGCGACGGCGAACAGGCCCCCGGATGCAGCATGAATCTGCAGGACAAGCTTGAAGTTGCGGAGAGCCTTGCGCGGCTGGGCGTAGATATTATCGAAGCCGGTTTTGCCATAGCAAGTCCCGGAGATTTTCAGTCCGTCCAGGCTATCGCCCGCTCAATAAAGGGCGTAACCGTTGCATCCCTGTCCCGGGCCCTGGAAAAGGATATCGACGCCGCGTGGAACGCGATCCGCGACGCTGAAAGCCCCCGCATACACACCTTCCTGGCGACGAGTCCGTTGCATATGGAATACAAGCTGAAAAAGACTCCCGACCAGGTGTACGAACAGGCGGTTAAAATGGTCGCCTATGCCCGCAATCTGTGCGGCGACGTCGAGTTCTCCCTGGAAGACGCGTCCCGCTCGGACCCGGCCTTCATGTACCGGGTTATCGAAGGCGTCATCAACGCGGGAGCTTCCACCGTCAATATCCCCGATACGGTAGGCTATGCGGTTCCCGAGGAATTCTCGGCTCTCATCCGCGGCATCAAGAATAATGTTCCGAATATCGACAAGGCCGTCATATCGGTTCACTGCCATAATGATCTCGGTCTCGGCGTGGCAAACAGCCTTGCCGCCGCGATGGCCGGCGCCGATCAGATCGAATGCACCGTAAACGGCCTCGGGGAACGCGCCGGAAACGCCGCGCTCGAGGAAATCGTCATGAATCTCTATACCCGCAAGGATTATTACAACATGACGACGCGGGTGGATTCGACCCAGATATGGCAGGCTTCCAAGAAAGTTTCCAAGGCTACCGGCGTACGCAGCCAGCCGAACAAGGCCGTCGTCGGCGAAAACGCCTTCGCGCACGAATCCGGAATCCATCAGCACGGCGTGCTGGCGAACCGCGCGACCTACGAAATCATGACGCCGGAGTCCATCGGCCTCCCGCACAACAAGATGGTTCTTGGAAAGCACTCCGGACGCCATGCCTTCGAGGAGCGCCTGGTGTACCTCGGACACCGCGTAAGCGAAGAACGGCTGGCCTCTCTGTTCGAAGAGTTCAAGGTTCTCGCCGATAAAAAGAAAACCGTTTCCGACCGGGATATCGACGCCCTCGTTACCGGTTCTTCCGGCGGAATTCCCGAAACCTACAAGCTCGACCGCTTCGTCATCAATTCCGGTTCTTCAATAACTGCTACTTCTGTGGTGCGCCTCGTCATGAAAGACGGAACCCGGGTGGAAAAAGTTTCCATTGGAGACGGCCCTGTCGACGCTTCCTTGAATGCGGTGGACAAGATAATCGGCGGCTCGGAAATCAAACTGGAGGATTTCTCCCTTCAGATCGTAGACGCCACAGATACCGGAGCCGACGCTCAGGGCGAATCGCATATCCGCATTTCCCGCGACGGACGCTCCTGGAACGGTTCAGGCGTATCCACGGATATCGTGGAATCAACCCTCAAGGCGTATCTGTCGGCCATCAACGCGATGACCTTCGAACTCGGACAGGAATTGTGAGGAGAGCTGAATGAAGGATCAAAAAGACGGAGCGCAGGATAAAAACGGGCTGCTCAGAAACGTTCATATATTCGATTCGACTCTGCGCGACGGCGCCCAGGGCGAGGGGATCAGCTTTTCCGTCCAGGACAAGCTGCACATCGTCCGCGCCCTGGACGAACTCGGAGTAGCTTTTATTGAAGCAGGCAATCCCGGTTCTAATCCGAAGGACCTCGAGTTTTTCGAGGAAGTGAAGAAGATCGAACTTTCCAATTCCCATCTGGTCGCCTTCGGTTCCACCAGGCGGAAGGACATTGACGCCTCGTCCGACCAGAACCTCCGGAGCCTCCTCGCGGCCGGTACCGAATATGTGTGCATCTTCGGAAAAACCTGGGATTTCCATGTTACTGAAATTCTCCGTTCCACGCTGGTAGAAAACCTCGCCATGATCCGCGACACCGTCGCGTTTCTGGTCGGCGAAGGCCGCACGGTATTTTACGACGCAGAGCATTACTTCGATGCGTTCCGCTCCAATCCCGGCTACGCGATGGAAACCCTTCGCGCGGCTGCTGAAGGCGGGGCTTCGGCTCTCGTTCTTTGCGACACGAACGGAGGCACTCTTCCGGACGACATACAATTAATGACGGAAAAAGTGGTCGCCGAGTTCGGCATCCCGGTCGGAATACACTGCCACAACGACACCGGCATGGCTGTCGCGAGCTCGATTCTCGCCGTCAAGGGAGGTGCTGTCCAGGTGCAGGGAACGATGCTCGGCTTCGGCGAACGAACCGGCAACGCCAATCTTTCCACGATCATCGCGAACCTCGAGCTCAAGATGCATATTCCCTGTATTCCTGCCGGGCGCGTCGCTGATCTTACTCCTGTGGCCCGCCGAATCGCGGAAATAGCCAACATCAACCTCGAAGGCGGCATGCCCTTCGTAGGGCACAATGCCTTCGCGCATAAGGCCGGAATGCACATCGACGCGGTCACCAAGAACTCTACCGCCTACGAGCATGTGCCGCCTGATGCCGTGGGCAACGAACGCACCTTCCTTATGAGCGAGGTTGCGGGCCGCTCCATGATTATAGAAAAGATCCGCAAATTCGATCCGAACATCAAGAAGGACACCCCTCTGGCTGCGCAGATCGTCGCCAGGGTGAAAGAGCTTGAACACGAAGGCTATCAGTTCGAAGGCGCCGAGGGAAGCTTCGAGTTGTTAGTCAGGAAGAATATGGGCAAATACAAACCCTTCTTCGACCTTCATTATTACAAGATAATCGGCGAACAGCCGATCGACGACGTGACCTGCACCGCGTTCGCCCAGGTGAAAATCGGCGTCGAAGGGGAAATGGCCATAACCGCCGGCGAAGGAGACGGTCCCGTCCACGCCCTCGACTGCGCGCTCAGAAAGGGCCTTGAACGCTTCTATCCCGGCGTGCGCCAGATTCGCCTCACCGACTTCAAGGTTCGCGTTCTCGATTCGCGCAGCGCGACTGCCGCGAAGGTGCGCGTATTGATCGAATCGACCGACGGCGAGGAAGTGTGGACTACGGTAGGAGTTTCAAGCGACCTTATCGAGGCGTCTTGGCTTGCCCTGGTGGATTCCTTCGAATACAAGCTGATTACGGACGTGGAAAAGCGTTTTCGCGCGTATCTGTAATGACCCTGCGCGGTCTTTACAAACAACCGGTTCAAAGGGTATTGTATTTAACCAGACTGCATTACTTTATAAATACTTAAAGAGGTGATTGAACATGAACTGCAAAATTGCAACTATTCCGGGAGACGGAATCGGACCTGATATCGTGCGCGAAGGATGCCGCGTGCTCGACGCCGTCGGATTAAAGTTCGGCCATTCGTTCTCGTATACGCCGGTTCTCGCCGGCGGAGCCGCCCTCGACGCGACCGGCGAACCCCTTCCTCAGGCGACCCTTGACGCCTGCCTCGCAAGCGACGCAGTGCTTCTCGGCGCGGTCGGCGGCCCGAAATGGGATACTCTTCCCGGCTCGAAGCGTCCGGAAAAAGCCCTGCTCGGACTGCGCGCCGGCATGAAGGTGTACGCTAATCTCCGGCCCGCCCTCATGTTCCGCCAGCTCGCGGACGCGTGCCCCCTGAAGAGCGAAGTAGTCGGCGACGGCCTGGATATTCTGATCGTCCGCGAACTGACCGGCGGGATTTATTTCGGCGACCGCGGCAGAAACGCGGATAATACCGCCGCCTGGGATACCGAAGCCTACAGCATTCCAGAGATCGAGCGGGTCGTAAAGATCGGATTCGAATCCGCAATGAAGCGGAAAAACAAGCTGTGCGTAGTAGACAAGGCGAATATTCTCGAAACAAGCCGCCTCTGGCGCGAAGTAACCGAGGCCATGAAGGCCTCCTATCCGACAGTCGAGCTTTCCTACATGTACGTCGACAACGCCGCGATGCAGCTTGTCCGCAATCCCCGCCAGTTCGACGTCATAGTTACCAGCAATATGTTCGGCGACATCTTGTCCGACGAAGCCAGCCAGATCACCGGCTCGATCGGCATGCTCGCCTCAGCATCCCTCGGCGACTCGGGCCCCGGCCTCTATGAGCCGATCCACGGCTCGGCGCCCGACATCGCCGGGAAGGATCTCGCGAATCCTCTCGCGACGATTCTCACCTGCGCGATGATGCTGCGGTATTCTTTTTCGATGGAGAAGGAATCGGCGGCGATCGAAGCGGCTGTCGAAAAGGTATTGGACGCCGGTTGGCGCACCGGGGATATCGCCGGTGGTGCCGAGGCCCGTTCGCGCCTCGGAGATAAGCTTGTCGGTACGAAGAAAATGGGCGACCTCGTCGTCGAGGCGCTGAAAGCGCTCTGACTCGGATCGTTTTAATTAGTGTTCAAGACTGTTTTCCATGGAGTTCGGATCGAGAAGGGTTTCTTCCGCCGGCTCCGGGGAAATCTCGATCCTTTCAGGGTGGTTTCTGAAAGACTTGAAGGGATTCATTCCCCTGCCGGTTTGAACGCCGGCAGAACGGACAAGAAATCCGCCGGTTTTTTTTGCTGGACGATTATACAGGGCGACGATTTTTTTTAACATTTCGCTGTCCTTGTTTCAGTCTGAATTCTCTCCTTTTCTTTGATATCTGGAGAGTACTTCATTCAGATCGTTCAGCATTTTTTCCTGTTCTTTTTGTATTTCGTATGCCTGGTCGAGATTCGGGATATCGTCTGTTAAAAAGAATTCGAAAGGATAGGCTTCGAGCGCGGTGCAAAGCAATTGCAGGGTTTTTTCGGAAAGAAACTTCTTTCCGTTTTCAATATTGTTTATGTAGGTCAGAGATCTGCCGGTACGATCCGAAAGGTCAAGCTGGGAGAGTTTCCGGCGGTTTCGGATCTTGCGCAGATTGTTTCCTACTATCTGTTTGACGTTGTAAGATTGCTTCATAGTTGTACCGTTAGTAAACTATTGGTTCAAATTCTGCGCAAACATCTATTGGATGAATTAACATTGCACTTTCAGCAGAGTCTGAAAGCGGTTCAGGAGGAATATGATGAGAAGCGAAAGAACGAAGAAGGGTATCGAGCGGGCTCCGCATCGCTCGCTTTTCAGGGCAATGGGCTATACGGACGAAGAAATGGCGCGGCCGATCATCGGAGTCGTCAATTCAAAGAACGAGATTATTCCCGGTCATATTCATCTTGACGCGATCGTCGACGCGGTTAAAGCCGGCATCAGAATGGCGGGCGGAACTCCGATGGAATTCCCCGCGATCGGCGTATGCGACGGCATAGCCATGAATCACGAAGGCATGAAGTATTCGCTCGTCACCCGCGAGCTCATCGCGGATTCCATCGAATGCGTTGCGACCGCCCATGCATTCGACGCGCTCGTGATGATACCGAACTGCGACAAGGTCGTTCCCGGAATGCTCATGGCCGCGGGCCGCCTCGATCTTCCCACCGTGTTTGTTTCAGGAGGCCCGATGCTTGCCGGAAAATACGGAAACAAACGGCTGTCGCTAACCAATATGTTCGAAGCCGTCGGATCGGTAGCCGCCGGAAAAATGAGCGAAGAAGAACTCAGCGAGATGGAAATGTGCGCTTGCCCTACCTGCGGCTCCTGTTCCGGCATGTTCACTGCCAACTCGATGAACTGCGTCACCGAGGTTCTCGGGATGGGCCTTCCCGGAAACGGCACGATTCCCGCGGTATACTCAGCCCGCATCGCGCTTGCGAAAAAGGCCGGCATGGCCGTAATGGACATGTTCGAAAAGGGCATTACCGCCCGGCAGATCATGAACGAAAAAGCCTTCGAAAACGCTTTGGCGGCCGATATGGCCCTGGGTTGCAGCTCCAACACGATCCTGCACCTGCCCGCGATCGCTCATGAAGCCGGCGTAAAAATCAATCTTCGCCGGATTAACGAAATTTCCGAAACCACTCCGAACCTTTGCCGCCTTGCTCCCGCCGGAGACTCCTTCATCGAGGATCTCGACGAAGCCGGAGGCATTCAGGCGGTGCTTGCGGAATTGGATAAAAAGGGAATCCTTCATACCGATCTGCTTACGGTTACCGGCAAGACGATCGCGGAAAACATCAAGAATGCCCGCAATAAAAATCCGGCTGTCCTCCGTCCCTCCGACAATCCCTGGTCCGCGACCGGCGGCATCGCCATCCTGTTCGGCAACCTCGCGCCGAACGGCTGCGTCGTGAAAAGATCGGCCTGCGCCCCTGAAATGCTCAAACATTCAGGACCGGCGCGCGTTTTCAATTCCGAAGAAGACTGTTTCAAGGCGGTCATGAACAATCGCATAAAAGCCGGAGACGTCGTGGTCATCAGATACGAAGGCCCGCGAGGCGGCCCGGGAATGCGTGAAATGCTGTCCGTTACCGCGGCTCTCGCCGGACAGGGGCTTGATAAGCAAGTCGCCTTGATCACCGACGGCCGCTTTTCCGGCGCTACCAGGGGAGCCTCGATCGGCCACTGCTCGCCCGAAGCCGCAGTGGGCGGACCGATCGCCTTCGTCGAGGAAGGCGATATAATCGCCGTCGATATAAACGCGTACTCAATCAAGCTTGAAGTAGCGGACGAGGAGCTCGAGCGGAGAAAAGCCGCATGGACGGCTCCCGAACCCAAAGTTACCAAGGGCTTCCTGGCCCGATACGCAAAAATGGTATCCAGCGCGGATACGGGAGCTGTATTGTCATGAAATATACTGGAGCGAAAATTGTGATCGAGTGCCTTGCGGAGCAGGGCGTAAAAACCGTATTCGGATATCCGGGCGGAACCATACTCAATATTTACGACGAATTGTATAAGAACTCCGACCGGATAGAGCACATCCTCACCGCTCATGAACAGGGCGCGGCCCACGCCGCAGACGGGTACGCCCGCTCGACCGGAAAAGTCGGCGTCGTCCTGGCCACAAGCGGTCCCGGCTGCACCAATCTCGTCACCGGCATCGCCACCGCCTTCATGGATTCGGTTCCGATGGTCGCCATCACCTGCAACGTTCCGACCCATCTTCTAGGCAAGGACAGTTTTCAGGAAGTCGACATTACCGGCATCACCATGAGTATCACCAAGCATAATTACATCGTGCGCGACGTGAACGAACTCGCCGGAGTAGTCCGGGAAGCCTTCGATATCGCCCGGTCCGGAAGGCCCGGCCCGGTTCTCATCGATATTCCCAAGGACATCACCGCGGCTTCTGCCGAGTGGACTCCTCTTGCGGCGCCGGTCGGCTCGGTTCATACTCCGGCCGTCAATCGCACGAACGTTAAAATTCCGGTAGCCAGTCCCCGGGCGATAGCGGATGCAGCAGCCCTGATATCAAAATCGGCTCGCCCCTTTTTCTATGTCGGCGGCGGCGTGGTCATCTCCGACGCGTCCGGGGAGCTTCGCGCTCTGGCGGAAAAAATCAACGCGCCGGTCTCGGTCACTCTGATGGGCAAAACGGCTTTCCCCGCTCCGCATGCCCTGTGCACCGGCATGATCGGAATGCACGGAACAAAGGCTTCGAACACAGCGGCGAATCAATGCGATCTTCTGATCGCGGTGGGCGCCCGATTTTCGGACCGCGTCATCTCCGATCCGAAAAAATTCGCCCGTTCCGCCTCGATCCTCCAAATCGACATAGACCCGGCTGAAATCAATAAAAACATGCCCACACAGGCCTGTCTGAACGGAAACATCAAGGAAATTCTCGCCTCGCTTGTATCTCTCGTTTCCGCTCGCCCCCGCGACGGCTGGAACGACAGCGTCGACGAGTGGAAAACCCACATTCCCGCGATGTATTCGCGGAAAACCTCGCTTCATCCCCGCTTCGTTCTCGAGTCGGTGCACGAGCGGGTAGGGGACGACGCGATCATTACGACAGAGGTCGGCCAGCATCAGATGTGGGTCGCCCAGTTTTATCCGTTCTCCAAGCCCCGCACCTTCCTGACCTCGGGCGGTTTGGGCACCATGGGCTACGGAACCGGCGCCGCTATGGGCGCCCAGGCGGGAAATCCCGACCGCACCGTGGTTCATATCGCCGGAGACGGCTCGTTCCGCATGAACCTCAACGAGCTTGCGACGATCTCGCATTACAATCTGCCGGTGATCATCATCGTCGCGAACAACGGCACCCTCGGCATGGTCCGCCAGTGGCAGAAGATGTTCTACGACAAGCGCTATTCGGCCACCACGCTCGATCGTCCGCCGGATTTCGTCAAGCTCGCGGACGCCTTCGGCATCCGAGGCTTCAGGGCGAAAACAGAAGCCGAATTCGTGTCCGCCTTCGATCAGGCCCTCGCGGAGCGGAAGCCCGCGCTGATCGACTGCTACATGGACATCGATGAAATGGTATTTCCGATGGTTCCCGCAGGAAAACCTATTGACGAATTGCTTTTGGATGCACAATCCTAGAGGAACATGGTTTTTCCAACTTTCGGATTCGCATTCTTTTTTCTCGCGGTGTTCATCGGTTTCCACTATGTATTCAGAAGGAACCTTGAACGCCGCTTGTTCCTCTGCGCCGCCAGCCTCCTCTTTTACGCCTTTTGGGACTGGCGGTTTTGTTTCATCCTCGCCGCCTCGGCGGCAGCGAATTACGGTTTCGGCCTTCTCGTCGGCTTGAACCGCGACCATCTGAAACGAAAGGCGTTTCTTGTTCTCTCGGTCGTTTTCAACGTCGCCCTTCTCGGCTTTTTTAAATACTACGATTTTTTCGCGGACTCTTTGAATGGGCTTCTGTTCGCCAGGAGCGGCGGAGGCTTTCTGCTTCCTCTTCTTCATGTCGTCATGCCGGTCGGCATTTCCTTTTATACGTTCAAGGCGATGAGCTATGTTTTCGACGTATATCTGTGCAAGATGCCCGCGGTGAAATCCTGTCTCGACGTTCTCAACTATCTTTCCTTCTTCCCCCAGGTCGCTTCCGGTCCGATCGTTCATGCCGAGGATTTCTTTCCCGACATGACCCGCGCGATCGGCTCGGGTCTCGAACTCGGCTCGCGACCGATCGAGCTCGACAGGGCCGTCCTCCATATCATGCTCGGCCTCTTAAAGAAAATGGTCTTCGCCAATTATCTTTCGACGCTTCTGGTCGACCCCGTTTTTCTCGATCCCCTCGCGTTCCATGCTCTCGATGTGTTTTTAGCCGGACTCGCCTACGCCGTCGTCATTTACTGCGATTTTTCCGGCTACAGCGACATGGCGGTCGGCATCGCCTTGCTTCTCGGTTTTCATACTCCCGCGAACTTCGATTCGCCCTACGCCTCGTGGTCAGTCACCAATTTCTGGCGCCGGTGGCACATCAGCTTTTCCTCATGGCTGAGAAATTATCTGTATTTCAGCCTCGGCGGATCCCGGTTCGGGACAGCGAGAACCCTTCTTGCTCTCTTCGCCACCATGCTGCTCGGCGGCCTCTGGCACGGAGCTTCCTGGACCTTTCTGCTGTGGGGAGCCATGCAGGGAGCCGCCCTCGCATTGGAGCGAACCTTCAATTACGGAACGGCTCCTTCTCCCGTTCCCGGCAAGAGAATTCTGCAAGTGTGCGGAACCTTCGCCTTCACCTATGCGAGCTGGATCGTGTTCCGCTCGGCTTCTCTCGGCCAGGCAGGCCTTTTCTTCCGTTCCCTTCTCAATTTCAAGGGCTTCTCGCCGCTTCAGTTTTCGCCTGTCAACGTGATTCTCGTCACGGCGGGACTCGCCATGCACGCAGTCCCCCGGTCTGTACTCTCCGTCATGTTCCG
The DNA here is from genome assembly GCF_021021555.1 of Teretinema zuelzerae. Taxonomy (NCBI): domain Bacteria; kingdom Pseudomonadati; phylum Spirochaetota; class Spirochaetia; order Treponematales; family Treponemataceae; genus Teretinema; species Teretinema zuelzerae. The sequence continues at coordinate 497,887 of NZ_JAINWA010000003.1, read as the reverse complement.
CGCATACCGCGCGCTGCCTCTTCCGGTGAAGGCTCTCGCCGCGGCCCTTTTCTTCGCCTTCCTGTCCGTTGTTTCGATGGCGGGAATTGCCCCGTTCATTTATTTCCAATTCTAGGTTCAAGGAGTTATCCATGCGCATAATCGCTCCTTCAGACGGCTTCTATTCCGTAAATAAAACCCTTCTTTTCGCGCTGTTGACCGCGGTTTTCGCTTCACTATTCTGCGCGAAGGATCTTTGGATTCCCGCTTCCCGGATCAGCGACCTTCACGTTCGCGCAGTCCTGCTTTCGCTCACGGATCTTATCTCTCACCATGCCGGCAAAACCACTTTAGACTGCGCGGTGCCGCTCGTTCGCTCCGCGTATTTGAAAACCGCCGGCCTGGAAAATCATCCCTCCTGGGATTCGCGCTACTTCAACCGGAGGCAGCCGGCAGAAAGCCTTCCTTCTTCATCGGCGGCTTCAATCGAAACAAACGCCTCCTCTTCCTTCTCCCCGGACGTGCTGTCTCCGCCCGCCCGGCAAGGTGAGCTGTCATCCCCTGAAACCGTCCTGCAGAGTCCCGCGGAACAGTCTTCCTCAGGCTCGCTTCCGATCTCAAACGCTGAAAACCCGCCCGCCTCACCGGTTGAAAGATCGAAATCCTTTGTCCATTCGTCCCAAAATCCCTTAAGCGTTTTCATGTTCGGCGATTCTCAGGTTTTCAGCCTCGGCTCGGGGCTTTCCCGCCTCGCCGGAAAGGATTCTCCCGTAGACGTCGAATTTCTCGCGATCCACTCGTCGGGCATAATCCGCGGCGATTATTATAATTGGAAATCGAAGCTCGCCGATACGCTCTCTTCCTCCCCCCGCGACGCGGTGATCATGATGCTCGGAATGAACGACTGGCAGAATTTCTGGAACGACGAAGGCCGGGTGATGGTGAAGGGCACGGAAGAATGGAACGAGGCCTACCGCAAAAAATGCCGAGATTTGATCGACGTCGCGCTGCTCTATGGTTCTCGCCTCTACTGGATAGAAATGCCTCTGGTGAAAAGCCAAGCCTACGCGCAGAATCTGGCCGCCGTTGACCGGGTGCAGGCAGAGGTCGCCTCCGAATACAGCCCCGATCTCGTCACCCGCGTTTCTCTGCGGGAATTTTTGGGTAAAAACGAAATACCCTATACCGATTCTGTCGATTTTAAAGGCAAGATTATCCGGATCATGTCGGAAGACGGCAGCCACTTTACGGTTGAAGGAGGCCAGCTTGCCATGAGCCCGCTGTTCAAACGCCTCTCGGCAGACTTCGCCTTCTCGGAACTGCCAGTTGCCCATCTTCCGGAATAGATGGTATATTTCGCTCAAATCTTGAAATAATACGGAGAGTCCCATGCTGAAACGAAATCCCCGGATCGCGAATCTTTCATCCGGCTACCTCTTCCCCGAGATCTCGAAACGCCGCGCCGCATACGCGAAAGCGCATCCTGAGGCGAAGATCATCAGTCTCGGGATCGGAAACACAACGGAGCCTCTCACTCCCCATATCGTCTCGGCTCTTCATGCGGAGGTTTCCCGCCTGGGCACACCCGAAGGCTATTCAGGCTACGGCGACGAAACCGGGCTTGCGGCCCTTCGAGCGAAAATCGCAGAAGTATTATATGAAAACCGCGTAAGCGCTGACGAAGTTTTTATTTCCGACGGAGCGAAATGCGACATCGGCAGGCTGCAGTATCTTTTCGGGCCGGACGCGAAGGTATGCGTTCAGGATCCGGCCTATCCGGTCTATGTCGACGGCTCTGTCATGGCGGGAGCCGCCGGCCCGGCCGCATCCGGCGCGAGCGGTTACGCGGGCATCGTTTATATGCCCTGTACAGCGGCGAACGGCTTTTTTCCGGATCTCGCGCTGGTTCCTGAAAACTCGCTCATTTATTTCTGTTCTCCGAACAATCCGACCGGAGCCGTCGCGACGCGCGAACAGCTGACTTCCCTCGTGCGCGTCGCCAGGGAAAAATCTTCCATCATCATTTTCGATTCCGCCTACTCGGCCTTCATCCGCGACCCGGCTCTTCCCCGTTCGATTTTCGAGATCCCGGGAGCAAGAGAGTGCTCCATCGAAGTGAACTCGTTCTCCAAGCCGATCGGCTTCACCGGCGTGCGTTTGGGCTGGTCGATCGTTCCCCGCGAACTTTCTTTCGCGGACGGAACACCCGTCGCCGCCGATTGGACCCGCCTCATGACGACTATATTCAACGGCGCCTCGAACATTGCCCAACAGGGCGGACTCGCGTCCCTGGACGAACAGGGCATTGCCGAAACGCTCGCGCTCACGGATTACTATCTTGAAAACGCCCGCCTCATCCGCGAAACCCTTTCGGGAGAGAACTTCCGCAACGCGGGCGTATCAATTTTCGGAGGAGACAACGCTCCGTACGTGTGGGCAAGATTTCCGGGACGGAAGAGCTGGGAAATATTCGATCTGATTCTGGATTCCTGCCACGTCGTGTGCACCCCCGGCGCCGGATTCGGGCCCGCGGGCGAAGAGTTCATCCGCTTCAGTTCTTTCGGCCACCGCGCTCAGGTTTCAGAGGCTTGCAGCAGATTGTCCAAACTGATTCTGTCTTGATATACAGGGCACCTCTAAAAACTTCAGTTTTTAGAGGTCTACCTTAATATAGGTGTAAATCCTGTAAGGATTTACAAGGGCACCGAGGAAAACTAACCGAGTTTTTCGAGGTGCCCTACAATCATCCGGGCCTGAACCGCCTTCTTCTTCGCGAAGGAGGCGGCGGTCCGCTTTTTCGCCTCGTCAGTTTCCGATCTGGAAGCGCACGCCGCCCCTGAAATCAAAGAGAAACTGTTCCAGTCCGTCTACGGGATCGCCGAGCGAGAAGGTATACAGAGCCCCGCTTCCCTTTGCGAAGACGCTGAAGTCCGCCTTCGGCGCCCAGGTGAGGCCGCCTCCGATCACCAGATTTCCCAGTTTCCTGTTATCGGCATGATCCGGCGCGACGTAATAATCCATGACCCGATAGATGAAATCCATGCCGATTCTGAACGAAGACCCTTTCCGGAACGCTTCAGCGTAAAAGCCGTAGTCGGTCGTTCCGGAGATGCGATTGCCTGATTCAGTATTAATCCGCTGGTGTATTCCGGCGGAGCACAACACGTTCGGAAGGTAGAATCCCGCGGTCGCGCTGCTTCTCTGGAGATATACCTTGCCTCCGGTGTCTCCCGGAGCGGGAAGGGCGAAGTCCGTATCCGCGCGGGCAACGACGATTCCCGGAACCGTCACGCTGAATCCTATTCCCAGCCCCGGCTGAAAGAGCACGCCGACGGCTCCTTCCGTAGAACCCTGATTCATCACTCCGAACGACGGTCCCGCCGATACTTCCATATACGAGGTTCTCAGGGACGCTCGCGCGGAAAGGGTGTTGCCGTAGGCAGGATCGCTCTCGTACGAGATGCTGCCTTCCAGGTTTTCCTGAATTTTATCAGAAATGCGTATGGCCGCTCCGAACGAGGGCAGTTCTGCCTTCGTTTCTCCGTTCTCATCGAAGGCCTGGTTGCTTCCGAGCGCCTCGATAACGACGTCAGTCGCGGAAAGTCCCGCCGTTAATACGGCAATCTGGAATATTGCAACGATTTTTTTCATCAGTACACCGCCTTCACGCGTAATTGTAATTGAACTGCGCTTCTCCACTCGTCAAAGCTGAGCGGGTGTATAACCGCAGCGGATTCGATAGCGAAATCGCCCTTCGCGACGGCATAAAACGGAGTGAGCGAGAACGAAAACGGGCTGATCGTTCCCGGATTATTCGGATCGATCGAAGCGAGGACGCTCATGCCGCCTCTCATTCGGTTTTTTTTCAGGTCGCCGAATCCGATCAACAGATTTCCGCCGATGTAGTTGGTGTTTTCTTCCTCGAGCGGCGAATAAAAAAATGAAAGCGCAATGTCCGCGGGGCGAAGCTGTATGCGCGGTTCGAACAGAACATGGATGTTTCGGTCGATTCTTTTTTTAGAGCCCGGCGCGTAGTCCTTTAAAATTCCTTCGATAAAAAGGCTGTTTCCCTGTTCGGAGGAGAATAGACCCGTAAATCCCGCTCTCAGATACGGTACTCCGGTCGCCATCTCCGCGAGAAAACCGCCGTACATGTTATACGTAAAAAACACATCGGTTCTGGAGGCGCGTACGTCCCAGGTAAGCGCGGTGTCGCTTCCCAGCAGCGAATTCCAATATCCGTATCCCGCCAGCGCAAGGCTTCCGTCTCCGGGAACTCCCCAAAAAACCAATCCGTTTCCGGCGATAACGGGATCAGGATCGAAAACCGAACCTGCCGGCATGGCGCGGAATTCGGGCGGCGAGACCGATGTTTTAAGTTCTCTTTTTAAAAGCGAATCCGACGATGGGTCGTCGAAAAAACCGGTGAATACTCCCCAGCTCGCGCCTGTTTCGCTCCTGCGCGGAAATTGAAGGGAAGCTCCGTCGAAATAAAAATTTCCCGGCTCGCGGTATTCGGGCAGCGGATGCAGAAAATCGGCCATATCGGAGATTTCCAGGGTAAAGGCGGCTTCAAGCAGCACCGAAGCGGCCGGCGCGAAGCGGGCGCCTGCGGATACCTCGGTGTCGGCGTTGGGCATGAAGGAGTCTTCCTGTATCGATAGAATCGATTCGACATTGAAATTCGACAGCGACACTGCCTGGGAGCCGAGGTTGGAACACATAAGTACACACGCCAGCATGCCTGAAATCCTGATTCTCATGAATACTCCTTATTCGAGTATATACCAATAGGCTCCAGACTGTCATCTTTGTTATTTAGGAAAACAAGTACGGGGAATATAGCTTGACTAATAAAAAAAACCGTATAAACTTAGACCATATGAGTGATTATCTGGATATCAACAACGAAGAACTGCTGAAGGACTTTTTCAGCGAAGCGGAACAGCAGGTATTTACCCTCGAAAGCAACATTTTAATCATCGAGAACGATCCGTCCAATCATGACGCTATCGATGAGATCTTTCGGGCGGCCCACACCCTGAAAGGCGGTTCCGCCACTGTGGAAATGCATGAACTGTCCGGATTTACTCATATCGTGGAAGATCTCCTCGATGTTATCCGCGAAGGAGCCCTCGCAGTAAACGGTCCGGTCGTGGATGTTCTGTTAAAATCCCTTGACATTATCAAGGCCATGCTCGAAGCCCGGGCGTCCGGCTCTGTGTATTCCAAGGATGTTTCTGACATAAAAAACAAACTGGTCTCTCTGATTCCCGCCAAGGAGCCGAAGCAGAAAACTCCCGCTAAAAAAGCGAAGGCTGAATCCGCACCAGCCGCTCCCGCTCCGGTTGCCCGCGCTCCCGATGCATCAGTGCCTATCACAGACGGCGCCGGCTTGCTGTCTGAGTACGAGGTTCTTGAACTCGGCGAAGCGGTTCCCTCCGGTTCGAACGTATATATGGTCAAGGTATTCTTCGACGAATCGAATCCGATGAATTCTGTCGGCGGAATCCAGGTTTTCGCCTCCTTGAAACAGGCCGGCCAGGTTTTAAAGACCATCCCGGACTTCGATGCCCTCTACGAAGACCAGTTTCATGAAACGGTAATTTACTTTTTAGCCTCATCCGAACAGGTTGGAAGAATTCAAAAGGTGGCGAGCATTTCCGATGTGACCACGAAGGTTGAAGTCGCACTTTTCGAATTCCGCAAAGCGTCGGCGCCGGCGCCTCAGAGCGCTCCGGTTCAAACCGCGCCTTCTCCGGTTCCTGCGCCCCAGGCGGTCCGCCCTTCGGCGGAAGCCTCTCCTTCGGTCGATGAAAGCGACGAATCGGAAACGCAGGCTGAAACAGCGATTCCCGAACGATCGGAAGCTCCCAGAAAAGCCGCGTCTCCTTCGTCGAGCGGGCATTCCTCCGGTTCGGTTCTCCGCGTAGATTCCCGCCGCATCGATTATCTGCTGAATCTGGTCAGCGAAACCGTCATCACCAAGGCCTCCTTTAATCAGAGCGGAATGCAGTTCACCGAACTCATATCCGAATTCCAGCAGTCGGAAGCCTTGTACAAGGAAAAACTGAGAAAACTGCTCGACCACATCCCTGATTATCTTGAACAGGTTCAAAACGGCTACAGCATCAAGGAACTGAAAAAGGAATTGAATGCCGAGTATTCGGATATTTTCGAACTCTTTTCCACCTTTGAAGTTTCAATGAAGGGCTCCGTCTCTAAATTCCGTTCCGCGGCGCAGAACCTCGGCCGAATCACCGGCGAACTTCAGGAAGGCGTCATGAAGATCAGGATGGTTCCGATCAGCCAGATTTTCAGCCGGTTTCCCCGATTGGTACGGGATCTTTCCCATGATCTGAACAAGAAAGTGCAGCTCGTCATCGAGGGAGAGGAAACAGAGCTCGATAAATCCGTTATAGAAGATTTGCTCGATCCCATCATGCACTGCGTGCGGAACGCCTTGGATCATGGAATCGAATCGCCCGAGCGCCGCAGCGAGCTCGGCAAGCCGGAGGAGGGCAGGGTTCTCCTGAAGGCGAGCAACGAAGGAAACATGATCGTCATCGAGATTTCCGACGACGGCCATGGAATCGACGTCGAATCGGTCAAGAGAAAGGCCGTTTCAAAGGGAATCATCCATCCCGGAAAGAATCTTACCGATGTCGAAGCCTTCCAGCTCGTGTTCGAGCCCGGTTTTTCGACAGCCGACAAGATCACCAACGTATCCGGGCGCGGCGTCGGCCTCGACGTTGTGCGGACGCACATAGAAAAACTCAACGGAACGGTCACTATATCGTCCCAGCCGAATATCGGCTCCCGCTTTACGATACGGCTGCCCCTCACGCTTGCGATCATTCAGGGTCTTTTGGTACGAGTCGGAAAAGAGGTATACTCGATTCCGATAACCTCCGTCATCGAAAGCCATCGGGTGAAAGCAGAAGAGATCAACCGGATCGACAACTACGAGGTATTCAATGTGCGCAACGAGGTAATCAGCCTTCTGCGCCTGAACAGGCTTTTCGGCATCAAATCGAACGAATCCCAGGAATACAGTTACATCGTCATCGTCGGAACGGCCGAAAAAAAAGTCGGCCTCATGGTGGACAGTTTAATAGGGGAAGAAGACGTGGTAATCAAGCCCCTGCGCGATCAATTCACCAATTCGCCGGGAATCGCCGGAGCTTCAATCCTCGGAGACGGATCAGTCTCTCTGATTATAGATGTCAGCCAGCTTCTTGATCTCGGGCTCAAACAGGAATTAATGGCCCGCGAACGTCGCGAAGCATCAGTGTGGTAAGAGGGAGATATGGCAGTGACTGAAACGAACACCCTGGCTCAAATGGAAGCGCAGGCTCAGGAGACGCAGAACAAGGCTGAGCGCATAGCCGTTATAGATTTTAAGATGGTTACCTTTTCCCTCGCGGGGAAGGACTACGCAATAGACATCATGCAGGTGAAGGAGATCGCGAAAGCCGGACGGTTCACCTATGTGCCGAATACGTCTCCTTTTGTGCTCGGAGTGTATAATCTCCGCGGAGACATCATTCCGATCATCGATCTGAGAATATTCTTCAATATACCGACGAAGGCGAGAGAAGACGATGCCCTTGAAAGCATGATTATCATTCATGTAGAGGAGCAGACCTTCGGCATCGTAGTTGATGGGATCGATAAGGTTGTCGGAATCTCCAAATCCTCTATACAGCCTCCTCATCCGATATTCGGCGATATAAACATCAAGTATATCCACGGCGTAGTAGAGAACCAGGGACGTCTATACATCATTCTCGACGTTACGCGCATCTTCGGCTCCCGCACCCGGCAGGTTGAGGCAGAGAAAGAAGCGATCGAGGAAGCCGTAATACAGCCACCCCTGAAAGAAAAAGAAAAAAAATCGCGCGACGAACTCGATATCTCCTTTATCAGCGATACTCTTGCCGCCCTCGCGAAATTCCACGTTTCGCAGATTAATCAGGATTGGGTGGCCGCCAGATATCGGGAATGGCGTGATTCGCGTTCGGCCGGCGACGTTCAACTCCGTTCGGAAGAAGATGCCCGACAGTATCTGTCTACCTTTCCGTCCCCGGAAACCGGAACCATCTGGAGCGATTCCTTTTCCTCGAAATTCGCTTCAATGCTGCCACAAAACCAGGCGAAGCAGATCAATGTTTGGAATATCGGCTGCGGCAAGGGAGAAGAAACCTACAGCCTCGCGGTCTTGCTGAAAGAGCGCTACCCGAACGCGAGAATACGAATATACGCGAACGATTCGGACCTGCTCGCGATATCCAATGCCCCGATGCTCTCGGTTCCCGAGTCCAGAATCAGCTCGCTGTACAAACCCTATCTGGTCCAGGGCACCGGCGGTTCCTGGACTTTTAATCAAACCATCCGAGACATGATTCTGTTCGAGTATCATGATTGCACCAATCAGAATTCGATTCCGAACATTGATCTGATCGTCGCGCGAGATGTGATTTCTTACTTGAATCCGAAGCAGCAAGCCGCCTTGCTTGCTGACTTTTCCGAGAAAATAAAGGATAATGGTATTATTGTTTTGGGGCAAAACGAAGCGATGCCCCGGAACAGCGGTTGGTCGAGAATCGTCCACGATGGACTGACGGCTTTCAGCAAAGAATAAGGGTTCAACATAACAAGGAGTATCTGATGCGTGTAGAGTATATCAATCCGTTTGTTGAGGCTGCGTATAATATTTTAACCGAGGTCTTGGGCGGAGAAATACGGCGCGGGGAGTTGTATTTGAAATCGACTTCCATGCCGGTGATGGGCGTCGCCGCTCTTGTCGGTCTTGCGGGCGACGTTGAAGGACGCGTTATTTTCGACATGGACATGAAAACGGCTATGAAGATCGCGTCTCAGATGAATCAGGAAGATTTAAAATCGTTCGACGACTTGGCAAAGGCGACAATTACCGAGCTTGCGAACCTTATAACCGCCCAGGCGGTGACTAAGCTGCACGATCTCGGGTTTAGATTTGATCTCACTCCTCCGGCATTATTTACTGGAGAAAACATGGAAATTTCCGATCATGAAGTCGAGGCTTTGATCGTTCCGATGGAGACATCGCTTGGACTGGTTGAAGTGAATGTGGCCATTCGAGACAGAATGTAGAGGATAAGGGAGTAAGATATGATTTCAAAGCAGGATTTTCCATCTATCAACGAGCGCGCTCCTGAAGGCGTTAAGGCCGACGGATCCCCGTTCCGGGTTCTCGTTGTCGATGATTCTATGTTCGTCGCAAAGCAAATCGGTCAGATCCTCACAAGCGAAGGATACGAGATCGTAGCCACGGCAGGCGACGGGTTGGACGGAGTTGAAAAGTACAAGGAACTGTGTCCGAATGTAGATCTCGTTACCATGGATATAACGATGCCGAAAATGGACGGAATTACCGCCCTTGAGCAGATTATGGCCTTCGACAAGAACGCCCGGGTCGTAATGATCAGCGCTCTGGGGAAGGAAGAGTTGGTTAAAAAAGCTCTTCTGCTCGGCGCGAAAAACTATATTGTTAAGCCCTTGGATAGAAAAAAGGTTTTGGAACGCATTTCCAGCGTTCTCGGCAAGTAATTACCGATGCAAACCGGCATCCTTCGGGTGCCGGTTTTTTATTGCCGGAACTATTCACTTTTCGTCACGCTCTGTAGTTTTTAGATAGTATCTGCCGTTTCGGTATTCGATGCCGGCCGATTTTGCGTGAGGGTACAAGATATGCATTTTTTTCTTCAGCGTAGAGATATAGCTTTGCACGTCTTTTTTTCTGTTTCTTGCGCGGTCTTGCCAAAGATAGTCCTGTATTTCGTCGTTCGCGCAGCCCCGGGATTCCGCCTTTTGCAATAAGTCAGCAATTTTCTTATGCATTTCGGAGAGCTTGGCGCGAATCCCGGGGCTTTCTTCATTCGTTTCTGATGATTCGCCGCTATTACTATAAGGCGGGCAGGCTTCGCGTACGTCGTATCCGGTTTCGGCATGATATTCAGCGAGGAATCGCGTTATCAACGCGCATAGCGTATCAGTTTTCCGTTTTCTTGCATCGACGCTATTTTCAAGTATGCCGTCATCGTAATCAGAGCCTGGATAGCGGATAGCCTTTACGCTTATTTTTTTTCTGTCCTTCGATACTCCGTAGACGATAAGCGTATGCCGCGATTTAGCCGCGGCAAGATGGACTACCGGATCTGTGAACCGCGAAAGCAATGCACTTCTGCTTACCAGCACCGCGTCGTATTCATGTCTTGCCAATGCGGTATGAAACGGACCTATCCAACGGGTGAAAGATGCCTCGATTTTTTCTTTTTCCAGCATGCGGAGAAGCGCCCTGTCGCGCTTCTTTCGCGAAACAAACACCATCACTTTTATGCTCATATCCACTATTACGGAGTAATTTCTCAAAACTTGACCATCAATCGTTTTCCATTGACCCGCTGCTTTCAAGTACTGTAAACTGAAAGACGGATTTTCGAAAAAATGCTATGCAAGGGGCTCAATAACTGTGTTTCTGAAAAGTCTTGAAGTCTTCGGTTTTAAATCATTCGCAGACCGCACCCGGATTGAGTTCGCCGACGGTATTACCGCCCTGCTCGGTCCGAACGGTTGCGGGAAGAGCAACGTAGTAGACGCGGTTAAATGGGTTCTCGGCGAGCAGGCGTCCAAGGCGATGCGGGCGGACAAGATGGAAGACGTCATCTTCAACGGCACCGAATCGCGCAAACCCCTTAATGTGGCGGAAGTAACCCTTACGATAGCCAATGAAAACGGTTTGTTGAATCTTGAAATGAGCGAAATAGCTATTAAACGCCGTTTGTACCGTTCAGGAGAAAGCGAATACTATATAAATAATACCCCGGTCAAATTAAAGGATATCCGCGAGCTGTTCTGGGATACCGGCGTCGGTAAAACCGCTTACTCCGTCATGGAACAGGGAAAAATCGACCAGATTCTTTCGAGCAAACCGGAAGAACGCCGCTATATCTTCGAGGAAGCCGCCGGAATTACCCGTTTTAAGGTGCGCGGAGCCGAAGCCGAGCGGAAACTTGAAAAAACCGAAGAAAACATGCGCCAGATCGAGGGCATCCTGGGAGAGGTCAAACGATCCTACGACACGCTCAAGGTTCAGGCCGATAAAACGATACGCTACAGAAGCCTCAGGGAGTCTGTGTTTGAAAACGAACTCGATATTCAGCTTCTCCGCCTCAAGGGTTTTACGCAGGAACGCGACAGGCGTTCTTCGGACATCGAGGAAATCAGGCGCAAGCGCGACTCCATCAAAGACGAGATCGACCGCATAAACGAGTCTTTGGAACAGAACCTTGATCAGGTGAACTCCATGGAAGAAAAGCTCGTGGAGTGCCAGAAGCAGGTGTACGGCCTCGCCGTTGAAAAAAACGAAAAAGACAAGCAGGCTAAGCTTCTTATAGAACGCCAGAACGAGGTGAAGTCAAAGCTGGCTCAGCTTGAAGGCCGCAAGCAGGCGGTCGAAAATCGCGTAGAAAGCCTTCGCGAGGACGCCGACGGCCAGGATGAAACCGTTCGCGACTTGAACCGCCGCTTGGGCGAAATCGAAAAAAACATCGCCTCGTTCGAAGAAAGCGTAGCCGTTGCAGGAAACCGGATTTCCGATAACGACATCGCGGCGGCGCGCCATGAGGATTCGATAGTCCGTCTCGACTCTGAACGTTCCGTTATGGAAGCCGAGCTTCAATCTATTACCGAAGACATTGTCACCGAATTGGACAGCAAGCTCAGGGACGCCGGATATTCCTCTCGTTCCCGATCCGATGCCGAGGCTGAAGTCGCCGAGGCCTTGGGCCAGCTGAAGGTATTAGTCGGCGGAAGAAAGAATATTTTTACAGACTTTTCCAGGCTGCATGATCCTTCGGCCCAGGATACGCGACGTTTCGCCGAAAACGCCGTAGCCACCTTCACCGAGCTCGAATCCCAGCTTCTTCGTTTGGAGGAGGGCATCGAGCGGTACCGGAAAACGTCTCCGCTCTTTATCGACGAGTTTTTGTCGCCCGAGGGAATAATCACCCGCAAGAGATCTATCGACGAAAGCATTCAGCGGAACCGGGCTTCGATCGTGGAAAAGCGCGAACTCATCCAGGGATTGAAGGCCGAGAATACCGAGCTTGTCAAAAAGATCGATGAATACCGCAAAACGCTTGAAGGATTGCGATTGAACCGGGTTCAGATGAAGACCCAGTCCGAAGCTGCCGAAGAACAGGCCCGCCTCATCCGAAGAGAACTCGCTTCGCAGGAAGCGGCCCTCCGCGAGCTCGAAAACGAGCTTTTTACCGAAAGCAAGCGCCTTGAAGACATACGCGAGCAGATCGACGAAATCGAAGGCGAAATCGCCTCCATCGAACATCGAGGCCGGACCCTTACTTCGGAGCTGGAGAAGCTGGAAAGCGATATTTCCAGCCGGAATACCGACGTTTCCAGCAAGCAGAATGCGCTTAAAAACCGAACCTCGGAGATGGCGAAGATTCAGGGCCAGCTCGAAAAGTACCACATGGATCTGGCTATGAGCGAAACCGAGATCAGAAACATCAAGGATAATTTCCGCGAAGCTCATTCCCGCGACCTGATGGAATTCGAGGAGCGGATGTTCGCGATCAATACTCCTGCCGGCGAGCTCCGCGAGCGCCTCGCCTCGGCGCGCCAGGCGTTGAAGGATCTCGGAAGCGTCAACCTCATGGCGGTCGAGGAATTCGCCGAAACGAAAGAGCGCTACGACTTTCTGAACGGCCAGATCGCCGATCTTCAGAAGGCCAGGGACGACCTGCGCCGAATCACTGAAGAGATCCGCGCCGAGTCGACGGAATTGTTCCTTGCGACGTACAACAAGATAAAGAAGAATTTCCACAATATGTTCAGGCGCCTTTTCGGCGGCGGACGCGGCGAAATCAGGCTTTCCGATCCCTCGAACGTGCTGGAATCGGGAATCGATATATTCGCCCAGCCTCCAGGAAAACGGCTCGAGAATATCAGCCTCCTGTCCGGCGGCGAAAAGTCCATGACGGCAGTATCGCTTCTTTTCGCGACCTACATGGTCAAGCCGTCTCCCTTCTGCCTCTTGGACGAGATCGACGCCGCCCTCGACGAACAGAACGTCACCCGTTTTGTAAACGCGCTGAGGGAGTTCGCGAACGTCAGCCAGTACATCGTCATAACGCACAATAAAAAGACCGTAATGGGCGCCAGCACCATGCTCGGCGTAACCATGGAAGAATCCGGAATCACCAAGGTTATCACCATCAAGCTTGAAAACGAGGCGGATCGCCATAACGACGACAATCTGCCCGATATCGAAAATTTCGAAGATGAAGATGTCGCGCCCGAAGAGGGCATCGTCGTTCCTCCCCGGCCTCCCCGCCGTCAGCGCTCTGAAAAAAGCGGCGAACCGGCAGCCGAGACTGAACCGGCGCTGGAGACTGAACCGGCGGCCGAGACTGAACCGGCACTGGAGACTGAATCGGCGCTGGAGACTGAACCGGCGCTGGAGACTGAACCGGCAGCCGCGGACGAATCTGCATCAACTGCGAATATGATAGACTCGGCGGAGGTTGAACCGGATGCTTGATCGTGAATGGGTTGCCGATTTTATCGATACCCATCGGATTAAGATTGCCGCTGTCCTGGGCGCGGTTTTGCTTTTGCTCATTGCCGTGTTGGCGGTGTCAGTGATGAAGAACAATGCCGTTTCCAGGGAAGCGGAGCGGGTTAGCCGGCTTCACAAAAGCCGGGCGTTCAGGGCAGGCGAGTTGTTCCTTCCCCCGGAGCCGCTTACTCCGCCCGGCGTTATTCTCTCCCGCGATGTTGATCATATATGGACCCTTGAGGAAGCTGCTTCTTACTTTTCCCTTCCCGAACCTGAAGCTCAGGAAGCGTTGAGGCTGAGCGCTCAAAAACAAATTGACGATATATTGGAGTCGGTCCCATGAAAAGGCTTCTTTCCTGCATGTTGCTGTGCGTATCCGTTCAATTTCTTGCCTCCTGTCTTTCGACGCCTGCCGCACCGGCGACGCCTTTGCCTCCTTCCGCGGCTCCGGAGGCTGGCGGCGACGAAACAGATTCTTCGGCCGCGTCTGCAGACTCCGGGTTTTTGAATGCCGGCGAAGTTGAAACAGACGATGCCGTATCAATCGTTGCCGATTCAAGCGTTGCCGCTGTCCCTCCTCTGATGGATTCATTCTCTCCTGAAGACCAATCGATGCCTTCGAAGCCGGTAGAGCCGCCTTCGTCGCCCGATCCTCAGAAATTACTATATTTTTATCCCGAACCCGAAGCTGTCGTCGTGACGGAGCAGACAGCCTTGCCTCCTGTCGTTTCCGACGCGCCTCCTGCCGAAGGCTCTGGTATGACGGATGACGCCCCGCCGGCCCCTGTCGATGCTTCGGCAGAAAAAGCGGTCGCAGACGCTTCCGTGAAGGAACCAAAAGACAACGACGAAACCGGCGATGCCGATTCAGCAGACGATTCCGATTCTTCAGATGCGAAAGCCGAAACGCCTATTCCTGAAATCCGCCCTGTCGAGCCTGAAAGCCCTTCGCTGAAACCGTCTTCCAATAAATCGGCCCCCCCTCCGTCCCGGACTGTTTCTCTCTCAAGCGGACAGACCCTCGAGGTGTCGTATCCCGGCACGGGATGGGTGTTTCTCGGAGACTCGTCGTCGCGCAACGGACTTTCCTATCTGCAACGCAAACTCGATGGCAAGGACACCCTGTTTTCCTTCCGCGCCCGGAATCCCGGCGATTATGTGCTGGAGTTTTCGCGTTTCGATTTATTGACCGACGCCTACGTGCCCGACGCCTTGAGCGTGACTGTAACGGAGCCTTCCGAAAGGAAGACAGGGGCTGTACGGGCTCCCTCCTGGCGGGTCGTCCGGGAATCAACGGAACCGATTCAAAAAATCGCTCCGCCGTCGAGCATTTCCGACGAGCCTTCCCTGCGAACTTTCTCTCCTCCTCCCTCGACCGCCAGCCCGTCCTCTGCGCCTGTGTCGACATCTACCGCATCGGCGCTGTCGACCGGCGCAACCCCGACTGCATCCGACGCTCCCGTCGCTGCTTCTTCTTCTGCATCCTCGGCCGCTGAGTTTCTAGCGCAGGCGCGCGCCAGTCTTGCGGCCGGTAAACCCTGGGAAGCCCTCGCCGCGCTTGATTCATTTTTCATGAACGCCACTGAATCTCTCGATGAAGGCTGGTTCCTGCGCGGACAATCGTTCGAAGCTGCCTCGCCCGACCGCGATATACGAAAGGCCATTCAGGCCTACGAAACGCTTACGAAGGCGTATCCGGCCAGCGTGCGCTGGAAGGACGCCGACGCCAGAATTCGCTATCTCCGCCAATTCTACCTGCAAATTCGCTGAACTCCCCTCCTGTTTGTGTTCTCCCGCTTCATGCAGTATTCTTAATTGAACAGTGCAATGACCAAGAGAAGCGGGAGGTAGATAATTGCAAAACTTGCGCAAATTCGTCGCTCCGGAAATCGTGTTCGGTTCCGGCGCCTTGTCTCTTGCGGCCCGCTACGCCGTTAATTTCGGCGCACGGAATCCTATGATCGTTACAGACGAGGGCGTCGCAAAAGCCGGTTGGGTCGATATGCTGTCCAATGAGCTGTCCGAAGAAGGTTTGAATCCGAAAATCTTTGCCGCGGTTTCCCAGAATCCCCGGGATTTTCAAGCATCGGAGGGCGCCTCTTTTTATCGCGAAAATAAATGCGACGTCATTCTGGCTCTCGGAGGCGGCAGCCCGATGGACTGCGCGAAGGCCGTCGGCATTCTTTCCACGAATGAGCGCGGCGTGAGGGATTTCGAAGGTGTAGATAATGTCGAGGTTCCCGGGCCTCCTCTAATCTGCATTCCTACCACTGCGGGATCCTCTGCCGATGTCTCTCAATTCTCGATTATCAATAATACCGATTTACGGAAAAAATTCGCGATTATCAGCAAAACCATGGTTCCCGATGTCGCGTTGATAGATCCCGATACGACCTTCACCATGGATCCGTATCTGACTGCCTGTACCGGAATGGACGCGCTGGTTCATGCCGTAGAAGCGGCCGTGTCAACGGCGAGCTCTCCGATTACCGATTTGCATGCATTCGAAGCAATACGGCTTATCTGCGCGCATCTGCCGCTGGTTATGAATGATCCGAAAAACGCCGAGCATCGGGAAAAGATGATGTTCGCAAGCATGCAGGCGGGGCTCGCCTTTTCAAACGCTAGCCTTGGAGCGGTTCACGCAATGGCTCACAGCCTCGGCGGCTTGCTCGACATACCGCACGGCGAATGCAATGCCCTGCTGCTGAGATCGGTGGTCGAGTTCAATTATTCGAGCGCCCCTGAACGGTATAGGCTTGTCGCTTCGGCGATGAACATACCCGTAGATAAGCTGTCCTCGTCCGGGATTGCTTCGGCCCTCGCGGAAAAGATAGAGTCCCTGCGCGAAGAAGTCGGGATAACCGGAAGCCTCTCGTCGAGGGGCATGGAGGAAGCATTCATCGCCCAATTAGCGGAAAACGCCCTCTCGGACCCTTGCATGGTGACGAACCCGCGAATACCCGTGCTTACGGAAATCAGGGAGGTGTTCCGTAATGCCCTCTGAAGTTCAGGATATCGAACAGCTGCGGCAGAAAATCATCGGCCTCGGAGAGAAGTCTTTGAAGAAAAGCTATTATCCCGAGCTTCAGCAGCGAATTCTCGAACTGGAACACACCAACGAACTCCTTCGAACCGAAATGGACGCCCGTGCGGCTTTGGACAGGTCTCTCAAGGTAATGCACGAACGCTTGAGCGCTCTTTTTGTCTCTACTCCGGAATTGATTTTATTTTGCGAAGCTGAGCGGAATTCCGAGGGAATCCTGACAGATTTCAGAATCGCGGAATCCAATCCGGCGGCGTCCGATTGTTTCGGAATTTCTTCTGATAGCATCAAGAACACGAGGCTGAGCGAATCACCCTTGAATCGCGGATTGCCGCATCTATCAGATCTCGAACTCATATCCCGGGGATTATTATCCTGGAACGGTGAAATCAGGAGCTCCAAAAAAAAGATATTCCGCGTGTCCATTGTGCCTCTTCAAAAAGATCAGCTCACGGTGGTTGCCACCGATATAACGGATCTTGAACAGGTTAAGGAAAAATTGCTGGCAAAAAACAAGGAGCTTGAAAATTATCTTTATGTAGCCTCTCATGATCTTCGTTCTCCCCTTGTGAATATTCAGGGGTTCAGCAACAGGCTCGCTAAATTTACAGAAATCCTTGCTCGTCGATTTATGCAGGGTCTCTTGACCGAAGAAGAATCTGAAGAAGTTCTTGCGGTGTTAAATAAGGAAATGCCGAAAGCGCTTACCGTCGTACTCGGGAATGTCGAAAAGATGGATCGTCTCATTTCCGGTCTTCTCAAAATATCCAGAACAGGAAGAATAACTCCCCAAATACGAAAAGTGAATATGTCGTCTCTTTTTTCACAGATTGTGGGGGAATTTTCTTATCAGATCGAACAGGCGGGCGCTCAGGTAAGTCAAGGAAATGTCTTGTCCTGTTACGGCGACGAAAGCCTTCTGCATCAGCTTTTTTCTAATTTGATCGGAAACGCGCTTAAATACCGGCATCCTGACCGCGCATGCGAGATTATTCTGGAATCTCATGCGCAAAACGGATTTGTTGTGTATCATATAAGAGACAACGGAATCGGAATTGCCGAGAAATACAGCGAACGGATATGGGATGTCTTTTATCGGGTGGATCCGTCTTCGCCGGCAAGCGGCGAGGGCTTGGGGCTCAGCATCGTGAAACGAATAGCCGATAAGCATAACGGCAGAGCATGGTACGAATCAACGGAAGGGCTCGGCTCGACTTTTTATGTTGAACTTCCCGCGGAGCCCTTCGATGCGGCAGAAGAAGAGAAATGAGGGGATGAAATGAAGCGTATTACGGTAATCATCACAGAAGACGACGACGGCCATGCGGAGTTGATCCGCGAAGGTTTGGAGAATTCCGGAGTCACCAATCCTATAATCCGTTTTTCGAATGGAGAAGAGCTGTGGGCGTATTTAAATGGCGAATCTCGGTCGGTTCCCGGCCGAAAACCGAATGAAGCCTTTCTTCTGTTGCTCGACATAAATATGCCCAGAATGGATGGATTGGATGTTCTCAAGCGTATCAAGCAGTCCCCCGATTTGAGGAGCTTCCCGGTTATCATGCTCACCACGACGGACGATCCTCGGGAGATTCAAAAATGCTATGAGCTCGGCTGCAATGCGTATGTGACGAAGCCGGTGGATTTCTCCCAGTTCGCGGAAACGCTTCGTCGTTTGGGTTTGTTTTTACAGATTGTCCAAGCATAGCGGCGCGCAGGCACAGATGCGGCGGTGTTCCGTAGAGGCATAAAAAAAACCCCGGGGAAACCGGGGTTTTTTATTCGGCAAGCTTATTCGGTCGGGCAACCCGGATTTGAACCGGGGACCCCAAGTCCCCCAGACTTGTACGCTAACCAACTGCGCTATTGCCCGACCTAAGAAGCTTGACTCCGCACTTCGCTGTGCAATACGGCGGGGAGCCGTCATTGAAGTTGCGAGTAAGAACTTATCAGATTGGAGTAGCAGTGTCAAGCAGATTGCTGAAAAGTCTTTTTAGGCTGGAGAAAAATCAGGTTGATTGAACCGGGAAAAACGTCTAGACTAAGAGGAGATATTATTCTTATCGGAGACACCCTGATGGCTGAGCCCACGACTAATTCCCGCGCGAAGATTCTCATCGCCGAAGACGATGCCATCGTCGCTCTGGATCTGCAGGGAATGGTCATGCGCCTGGGATACGACGTCGTTTCGATCGTCGATAACGGACCGTCCGCGGTCGCCGCCGCAGTTCAGTTCAAGCCGGATATCATCATCATCGATATGATGCTGAGCGGATCGATGGACGGCGTTCAAACAGCGCGTGAAATCCACAGGAACGAAGAAGTTCCGGTTATTTTTTGCGTAGCGTCTCCCGACCTTTCCGTTCTGGTCAGGGCAAAGGAAGTCTCGTTTTCCAGCTACCTTCTCAAACCCATCAACCCCGACACTCTTTCCACCACCTTGGATACGGTGTTGTATAAATTCAAGCTCGAAAAAAGGGTTCAAAAAGCCGAGGAGCGGTATCGCCTTCTTGCCGACGAATGCGGAATCATCAAACAGCTGTTCGACGGCAATGCAGCCTGCGAATGGCTGTGGGCTCCCGATTCCGGCGTTTCGATTCCGGTTTTTCAAGATCCTCGATCAATCGAGGCCGCCAGTCCCGCGGCCGATTCGCGACCGTTCGCAGAATTGAAAAGCTCAGAAGCCGTTACCGCATTGAACAAAGCGCTTGGAACCTTTTTCGGGGAGGATTCGAGGGTCCCCTCATCGGGATCCGATTCGATCATTTCTGCGTGCATCGATCTTTCTCATTCCGACGGAACAACGCGTTTGTACTCTCTGATCGGTCTCCGCAAAGCAGGGGAGAAGGGCGCTCACGGAATGATGATCCCCCTCGAAAGGCTCTCTCAATAACAGCATGCCCTCCCAGATTCTCCATGTGTTGACAGGCGAAAGAGCGGCTCTTCAGGCGGGTATGCCCGCCGGGATCGTCGATTCTCCCGAATTCCGCCTCGGTTGCCAGGGTCCCGACTTGTTCGCGCACAACAGGAGAACCAGACCCTTCGCTCTTGCCTACGCGCGGCTGCTGCATCGCCGCGATTACGGCGTTTTCTGCGGGGCCTTTTACGATCGGCTTCTCAAAGGGAGTCCCGATTTTGTGCGCGCGGGATTGCCGTGGTATGTCGGTTTTTTAACTCATCAAATTTCGGACCGAATTTTCCATCCCTATATCGTGTACCGCTCGTCGGGCGTTCAGGAACGGCGAACCCGCAAAGTGAATCCCGCTCGGTATCATGCGTTTTTCGAGCGCATCATCGATGTGTGCGTGCTTCAAGCGATCGCCGGCGCCCGCCTCTCGTCTTTCGATACCGGGCATGCGTTTTCGCCGGGCGAGGATTCTCTTCGCCTGCTGGTTCCGGAAATCTCCGAGGCTCTCTCCTGTGCGTATCCCCGGGAGGCTGACGGAGACGAACAGCTTTCTCTCCGCGTCCGCAACGCCTTCGACGACGCGGTGCATTTTTATTCGGTCACGAATCCCGCGGTACTCGCGGTCCGAACCCGTAATTCCATCGAAACCGTCGAGCGTTATGCTTCTTTGGGTCTCGAGGGCGCGGCTCTGCTTCATCCTGATGAGGTTGATTCTTCGATTGATTGGGCGAATATCGCTCATGCGCAATGGATGCATCCCGTTTCCGGCGCAGTTCATACCGAATCCGTCGAGGATTTGTTTGGCCTCGCTGTCGAATCCGCGTCGAAACTGCTCTGTGCTGTTTTCGGGCCGGAAACCGGCATGCTTTTTTCAAACAACGGCTCGCCCGGCCTTTCGCCGTCGCTGGCGGTTTCGACCCCTGCGGAGATCGCCTCCCTTGTCGGAAACGAGTGCCTCGGCGTATGCGGAGACGACGGCCTTACCGGAATCGTTAAGTGGGTGGATCCTTTTCCGTTGGAAGACGAGCTCTTCCGGCAGGCGGAAAAGAGAAGAACCTGGCTCTCCGCTGTTCGGTTGACCCCGGATACCGGCATTGGTATGATGGACCTCACATGAATTTGAACGATAGACGCCTCGGCGCGTACAAGAAAATACTGAACACCGAAAACCCTTCAAGCTCCGGATCTCAACCTGACTCCCGGCCTGGTGAATCGAAGCCGCTGTCCGAAAGGTCGAACGGCGGATCCAAACAAGCGAACGACGGGCCCGCACGGTCGAATGGCGGGTCCGCACGGTCGAACGGCGGATCTGCACAAGCAAGCGGCCGGTCCGGACAGTCGAACGGCGGATCCAAGCAAGCGAGCGGCCGATCCGGACAAGCGAATTCCGGACCGGGTTCTGCCCGCGGCAATGAGCTGCCGGGCCTCATCAAGGTTCCCGATTCCTCCAGCGGCGGAAGGGACAGTCCCTTCCGCAGAGTGGCGAAATTTCTTTTAATCATCGGAGTAGACGAAGCCGCGAAAGTGCTGTCTAAACTGTCCCCTGATCAGGTTGAAAAGGTCGTTCTTGAACTCGCATCGATTCGAAGGGTGGAAAAGGATGAAGCGTCTCTTGTCCTTGCCGAATTCGAAGCTTTGTTCCGAAAGGCGCGCGAGCCTTCCGGCGGAGTCGACACTGCGCGTTCCATTCTTGAAGCCGCATTCGGTCCTGAACGCGCGGAAGCGATGCTTCAAAAGGCCGTCCCCCAGGTTATAGGCCGTCCCTTCGATTACCTCGACGGGATGGATCCGGCGCGCGTATATCGACTGATCGCCGATGAGCTGCCGGCAGTCAAGGCTCTGGTTCTCTCGAAGCTGGTTCCCGCGCAAGCCGCCGGGATCATTAAAGCAATGGCCGAAGGCGAAAAAACCGAAACGATAATCAGGCTCGCGAAATTGAAGGATATCAATCCGGATGTGCTGCGACGCGTGGACGACGCGATACGCGAGAAGGTTCAATCCGCGGGCGCCGTAGATTCGGAATCGGTAGACGGCCGCTCCGCCCTGGCTGAAATCTTGAGAAAACTCGATCCGGGGAAGGAAAGTTCCATTCTATCCGGCCTGATAGAAGCAGATCCCGAATTGGGAAAGGATATCCGCGAGAGGCTCTTTACCTTGGCCGACGTCGTCAGATGCGACGACCGGTTCATCCAGGAACGCCTTCGAACTCTCGACGACAGGGATATCGCCCTCCTCGTCGCCCGCAAGGACGAAGCGTTCAGGAAAAAAATATTCGACAATATTTCCCGCACGAGGGGAGCTCTCGTCCTCGAGGAGGAGAAGCTGCTCGTCCCGCTGCCCGGGCCGGAAGCGGTAAGCGTTACCGCGGCTTTTTTCGCCGCGGTCAGAAAGGGTTGGGAAGAAGGCCGGTGCGGGATAGACGATCGCGACGATGCGGAGGAATGGATACGATGATTAAAGGTCAGCTGATGCACGGGTTTGAAATTCTGGATATCTCCGAAATTCCCGAAATGAAGGGAACCGGGGTTTTCGCGCGCCACATAGCCACCGGCCTCGAGGTGTTTCATATCGTTACCGACGACGAGGAAAATCTGTTCGCCTATGCGTTCATGACTCCCCCCGAAGACTCGACCGGAGTCGCTCATATCCTTGAACATTCGGTTCTCTGCGGTTCCGAACAATATCCCCTTAAGGATCCCTTCCTCGTGCTGGCGAAGCAAAGCGTTAAAACCTTTCTCAATGCCATGACCTTTCCCGATAAAACCGTGTATCCCGCCAGTTCGATGGTGCGCAAGGACTACTTCAATCTCATGTCCGTCTACGGCGACGCGGTCTTCTTTCCCTTGCTCGACGAGAAGGTGTTCCGCCAGGAAGGCCATCGGTTCGAATTCGCGGAAGACGGCGCGGTTTCGATACAGGGAGTCGTATTCAACGAAATGCGCGGGAATTACTCCTCCTTCGATTCGGTCGCAGGAGACTGGTCCGTGCGCTCCCTTCTTTCCGGCACGCCCTACGAGCATGATTCAGGCGGCGACCCCGCCGACATTCCCGCCCTGACTTACGAACAGTTTTGCGCCTTTCACAAAAAATACTATCATCCCGTGAATTGCCGGGTTTTTCTTTCCGGAAATATTTCTACTGAAGAACAGCTGGCCTTCCTTCAGGACCGATTCCTCAATCGCTTCGCGCCGGCGCAAAAGCCCGAGTTGATAGCACCCGTCCCGGAATTCGATTCTCCCCGCGAACTGGAAGTGCCCGCTCCCGCCGGCGCCGAGCAGGATAAGAATAAAGTCACCTTTATGTTGAATTGGCTCCTTCCGGACGCCACCGACGTGGTTTCTCTCATGGAGGCGAATCTCGTTTCGGAAATTCTTCTCGGCCACGACGGCGCGCCGCTGAGCCGCGCGATCATGGAGTCCGGGCTCGGCGAGGATCTCGCGCCTTCCACCGGATTGGAGACCGAGATGCGACATCTGTGCTTCACCATCGGACTGCGAGGCGCAGACCGCTCTGTTAAGGAAGACTTCGAGGCTCTTGTCTTCAAGACGATCAGAGGTTTGGCGGAGTCCGGCATCGATCCTGAGGAAGTCGAGACTGCCGTCCGGTCCATCGATTTCAGCAATAGGGAGATTCGCCGTTCAGGCGGCCCCTTCGCCCTTACTTTGATGCGCCGGTCCCTGCGCGGCTGGATACACGGCCTTTCGCCCATGGCGACCCTTCGCTATGTTCCCGCCTTCGAGGAGATTAAGCGCCGGCTATCCGGCAATCCTTCGTATATTCAGGATCTGCTGCGTTCCTGGTTCCTTCAGAATCCGCATCGCAGTTTTGTGACCGTGTATCCGGACTCCCAGTACGAAAAGAGGCTCGAGGAATCCCTGGCCTCCCGCGTCAGGCTTTTCGAATCGACGCTGACGCCCGAAAAGAAAGAGCGCCTCGGGATCGCTCAAAAAGAATTTTTCGCCTGGCAGAAAGAGACCGACAGCCCTGAAAATCTTGCGCGCATTCCCCATCTTGAAACCGAGGATCTGCCCGCCCTTGCCGACCGCATACCGACGATTGTCGATCGGGCAGGCGAAGTTCCTCTATTGTGCCATGAGCAGTCGACGAACGGCATTGCGTACGTCGATATCGCCCTTCCTGTGGACGCGCTCGAACCTGAAGATTACCCGTACCTTCCGCTTTTCACCTCGGCTCTCACCGGCATGGCTTTGCCGGGACTGGGATGGGTAGAAACGTCGGCCCTTTCGGCGCGTCTCACCGGAGGCCTCGGAGCGATGCTCTTCGCAAGCTCCTCTATTCCCGGCTCAGCGCCGACGCCCGGCCTTGATCCGAACGCCTGCGGACGCGACCTCATGGTCGTCAGGGTGAAGATGCTCGCAGAGCTCGCGGAAGACGCCCTGCCTCTGGCGATCCGCTTTTTGCGCGATGCCGATTTTTCGGACGCCAAGCGCCTGGGAGACCTCCTCCTCGAATACCGGAACGATCTCGATTCGTCCCTGGCTCCCGCCGGACATCAATACGCGTCGAGCCGCGCGGCCAGTTATTTCAGCCGCACCAAGGCCGTGGACGAAATTTGGAACGGTTTCGCGCAGATACGCTTCGTGCGGGAGATATCCGCCGGAGCGGGAGACTCAAAAGCGATGAATCGCCTTGCCGCCCGCTTCGACGACATGCGCTCGCGGCTTTTGGGCGCAGGAATGATCGTAAACGCTACCGGAACCGAAGAGATACTCGCGCAGGTGAAAACTATTCTCGCAAAAGAGCTCTCCGGGTTTGCCTCGCCGACTCCGCCGTCCGGGAAGGACCGTTTCGCGGAATTCCTCGATCTGGCGAATCCTGACGCCTCCCGCATCGGCGCCCCTTCCGTCGAACTTTTTTCCTCGTCCCTTCAGGTAGGCTTCGCTTCCGCCGTTATTCCCGCCCTCCCGTTCGGCGATCCGGGCCAGCCGGTGGAAATCGTGCTCGGCCATTGGCTTGCGAGCGGCCCCCTGTGGGAAAAGATCCGCACGACCGGCGGCGCTTACGGAACCTTCGCGTACCCCGATTATGTCGAGCGGGTCTTCGCCTTCAGTTCCTACCGCGATCCTCAGCCTCTCCGTTCTGTCGAAGTTTTCAGGGAGGCGCTCGAACAGGCCGCTTCGGAACGCGTGGACGCGCTCGAGCTTGCCAAGACGATAACCGGCTGCTACAGCCGCGAAGTCCAGCCGCGTTCTCCTTCCGACAAGGGTTTCACTGCTTTTATCCGCTCGTTGTACGGAATCACCGACGAAGTGAGAAAAGCGAAAATCGAGGGAATCTTGCGCGTAACACCGGAAAGCCTTTCGTTTGCCGCGTCGAGGCTTCTTGATTGCTGGTCTTCCGCCCGCGTCGTGGCCCTTGCGGGAAAAAAAGCGCTTCCGCGCGATTCGGTATCGGAATTCTATGGAAATGTGCGCGCCTATACCATATAATAGGATAGGACTTGGACAACAGGAGTGTGATCATGAAAAAAATGGACCATGAAGGTTACGTTATAATGAAACAGCTTGTCTCGGACGTACAGGGCGCTCCGTATCCGAATGTGATAGAAAACGAGCTCTACCGGATATGGTACGAGCATGCGCAGCAGGTAGCGATCAAATGTCTTGAATATATCGATAAAAACTTTCCGAAGGACAAGGATCAAGACAACCTGCCGAAGTTTTGATAATCTGGACGATTAACGGCATTTATCGCTATATTTAGAGTATGAATTTTGATAAATGCACGGTAAAAACCCGGGAAGCGGTACAGGAAGCGACTTCCATTGCTCAGCGCGAAGATCATGCGCAGGTGGAAACCGATCATATCCTGGCCGCTCTTCTTGAACAGGAAGACGGAATTGTAACTCCTCTCATCGAACGCATCGGCGTTTCTCCGGATTCGCTTCGTTCGGAGGTTTTGGACAGACTCGACCGCAAGCCTCGCGTCAAAGGCGAATCCTCGCAGCTTCATTTTTCCCAATCCGCCGCCAAGGTGTTGGCCCGCGCGGAGAGCGAGGCTTCGAGTCTCAAAGACGACTACGTTTCAACCGAACATATATTGATGGCGCTCAGCCAGGCTGAAGATTCCTCAGGCGAATTGCTGCGCTCCAAGCGGATAGACCGCAACGCCATCCTTTCAGCGTTGAAGGAGATTCGCGGGAACCAACGCGTAACTACCGAAGATCCGGAAGCGACCTTTCAGAGTTTGGAGAAATATTGCCGGGATCTCACCGCGCTCGCCAAACAGGAAAAAATCGATCCGGTAATCGGACGCGATGAGGAAATCAGGCGCGTCATGCAGGTTCTCTCGCGGAGAACGAAAAACAACCCGGTTTTGATCGGAGAGCCGGGAGTCGGCAAGACGGCCATTGTAGAAGGTCTCGCACGGCGAATCGTTTCCGGCGACGTTCCTGAAAGCCTTTCCGGGAAGCGCCTCCTTTCCCTCGATCTGGGGGCTCTGGTAGCCGGAGCGAAATTTCGGGGAGAATTCGAAGAACGGCTCAAGGCCGTCATTCACGAGGTTCAGCAGTCGAACGGAAGCATCATACTTTTTATCGACGAACTTCATACACTGGTCGGAGCCGGAGCGAGCGAAGGATCGATGGACGCGTCCAATCTGCTTAAGCCCGCTCTCGCGCGCGGAGAGCTTCGGGCGATCGGCGCCACCACCTTGAACGAATACCGCAAATACATCGAGAAGGACGCGGCTCTTGAACGCCGTTTCCAGCAGGTATATTGCCCGGAGCCGAGCGTCGAGGATACGATCGCGATCCTGCGCGGCTTGCAGGAAAAATACGAGGTTCACCACGGCGTTCGCATACGAGACGACGCGCTGGTGGCCGCGGCCTCTCTTTCTAACCGCTACATCACCAACCGCTTTTTGCCGGACAAGGCAATAGATCTGGTAGACGAAGCGGCGAGCCGGCTCAAGATGGAAATCGAAAGCCAGCCGACCGAGCTTGATCAGGTTGAACGGAAGATTCTCCAGCTGACTATTGAAAAGGTCTCGCTTTCGAAGGAAAAGGATCCTGCGTCCCTTGAGCGGCTGTCCAAGCTGGAGAAGGAATTTGCCGAACTTTCCGCCCGCCGCGACGCCATGAAGATGCAGTGGACGAACGAAAAAAGCCGCATCGACGAATCCCGCAAGCTCAAGGAAGCCCTTGAACAGCTCAGAATAGAAGAAACCCGATATACCCGCGAAGGCGATTTGAACAAGGCCGCAGAAATCAAATACGGCCGGATTCCTGAGCTTGAGAAAAAAATAGCGGCAGTAGGAGAGGCTCTCACGCGGGCGGCGGAAGCGGGAAGCGCAGGCGGCACCCAGCTTTTACGGGAAGAGGTGTCGGAAGAGGATATCGCCCGCGTCGTGTCGGTATGGACCGGAATTCCGGTAGCTAAAATGCTCGCCAGCGAGATGCAAAAGTATCTGGAGCTTGAATCCGTACTCGCTAAACGGGTCGTGGGACAGGACGAAGCGGTCACCGCCGTATCGGACGCGATCCGCAGAAACAAAGCCGGCCTTTCAGATATGAACCGCCCGCTCGGAAGTTTCCTGTGCATCGGTCCGACCGGCGTCGGAAAAACCGAGCTCGCCCGAACTCTGGCGGATTTTCTATTTAACGATGAAAAAGCCCTTACCCGGATCGATATGAGCGAATATATGGAAAAGCACGCGGTAAGCAGGCTCATCGGCGCTCCTCCCGGCTACGTCGGGTACGAGGAGGGCGGACAGCTCACGGAAGCCGTCAGAAGAAGACCGTACAGCGTGGTTCTCTTCGACGAGATTGAAAAAGCTCATCCCGACGTATTCAACGTCCTCCTTCAGCTGCTGGACGACGGACGCTTAACGGACGGACAGGGCAGGGTGGTGGACTTCAGGAACTGCATCGTCATCATGACGAGCAATCTTGGCTCCGACTATATTCTGACCGCCAAGACCATGGACGAAGCGAAGCCGAAGATTCAGGAGATTCTGAAAGCGAGCTTCCGTCCCGAGCTGTTGAACCGCATCGATGAAATCCTCACCTTCAACCGTCTGGGCCGCGATCATATCGTTAAAATCGCCGATATACAGCTCGCCTCCGTCGCTCGCCGGTTGGAAGGAAGGCGTTTAACCCTCGATATTACCGACGCTGCCCGGCAGTACCTCGCGGAGGTCGGCTATGATCCGCTCTTCGGCGCGCGGCCGTTAAAACGGGCTATTCAGAGCGAATTGGAGAATCCTCTGGCCAAAGCGGTTCTTTCAGGCCGCTTCCCCGACGGCTCCAGGATACGGGCGGACCTCCGCGCAGACGGTCATGGACTGGATTTTTCAGCGGTCTAAACCGGAACTGTATGATATACTGAGTGCTTATGGATACTCATACAGGATTATATAAAAGTCTCGGATTTCCCTCCGTAACCGTGCACGAAGCGAATTCGCACTTCGATTTCGTGGAACCTTCCCGGACCATCCTCGTCATCGGACCGATGGGTTCCGGGAAGACCGAATACGCCGCCCGCCTGTGGCGCGACGCGGCTGTCGCCCGCAGAAAGGGTCTGGCCATCGCCTGGCTCACCAGCGGCGGCGGCAATCAAAAAGAGCTGTTCGAGCCTGAAAGCGGCATAGGCTACGCCGACCGCAGGAATACGTTTTTCGTTCGCTACTCTCTGGATAAGGAACGCTTCGCCGATTATCCGGAGGACGCTCTCGCCTATCGCGGAGGATACGAACGGTGCGGGAAAAACATAGCGACCATCAGCAATTCCTTCGATCTTGAACAGACCATACACGCCCATCCGGAGGTCGGTACCTGGATAATCGACGAAGCGGCTTTCTACGACGAACGGCTCGCGTACCTGGTGAAACGGGAATCGGAACAACGCGGCCTTGTCTTCGTCATGCCGACCCTTCTCCTTAATTTCCGCGGCGAGATGTTCAACGAAACAGCGCGGCTTTTAATGGAAACGTCCACGGACATCTATCCCCTCTCGGCCTACTGCGAGCATCCCGAATGCCTGGAAAGCGCCTACAACACCTACCGTTATTACCTGGTCGACGGAGTCGAATGCCCGGCCCTCTTTTTCGATCCGCTGATCATAGTCGGGGGAGACAGGGAAAAAACCGATCCGAGGGAGCCGAATTACTGCACCAGATGCGATCAGCATCATTATCTCCCCGGAAAGCAGTACACGTATTTCACGCTGAAGCCGCTCGGCGAGCGGGCGAGCATCGGAGACCTCTCCCGGCTCGAGGCGGAATTGCGCGCAATCAAGTACGAGCCGGAAAAATCCGAGCTTCATAAATCGTTCCGCCAGCAATATCTCGAAGGTCCGAAACCCTCCCGCGAGCATTTGAACGCGCTGAACGTTCCTTGCATCGCCGAGCGCGCCGTCGTATATCTTTTTGCGGAACAGAACCTGCTTTCGGCAGACCAGACCAGGCTGCTCGCCGAGCGCCTCGATCTTGACCGCGAGTATTTGTCCCGCAGGCTTTCGGATAATCACCGTCCGATCGAGTTGTAAATAATTGCGACAAAATTGCGAATAGTGTCGAAATGTCTTATATTTTGCTTGATTCCTGAAAAGTACTAGCGTACAATGATTGTATGCACAACGAAACATTGTCCAGCCCCGGCACAATCGCCGCGGTTCTGAAACAGACAGCAGAGAAGCATCCCGACGGTATTGCCCAGCTTTCCAAGAATGCCTGGGGCCAGTATAAGCCCAGCACCTTCCTTGATCTCTACGGGGAAGCGGGAGATTTCGCCGCGGGGCTTCATACCCTGGGCATCGGGGCGGGGGACCGCGTCGGTCTCGTTTCCGACAACCGTCGCGAATGGCTGGTCGCCGATTTGGCAGTGTTGGGATTGCGCGCCGCCGATGTGCCCAGAGGCCGCGATACCCTTCCCATAGAATTGTCGTACATACTTTCAAGGGCAGAATGCAAAACGGTGCTTGCGGAGAATCTCGAGCAGGCCGAGAAAGTTCTTGGAATACTCGAGTCGCTTCCGCTGCTTGAGCGGGTCATAGTTCTCGATCCGCAGTCCGCCCTGCCGGACGGGGCAACCCCAGGCCGAAAAACAGAAATTCTGAGTTACCGCTCGATCCTCGACAGGGGCGTCAGCTATCGTTCGGAGGATAAGGACTTCTGGGAGCGATCCCTTTCGCAGGTCGAACCCGACGATGTAGCCACTGTTATTTTCACGTCGGGAACTACGGGAGAACCCAAGGGAGTTCCTCTGACGCATCAGAACTTCTGCCACCAGCTCGAGGCTATTCCACAGGTGATCGATATCCGTCCCGGCGACATTTTCCTTTCGGTTCTGCCGGTGTGGCACGTTTTTGAACGCATCGTCCAGTATATCGCGCTCATTTCGGCAAGCACGCTCGCGTACTCGAAGCCTATCGGCAAGATCATGCTGCACGATTTCGCGCTCGTTCGGCCGACCTGGATGGCCTCTGTTCCCCGAATCTGGGAAGCGATCAAGGCGGGAGTGTATAAAAACGCGACGGAGCACGGCGGAGCGAAGGCTGCGATTTTCCTCTTCTTCGTCGCTTTCGGTTCTTTTTATGCGCGTTTGACTGCCATGAACAAGGGCCTCATGCCGCAATTCGAAAAACGTTCGGCCGTTCTCGATCGGCTTCTTTCCATTGTGCCGCTGATAGTTCTGTGGCCGTTGAAAAAGCTGGGAGACGCCCTGGTATTTTCGAAGGTGAAGGCGAAGCTCGGCGGCAGGTTCAAGGCGGGCATTTCAGGAGGCGGAAGCCTTCCTGCAGATATAGACGAGTTTTTCGCGGCGGCGGGCATCACGCTGCTGAACGGCTACGGTTTGACTGAGACGGCGCCGGTCATCGCGATCCGCAACTTTTTCCGCCCGGTGCGCCTGACCCTCGCGCCCCTTCCGGGAACCGAGATACGCATCGTAGACGACTCAGGCAGGGACTGCCCGCCGGGCGTGCGCGGTTTGATTCTCGCCCGGGGAAAGCAGGTGATGAAGGGCTACTACCGGAATCCCGAAGCTACCGCGAAGGTTCTGGACGCGGACGGCTGGTTCAATACCGGAGACCTCGGCGTGTGGACGCATGACGGCAATTTCGCGATCCGCGGACGCGCCAAGGATACCATCGTGCTGATGGGCGGAGAAAACGTGGAGCCGGTTCCCATCGAGGCGAAGCTCAGGGAAAGCGAATTCATCGAACACGCGATGGTGGTCGGACAGGATAAAAAGTTCCTCGGCGCCCTTATACAGATCGATACGAAGGCGGTCGAGCAGTATTTGAAAGCGAACGCCGTGCCCTACATAGCCCGCGACACTCTTGCCGCGATGCCCGAGGTCAGGGAGCTCATCAACGAGGAAATCTCGCTCAGAATCAACGCTCGAAACGGATTCAGGCCCTTCGAGCGGATCGGACGCTTCGCCCTTCTCGATAGAACGTTCGAACTCGGGAAAGAGCTTTCCGCCAAACAGGAGATCAAGCGCCATGTTATGGCTGAACTGTACGGCGAGGTAATTGAAGGGTTGTTTAAGGAAGATTGACGGAAGGCAGCTCCAGGAAGAAAAAGTATGCAGTTTTTGAAAGAATTCTGCATATTTTTGCATTTCTCTTCTTGACCATCGGCAGCTAAAGTAGTTACACTTTTGCTAAAGTTCATCCTTGGTAAGGAGAAGAGAAATGACTGATCAATGCTGCGAAACGTTTTCCGCACTGTGTCTATCCGGTTTCCATCTTTTCCGCGCCCTCCGTCGCCGTCAGGCGTAAAGAACTTCTTCCATCGCCCCTGTCCGGTCAGGGTCAGCCTCGTTCGAGGCCTTTCCGGTTTTATTTTCCTAACACAATACATTATTTGAATTGGAGTAGCATATGATTGTTGCCGGTATTATCGGCGCGACAGGATATGTCGGCGTCGAATTGGTCCGCCTCCTTTTGGCGCACCCTGAAGTTTCTTCCCTGGCCCTCAGCTCCGTCAGTTTCGAGGGGCAGAACATCGTCGACGTGTATCCGAACCTGCGCGGAATGCTCCGGGGGAAAACCGACGGCGTGCTCACCGGCGCCGACGCGGTTGTCGCCGCCGCAGACGTGGTGTTCACCGCTCTTCCGCACGGAGTCGCCGAGCAGTACGCGGACGCCTGCGTAAAACAGGGGAAAAAGCTGATCGATCTTTCGGCTGATTTCCGGTTCGACGAGGATGAGGCGACCTTCGTGGAATGGTATAAAAAACCGTACGCATTTCCCGCGATGCACAGCGAGTCGGTCTACGGGCTTCCGGAAATGAATCGGGAGAAAATTCGCAAGGCCAGGGTGATCGGGAATCCCGGCTGCTATGTGACCGCGGCGACCCTTGCCCTTCTTCCCCTGCTGGAAAAGGGTTTGGCGAAAACGGACTGCGTAATCGTCGACGCGAAAAGCGGAATTACCGGAACTGGCCGGAATCCGAGCGAGAAGAACAACTATTCCGAATCGGGAGAGTCCTTTGCTCCGTACAATGTGGGCAAGCACCGGCATCAGCCCGAGATCGCGAGGAACTGCTCGAAGGCTGCGGGGAAGCCCGTGAACGTCCTTTTCACTCCGCATCTTTTGCCGATGAGCCGCGGCATCATAGCGACCGTATACGCTCAGACGGTCCGGCCGGTGACTGAAGAAGAGGTGTTCGCCATTTTTGCGGAGCGCTACGCCGAAGAGCCTTTCGTCCGGGTGCTTCCCCTCGGAGACACCGCTACGACTAAAAACGTGCGGCTTTCCAACTGGTGCGATCTTTCGATCCATGTGGTGAACGGGGGAAACACCGTCGAGATTGTTTCCGCCATCGACAACATGGTAAAGGGCGCCGCCGGACAAGCGGTGCAGAATATGAACCTGATTTCCGGTTTCCCGGAAACAATGGGAATCGACGCGATTCCCGCCGCTTTTTAACCGCCGCGAGCATG
The DNA here is from genome assembly GCF_021021555.1 of Teretinema zuelzerae. Classification (NCBI taxonomy): domain Bacteria; kingdom Pseudomonadati; phylum Spirochaetota; class Spirochaetia; order Treponematales; family Treponemataceae; genus Teretinema; species Teretinema zuelzerae. The sequence continues at coordinate 465,426 of NZ_JAINWA010000003.1, read as the reverse complement.
CGGAAGGAGAAGAATCTATGACTTTTATAGAAGGCGGCGTATGCGCCCCCGCCGGTTTTACGGCGAACGGAGTTCTCTGCGGAATCAAGAAAGGCCGCACAAAGAACGATCTTGCTCTCATCGAATCCGAAGTTCCCTGCTCGGCTGCCGCGGTATTTACGAAAAACCTGGTGAAGGCTGAACCGGTAAAACTGACGAAAAAGCATATTGCGAACGGCGCAGCCCAGGCGATTGTCGCCAATTCCGGAAACGCGAACGCGTGCACGGGAGAGCAGGGCTATGCGAACGCCGAGCGGACGGCGGAACTCGCCGCTTCGCTTCTCGGGCTGAATACAGAAGACGTTCTGGTCTGTTCGACCGGAGTCATCGGCCAGCAGATCAACATCGGCGCGATCGAATCCGGCATGGAAGCCCTGTGCGAAGGCCTGTCGAAATCCGGCAATGCGGCGGCCCGGGAAGCCATCATGACTACCGACACAAAGCATAAGGAAACGGCCGTAGAATTCGAGCTCGGCGGAAAGAAAGCCAGGATCGGCACTATGGCCAAGGGCTCGGGAATGATCCACATAAACATGGGTACCATGCTCGGCTTCATTACCACCGACGCTGCTATCACCCCGAAGATGCTGGACGCGGCTCTGCGGGAAAGCGCGGATCAAACCTACAACTGCGTAAGCGTCGACGGGGACACCAGCACGAACGACACACTGTGCGCCCTGGCGAACGGGTTGGCGGGAAATCCGTTGATCGCTTCGAAAAACGCGGACTATCGCGCCTTCGTCTCGGCCCTGAACGCGGTGAACACGCGGATGGCCCGGATGATCGCGGCAGACGGAGAAGGCGCGACCCATCTTCTCGAGTGCGTCGTGAACGGCGCGAAGTCCGCGGAGGCTGCGAGGAACCTCGCGAAGGCCGTTATTTCGTCGAGCCTCGTCAAGGCGGCCTTTTTCGGCAAGGACGCGAATTGGGGAAGAATCCTTTGCGCGATGGGATACTCGGGAGAGCATTTCTCTCAGGAGGGAACGAGCGTGTTCTTCGATTCGGGCGCCGGGGAAATCGAAGTGTTCCATAACGGCGTTCCGCTCGATTTCGACGAACCGAAGGCAAAGGAAATTCTCGGCGAAACCGAAGTGAAAATCAGGATCGAATTGAAAGACGGAAAGGAAAACGGAACCGCGTGGGGCTGCGACCTTACCTACGATTACGTGAAGATCAACGGAGACTACCGCACATGAGCGAAGCGATAAGCAACAAGGATTGGGCCGATATTCTGGTTCAGGCTCTCCCGTACTTCAAACAGTACGTGGGAAAGACGATCGTGGTGAAGTACGGCGGAAACGCCATGCTCAACGAAACCCTGAAAGCCGCGGTGATGGAGGATCTTGTCCTTCTTTCAACCATCGGAATCCGCACCGTCCTGGTTCACGGCGGCGGTCCTGAAATCAACGCGATGCTGGAGAAAACCGGCAAGGAATCGAAGTTCATCAACGGCTTGCGCTACACCGACGCGGAGACCATGGAAATCGTCCAGATGGTGCTCACCGGCAAGCTGAACAAGGACATCGTCGGGCTCCTGTTGCAGGCGGGCGGAAAGGCTGTCGGTCTTTCAGGCGTGGACTCGGGCCTTCTGCGCGCTAAGAAAATCGACAAGGACGGAGTCGATCTCGGCTTCGTCGGAGACGTGACCGAGGTGCATCCGGAGATTCTGGAAACCCTCCTCGACAAGGGATACATCCCGGTCGTCTCTACCGTAGCGCTCGGCGAGCAGGGAGACATGAGCCGATACAACATCAACGCCGACACCGCCGCCGCGAAGATCGCCGTGGCTCTCAAGGCCGAGAAATTCGTGCAGCTTACCAACGTCCCCGGTCTGCTCAGGGATGTGAACGACCCTTCGAGCCTCATCAGCCGCCTCGACCATGTGGCGGTACCCTCGATGATAGCGACAGGAGTAATCTCCGAGGGAATGATTCCCAAGATCGAATGCAATCTTGAGGCTATCAAGGGCGGAGTTCCCCGAACCTACATCATCGACGGCCGGGTTCCCCACGCCTTGCTGATAGAGATGTTCTCCGACCGGGGCATAGGAACTATGATCGTATAATCCCTGGAACAGGGAAAGGAGCCTTGAATGGCGGGAAAGATAATCAACAATCTGGGAAGTCTGCCGGTAGTGTTCGTTTCCGGAAACGGAAGCATCCTCGCGGACGACCAGGGAAAGAAGTATATAGATTTCGTCTCGGGGATCGGGGTGAACTGTCTGGGCCACAATCATCCGGCCCTCGTGAAGGCGGTTTGCGACCAGGCCGCGAAGCAGATTCATATTTCCAATTACTATAATTCGGATACGGGGCTAGCCTGCGCTGAGGCCCTCCTGTCCCGCACAAAGATGGACAAGGTGTTTTTCGGCAATTCCGGAGCGGAGGCGAACGAGGCGGCGATCAAGCTCGCCAGAAAGTTCGGATCTCAGTCCGACGCGAAAGAGGGAAAACAGGCGGGAACCCGCCACGTCATCGTTACCCTGCAAAAGTCCTTCCACGGCAGAACGCTCGCAACCCTTGCAGCGACCGGGCAGGAGAAATTCCATGCGCCAGCCTTCGCTCCGTACATCGCGGGCTTCCGGCATATCGACGCGAACGATTTTTCCGCCCTTGAAACGGCCTTCGACGGAACCGTGTGCGCCTTCTTCATGGAAGTCGTACAGGGCGAAGGCGGCGTGAACCTCGTGGACCGCGAATGGGCCCGGGCCGCCTGCGCTGCGGCGAAGAAGGCCGGAGCCCTCGTCATGATCGACGAAGTGCAAACCGGAGTAGGGCGGACGGGAACCTTTCTCGCCTGCGAACAGCTGGGCCTCGATCCCGACGTCGTCACCCTCGCCAAGGGAATCGCCGGGGGAGTTCCTATGGGAGCCTGCCTCTCCAAAGGCGCGGCGGCGGATGTTTTCGTCGCCGGCGACCACCAGTCGACCTTCGGCGGAAATCCCCTTGCCTGCGCGGCGTCTCTTGCTGTGATGGCTGAATTGGCAAAGCCGGGCTTCCTTTCGAAGGCCGCGGAAAAGGGCGACTATATCCGCGCCAAGATCGCAGCCTGGAAGCTTCCCTGCATTCGGGAAATACGGGGACGCGGCTTGATGGTCGGCGTAGACATCGATTCGCCCGCTTCGGACATACAAAAGGCCTGTCTCGGCTTCCCGGGTTCCGGCGGCAGGGGCCTGTGCATATCGACGGCGGGCGTCCAGACGCTGCGCTTTCTTCCTCCTCTCGTTGTAACTATGGAAGAAATCGACGAAGGCCTCGAGATTCTGCACAGCGTATTGACCGGTTCGAACAGTAATCAGTGATTTTATCGAAGATAGATTAGCAAGGAGCATTACATGAGCAAAGAAAAGGTTATCTTGGCGTATTCCGGCGGTTTGGACACCACCGTCATCATTCCCTGGCTGAAAGAAAACTACGACTACGATGTGGTAGCCGTATGCATCGACGTCGGACAGGGCGACGATTGGGGCAAGATCAAGCAGCGCGCCCTGGACACGGGAGCTTCATCCTGCTACGTCGTAGACGCCCGGGAAGAATATATCACGGACTTCATCTGGCCGGCTCTCAAGGCGAACGCGATCTACGAAGACCGCTATCTTCTCGGAACCTCCACTGCTCGTCCCCTGATCGCGAAAATTCTCGTGGATTACGCCCGGCAGGAAGGCGCTACCGCCATCTGCCACGGCGCGACGGGAAAGGGTAACGACCAGATCCGCTTCGAGCTCACCATCAAGGCCTTCGCTCCCGATCTGAAAATCATCGCCCCCTGGCGGATCTGGGATATCCAGAGCCGCGAAGAGGAAATCGAGTATCTCGAAAAACGGAACATCCCCGTTCCGATGAAGAAAGATCAATCCTACAGCCGCGACGAGAACATCTGGCACCTGTCCCACGAAGGGCTCGAGCTCGAGGAAACAGAAAACGAGCCGAACTGGAAGCACATGCTCCAGCTCACCGTCGTTCCCGAGGAAGCGCCGGAGGCCGGCGAGTACGTGGAAGTCGGCTTCGAACACGGCATTCCTGTTTCCGTCAACGGAAAGAAGATGGGAGCCCTCGAGCTGATGAAGGAGCTGAACAAGATCGGCGGAAGGAACGGAGTCGGCCTTGTCGACATCGTTGAGAACCGCGTTGTCGGCATGAAAAGCCGCGGCGTCTACGAAACTCCCGGCGGAGCGATTCTCTACTTCGCCCACGAGCAGATGGACCATCTGTGCCTCGACCGGGATACCTACTTCTTCAAGCAGCAGGCTTCGCTCAAGATGAGCGAGCTCATATACAACGGCCGCTGGTACACCCGGCTCATGGAATCGCTGATGGCCTTCATGGATACGGCCGAGCAGAACGTCACCGGCACCGTCAAAATGAAACTGTATAAGGGCTCCATCAGGGGCGCCGGCTCGAGTTCGCCGTACAGCCTCTACAACGCGAATATCGCCAGCTTCACTACCGGCGATCTCTACGATCATCACGACGCCGAAGGTTTCATCACGCTTTTCGGCCTTCCGCTGAAAGTACGCGCCATGATGGAGCAGGCCACCGGCCAGGGCCAGGCCGTCGAGGCCAAGGCCTTGAAGCAGCGGCCTACTGAATAACGAGTAAGCGGCGCCGGGCGTTATGCGTTCGGCGCCGTTTCCGTTATCATCAGAGCGATATGAGCAGCGAAAACACGATTCTTCCGATAAGTCCCGAATGGCTTAACCCTGTTTTTTTGGTTCCCTACATCTACGGCAATGAAACGCAGGCCTGGTATTGGTCCGACGACTGGGACCCCGATTTTTACATTTCCCTTGCTCGAGCGGGGTTCATATCGATTTGTTCCGATCATTTCGACGGCAGGATGCTGTTGCTTCCTCAGATGCATATCGAGTCCGCCGTTCTCGACTGGAGGGATCGCCGCTTGTCCCGCTCCCTTTTCTCCGCAATCCGCTCGGGAATTTGCGATCGTCTGTCGCTGACCCTCCGCGTTACCCGCGATCCCGGGCTTGCGATGCGGTGCCTCGGCGAATGCTGGGAGGGCGAATCCTGGCTCCACGCGCCATATCGGAAGGTTATGAACCAACTTGCTTCGCGCACTCGCGAGTATTCGTTTTCCGGCGATTCTCCTTCGCCGCCCCTCATTCCGGTCGGCGTAGAACTCTGGTCTTCTCGCTGCGATCGTCCCGTCGCCGGAGAGCTCGGCTATATTACCGGCTCCGTCTACACGAGCCTTTCGGGCTTCATGCATCCTGACAGACGAGCCTGGAACAACTGCGGAAAGCTCCAGCTCCACGCGCTTGCGGTATTGCTGGAACGGTCCGGTTTTTCCTTTTGGAATCTGGGCCAGCCGCAAATGCAGTACAAGCGGGACCTGGGAGCCCGCGTCACTCCGAGGAAGGAATTTCTCGAAAGGTGGCTCGGCGCAGTCGGAAAGCCTGTGCCGACCGCTTTCAGCCGCTTTCTTGAAACGGATCTCGAGCTTTCCTCTCTCCTCTCACCGGACGGCTGTTCGTCTCTGTTGTCCGCGGATCGGCCTTTATGATAGACTTTTACGCAACAGGAGCTTTAATGAATAACTTGAAAACGTATTTAGTCGGGATTATTCTCGGCATCGCGAACGTCATTCCCGGAGTATCCGGCGGGACTATGGCCGTCGTATTCAATGTGTACGATAAAATACTCGAAGTCATTTCCCTGGATTTTTCCAGGATTAAAAAGAATATCCTTTTCCTGTTGCTTCTTGCCGCCGGACTCGCCACCGGCGTGCTTTTGTTCGCAAACCTCGTCGATTGGCTTTTCGCCTCCCATCCGACGCCTACCGCTTTCTTTTTTACCGGCATTATTCTGGGAAGCGTCCCCTTTATTTTCAAGCGGGCCAAAGGCGATTCCTTCTCTCCCGGAGCAGCCGTTTTCATCGCCGCGGGGTTGGCCGTCATGATAGTGATGGCCGTCGTTCAGGCCGATGAGTCGGTTTCCGCGATTACGTCGCTGTCCGTTCCGGTGTTTTTTTGGCTCTTTTTTCTTGGAGCGGTCGGAGCAGTCGCGATGATAATTCCCGGAATATCCGGTTCCCTTGTATTGTTGATACTCGGCGGCTACCGCACGGTGATATCCGCGATCTCCGATTTTAATATTCCCCTGCTGCTTCCCATCGGATTCGGCATTATCGCAGGCCTTCTCGCTGGAGCCGGACTCGTCCGCTTTCTCATGACCCGGTTCCCGAAAGCGACTTACGCGCTGATCCTCGGCCTCGTGGCCGGTTCCGTTCTTCCCGTGTATCCGGGTCTGCCATCCGGAATCGCTTCAACGCTCATTTCCCTGGCCTCTTTGATCGCAGGCACGGCGCTCTCCTGGTTTTTCAGCCGTTCCGAATCTGCTTCGCCGGAGGCCTCCTGATGGCTCGATTCGCAAGCTGCGACGCCTCCGGCCCTTTGCTGGAATCTCTTGTACAGCCGTTTACCTCAATCGGCCATGAGTGGATGCTGATAAGCGCCGGAACCGGAACCTCGAGAAACGAATGGAACGCCATGACCGCGTCATGGGGAGGGTTCGGGGTGCACTGGAACCGCAGAACCGTCTCCTGCGTCATCAGGCCGACCCGCCATACCTTTCCGTTTGCTGAACGCGAGCCCCTTCTGACTTTTTCGTTTTTCGGTCCTGAACATAAAAAAGCCCTGCAGATCTGCGGGAGCGTAAGCGGCCGGGATACGGACAAAGCTGAGGCCGCCGGAATCGAACCGGTTGTGCTCGAGCCGGGCGCCGTCGGATTTTCCCAGGCGAGGTTTTCCCTTGTCTGCCGTAAAATCTACGCGCAGGATATGAGCCCTGCCTGTTTTATCGATAAAGGCCTGGATTCCTTTTACGAACTGAAGGATTATCACCGGATGTACATCTGCGAAATTCTCCGCTGCTGGACTCCGGCTGCGGGCAACGACGAAGCGAGGACTGCAAAATGAGCGAAAAAAAATCTCCCCTGTGGCATGGTCGTTTTTCAGACGGACCCGACGCCGACGCGCTGGCGTTTCAATCATCGATCGGGATCGATTCCCGCATGGCCCTGGACGATGTTCGCGGCAGCATCGCGCATGCCCTCATGCTCGGAAAGGCGGGAATAATTCCGGCAGATGAATCGGCGGCCATAGTCAAGGAGCTCCGCTCCATATACGGAGAACTCGAATCAGGCTCCCTAAAGATCGACTGGGCGGCCGAGGATATTCACAGCTTCGTCGAAGGCGTGCTGACCGAACGGCTCGGAGACGCAGGACGCAAGGTGCACACCGGCCGCAGCCGGAACGACCAGGTCGCCCTGGACGAACGGCTCTATCTCAGAAGGATCGTGCCCGAGCTTCAAACCGGAATTCTCTCTCTCGTCGAGACTCTCTCGTCCATCGCCTCGAAACACACGGAAACCCTGATGACGGGCTACACCCATCTTCAGCGCGCGCAACCCGTGACGCTCGCCCATCATCTGTGCGCCTGGTCGTGGCCCCTCGTGCGCGACTACGGCCGTTTCTCCGACGCTCTCGCGCGCATCGACCGCATGCCTCTTGGGTCGGGCGCTCTCGCCGGCACCGGGTTGCCCTTGGACAGGCGCCTCGTCGCCGACGAACTGGGCTTTTCCGCCCTCACGGAAAACTCCCTCGACGCCGTATCGGACCGGGACTACTGCCTCGAGCTTGCCTCCGCCATCGCGATCCTGATGACCCATCTTTCCCGCTACTGCGAAGAGATCATCATCTGGTCGACCGAAGAGTTCAAATTCATCGAGCTTTCGGAAAAGTGGTCCACCGGTTCGAGCATCATGCCTCAAAAAAAGAATCCCGATTTCGCGGAAGTCATCCGCGGCAAGACGGGCAGGGTGTACGGCGATCTGATAGCCCTGTTCACCATGATGAAGGGCCTGCCGCTTTCCTACAACAAGGATATGCAGGAGGACAAGGAAAATCTTTTCGACGCGTACGACACGGCTTTTTCCTGCCTGAGAATATTCACCCACATGGTCGCATCGATCCGCTGGAATACGGAGCGCCTCGAGTCCTCCTGCACGGGGGGCCACGCGAACGCTACCGATCTTGCAGATTATCTGGTGCGCAAAGGCCTGCCGTTCCGGAAAGCTCATGCCGCGGCCGCGGGAGTCGTCCGCGAGTGCATCGATTCCGGAATCCCTGACATGATCGATCTGCCCCTCGACCGCATGAAGATTCATTCGGATCTCATAGAGCCCGACGTGTATCCTTTGCTCGAACCGGCCTCTTGCGTGAAGGCCCGCGATCTTCCCGGCGGCCCGAATCCCGACCGCGTCCGCGAACAGATCGCCGCCTTGAACGATTTCGTGATAAAAAACCGCCTTCCTCTGTGATCCGCCGGGCAGAAAACCAGATATCCTCCTATAGAACCGGTAAGCCGGAGCGAAGAAACGCATTGGGCCCGATGTCCTTCGCTTCCGGCAATACTATCTCGGAGGAATATTGATGAATGCTCTTAATTCTATTTTGATCGAAGGTAACGTCGTGCGCGATCCTGTTTTGAAGGAAACCCCGCGGGGCAGCTCGGTCTGCAACTTTTCCATTGCTTCGAATCGTTATTTCAAACAAGACGACGAGTACGAACAGGAAACTTCGTTTTTCGAGGTTGAAAGCTGGTCGAAGCTGGCCGAAGCATGCGGAAAGAATTGCGGCAAGGGACGCGGCGTGCGCGTTGTCGGCCGTTTGAAGCAGGACCGCTGGACAGGCGCCGACGGAAAAAACTACAGCAAGGTGAAGGTCGTCGCAGAGCATGTCGAATTCAAGCCCCGTTTCAAGACGCCGGACGCCGGCAAGCCGGGCTCTTCAGCCTCGAAGGACGATTCAGACCTGATATCGTATATGGTCGCGGAAATTCCCGAAGAAAGCGAAATCGAAAGCGAAGCAGTGTTTTAATCCGCTCCGAATCGTTGCGTTAAGCAGTTTTCCGTACGGAGCTTGCAGCTGCTGCAGGCTCCTGCGGACAGTCCTTTCCGCCGGGTCTTGCAAGCTTGCCGGCCTTCCGTTACCCTGTGCGGAGAGGAGCTTCATATGACAAAACAGAATCTTTCTCGCGATGTACTCGACAAACTGATCACGTTCCAAAAAGACGAGGTCAACAGCGCGGCAATTTATAACAGAATCGCAAAAATAATACCGGACAGGGCTAACGCCGATGTCCTGATTCAAATAGCCGCGGAAGAACAAAAACACGCAGCCCGCTGGGAAGCAGTCACCGGCAAACGCATTGCGCCGTCCTTTTTATTCGTGTCGTTTTTCGTTTTTCTGGCTCGTTTTATCGGCCTGACCTTCGCGATTAAACTTCTTGAAAAAAGCGAATCCGAAGCCCAGGGCGGATATTTGACCGTTCTTGAGGAATTTCCCGACGTCCAGCAGATCATCGATGAGGAACACCGCCATGAACAGGAGCTGATGGCCATGATCGACGAGGAGCGCCTGCGCTACGCCGGTTCCGTCGTCCTCGGATTGAACGACGCCCTCGTCGAATTAACCGGAGCCCTGGCGGGCTTCACCTTCGCCTTCCAGAACACGCGCCTCATCGCGATGACCGGTTTGATCACCGGCATTTCCGCCGCCTTTTCAATGGCGTCTTCGGAATATCTTTCGCAAAGATCCGAGGGCGACGGTTCGGTGAAGCCGGGCAAGTCCGCCCTTTATACCGGCGGCGCGTATCTGGTTACCGTGGTTCTGCTCGTTCTGCCGTTCTTTCTGACCGCAAACTTTATCGCAGCCCTTGCGATCACCCTGGCGATCGTCGTCGTCATTATTCTCGGCTTCAATTTCTATTTGTGCACCGCGAGGGATCTCCCGTTCCGCCGGCATTTCCTCGAAATGCTTGCGGTGAGCCTCGGCGTCACTCTGCTTTCCTTCGGCGTCGGCGTTCTCGTGAAACAGTTTCTCGGAGTGGAGATTTAAGCATGTTGATGGGTTTGCCTCTGTTTCTTCTTTTCAGCGTCTACGGCGTGGTGAACGCATATCTCCCGATTCTTTTATTCCGCTTGGGCTATACAGCCACCATGATCGGTTTTTTGCAGGGGCTTTTCGAAGCCGCTGGACTCGTCTTCCCGATATTCATCAGTTCCCGCGTGGACCGGAAAGGAAACTACGGCCAGGTGATGATCCTCCTGGGGCTGCTAATGGCCGCAGTATTGCCTCCTCTGGTTGCCTTCAGGAACGCATGGGCGACCGCCCTTGTTTTGTCTCTGTTCGCTCTTGGCTATAAGGGCGCCGTTCCCGTCGCCGACGCCCTGGTAAACCGCATCCTCGCCCACGACGGCGTCAATTACGGAAAAGTGCGGGTTATGGGAAGCATCGGCTTCGTCTGCATCACCCTCCTTCTCCAGTTCACTCCATTAGTGAATGCCGAATCCCCGGCTTCGATCGCCTTTTGGATAGGCTTCCCGGCGATTCTCTTTTCTCTGTCGGTTCTCCTGCTGCCCGGTTTGCTGAAGAAATATCCTGAAGCCCCCGTAAGCATTGAATCTCCCGCTTCAGAACGGGGGGTGAAAATGCTTTCAGAATTTCCTCCCGCTTTCTGGGCCGGCATTTCACTTATCTTTTTCGGTTTTCTCGGCATGACGCCGACCCAGCGCTTCTTTTCGCTGTATGTGCAGGAATACCTTCATCTGCAGTCCTACGCCGGTCTTTGGGCGCTGTCGGCCGCGGCAGAAGTGCCGTTCATGTTTCTTTCAGGCTGGTTCATCCGGCGGTGGGGCACCAAGCGGATTCTGCTGCTTTCGCTCGCGGCTATTACCGTGCGGAATCTGGTATACGCCGTGTTCCCATCCTTTGGAGGCGCGGTTGCTGGACAGCTGTTTCACTCCGTCTGTTTCGGCCTTTTCCATCCGGCAGCGGTGGTTTTCGTCTCCGAACGCGCTCCCAAGCGGCTCATGGTGGTCGGCCTGACTCTGTATACATCGGTCTCGGTCGGACTCGCTTCGGTTCTGGGAAATATCGGCGGCGGAATCATCATTGACTCCCTTGGTTACCGGCCTCTGTTCGTGCTGTTCAGTTTGTGTCCCCTCGTCGGAATCGGAATCTTTTTCGCTTCCCGCAAGAGGTTCTCCAGGGCTTGACGGCTCTCTCATCGACGGCTCTCGCATTGACAGTTCGATAGCCCCTCGATACTATCGATAGTATCATGATAGCTACATTCGTAAACTGCATTGCCGTCATTTTAGGCACAATGGCCGGTATTCTGTTCGCCCGTAAAATCACTGCCGAAATTTCGTCGGTCATCTCATCAGCCGCGGGCGTAATCACCCTGGTTATCGGCATGCAGATGGCCTTTAAAACCCAGAACATCATCTATATGGCGCTCTCGCTGATCATCGGCGGGCTGTTGGGCGCATGGTGGGACATCGACGGAAAGATCCTCGCCTTCGGCAGATTCCTCGAATACCATTTCGGGGGAGGTAAAAAGAAGGCTCGGGCAAAAGCATCCGCGCAGTCCGAGGGCGAGCTTTCTTCAGATTCCGCGGCGGTTCCGGAAGAATCCCGGTTCGCCTACGCGTTTCTCAACGCGTCGGTGCTCTTCTGCGTCGGAGCGATGGCTATAGTCGGTTCGTTCAAGGCCGGTACCGAGGGCGACTATACGATCTTGTACACCAAATCAGTTCTTGACGGCTTCATGGCGATCGTATTCAGCGCCGCGATGGGAATCGGCACCGCTTTCTCGGCTCTTTCCCTGTTAGCGTATCAGGGCGCGTTGACGCTGCTTTCAGAATGGATCAAGCCCTGGGTCTCGGAGCAGATGATTTCTGAACTGACCGGACTCGGAGGCGCTCTGGTCATCATGATCGGAATCAACCTTCTCGAACTGAAAAAACTGAAAACGGCGAACTATCTGCCCGGCCTGATCATCCTTACCCTGTTCGTGCTGCTCGATCCGTTCATTTCAAGAATTGCCGAACTTTTTGTTTGACAACCGGCGATATTGACCGTAAAATAGTCCTAATAAGATAACTCCCAAGGAGGCCTTAAATGGCAAAGGTAGAACTTAAAGGCATCGGCAAAGTGTACGATGGCAACGTGCGCGCCGTGGATAATGCCAACATCGTGGTCGACGATCAGGAATTCGTCGTATTCGTCGGACCGTCCGGTTGCGGAAAGTCCACAACCCTTCGAATGGTTGCCGGTCTGGAAGAAATTTCCGAAGGCGAACTGTTCATCGACGGCGAGAGGATGAACGATGTTCCTCCCAAAGACCGCAACATCGCGATGGTTTTCCAGAACTATGCCTTGTATCCCCACATGACCGTATACGACAACATGGCCTTCGGTCTCAAGATCCGCAAGACCGACAAGAAGGAAATCGAGCGCCGCGTTAACGAAGCCGCCCGCATCCTCGATATCGAAAAGCTCCTCGACCGCAAGCCGAAGGCTCTTTCCGGCGGTCAGCGCCAGCGCGTCGCCGTAGGCCGCGCGATCGTGCGCAATCCCAAGGTATTCCTTTTCGACGAGCCCCTTTCCAACCTCGACGCGAAGCTCCGCGTTCAGATGCGCGCGGAGATCTCCGATCTTCACAACCGCCTCAAGGCAACCATGATCTACGTAACCCACGATCAGGTAGAAGCCATGACCATGGGCGACAAGATCGTCGTTATGAAGGACGGAAAAGTTCAGCAGATCGGCTCTCCGCTGTATCTCTACAATCATCCTATCAACAAGTTCGTAGCCGGATTCATCGGATCCCCGCCCATGAACTTCCTCTCCGTGAAGATCCTCGAGAAGGGCGGACAGCTGGTCGCAGACGAAGGCTCTTTCGAGCTCGTTCCTACCGCAGACCAACAGAAGATCCTCAAGGACTACATCGGCAAGGAAGTATATTTCGGAATCCGCCCGGAAGACATGACCTATCTCAAGTCACCCGCAGGAAAGAACAATATGCAGATGAAGGTTTCCGTCAAGGAGCCCCTCGGAGCCGAAACCCACCTGTATCTTGCTACCAAGAACCAGCAAGTTATCGCCCGCTGCTCTCCCGACATCATTTTCCAGATCGGCGACACTGTCAACTTCGAACCTCTTATGGAGAAGGCGAAGTTCTTCGACAAAGAAACCGAGCGCAGCATCTGCGACGACGTAAAATCGGAATAAGCTGATAGATTGTTCGGATTTTCGGTTTTCCGGGGGTAAGCCAAGCGATCCCCCGGCGGCAGATATTCTGAATAGAAATTGCAAAAAAGCGCGTTCCTGTCGAACCGGGACCCTTTACGGGGTCCCGGTTTTTTTATGTCCGGTTTCGTTCGTTTTCGGAAGGTCAGTCTTCTACGGGGATGAAAGTTACGCTTTGCGAAGATAGATGTATGTTGCCCGCACGAACGGCAAGCGTGCTGTTCAAGGGCGCGTCATCTCTGAGATTGATTCGCGCTTCCCGGGCAAGTTCGGGAATCATGATTACGGCCTGCGGGCCGTTTTTCTCGACAACGACGGCGGTTCCCGTCCATTGCGGGTTTTGTGATAGGCGGACAAGAGTCCAATGCATATTGCTTTCGCGTTCAGCCAGCGTGCATTCGCGGGCGGCCGAATCGCCCGCGGCGATTCGGGTCAGCATATCGTCGGTATCCATGAGGGGCTTTTTGTCCAGAAACAGATGGAGCTGCTGGTGCGAGACCAGGTCTCCGTACCGCCGCAAGGGGCTGGTCACCTGGCTGTACATTCCCAGGCCGAGGCCTGCGTGATCCGCGGGGATTGTTCCGACCTTTCTCGACCTCATTCCGCGGCGTTTCCGGTATTCTCCGGCGAGCCCTTCCGGCAGGTCTTTGGGGATTTCAGGAGCTTCCTGGCTCACATATTGAAACGGAATCTTGTTTTTAAAGGCGAAGCGGGCAGCAGCTTCGCCGGCGAGCAGCATCATTTCCCTGACCATGTCCGCCGCTTCTTCTTCCGCTACAGGCTCTATCGAAACGATCGGTTCGCCCTCATCCGGCATCTTCACCGAGTAATGCACCTCAGGCAAATCTATTTGAACGGCTCCCGCGGCGTTGCGTCTTTCGATGTTCCTTCTGGCTATGGCGAATAAGGGAGCCAGGCCGCTTTCGTCCTTTCTTTCCGTGGCCTGGCGGTAGGTGAGGCGGGTTACTTTCACCAGAGTTCTATGGATCGAGGCTTCTTCTATTGCGCCGGTTTCGGTGAAGCGTATTCTGAATGAAAGAGCCCGCGATGTTTCCGTCAAACCGAGGGCGTAAAACCCGAGAGAGTCTTCATGGAGCATGCGCGAGGCGCCTTCGGGAACATAGAGGGTAGATCCCCGGGAACGGGCTTCCTTGTCGGCGCTCGAGTCGGGAACGACTGTGGCCGCAGGATCGGCGACGTGAACCCACAGAATGTCGCCTTCTATTGAAACTGCGTCGTCCGGATCGCTGCTCCATTCGTTATCGATCGCCCATGAATCGAGGGCGGTCAAATCGAGGCGCTCTTTTGAATCATCCGGCGCGCTGACCGGAACCGATGCGGATTTCAAACTGCAGCCATGGCGCGCGGGCCAGGGATTAAAGTGAGTCTTCCAGTAGCCTGTTTTCAACATAATATCGTGGGCCGACGCTTGATCTTCGGCGATGCCCGAGTCTTTCAAAATTTTGGATTTATCGGTTTTCCCGAGGGCGAACGCTTCGACTTCCTGAAGATATCTGAAATCGTCGGCATCGAGGGTTTCCCGTTTGCCGTTTTGCACTTCCTTGAGCCGCGCGAGGAAGGCTGCCCGTTCCGTTTCTTCCATTTCTTTCGCGCGAGAGCGGTTTTTCAGCGTCTGGACTTCATCCGGTGTTCTCGTTGAAACGGGTGATTCAGGACTTTTGCAGACGAACTCGAATGATGCGCTGAGATATTGCCATATCGGCCACCATTGTTCAGCGGGGCAGGCGCCCCAGACCAGCTCGATAATATCCTGCAGCGCAGGACTTTCTCCCTGAAAAAAAAGAAAAGCTTCCGTCAGGTCGGCTTCAGGAACTTTCGAGCGAAGAACGGAGTCGAGATTCTTCACCGGGCCGATGTGGAGGAGTTCGACGTCCTTTTCGCGGACTTTTTTCGATCCTCCCGGCGTTTCAATATCGATTTTATCTCCAGATAAGCCGGTTACGACTGCGGCTTGGGTTTTATACAGTACGAGGCTGCGTTCCGAAATTTTCATACGCTACTCTACCATGTGCGTAATGCGGGTACAAGATGGTATTGTATAACTTGCCGCAGTTTGGTATATTTATTCATAAGTTTTGCTTTACAGTGAATAATTATAAGATTTCGGGGGAAGTCATGATTGTTATGAAATTCGGCGGGTCGTCCGTTGCAAATGCAGAGCGGATCCGTCATGTCGCGGGAATCATCCGCAGTTTTGAAAATCGCCGTCCGATCGTCGTGCTTTCGGCAATGGGCGACACCACCGACGACCTTCTCGCCGCGGCGGACGATGCCTTGAACGGCAAGGTGAGTGTCGACGCGATCGAAAAACTCCATAAAACCACAGCCGCTGAACTCGGCATCCCTGTTTCGGAAATCGATTTTCTTCTCGCAGAGCTGAGGACTCTTCTCACGGGCATTTCCATGCTCCGCGAAGTGACTCCCCGTTCGCGTGATTACCTTGTCTCCTTCGGCGAGCGTCTTTCCGTCCGCCTGATGGCGTCGTATCTGAATACGCTGAATGTGCGGGCCGAATTCAAGGATGCCTGGGATATCGGCTTTATCAGCGATTCTCAATATACCGGAGCAGATCTTCTCCCGGAGACATGGGAAAACATCCGCAAAAACCTGACTCCCTATGCCGAAGGCAAAAAGGGCGACGGCATGCCGATGCCGATCGTTACAGGCTTCATCGCGAAAGATGCCAAGGGCTTCATCACCACACTCGGACGCGGAGGAAGCGATCTGACCGCGACGCTCATCGGCGCGGCTTTGATGGCGGAAGAAGTACAGACCTGGAAGGACGTCGACGGAATACTCACGACCGATCCCCGCATCGTCAAGGAGGCCCGCACCGTGCCGGTCGCGACCTACGACGAGGTGGCAGAGCTGGCGTATTTCGGCGCTCAGGTTCTGCATCCCCGCTCGATGCAGCCCTGCCTCCAGACGGGAACCCCTGTCCGCGTGAAAAACTCCTATAACATCGAGGCTCCCGGTTCGATCATCGTAACCAGCCATGAAACCAAGCCGGTTCCCGTTCGCGCGATTACGTCGAAAAAGAACGTGACCCTGATCGATATCGTTTCCACCCGCATGCTCGGCCAATACGGTTTTCTCGCGAAGGTGTTCGAATCCTTCGCCTCTCACAGCATCAGCGTAGACGTGGTCGCTACTTCCGAGGTGTCCGTGTCCCTTACCGTCGACAGCAGCAAGGCGAACTTTTCAGGCCTCCGCCATGATCTTGAAAAATACGCGAGCATAGACATCAGGAAGAGCAAGGCGATAGTGACCGTTATTTGCGACGTCAAGCGTTCGAGCGAAATCCTTTCCGCGACCTTCGACGCGCTCAATCAGGAAGGAATCAACGTCCAGATGATCAGCCAGGGAGCCTCAAAGGTGAATATCAGCTTCATCTGCGACTCCGACGAGGCCGATATTGTGGTCAAGGCCCTCCATGCCCGATATTTCGGAACGCCCGACAAGCCGGGACTCTGGACGCCCGAGGGAGCAGATCAATGAAAATAGCGCTTGTCGGTTACGGAAAGATGGGGCATATGATCGAAAAGGCCGCATTGATGCGAGGCCACGAGGTCGTCTGCACCGTCGATCCCTACGCAAAAGACGCCTCCTGCGTAACAGCCGTTTCGGAAGAGATGCTGAAGGCTATCGGCGATTCCGGAGCCGAGGGGATCATCGAGTTCTCGCATCCAGCCTCGGTTACGAACAATATTTTCTCGCTTGTGCCTACCGGCATCCCCCTCGTGGTGGGAACGACCGGATGGGTGGACCGCCTCGAGGAAGTCCGCCGTCTCGTAGACGATACGAGAACGGCCTTTTTGTATTCGTCCAATTTTTCCGTCGGCGTGAATCTCTTTTATAAAATGGTTTCGGAAGCCGCCCGTCTTATGGCCGAATTCGAGGAATACGACGTCGCGGTGTTCGAATCGCACCATAATCAGAAAGCCGACAGCCCTTCCGGCACGGGACTCGATATCGCCCGGAGAATTATGGAGAATCTTCCCCGAAAGACTACGCTGTTCACCGATTCGTTCACGCGCCGTCCTGAGCCGTCCGAGCTGCATCTCGCGAGCGTTCGGGTAGGATCCGTTCCCGGAACTCACACCGTGTATTTCGACTCAGCGGCCGATACGATCGAGTTGACGCATACCGCGAGAACCCGCGAAGGCTTCGCGCTGGGAGCTGTCCGCGCCCTGGAATGGCTGGCGAGTCCCGGTCCCGACGGCCATGCCAGGATAGGCGTGTACACCATGAACGACGTATTCAGCGAAGTCTGAAAGATGCTTGAAGAAGCGGTCATTCGACCGCGCTGATTCCCAGGATTCTTCCTCCGCGCACGACTGCCCTGATTGAGTAGCCGGTTCCGTAAAACACCAGAGCGTCGTGGGCGCGGTAGCGCGCAGGACCGAATGCTTTTTCCAGTTCTTCAGAATCGTCGCCGAGCCGTATGTCGGCGCCCGGCGATATCGGGGATTCCTCAAGCAGTTTTATCGCAATGATGCGTCCGGCGTTCGAGTTTTCGGCAGGACGCAGAAGAACAATCGCGCCCAGAGATCGGTATGTCCAGCTTTCCATGTAATACGTATAGAGTATCTCGTCGGGCTCGCCCCATGTTTCAAGGAGATTCTCCTGTGTCATGCCGGTCGAAAGGCCTCTGAAAGATACTCTTGCCTCGTCGACGGAAGCGTTCTCCGCTTTGCGCCCGGCGGCGGCCAGGTTCCGCTCTGCGTCGAGAGTCGCCTGCGCGCGTGTTTCTTCGCCGAGGGCTTTTTGCATCCACGCGAGATTAATCAGAAGATCAAGTTCGTTGCCCGGGGCGCCCGGGTAGGACCTGAGCCCCTGCCGTTCTTTTCCGCCCCGGCTTGCCGCGGCCAAGGCTTCCAGCATGAACTGCGAGCGTACGTAGTCCCTGCCGGAGAGATAGAGAAGGGCCGCGAAATTTGCCCGGGCCGCGAAGGACTGTGTTCCTTCCTCTGCCGCCGCGGCGGACTCGGCCCTCTTGAACGCGTAGTTTCTCATTTGGGTGTTTCCCGATCTGGCGAGAAGCATCGCCTCGGCCGACTCGAGCAGAAAATCCGGCCTCTCCGCGAGGGCCGCCTTATACGCGTTAGCCGCCTTCATGAACAAGAGCGAGTCTCCGGGAATGGCGGTTTCGTCATCCAGAAAGCCGGAAGACGGGAAGAGCGGTTGGTTGTTTTGCAGGTATTCTTTGAACATGGCCGCCGCCGGGTCCCGGTCGGCCGCTATCGGAAGAACGGTTTTTATCCCCTGCGTTTCAGGCTGCAGTCCGGCGAGCCAGGCTTGATGGGCGCAAAGCGCTTCAAGGCGGGCGAGGTAGGGGGATCGGGGCCATGCTTCCCTGAGCGCCGCGAGGGAGTCGAGATTTTCTGCTGAAACCGTTCCCGTTTTAAGGCAGATCAGAAGCGTTGAAAGCGACGATGTCCAGACGTCTGTCTCTTCTTCCCGCTTCGCCAATTCGGCGATTCTGTTTTCCACCGAGGGCCGCTGCAGAAAATACGAGCGCGCGGCCTCGTTCCCGGGCGAGTACAGTTCTCCCAGCGACGAGACCCAGCGGGCGTAGGATTCGGGGTTTTTCCCTAATACGGCGAACAGCGCCGCCGCGAAGGCGTCCGCTTGATGCCATTGCTCGTCGGTCATTGATCCGGCTTCGTGCAAGCCCAGGGCGAAACGGGCGGCGTCAGCGGCGAGCCATCCGATAAGGCGTTCCTCCCGTTCTTTTTCCAGGGATCTGATGCGTCTTCCCGAGGCGGCAGAGGACTCGAAGATCTCAGCGTCGATATGATCGAGCAGTCCTGTCGTGACGACTACGGTAGCGTTTGCGAAAACGCCGGTATCGATGGAGTCGTCCTTCAGCGGGAGTATATCGATGACGCCTCTCCAGAGCTCGGTCATCCGGTAGAGCTTGAAAGCGGCCGAATCCAGAACTGCTTCCCAGTCTCCCAGATCACCGCTCCGCACAGCCTTGGTCTGAAGCATCTTCAGTTGTTCCTGAAGGCCCGTGTTTTGAGCTTGGACGGGACGGATGCCGAAGAGGGCTACGGCGCTAACAAGAGCGAGCGATGCAAAAGTCTTCATATACTGACAATAACACACCAGTTGGCTAAAAGGCAACGAAAGGTCTATACTGCGCCCATGCACAAGCTTTTTCTGAAAGAAGGGGAAGAGGACAGAATTCTCCTGGGTCATCCGTGGATTTTCGATAATGAAATCGGCCGTTTGCCGGCTGATTGTCCCGACGGTTCTCCGGTGGATGTGTTGACGAAGTCCGGCCATTTTCTCGGCAGGGGCGTGATTAACCGTTCGTCCCGCATAACGGTCAGGCTGTTTACCCGGAATAAAGACGAACAGATTAACCGCGCCTTTTTCGCCTCGCGCATTCGAGCCGCGGCTGAAACCCGTTCCTTTTTTTACGGCGAAGGCGATTCGTACCGCCTGTTGTTCGCGGAATCCGATCTTTTGCCCGGACTGGTCGTCGAACGCTTCGTCGATCTTGAAGGCCGGGTTTTCCTGGTTGTTCAGTTTTTGACCCTTGCGGTGGATTCTTTCCGCGACGATATCGTCGCCGCCCTTGAGGAAGTGATCCGCCCTGCCGGAATATTCGAACGAAGCGACGTCCACGTACGTGCCCTCGAGGGACTTTCCGAACGGAAAGGCTGGATCGGCGCTGAATTCGATCCCCGCATCGTCATCCGCGAAAACGGAATCGAATTGACGGTCGACCTCGAAAACGGCCAGAAAACCGGATATTTTCTCGATCAAAAGGACAACCGCGCCCTCGCCGCCCGGATATCGAAGGGCAGGGAAGTGCTCGATACCTGCTCCCACACCGGCGCATTCGGACTCAACGCATGGAAAGGCGGAGCATCTTCCGTTCTGGCGATAGATATCTCGGAGGATGCGGTTGCAGGAATCAGAGGGAACATCGCCCGCAACGGGGCAGAAGCCGCTATGCGGGCTGAAACCCACGACGTGTTCGATTTTCTCAAGGCGCAGGAAAAAGACGGAAAGAAGTACGACTTCATTATCCTTGATCCTCCGGCCTTTACCAAAAGCGCGAAGATGATAGACAAGGCCTACGGCGGCTATAAGGAAATCAATCTGCGCGCGATGAAGATTCTCCGCCCTGGCGGATTTTTGATGACCTGTTCGTGTTCGCATTTTTTTACCTCGGATCATTTCTACCGGATGATTCAGAACGCGGCGCGCGACGCGCATCGCACGGTCCAGGTGCTCGAGAAGCGCGGACCCGGGCCCGACCACCCCGCTCTTTCGGGGTATCCTGAATCGGATTATCTGAAATGCGCCCTCTGCAGAGTATGGTGACGGCAAAGGATTCGAATCCATGAGCTCCTTCGATATTCTCGTAGTGCTCGGAGCCACCGCCTGCGGAAAAACCTCGCTGGGCGTCCGCCTCGCGCGGGATCTGGCGGGCAGGGGAAGGCCCTGCGAAATAATCTCCGCAGATTCCCGTCAGGTGTACCGTGGGCTCGACATCGGTTCAGGCAAGGACCTCGCCGAATACGGAGAAGTTCCCTATCATTTGGTCGATGTGGCGACCCTGGCCGAAGAATATAACGTGTTTTCCTTTCAACGAGATTTCTACAGGACGTATCGGAGCCTTTCGGATCGTTCGGCGTTTCCGCTGATGGTCGGCGGCACGGGGATGTATCTCGATTCTATTCTCCGCTCGTATCCGCTCGTCGAGGTTCCTGAAAATCCGCCGCTGCGGGAAGAGCTTGCGCCTTTGACGCTGGACGAACTCGCACGCCGCCTTTTGAGCGTCAAGGCGGAAATTCACAATCGGACGGATCTGGAAGACAGAGCGCGTCTTGTGCGCGCAATTGAAATCGCCGAATACGAGCGCGATTCGCCAGCAGAAGAAGAAGCCGAAAGCCGTCCCGTATTGCGGCCGCTTACTCTCGGCGTGCGCTATCCGCGGGACGAGCTGCGCGAACGGATACGAAGCCGTCTTCTTTCCCGCGTCGAGGAAGGCCTCGCGGAGGAAGTGGAGCGCCTTCACGGCGAAGGCTATTCATGGGACCGCTTGGACCGGCTCGGTCTTGAGTACCGCTACACCGCACGATATCTTCAGGGACTCATCCAGAACAGGCAGGAATGGATCGATTCGCTGTACACGGCGATTTGCCAGTTCGCGAAACGCCAGGAAACCTGGTTCAGGGGCATGGAGCGCAAGGGCGTTGCCGTCCGCTGGATCGAGCGCGGAAACTACGATGAGGCGCGGGCTATCGTCGAGGCGGAACTTTTATAGCCTGCCGATAAAAAAAGCCGTTCGGCACGAGGTCCTCACGGCTTGTCTTCTTTTTGTGTTGATGCGATTGCGGAAGAATATTTTTCATTCTCCGGCATGCCGGCTTCTACGCGGTGGCGACTTCTTTCTGTTCTTCCATTTCCGCGATGTAGCCGGTTCGGAGGCAGCTTTCAAAGAGAGACAGACTCATGAAGTCGTCGATGATTTTTTCATATCCGTCCATATCCCGATAAATGCGAACCATGTACCCTTCTTCGGTTTCGCTGAGAACCCTCAGATAATCCGCGCAGCCGTTGCCGCTCCTGATATAGTAGTTTTTCATCAAAACCTCCCGTTGCATCTATTTTCGGGTTTCGCGGCCCTGGCCTTTAGGGATATAATTCATTTGTGTATACCGACGCGCATATTCATTTATACGACTGCTTTGTTCAAAGCGGAATCGAACCGGACTCGGGCGGGCAAAACCTGCTGTGCGCGAGCTCCTGCCGGCCGGACGAATTCCTCTGGCAGGAATCGTATGCCGCTTCCCGCCCGGGCAGAATCTTTCTGTCCTTCGGCATTCATCCGCAGGACCCAGACGAATCCCGTCTCGAATTTCTTGCAGGGCTCGTCCGCGACCGGAGAGTGCAGGCGATAGGCGAATGCGGTTTCGACTTTTACGAGGAACGCTTTTCGGCCCGGAAGGACGAGCAGAAACGCGCGTGGGACGCTCAAGTTTCGCTCGCAGCCGACAACGGCCTTCCTCTTGTCGTCCATTGCAGAAAAGGGCTTCCTTTGATTTTCGCTGATTTTCGCCGGCTTAAAAAAATCTCTGCGGTTGTTTTTCACGGATGGCCGGGATCGGCGAACGAAGCCCGCTCGCTTTTGTCGCGCGGAATAAACGCGTATTTTTCAATCGGGAAGGCCTTGCTTCGGGGCGACCGGTCCGCCGCGGAAACAGTCGCCGCGCTGCCGCTTGACAGGATTCTCACTGAAACCGATGCTCCGTACATGACGCTTCGGGGTGAGAAAAGCACCCAGCCCGCCGATATCGATGCGGTGGCCCGGGCAGCCGCCGGCATTGCGGGAACCGACCTTTCGGCCTTCGTTTCTCGGATCAAAACCAATTTTACGACGGTTTTTCGTTTTCCCTGACGAACTCGCGAATCGCTTCGCAGGTTTCCCTATAGTTTTTTTTCAGTTCCCGAATCCGTTCGGACACAAGATCATAATCGATTTCCGTCCGGCTTCTCGCGGCTTCCTCGAGTTCTCCCGCTGTGTCCGCCAAAAGCTCCGCTCCCAGAATTCCCGCAGCGCCTTTAAGCTTATGAGCGATATAGGCTATCCGCGCGGCGTCTCTACCGGTCGCAAGAGCATTCAGCGATTCGATTTCCCCTTCGCGTTCGCACAACAGTGCGGCAAGCTCCTTATAGAGCCCGATCTCGGAGGAAAACCGCTCTGTTATATCCTTGATTTGTAAAAGCATGGTCTCCTTATGTCGGCCGCGGAGCATAAAAGTCTTCGCCTGAATCGTTGATCAGGACGAAGGCGGGCATTTTCTCGACGACGATTTTTCTCACCGCTTCCATGCCGAGTTCCGGATAGTCGACGATCTCGCTCGACCGGATGTGTTCCTCCGCGAGAAGAGCCGCTCCACCTCCGACCGTTCCCAGATAGGTGCCTCCCCATTGCCGGCAGGCGGATCTCCAGGTTTCGCTCCTGTTTCCCTTCGCGAGGGTGACGAGGGCCGCTCCCCGGCTCATCAGCTCCTCCGCGTATTCATCCATTCTGCCGGCTGTAGTCGGACCGAAGCTTCCGGTCGGCTTTCCTTCGGGCGTTTTCGCGGGGCCCGCGTACAAAATGGGATGGAGGCCGATGTAGGAGGGGAGTGGTTCACCGGAGCGGATGAGGGCTCTCCATCGCGCGTGGGCCGCGTCGCGGGCGACCAGCAGGGTGCCGGTCAGCAGGACCGGCGTACCCGGAGGCAGGGCCCGGAGCTTGTCCTGCATATGGGGAATTCCCTTATCCATATCGATATCGACTGCAGATTCCGCGGGCTTTTCGCAGAGAGCCGCCGCTTCTTTCAGTCCGGGAATCGAAAGAGGATTATCGACAGTCGTCTGGAGCCACGCGCCCTCGGAATCGATTCTGCCGAAGAGGTTGCGGTGGGCCGAGCATGATACGCCGATCGACACGGGACAGCTCGCTCCGTGTCGGGGAAGCCTGAGCACGACCGCTCCGGAGGCGAACGCCCGGCCTCCGAACTGGGCCCCCAGGCCGCAGCCCTGCGCGATCTCCATGACTCTGTTCTCCCAGTCCGGGCAGCGTTGCGGGGAGAAGCCGAACACCTGCCGGTCGGGCACCGGGCTGTCGGCGTCGAAGAAGCCGGCGGTCGCGAGCTTGAGCGCCGTCAGGTTTTGTTCGGGGCTCAGCCCTCCGACTACCACCGAGACGGTGTACGGCGGACACGCCGAGGTTCCGAGAGCCGGCACCTGGCGGCTCAGAAAAGCGTCGAAGGCCTTCGGCTCGAGGAGAGCCTTCGTAGCCTGAAAGAGCTGCGTTTTATTGGATGAGCCGCCGCCCTTCGCGCAAAACAGAAAATGCCAGGCGGGATTTCCGCTGGACTTTTCTGCGCCTCTGCCCGCGAACAGGGCGATCTGGGCAGGCATGTTGTCGCCCGGATCGGTTTCCTCGAACAGGGACAGCGGGATGTTCGTAGAATTTCTCAGATTTCTGTCCGCCCAGGTTTTCTTGGCTCCCCGTTCGAGAGCGGCGTAGGGATCGCCGGTCGACAGCACGCCTTCGTCCTTCCACGCGAAAATCTGTGCGGTTCCGGTATCCTGGCACAGAGGCAGTTCTCCCCGGGCCGCTATGATCGCGTTTTTCAGCAGGAACGAGCAGACGAACCGGTCGTTCTCGCTTGAACGGGAATCGGCCGCCGCGTCCAGCATATGCTTCAAATGGGTTTCGGTAAAGGTAAAGGAGAGACGCTCGAAGGCTTTTTCCGCGAGCAGCGAGAGCGTTTCATCGCCTACCGAAATCGCGCTATTCGCCGCCGCTTCCGGAGCCGTATTGGGTATCAAATCGAAGTCCATGCGTTTCAGTATAGCCGTCCGATATCCTTTTTGCTATACTTTCCTGATTAGGGAGGTTCTGTGACTATGTTGCCTGTTCTTAACGCTCTTCTGGCGATTCTGTATTCCGCATCCTGCGTGTATCTTCCTCCGACTCCCGCTTTTTTCGGATTCCTCGCGGTATTGTCCTTTTCCCTGATAGTCCTGTTCTGTACGATTTCTCTGAAAAAGAATCCGTCCCGTTTCCGGGCTCTCCGGCTGCGTAAAATACTCGAGTATCTTCCCTTCGTCCTGTTCGCCGGTTTTATCCTGCGGCGCACCGGCGAAGCCGACGGTTTTTTTCTGCTCGACCTCGCTTCCGTTCTCTTGTGGCTCGCGTCGGCGGGCGTTAACCTGGCCGTGCTCAGGCAGCTTTCGGAGAAAAGAATCGCGATAACCTTTCCCGGCATCGAAGCAGCCAAGCCCCGAAAAAAAGGCCTGTTGACGCAGGCTGTCGAATGGATCGACGCCCTCGTGCAGGCTGCCTGTCTGGTGCTTCTCATCCAGCTTTTTTTCTTTCAGCTCTATGTCATCCCTTCCGAATCCATGGTTCCCGAGTTCATGGTGAAGGACCGCGTCGTGGTGATCAAAACCCCCTCAGGCCCAAAATTTCCGCTCTCGTCCGTCGGCGTTCCGCGCATGAAGGATTATGAGCGCGGAGACATCGTCATCTTCAGCAATCCGCATTACAACGACTCAAAAGAAGCCCGGGTAAAGTCTTTTCTTTCCCAGTTCGTATATATGCTTACCTTTACCCAGGTTCAGATCAACCGGGACGAATTCGGACAGCCGAAGGCTGACCCTCTGGTAAAGAGGGTGACCGGCGTTCCCGGAGAAAAACTGATGATGGTCGACGGGGTTCTTTACTCCCGCACCAGGGAATCGGCCGAGTTTCAGCCGGTGGCCGAGGATTCGGGATGGGCCGCCTGGAATGTCGCATCTCTGCCCCGTTCCGAGCTTGCCCTCGTTAAAAACGTTCCGCTGAGCTCGGAGCAGTTCGACATTCTCCAGTCGGTAGAATCCATCCGCTCGTCGGTGGATGCCCCTGCAGCAGCCGCCGAAGCGCGCGCTCTCGCGGACCGCTTTGACGCGCTGAAGAGCGCGCCCGATACGGTGACTACCGCTCCCGATCTGATCCCCTCCGCGAAACTCGAGATATCTTCCGTCTTTCTTGCCGTCGACGACGTCACCCGGCTTCTGTTGACTACGAACGGCGGAGCTCTCTGGTTCCGCGAGTTTATGACCGGCTGGGCGTCTTCTGCCGAACGGGACACTCTGTTTGAAACAAGATCGATGCAGATGAACATCCTGCTGAAGTTAACCTTCGGAAAACTCGTTGTCCGGAACGCCGAGATGATAGCGGCAGGAACGCCTTCTTCCGCCTACATGAACGACGAGGTTCGCCTCTCCCTGCTTTCCGAGGCGGATTCCTGGTATTTCTTCATGGCTGTACACGACCAGCGCAATATGTTCGAATTTCCTTCCGGAGACGAGTTCATCCCCGAGGACAGCTATTTTATGATGGGAGACAACCGCTTCAATTCGCTTGATATGAGGCATTCCTATAAAAGCCGTTTGATTCCGGTCGATTCAGGCGATCCGTCTTCATTCCGGTATCGATCAAATCTCGACCCGAGATACGTTCACGCGTCCTCGATTCTCGGATCGGCCGCGCTCCGGTTCTGGCCGCTTTCCCGCATCGGCATTCCCCGGTAACGGACGCCCTTCGGCCTTCGCGCGTCGGCGCCCGCGCGCGAATGATCGTTTTCATTGTCGATCGAACCCCTAAAAAAAAGGGCCGGCCCGATGTCGAGCCAGCCCTTGTTACATCAAAAAAGTACTTGAATCAGTCTATTCCGAGCAAAACGCGCGCTTCGGCCAATTCTGCCTCGTCCGGCGCCCATGGCTCTGAAAGACCCTCCGGCGCGAAGGTTCGTTTCAGAATATCCTCGGGATCGCTTTCCCGCATCTCTCTCGTTTCCGGAATCACTTCACGGATGAGCCAGCGGTCCTTGCCGTATTCCAGAATTACCCGATCTACGTATCTCCAGACTGAAAGCGGATATCCTTCCTCCATTCCGGGCGTATTCGGCATCCACAGCCAGAATGACACGATAAATTCCCGTGTTTCGCCGGGCCGGACTTCGGTCGCGGCTGCGGCACTGCCTGTTCCGTCCGAGGATGTATTTTCGCCTTCGATTTTCAGTTTGGTCAGGCCCCAAATCATGCGGTTGTTCGTTTCCTTTCGCAAGAAAAGTTCCGCAGGAGCAAGAATGCCGCCGTTCCGTTCGTAGGCGTCCCTCATCCGGGACGTCACATAGAGATTCGTCACATATTCGTCGTAATCGGTTCTGACGCCCTTCTGCGAGTACGCCCGGGGTATTTCCTGGTCGAGCTGATGAAGCCCGCGGTAATACTCCTGTACGATCGTCAGGGGCTCTTTTCCGAGCGTCGTCGGCTTGGATTTCATATCCCCGGCGACGGTCGCTCCAACCAGTGCCGCGACGACCGCCAAACCAGCCGCCGCGATGAACGCGGTTTTATGCTTGCGCGCGAAACGGCGTCGTTTGACGATGCCCTCGCGCTTGCTTCGAGCGGCTTCGCGGGCCGTCGCAAAAGCCTGAGTGCCCGCGTATTCCGACCGGCTAGCGTCGACGAAGGCTGAAGGATCGGGTCCGAAGGCGAGGAGGGTATCGAGCGAAGCCGCCTTATCCGCGGTGACGAGCGAATCCACAGCCCGGGCGCATACGCCTGAATAGCCGGGCGCTGCGAAATCCAGGGATTCGAAAAGGCCCAGTCTTTGCTTCTCCGCAAGATTTTCGCTTTTCTTGTCCCCGTCCGCGCTGAACGCGGATGATCCGGATAATGCCCGGTACGCGGCTGTTCCCGCAGCGAAGGCGAAGGCCCTCAGCGGATCCTGCGCGTGGGCGTCCGGATGTATCCATTTAAGGCGGAGATCTATTTCTTCCTGCTCGCCCCTGTTTCCGGCGCACCTGATAATCAGCTGCGGCGGAAGAACAAGAACCGAGCCGTCGTCGCCGCAAAACACCGCGGCCGGACCGGCGGAACCGAGATGAGCCGCGGCGGACCGCGGAATGTTCCCGTTCATTAGCGCGCGATGAATCTTTGAAAAAGCAGAGTGCAGCTTCGGCCACGCCGTTTCGCAGGGTTCCCCTTCGATCGCCTCCAGAAGAGGTTTCCCCTGCATATCGGGACCGAAAAACTCCATGGTTTCCCTGCCGTCTTCCTCGACGCATCTGGTTCCGTTCATGTTCCAGGGCTGCAGCGAGTCGTCGGCTCCGATGAGATACCCCGACTCTGTCTGGAGCCGGGGCAGTCCGCTTTGAGCGAAGGCCCTCGGAGAGAGAGCCGCGTCGACTGCAAGCACCGGCTCTCCGTTGTGAACGGTTCTTCGTATCAGCTGTTTCATCATCTTCCGTTCGGAGAATACAGGTACTTGAAGAAGTCCATGTCTGTGGTAAGAACCTTGTCGAAGCTGCCGAGCGTCGACTTATACGATTCTATGCTCTTCCAGAATCCGTAGAACTCGGAATCGCGCGAATACGCGTCTGCGTAGATGCGCGAAGCTTCGGCGTCGGCGGTTCCCTTGATCGTTTCGGCGCGGTTGTATGCGCTCGAGAGGAGGGTTTTCTGCTCGTTTTCGAGCTTTCCCAGCCACTCGGCTTTTTTTCCCTCTCCGGTCGATCTGAAGGTCTGCGCGATCTGATTCCGTTCCTTTATCATGCGGTTATACACGCTTTCGGTCAGCTCGTCCGAATATTTGATCTGCCTCAGCACGATGTCCAGCAGCTCGATTCCGAATCCCGCGACCTTCTCGCTCGCGGCCGCGGCCATTTCCTTGCTGAGCTCCTGCCGGCCCCGCGAGATCGCCTCGTAATTGATCTTCTCTCCGGTGATCTGGCTGAGCTGCACTTCTTCGGCGTCCGCTCCAAGCGCGAAGTTTTCCGTATGCTGGAGTTCGTTGATGAGGTTCGTATTCCGCACAACGTCGTTCAAACTCGAGGAGGTGATGACGGTGCGCACGGCGGAATCGATGATGTCGCTCAAGCGCGAGTAGGCTCCTTCAATGGAAGTGACCGATTCGTAGAACTTCACCGGATCGGTGATTTTCCATCGGCTCGTCGTATCCACGATGATGAACTGGTTTTCTTTAGTCGGTATGCGCTGCGAGTCTCCGTCGAGCGCCATCACCTTGCGGGGATAGGTAATCACCGAATCGGCGAAGGGAAGGCGAACGTGCAAGCCCGCTTCGTCGGTCGAATCGACGATTTCTCCGAAGCGGGTTACCACTACCTGCTCGCCTTCGTTAACGATATAGAGAGGATTTGCTATCAAAAAAAGTGCGAGCATAGCGCCTGCGGCGATTAAAATTCGGGTTGTTGCCTGCTTCATTGAGCGCCTCCTTTAGAGATGTTCTGTAACGGAAGGAAGTTGTCCAGTTTTTTATCGACCAGAGTGGTTCCCGTAGTGCCTGAAAAGAGGGTTTCTATCGTTTCCAGATACAAGCGTTTTCTTGTTACCTCCGGAGCCTTCCGGTATTCGTCGTACACCGAGTTGAATCGGGCAACGTCTCCGCGAGCCCGGTTTACGCGTTCCGCCGCGTATCCCTGCGCCTGCTGAATCAGCTTTTCCGCCTCGCCGGACGCCTTCGGTATCTGAGCGTTGTAGGATTCCTTTCCTTCGTTTATCAAGCGGTTCATATCCTGAATCGCCTTGTTGACGTCTTCGAAGGCCGGCTGCACTCCGGGAGGAGGCACTATGTTCTGGAGCTGCACGGTGGTTATCGTCACTCCGAGCTCGAATTGCTTGAGAATCTCGTTCATCATGACTATCGCGTTGTTCTCTATCGCGGTTCTTTCCGGTCCGATTACGTCGAGGATCGCGCGGTCTCCCACGAGCATGTTGATGACCGATTGGGAAATGTCCCTGATGGTCGAGTTCCGCACGCTTTCGTGCACGTTGAAAAGCCAGGCGCGCGGATCGTGTATCCGGTATTGGATAATCCATTCAACGTCTACTATGTTCAAGTCGCCGGTCAGCATCGTCGACTCTCGGGTCAGATTGTTTTCGTAGGTGTTGTTGATGCCGCCCTTTACGGTGCGGAAGCCGAATTGTTCGGTTTGAATCCGTTTTGTCGGAACATTCCAGCTTTTTTCAATTCCCAACGGAACTTTGAAATGCAGTCCGGGTCCTGCCGTCCGGTTATATTTTCCAAATCTCGTAATGACCGCCTCTTCCGTCTGATCGACGACGATGAAGCCGGTGAAGCCTACCGCCAGAACAGCAATCAATACTCCCAGCGTCAGCACTAAGGTCGGACTCAACCATTCAGGCCGTCGGGCATTATTTTCCATAGATCCTCCTTGAAACATCATTCTAATTTATCCATTTTACGGGTCCAGGGCAAGTTTCTCTTGAATAATCGCCGTAATTTGGGTATAGTCGAACTATGATATTTCCATTGGAACATCTTGTAGAATTTACGGGCAACGTATACGAAATCACCTGCGCTTCGATCAGGCGCGCCTATCAGCTTTCCATGGTTCGCGATCCCGAGATCGAAGAAAATGACGGAAAAGTCGTTTCTCTCGCCGCGCGGCAGGTTTTTACCCGCAACGTCGAGTACCAGATCGAAGACAAATAAGGCTTTTTCTTCCATATGACCGATGCGCGGGATATTCCTGTTCTCGTCGTTTTCGGCGCGACCGCATCCGGAAAAACCTCTCTTGCGGACACCCTTTTTTCACAGAGCTCTTCTCCCTGCCCGGGAGAAGATTTTTCTTTTTTTAAAGGCCGGGCCGAAATCGTCAGCGCCGACTCCATGCAAGTATACCGCGGCATGGATATCGGAACGGCAAAGCCGCCGCGCTCCCTTCTCGAGCGTCTCCCCCATCATCTCTTCGATATCCGCGATCCCCGCGAACAGTTTTCCGCCGGCGACTTCGTTCGCTTAGCCGACGAACTGTGCCGTTCGATCTCCGGGAGAGGCCGTCTTCCCGTAATTCTCGGCGGAACCGGCTTTTACATCAGAAATTTTCTCTGCGGCCTGCCTTCCACTCCCGAATCGGACCCGATCCTCAGAAAGAATCTTCAGGACAGGGCCGAAATAGAGGGGACGGCGGCTATGCACCGCGAGCTGTCGGCGGTCGATCCCGAAAGCGCGGCTAAAATCCATCCCAACGACGAATACCGCATACTTCGCGCCCTTGAGGTGTTCCTGCAATCGGGCAAGCCCCGCAGCGCTCACGATCTGTCATCGCGTCTGCGCCCGGGATATCGGTTCAAGGTGATCTTTCTTGACCGTCCGCGCGCGCAGCTCTACGACCGGATTAATCTCCGCGTCGCCGAGATGTTCGAACAGGGCTTGCCGGAAGAATTCGCGCGGCTTTTGGAAGCGGGGCACGATAAGGCTGAGCCCGGCATGCAGGCGATCGGCTACCGCGAGTTTTTCCTCACGGATCCGCCCGGCGCCGACCCTTCGCGCATCCGTGAGGAAATCGCCCGGAACAGCAGAAAATACGCCAAGCGGCAGGAGGTGTTCATGTCCTCTATTCCCGGCGTGGAGCGCTGGAATCCCGAAGATCTCCCGTCAATTTATAACGCGGTACTTGACGCCTTTAGGGATTCTGTGCATACTTCGTAAAGTTTATTTGATAAGGAGTGCGGCCGTGCCCTGCGGAAAAAAAAGAAAACGCCAGAAAATCGCGACGCATAAGCGGAAGAAAAAACTCAGAAAGAACCGGCACAAGAAGAAATAATCCGAATCCCGTGCTAGGGCGGCCCGACGGCAGCGCTGCCGGGAATTGTTCTTTTCGGGTAACAGCTTCTAGCGGTATGCCTCCGGCTAGCCGGAGCGCAACTGTCTCGAGCGCGCTTATACGCATAAGAGACCGCAAACCTCGTGTTTGCGGTCTTTTTTTTTACGGTACGGTATGGTACACTTCTGACTTATGAATCATTCAATCCTTTCAGGAATTCGCTCTCCGCAGGATTTACGCTCTCTGTCGAATATAGAATTGAAAAATCTTTCCAATGAGCTCAGAAAACAGATAATAGAGGTCGTCGGCACAAACGGCGGCCATCTTTCCAGCAATCTCGGCGTTGTCGAGCTGACCATCGCCCTTCACCGCGTTTTCGAAAGCCCGCAGGATCAGTTCGTCTGGGACGTTGGTCATCAGTGCTATACGCACAAAATGCTCACCGGCCGTTTTGAACGGTTTTCCACGATACGCAAAAAAGACGGTCTTTCCGGCTTCCCCAAGCGCGAAGAAAGTCCGCACGATTCCTTCGATACCGGCCATTCTTCGACCTCGATTTCGGCCGCTTACGGCCTGTTGACCGCGAAAAAGCTTCGCGGCGAACCGGGAAAGGTCGTGGCAGTCATCGGCGACGGAGCTCTGACCGGGGGAATGGCCCTCGAGGCGCTGTCCCACGCCGGGCAGGGCCAGAACGATCTCGTGGTGATCCTCAACGACAACAAGATGTCCATCAGCCCCAATACGGGCGCCCTTTCCGAATACCTCAGCCGCCTCACGATGGGAGCCTCGTACCAGCGCTTCCGTTACCGGGTGGACCGCGTGGTTCGTTCGATTCCCCTGATCGGCGTCTTTCTCGCAAAAATCGTCCACAGGATGAAACGAGGCTTGAAAGGCCTGGTATTCAAGGACAACCTGTTCGTCGATCTGGGGTTTGAATACGTCGGGCCTCTCAACGGCCACAATATCGAAGAGCTGGAAAAGGTTCTCCGCGACGTCCGCGCCCTGAAGCGCCCGGTTGTCGTTCACGTGCTGACCCGCAAAGGGAAGGGCTACAGCCTCGCAGAAAACGATCCGTCGACCTTTCACGGCATCGGCCCGTTCTGCATCAGCGACGGAAAGGTAGAAAAATTCGATACCACCAGCTTCACCGAAGCCTTTTCCCGCTCATTGCTTGAAGAAGCTTCGCACGATCCCCGCATCGTCGCGATCACCGCCGCGATGGCGAAGGGCACCGGACTTGCCGCTTTTCAGCATCGATATCCCGACCGTTTTTTCGATGTCGGCATCGCCGAGCAGCACGCGGTCACCTTCGCCGGAGGCCTTGCCGCAGGCGGAATGCGTCCGGTAGTCGCGATTTACAGCACCTTCATGCAGCGCGCGGTCGACCAGCTCGTCCACGACGCCGCACTTCAAAAGCTCCCGGTCGTCTTCGCCCTCGACCGCTCCGGAGCCGTTCCGGACGACGGGGAAACTCATCAGGGACTCTTCGATATTGCTCTTTTCCGGCCGGTTCCCGGAGTTTCGATACTCGCTCCGGCCTCCGCCCGGGAGATGTCTCTTATGCTCTCGTGGGCTCTTGGCCGCGACGAACCGGTGATCATCCGCTATCCCAAGGCCGCCTGTCCCACCGAACAGAGCGCCTTCGACCTTCCCCTGGAAACGGGAAAAGGCGTATTCACCCAGAGGGACGGCGCGGACATCCTCATCGCCTGCACCGGCGGCATATACGCCGAAGTGCATGAAGCCGCGAACATGCTCGCGCGTTCAAGCCTTCCGGTCGATACGTACAACCTGCGATTCATCAAGCCCCTGGACGAAGACTTTCTTGTTTCCTGCGCTTCCGGCTATCGCGCCGTCCTGTTCGTGGAAGACGGCTCCGAAACCGGCGGCATCGCTTCCGATCTCGCGTCTATCGTACGCGAACGGCTTCCCCATGTACTGGCTGCCTCCATGGCCTTCCCGGATATTTTCTACCCCCAGGGAACCCGCCAGGAAATTCTCTCGTTTGCCGGGTTGTCCGCGGTCCATATCTACGACGAAGCCTTAAAGCTCCGCTCGTATATCGCGGCGGGTCAGAGCCGATGAGTCTATCCTTTCCCCTGCGAGACAGAATCCTTTACACCTCGGCTCCGGCTTTTATCATGGGCATAGTCAATGCCACCCCCGACTCCTTTTATCCGGGAAGCAGGGCAGGGAGCGTCGAGGACGCGGTCGAGCGCGCCTTGCAAATGGAAGCGGAAGGCGCAGACATAGTGGATATCGGCGGCGAATCGAGCCGGCCCGGCGGCGCCTACGTTTCCGCCGAGGAGGAGCTTTCCCGCGTCCTGCCGGTGATAGAAGGAATACGTTCGCGTTCCGCCGTCCCCATTTCCGTCGATACCCGAAAAGCCGCTGTCATGAAGGCCGCTCTCGATGCGGGAGCAGACATGTGCAACGATATCTCCGCCCTGGAAGACGATCACGCTCTTGCCGATCTATTGGCTGCGGCCGGGGCTCCGGTCGTGTTGATGCACAAAAAAGGGACTCCCGATACTATGCAGCTCGATCCCCGGTACGCCGATCCAGCCGCGGAGGTGCTTTCTTATCTTCTGGAGAGAGCCGAATACGCTCAAACGCGCGGAATCCGCAAAGACATGATAATCCTCGACCCGGGAATCGGATTCGGCAAACGAAAACAGGACAACCTCGCTCTCATCGCGGCAACCCGCCGTTTCACCGCCGCGGGCTATCCGGTGCTCATGGCCCTGTCCCGGAAAACCTGCATCGGCGACATGACCGGAAAGCCCGTTTCGCACCGGTTGGCGGGAACGCTCGCCGCGAATCAGATCGCCGTCGGCTTGGGCGCGCAATGGCTTCGGGTGCACGATGTGGGCGAAACGCGGGATATGCTGGCAGTCGTACAGGAGTTGCAGACTTATGGAATTCATTAAACGCCTCGCCGGGCTGTACACGACTGTGCAACCGGTTCTGGACATCCTGGTTTTATCGTTTCTCTTGTACCAGGTATACGGAATCCTGATAAAAACCCAGGCGGTTCAGCTGCTGAAGGGAGCGGTATCGCTTCTCATCATCTATGCCGTCGCCTTCATCCTCCGGCTTAATACGCTGTTATGGCTCTTGAACACCCTCGCTCCCGGTCTTTTGATCGGCGTGGCGATCGTGTTTCAGCCGGAATTGCGGAAAATCTTCTTGAAGATAGGACAAAGCGACTGGTTCCGAATGGGCAAGCGGTCCACTCACAGCCATCTCGATTCCGTCCTTACCTCCGCGGAAATCCTGTCCAAGCGGAGAAGGGGAATGCTTGCCGTCTTTACCCGAAAAAACGGATTGCGCGATATCGTTGAAACGGGGACCCGGCTGAACGCCGAGCTTTCTTCAAGCCTCCTCGTGACTATTTTCGGCCATGACACACCCCTTCACGACGGAGCCGTCATCATTCAGGGCGGCCGGGTCGTCGCCGCCGGATGCTTTCTTCCCCTTTCGGAACAGCAGGACATCAGAAAGTCCTTCGGAACCCGCCACCGCGCGGCTCTGGGCTTGTCGGAGGAAACCGACTCCGTCGTCATGATCGTATCCGAGGAGACCGGCGCCATCAGTCTGGCCTACGATTCGAAGCTGTATTACGATTTAACGTCTGCGGAAATCACCCGCCAGCTGGAGGGCCTCCTGGATCTTGGAGGAGACTCCTCCGCAATGGAGGATAGCGGCAATGAACGCCCGGAATTTGATTGAACGGTCTCTTGATAACTGGCCGGCTAAGATAATCTGCCTCACGCTTTCTCTCCTTCTGTTTCTCTTTTATCGGATGAGCACGCTGGAGGAGCGCTTTTTCTCCGCGCCCCTGAAAATAGAAGGAGACGCGCTGATGCTGCCGGCATCGGCATACCCGCGCATGATCAAGGTGCATTTGCGCGGAGAATCCACGAGCATCTTTCCGATCCTCGAATCAGACATCGAAACCTATATCGATCTATCCGGCATTCAACGGGAAGGCGAATACCGGGTGCCTGTCCGCGCCCGTCTTTCGGGGACGGCCATGAACGTCGTGCCCCTCGAGATCACCCTCGATCCGGCGGAAATCGTCATGAAGGTCGAGCATCGCCTCTCCCGCAAGGTTGCCGTTACTCCTGCCTTCCGCGGATATCCGGAAGCGGGATTCGAATTTTCCGGCTACAGCTTGAATCCTACCTTGCTCGAAATCGACGGCCCCCGTTCGGCCGTCGAATCGATTACGGATCTCGTGACAGACAGCATCGACCTTTCAGGCGTGAACCGTTCCTTCGAGGGATCTGTAACGGTCGGTTCGGGTTCCCCCCTCGTCCGATTATCCGGCGGCGGAAAAATCTCGTACCGGGTAACGATCAACGAGACGACCCTGCTGCGCACATTCGAAGACGTGCCCCTCTTTTTCGAGAACCTCGATTCGGATTTCGAAATCGAAGCGGACCAGCTCGTCGGCTCGATCCAGCTGAAGGGAACGCAGAACGAGTTGTCCGAATGGACGCTTCCCGAAAACGCGTTGACGGTTCTGTGCGGAAACGTGGTTTCTCCGGGAGTCTATAGCCTTCCCGTGCACGCCCTTGTTCCGCAGCGTTTCGAAGTTCTGCGGAGCACTCCGTCCGAAATACAGCTGACAGTGAGGAAAAAACAGGAATGATCGTCGGAATAGGCCTCGATGTAGTGCATGTCTCAAGGCTCGAGCGCTGGGAAAAAATCCCCGGCTTGCTCGATCGGTATTTCCACCCGGAAGAATTAGCGGCCGCCATGAGCCGGGGAAGCGGCGCGACTCTTTCCCTCGCCGCCCGTTTCGCCGCGAAGGAGGCCTTCGGCAAGGCCATCGGAACGGGGCTGAGCGGCATCACGCTGAAAAACATCCTCGTGCTGAACAATCACAACGGAAAGCCGTGCATTCACCTGTTCGGCAACGCATTGGAAGCATTCGAAAAATCGGGTGGAGAACAGGTGCATCTGAGCCTCACCCACGAACGGGACAACGCCCTCGCGATGGTCGTCGTCGAAGGAGGCTTGCATGGCGTCCAAGGATGATAAAGCGCCTTCCATTACCTTTTATACGAAAGAACAGACCCAGTGCCCCATCTGCAACGCGAAGTTCAAGCAGGAGAAAGTGATGTCCGGCGGAGGCCGGCTCATCGCCGGAAGCCTTACCGACGAATTGAGGCGTCTGTACGAACCTTCAGCCAAATTCGGCGAGGTTCTGCCCCTCGTATACGCGATGACCGTCTGCCCTAAATGCCTGTACGCCGCCTTTCCCCAGGATTTCTGCGTCCTCGACAAGGAAAGCCTCAACAAAATATACGACGGCATGCAGGACCGGTTTACCTCCGTCAAACAGCTTTTTTCTAAAATCGATTATGCCGGGTCCCGTACTCTCAACGAGGGTGCCGCTTCCTACTATCTCGCGCTTCTGTGCTACGAAAGCGTAGACACGAAGTACTCGCCGCATATCAAGCAGGGCTTGTGCGCCCTCAGGGGCGCCTGGCTGTTTTCCGATATGGGGAGAAAATTTCCTGAAGAGAATTATTCCTATATCGCCGATCTATTGTACCGGAAATCCCTCTTCTATTACCGCAGGGCGGTCGAGCTCGAAACCTCCGGGCAGGAGA
This sequence comes from Teretinema zuelzerae, assembly GCF_021021555.1. NCBI lineage: Bacteria > Pseudomonadati > Spirochaetota > Spirochaetia > Treponematales > Treponemataceae > Teretinema > Teretinema zuelzerae. The sequence goes on along the minus strand of NZ_JAINWA010000003.1, from coordinate 428,473 downwards.
TGATAGCGAATTTAAAATCCTTCGGGCCTGATCTCGACAAGAACTACGGATTCGACGGCGTTCTGTATCTGGCTGCTCTGCTCGAAGTAAAATACGGGTCCCGCACCGACCCTGAAAAAAGGCGCGAGCTTCTCGCCTATCATCGCAGATCGCTCGCGAAGATGTTCGGGCTGGGAAGATCGTCCCGCAATAAGCCGGGGCCGCTGCTCGAACACGCGCGGAATCTCTACGATTCGATCGTTGCAGAAATCAACGAGGACGCCGAAGACGAATGAAAGGCCCGGAAACAGAATCGCTCCCCTTGAGAAACATAAAGCTCAAAATTTCTTACGACGGCTCCCGTTTTCTCGGCTGGCAGCGCCAAAGCGAACAGGCCGCCGGAAAGGGCAGAACCGTGCAGGAAGAGATTGAAAAGGCGCTGGAAAAGATGCACGGCCACCCGGTTCCCCTCATCGGCTCCGGACGCACGGACTCGGGCGTCCACGCCGCGGGGCAAGCCGCGAATTTCCATACCGATATCGCCCGCATTCCTCCGGAACGTTTCGTCCCGGCTCTCAATTCCCTGCTTCCCCTCGACGTGCGCATCATGGATTCCTGCGAGGCTCCGCCTTCCTTCCACGCGAGATTCGACGCGAGGGCCAGGACGTATCGCTTTTTTCTGTACTGCGGATCGAGGCCCTGCGCCCACGAAATGCCCTATGTATGGGCTCTCGGCAGATGGCCCGATGTCCGTCTCTTGAACCGGATGGCTTCCTGTCTTCGCGGCGAAATTGATTGTTCGGCCTTCACCGCCTCGGGCGATCAGAGCAAAACCCGCACCCGCTATTTGTACGGGGCGCGCTTTTTTCCGGAAGGCGAAAAGCTTGTTTTCGAAATCTCCGCGAACGCGTTTCTCTGGAAGATGGTCCGCTCGATTCTGGGAACGCTGATTGATTTGGAGCGGCGCGGCGCACAGGCGGGAGAGTTCTCGGCCATCCTCGAATCCCGCGACCGTTCGCGCGCGGGCCCGACAGCCCCCGGTACGGGACTCTTTCTCTGGGATGTCCGATACTGATGTACCGAGTCCGGCATCTCCGTCCGTCCTACAGAAGAGCAGCCGGATCTACGTCTATTTCGAGATGAATCCCCGGCAGGGGCTTATAACCTGTCTGGAAGGAACGGGCAGCCTTCAGAAGCGGCCCCAGCGTTTTTCCCCGCAGAATCAAATGATGGCGCCAGTTCCCCGAAACCTGCGCGAGCGGGCACTCTGAAGGGCCCATCAGCTCGCATTCGCCCGGCAGCAGCTTCTCCATTATTTTCGCCGCGCCCTCGGCCGCGGCCTCGGCTTTTCCCTGATCCTTGCTCCGGAATACGAGCCTGATAAGCCGCGAGAAGGGCGGAAACCCGAGCTCTTCGCGCTGCTCGAGCTCCCAATCGTAAAAGCCTTCCACATCGATTTTCGACGCATGGACGATGGCCGGATGCCTTGGATTCCATGTTTGAATGAGGACTCTTCCGTCCGGAAAAAATCTGCCGGCCCTTCCTGCGACCTGTACGATGAGCGCGAACGTCCGCTCGGCCGCCCTGAAATCGGGCATATGCAGGCCCGTATCGGCGAGCGCGATTCCCACGAGGCGAACTCCGGGGAAATTGAGGCCTTTCGCGATCATTTGCGTACCCAGCAGAACGTCGATTTTTCCCGATCTGAATTCGTCAAGCACGCTTTTCAGCGCTCCCTTCTCGCCGAGCGAGTCGGTATCGAGACGCTTTACGGAGAGATTCGGAAAGGTTCGAGCCACCTCGTCTTCGATGAATTCGGTTCCGAATCCCGCGTATCCGACGTCGAGCGATCCGCATTCCGGGCACGACCTCGGAGGCGCGAGCTGAAGGCCGCAATAATGGCATTTCATGACTCCCTGAGCCTTGTGCCAGGTGAGGGGAACCGAACAGTTTTTGCATTTCATTTCATAGCTGCAGGTATTGCAGCGGAAAAAATGCGTAAAACCTCTGCGGTTAAGGAAGAGTATCGTCTGGCGTCCCGCTTCTTTCGTCGCCTGAATTTCTGTTACAAGTTCATCCGAGAGGGCTCCGTCGGCTCCTCCCAGATTGACGATTTTGATTTCCGGCGGGGCTCCGCCGGATAAACGCTTGGTGAGCGTGAAGGTGCGGATACGTCCGTTTTTCATCTGATGCCACGCTTCGAGCGAGGGCGTCGCGCTTCCCATAACCAGGGCGCACCCCGCGCGGGCGCAGCGGTGCATGGCGACCTGCCGCGCGTGATAGCGGGGAGTCGTGCCCGACTTGTATGAGTTATCGTGTTCCTCGTCGATGATGACGAGCCCGAGGTTCTCGATGGGAGCGAATACCGCGCTTCGGGCGCCCACGGCGACGCGGGCCTCTCCACGGCGCAGGCGCATCCATTCGGTCAGCTTCTGGCTGCCGGTAAGCCCCGAATGCAGCACCGCGGCGGTCTTTCCGAACCGTTTCGCGACTGCCTCTATCACCTGATGGGTAAGCGCGATTTCCGGAACGAGGTAGATGACCCCTTTCCCCTGTTTGAGTATCTCTTCCGCGGCCTGGAGGAATACCTCTGTTTTGCCTGTCCCGGTCAAACCGTAGATGTAGGAGGGCGTTCCGCTTTCCGCGTCGAGAATCCCGCGCACGGCCTGCGTCTGTTCTTCCGACAGCGAGACCGCGAGGTCCGCGAACTCTTCGTCCTCGAAGGAAAATCCGGGACCCGAGGATTCGCGCTTACCGGAGGGCAGCATCGCCGAAAGCGCCTCTCCTTGAGCGCAGAGGTAGAACGAGGAGATCCATGCTGATAGGTCGGCCTCGTTTTGACCGTAGAGGCATTCCTTGTCGACGACCCGCAGAATCGGCTTGACCGCGGAGCTTTCAAGCGGAAAATTCTCTGGAAGCTCTTCCCTGTCGGCTATAACGAAGCCGATCAGGATCCGCGAACCGAATCTGACTTCTACCCGTTTCCCCAGAAGGCTTTCCCCGGGAGCCGGATTTTTATAGGTGAACGATTGATAGACCGGAACATTCAAAACGACTTCAACCCAGGCGGGCATCAGAAGTCTCTCCTGCCGGCCGAATCGAGTATTGTTTTCAGCGTCTTCAAATGTTCCCAAGCCGGTCTTTTCAGCTGGGGATCGGCGAGCAGATCGGCCGGATGGTAGGTTCCGATAACAGGGGTTCCTTTCCAGAGGGTCTTCCTGCCGAACATCATTTCTCCGGGTTCGGAGCTTCCTGCCAGAAGCCTCGCCGCGCCTTCTCCGAGCGACAGAACCGCCAGAGGCGAAATCAGACGAAGCTCGCTTTCGAACCAGGGCGCGCAACCGTCCGCGCCGAATCTTCCGGTATTAGACTCCTGCGAGTCTGCGCATTTGATCAACGCGGTGATTCTGCAATTCGTACCCGGATCGAGAGCTATTGCTGAAAGCATTTTTAAAAGGAGCGCATATTCGGGAGAGCTTTCGTCAGTGTTCAGCGGACGCTCGGATACTACCAGCACCTCAACGGCGCCCGGTTCGAAGGTTCCGCATCCCGGATGCGGCTTCCCGCTTTGATCTTCGCATCGGCGGCAGCTTTCAAGCGCCTCGGCGAAGTCCCGATGCGTCGGGCAGAACGGAACCGGGTCCGGCGAATCCCGGAAAACCGGCGGGTTCGCTTCGATTTTCCTGCCTTCGACCCAACCCTGTGCGAGCGTTAAAAAGTCGTATATGTCTGATTTTTCCTGAGCTTTCATGAGTGTCCCCACTATATCCTGAATTCCCCGGGGCGCAATAATATGATATACTCGGAAAAAAGGGGCTTTTGTTGAAAATAGTCATGTTTTCCGACGCATATTGGCCGCGCGTCAACGGCGTCACCGTCTCCGTGGATTCTTTCTCGAAAGAGCTCATCCGCCTCGGCCATGAAGTGGTCATCATTTGTTCTTTTTATCCCGAATCGCAGGCTGTCGAACGCATGTCGACCCCCACCATGGACAAGCGCGAAAACGAGATGGATCCCGTCGTCATCCGGGTCCCTTCCTATCCCTTGCCGATATCCCGGGAAGACCGTCTGGCTAAGTTCCATAAATGGTTTTGGGTGTCCAAACAGCTCAACGCCTTTAATCCCGATATTATCCATGTCAACTCCGAATTCGTGATAGGGGAATTCGGTTTTTACTACGCGAAATTGCATAATCTCCCCGTCGTATATACCTTTCATACGCTCTGGGAGGACTACGCCGCAAATTACATCCCCTATGTGCCGGAAATCCTGCTCAGGCGCGTCGCCAGGCATATCATCCGGAACATGGCAAAGCGCGCGGACGCGATCATCGCTCCCTCGGCGGAAATTCTTGAAGTATTGAAGCGGTATAAAATCAAACAGGAAACGCATCTGTTGCCTACCGGCATCGATCCGCTCCTTTTCAACAAGCACCCCAGCGAAGTAGAAGATTTCAGGCGCAGGATGGAGGAAAAATATCCGCTGATCGCGGGGAAACGCCTCCTTCTCTTCGCCGGAAGGGTCGGCAACGAAAAAAACCTTTCCTTTCTCCTGCGCATATTGCCCGGAATCGTAGAGAAGCATCCCGACGTCCTCTTGTTCATCGCGGGAAATGGTCCCGATCTTCCCCGGTTCGTCGAAGAATCGGAACATCTTGGAGTAGCCGAGCATTGCGTTTTTTCAGGCTATCTCGATCGATCAGACCTTGCTCTCGTTTACGCGATGTCTGAACTGTTCGTGTTTCCCTCTCGCACCGAAACACAGGGTCTCGTCACGATCGAAGCGATGCTTTCCGGCATTCCCGTCGTCGCGATAGGCGAGATGGGAACTGTAACCGTAATGGGCGGCGACAACGGCGGCTTCATGGTGAAAAACGATCCGGCGGAGTTTTCATCGCGCGTATGCGACCTCCTCGGAGATCCCGCCTTGTACGAGCGCAAGGTCGAAGAAGCGCGCGTCCACGCCCAATCATGGACTATCGGAACCATGGCGAAGCGTCTGGAACGCATCTATCGCGGTCTCATCTCGGACCATCCGAAAGGTTTCCGAAAATGAAGGAACAGATCGCCTTTTTGTACATGAATACCGGAGGCGGACATATCGCTCCCGCGCGCGCGCTGGAAAAAGAAATAAACCGCCTGTTTCCCGACGATTGCGGGACTGTCCTGCATCACGGATTCAGCGAGCGCATGAAGGCGTCCCGGTTTTTTTTCGAAGACGGGTATAGGCTCACCACGAATTATTTCGAGTCGGGCTACGTCCTTTTTTATAGAATGACTGCCTGGCCGATCGCGATTCATTTCGGAAACTACCTGATTTCCGTCCACGGCATCACCGATCTCATCAGATTTTTCCGGTCGAACAACATCACGAAGGTCGTATGCCTTCACGAAGTGTTGATCCTGATCACCAGAGCCGCCCTCGACGCCGTCGATCCGTCTATACCCCTTATAACCGTCGTAACTGATCCTTACACCGCTCACGGCCTCTGGTTTTACGAAAAACGGAATAACCTCGTCGTTTTTTCAGAGAAACTCAGAGCGGAAGCGATCGAAAAGCACGGATTCCCCGAAGACCGCCTGCATGTATTTCCCTTCATCCTCTCGAGAAAATTCGACCAGCCTTATACCGAAGAAGAAAAACGTCTCGCCCGAGAACGCCTCGGATTTCCGCAGGACGGGAAGATCCTTCTCGTCGCGGGAGGCGGGGAGGGGCTGAAAAAGGCCGATCGCCTTGTTTCGCGCTTCGCAGACGACGAACGATCCGAAACCCTGGTCGTCGTTTGCGGGAAAAACTCGATCCTCCGCCGGCGGGTTGAAGCCATCGCAGAGTCGAAACGCGCAAAAAACATAAGGGTGTACGGCTTCGTTCCGTTCATGTGCGATCTGGTGAATATCGCCGATTGCGTTATAACGAAGGGCGGCGCCTCGACCGTAATGGAAGTCCTTGCGGCAAAGAAGCCGGTCATATTTTCGACGTTTATACGCGGCCAGGAATGGGGAAACGTTCTTTTCGCCGTAAACTCCGGCGCAGGCTGGCATCTGACCAAGCCCCGGCAGATATTGGATAAAGCTTATGAAATACTTGAAGATTCTTCCCTTCGGGAGAAAATACGATCCCGAATCGACCGTCTCGCTCTCCGCAACGGACTTGAAGAAGTAGCCCGCTTTATTCATTCATTCAAAAAAGGGTAGGGGACAAGTGATTTCAAGCAATTCTGAATCACCCTTGTTCATGCCCTTATTTCAGGGTATATTGTGGCACACATGAAACAGAAAATTGCGCTCCTGTATCTTAAAACAGGAGGAGGCCATCTTTCAGGCGCAAAAGCCATTTCCCGGGTGCTGAGCGAATCCTATAGCGATACCTCGGTCCCCGTTCTTCATGACGGCTTCACCGGCAGGATGCGCCATCATCGGTTCTTTTTCGAATTCGGCTACCAGTTTTCCACGAATTATTTCGAATCGTTTTACGTCCTTTTTTACTATCTGACGCGCAATACCTTTTTAGTTCGCCTTCTCAAGCCGGTCATGTCGAGCCAGATCTCGACAAACCTGGCCAGATTCATTCGCAGGGAAGGCATCACCAAGGTTGTCGTTCTCCATTCCCTTCTGGTGACCATGGCCCGCGACGCGATAGACTCCGTCGACCCGTCGATTCCCCTGATCACGGTGGTGATGGATCCGTTTTCTGCGCACTACGGATGGTTTTATGAAAAACGCACCGAACTTATCGTATTTTCCCGCAAGCTGCTTCGCGAGGCGACCGACCGATACTCCTTCCCGGCGGATAAAATTCATTTGTTCCCGTTTATGCTTTCCCCCCGCTTCTCCAAGCCGTTTACAGAAGAAGAAAAACAAGCCGCCCGCAAGCGCCTCGGGTTTTCCCCCGATACGAAAATTATTCTCATCGCCGGAGGCGGAGAGGGCTTGAAAGGCGCAGGGAACTTAGTGAAGGCCTTCCTGAAGCAGGATTTAGGAGTCCATATCGCAGTAGTTTGCGGGAAAAACAGGCTTTTAAAGAAGTCTCTCGACTCCCTCTCTTCGCGCCTTCCTCCCGGACGCCTGTCGGTGTACGGCTTCGTCGATTTTATGAGCGATCTGATGAACGTTTCGGATTGCATCGTCACCAAGGGCGGCCCTTCCACCGTGATGGAAGCCCTGGCAGTTCGAAAACCGGTTATTCTGAGCACCTTTATCAGGCCTCAGGAACGGGGCAACATGCTTTTTATAGTAGAAAACAAGGTCGGCTGGTATTATTCGGATCCTGCGAAAGTAGTCGCGCAGGCGAGAAACGTTCTTGAAAATTCCGGATTGAACTCGTCTGTTCTCGAGAAGATAGACGCCTTGCAGATACGAAACGGCATCGACGACATCGTCCGTTTCATTCATGATTATTAAATCGAACCTTTATTAGCAGGAGTGGATCGTTATGAGAATTCGAAATACAGCCGTGATTGCGCTGCTTTTTATTGTTTTTTCCTCTTCTGTGTTTTCGCAAGTTTCCGCGGATCCGGACGATTTTTTTTATACGGATTTGAATAGGTGGGAAACGCTCGGCCTGGTTACGAATCTTCCTTCATCCCGTCCGTATCCCATGCAGATGGTTAAGGAAATCCTTCAGATCGTGCTCGAAAAAGGCGATAATTCGGACCGCGCAATCGCCCGTGAACATCTTGATCGCATCTTCGGAAGGGTAATGTCTCCCGGCGTCAGAACTGAAGCCGCATACAACCTAGCCGACAGCTCGAAACAGCTCGGCGTCGCGATGGCCCTCGACGCGAATTATCAGATTGAAGATTTCTTCTCCGTCAGCGCGTCCATAGACGGATGGGCGATCAACCGCCTTCCGAACAACGAACTGTTGCCCTCTAATACGCTATCATCGAAGGACCTTATCGAAGATCAGGTAAAGGCCGGGCCGTTCTACATACTGCCTTCAATTAATTCATCTTTTTCTGTCGGAAACACGGAATATTACGCCCAGGCTGGTTTAATGAGGGGTTCCTGGGGACCCATTCATTCGAACGGAGTCATTCTCCCTTCAAGCGCGTTTCACACCGGTCAGTACACAGTAGCGATCAACAAGGAAAAATGGGGGTTCGATACAGCCCTGTATTCCCTGGTCGCAACCTCGATCGATAATCCAGTCGAATTTAATCCCGAGAAATTCCTGGCAGTACACTCCATCGACTGGAGGCCGTATAGGTGGCTCTCGTTCAGCCTTGTCGAATCGGTCGTGTACGGGAACAGGATCGAGCCCCTCTATCTTCTTCCGTTTTCCGTCTACTTCACCAGCCAGGGGCTCGTCGGATTTGCGGACAACAGCATGATCGGCGGAACCTTTTCGGTGCTTCCCGCAAAGGGCGTCAAGATCGACGGAGTGCTGTACACCGACGATATCGGCTTCAACGACGTCATCCGGTTCAACAAAGACCAGAAATGGCGCATCGCGGGCCAGCTCGCGGCTTCTTGGGCGCCTAAAATCCATCCGATGCTTCGCTTCCTCAAAGCGGATTACACCATGGTCACTCCGTACACCTATTCGCATAAGGAAAGCGACTCTCTCGATTCCTCAGCGCCGAACTATCAGAATTACACCCATGCGGGACAGGCTCTCGGAGCGTCGCTTGAGCCGAACTCCGACCGCTTGAATCTTTCCGTAACCGTTACCCCTCTGGAGAAGCTCGACGTAGATATTGTCGGCACGCTCATCAGACACGGCAATGTCAACGAGAACATCCAACAAGACTGGGTTCGCGAATATGTGGCAGGCTCGCTCGATTACGTCACCGACGGTTCGGTGAACAACTCATCGTATACGAAAACCGGACATGCCTATAACCATGGTACGCCCTTCCTCACGCAGGATACCCTGCAATACATCTGGCAGACCGGTTTCGACGTAAAATGCCGCCTGCCCGTGTTGAAGACGGGCGGATACATGCTCTTTAAGCTTGGATACCGTTTTGAATTGAATTTGAACGACGGCATCAACAGCAATGTGTATGCCAGTGACTCGTCGCTTGATCCGGACGATACCGCCGCAGTCGATGCCGCCGCAGCCGCGCAGCTCGCCGAATGGAAGGCAAACGCGGGCGGAAGGGAAATCGACAACATCATCACAGTCGGCTTCGAGTACTATTACTAGTAAGCCGTTTCGTACAGTTATTCGCGGGTCTGCTCGCCGTCTTCGTCGGCGGCGAGAATCCGGCCGCTGTAAATGACCTTGGGATAGATGACGATGCCGAGGCTCTTTTCTATCCGCGACAGGGATCTGAGCTCTTTTTCGTCGCCGAATATCGCGTTGATTCCGGATTTTCCCGCGCGGGCTGTTCTTCCAGCCCGGTGGATAAAGAAGTCCTTGTTTTCGTTCACATCGAGCTGCACCACGCAGGTTACGTCCGGAATGTCCAGTCCGCGCGCGGATAAATCGCTCGTGACCAGCACCTTGCTTCTTCCGCTCCTGAAATCGTCGATGCTTTTTTTTCTCGATATTTTGTCCATTTTAGCGTGCAGCCCGGCGCATTCTATTTTGCTCCATTGTAGCTTCGAAACAATCATATCGACCTGTCCGGCTACCGCGGTGAATACGAGAACCTTTTCCTGTTTCGCCGCGAGCAGAAATCTGCGCAGGGTGTCGATTTTATCGCGGCCTTCCGCGTAAAAAGCCCAGTGCGAAATTTTCCGCTTCAGCACGTCTTCCGGGGGAAGCGTGAGAAGGGTGAGTTTGTACGGTTTCTTGGCCTTTTTGGATGTTTTGGCAATCTCTTCTCCGCCCTCGGCCGGCTCTTCGGCTTGTTGATGCGCTTCAACCTGGGGTATCATGTTTTCCAGCAAACTGGCGTGATGCGTGCTCAAAGTGGCCGAACATGCAATATACTGGGCGGACGCGGGCATGAGAGACAGAATTTCCGAGATAAGATCGCGCATCTCGGGAGCCAGCATCCGGTCGCTTTCATCGAGCACTACCATGCCGATTCCGTGAACCTTGAGTTTTTTCAGCCTGATAAGCTCGATTATCCTGGCGGGGCCTCCCACCAGAATAGTCGGTTTCGCCTTGAGCATCTCGATCTGGCGCTTCAACGGAGCGCCTCCGATGCAAAGCGCCGCGGTAACCGGAAGCCCCGAATCTTTTGCCAGAGACATTGCTTCTCCCTTGATTTGAGAAGCGAGTTCATGGGTCGGCGCCAACACCAGAATTTTCGGCGTAACGTTTCCTTCCATTTCAAGGGCTTTCATAAAAGCGGGCAGCAGATAGCAAAATGTCTTGCCCGTGCCTGTTTCAGACTGGAAAAGTATATTTTCCCCGGCGATGATGCGGGGTATGACCTGCTCCTGGACAGGGGTCGGTTCGGTTATTTTTTTTGATTCAAGAGCTGCGCAAAGTTCCGTGCGCACGGAAAGACCGGAAAAAGTATTCATACGACAGAGGATAGCATAAAGGGGACAAAAGTGCTATGATAGGTAAATACGAAGGGCTGGATTGGAGGATTACGGATTGAGAATCGGCATAAATGCCTTCGGTTGCGATCATGGAAGATCCGGGACAGGCTCCTATCTGTCGTCCCTGATCAAGAATCTGGGCGACATACCCCATGAAATAGAACTATTCGGACCAGAGCTGGATCGGTACACCTATACTTCCGGAATGGATTCAATCAGTTATTTCGGAGTATCAACGGGCGATTCCCTCTTTGCCGAGCGTCTGTGGCACGCCGCTTCCTACGGCTCCTTCGTTCGAAAACGAAAATACGACGCGGTCCTGTTTCCCTCCGGAACAAAGCTTCTTCCCCTCTCGTTCGATGTTCCTTCTTTCGTAGTAGTTCAAGACCTCGTATCCGATCTTCACCGAAATTCCGACGACGGCGCGATTTTCGGCATCTACCGCAGACAGCTCAAAAAAGCCTCCCGAATCATCGCCGCCAGCCGGAGCGTCCGCGACGACCTGGTAAACGAAAAAATCCCTGCGGAAAAAATCACCGTCATCCATCACGGAATCGATACTTCTCTGTTCTATCCGAGAGAGACCTCGGACTCGGAAGCGATACTCATACATCCTTTTTCCATCAGACGACCGTACATCATTTACGCCTCAAGAGTGGCGTATCCCTCGAAAAATCATGTCGAGCTTATAAAGGCCTTCGCGTTGTTCAAACAAAAAACCGGCGCACCTCATCGCCTCGTTTTGGCAGGAGCCGACGGAGTCAACGCCGAGGTGGTTCATCGCGAAGTGCTCAATTCGCCCGTGTCGTCGGATATTCTTCTTACCGGCTATTTTCCTCATCAAAATCTGCCTGAATTATATTCTGCCGCGGACGCGTGCATATTCCCTTCTTCCGCTGAGGGCGTAGGAATGCCCGTTCTGGAAGCGATGGCCTGTTCCATTCCGGTCGCCTGCGCGCGCTCCGGAGCGCTTCCGGAAATCGCGGGAGACTGCGCCCTGTACTTCGATCATACGAATCCGGAGGAAATCGCCGCCTGCATCGAACAGCTCGTCCGCAAACAGAACGGCGAGAACGACAACCTTCGCTCTTCCCTTGTTCAGAAAGCTTCCGGCTGGGTGTCTTCTTTCAGTTGGGAGAACTGCGCGCGGGAAACGGTCGACTGCATCGAATCAGCTCTTCGAACGCTATAAAAAAAAGGCTGTCCGGCACCTTCGTGCAAGACAGCCTCTTCATATTATGCTGTTTTTTGCGACAGCACCTTAATTTCAGGTTTAACCGTTTTCTCGACAACTTCTCGCGTTATCACGACACGTTTTTGTCCTTCAATAGAAGGAATGTCGAACATGATTTCCATCATGATGTTTTCCACGATCGCGCGCAAACCGCGTGCTCCCGTGTTCTGCTTGATTGCCAGATCGGCTATCGCGTCTATCGCCGGCTCTTCGAACACAAGTTCAACCTTGTCGATGTCCATCGACGCCTGGAACTGCTTGATTATGGCGTTCTTCGGCTCGGTGAGTATGCGCCTGAGATCTTCTCGCACCAGTTCGTTGAGCGATACAGTTATCGGAAGCCGCCCGATGAATTCAGGAATCAAGCCGAACTTGATCAGATCGTCCGGGGAAAGCTGGGCCATCAGTTCTTCGAGGCTTCGCTCCTTTTGAATCTTGATGTCCGCTCCGAAACCCATGGGATGCTGCGCAACGCGGGTTTCAACCATCTTGTCCAGTCCGACGAAGGCCCCTCCGCAAATGAAAAGGATGTTCGTCGTATCGATCTTGATCATTTCCTGATTAGGATGCTTTCTGCCTCCCTGGGGAGGCACGGAAGCCGTCGTTCCTTCGATGATCTTCAGCAAGGCCTGTTGAACGCCCTCTCCGGAAACATCCCGGGTGATGGAGACGTTCTCGCCCTTGCGCGCGATCTTGTCAATTTCATCGATATAAATGATTCCCCTCTCGGCGGCGGCTACGTTCCCGCCCGAGTTCTGAATCAGCTTGAGAAGAATATTCTCTACGTCTTCTCCGACGTAGCCGGCCTCGGTGAGAGTGGTCGCGTCGGCAATGGCGAAGGGTACCTTCATCTTTTGCGCGATAGTCCGCGCGAGAAGGGTCTTTCCCGATCCGGTCGGACCGATGAGGAGGACGTTCGATTTTTCGATCACCACGTCGTCGGGCGTTTTGCTCGGATTCGCTATGCGCTTGTAGTGGTTGTATATGGCCACCGAAAGGGTTTTCTTCGCTTTCTCCTGCCCGATGATGAACTGGTCGAGATGAGCCTTCATTTCTTTGGGCGTGGGAATATCGCCGGTGAACTCGGTGGACAGCTGCTGGTTTTCTTCTTCAAGAATTCCCTTGCATACGTCGATGCAGTGATCGCAAATGAATACTCCGGGACCGGCTATGATCTTACGCGAATTGTCCGCTGCTTTTCCGCAAAAAGAGCAGATCTGCTCTTTTTCATTTTTGAACCGCGCCATGCTTCCTCCGGGTCATCACCTGGTCTACCACTCCGTAGTCCCTGGCTTCTTCGGCGGACATGAAAAAATCTCTCTCCATGTCCTGTGCTATCACCTCCGGCGCCTTGCCGGTGTGGTATGAAAAGTACTCGATAGTCAGTTTTTTCAACCTGATAATCTCGCGAGCCTGAATGCCGATGTCTACGGCCTGGCCCTGCACTCCGCCCCAGGGCTGATGTATGAGCACCCGGGAAGAGGGAAGGGCGTTCCGCTTGCCGGCGCTTCCGCCCGCGAGAAGAATCGCCGCCATGCTGGCCGCCTGGCCGAGGCAATAAGTCTGGATATCGGACCTGATCTGCTGCATCGTGTCGTAGATCGCGAGGCCGGCGGTTACCGAGCCTCCGGGACTGTTGATGTACAGGTTGATGTCTTTTTCCGGATTCTGCGAATCCAGAAAAAGAAGCTGGGCGACGACCAGATCGGCCGTTGCGTCGTTTATTTCGCCGTCAATGAAAACAATCCTGTCCTTGAGAAGCCGGGAGAAAATATCGTACGAACGCTCGCCGTTTCCGGTTTGTTCGACTACGTAGGGTACCAGGTTGTTCATTTGTTCATTCATGTTTACTGCTCGTTCTTGAAAAGATCAGCAAAGGCTGTTTTAGCGCCCTTGGTTATAGTGCACTTCTCGAGGAGCTGCGCGTACAGGCGCTGTTCCTTGATGTCATCGATAAGATACTCTTTTCGGCGGGGATCCGCATAGTGTTTTTTCACTTCTTCCACGGAAATAGCGGCGCCCTCGGCGATCTTGGCGAATTCCGCTTCGACGTCTTCCGGCGTAACGGCAATCTCACGGTCCTTGAGAAGGAGTTCTACGACAACGCGGCTCTTCAGCAGCTTTTCAGCCTCGCTCCGCCATGATTCGAGCATGGAAGCCTTCGACTGTCCGGAGGCGATCATCAGCTTTTCGAGCTGGGCGGCGTCGGTGCGGAAGCGCTGGGCGAGCATCTGCCATCTTGATTCAAGCTCGGCTCCGATCATGGACTCGGGAAGCTCGAACGAGTTCTCTTCGACGATTTTCTCCAGAAGCGCGTTGCTTCTGAGCTCTTTCATCTTGTTCTCAAGAGCGGTTTCCATATTCTTCTTGATGTCCGCTTTCAGATCGTCGAGGGTTTTGAACTTCTCGTTCACGTCCTGGGCGAGTTCGTCGTCGAGGGCGGGAAGATTTCTCGCCTTCAGAGCCGTAAGGGTCACGCGGAGCTTCTTCGTAGTTCCCGCAAGATCCTTATCCTCGAAATCGGCCGGAAAGGACTTCGTGAAGTCCTTGGTCTGTCCTTTTTTCATGCCGACGACTTCATCGTCGAACTTGAAGATGTTGTAGCCGGTTCCGATGGTGAACACGAAATCCTGGCGCTGGGTTCCGGCGATCTCGGCTCCCGAATCGTCGAGTTCCGAATAATTGACCGTGGCGATGAAATCTTTTTTCGCCTTGTCGCCGTCGTTGCAGTCTACGACGATCGCGTTCCGTTCGCGAATGGCTTCAAGCTCTTCCTTCATTTCGGCGTCTCCGATCGCGACGACCGGAAGAGCGAGCTTGAATCCGTCTACCTTGCCGAGCTTTACCTCGGGGAATACATCGTAGGTGACGGAGAATGAAAGGTCTTTTTCAAGATCGAATTCGGGGGCCTTGTCCAGCACGGGCTGGGAATAGGGGAGGGGGCGCTCGTGCTCATTGGAAGCCTCGAAGATCTCTCCCAGAGCCTTCTCCATGATGTCTCCGGCTACGTCGCCCTTGAGCGCTTCGCCGTATTTTTTTTCAAGAACCGCGACGGGCACCTTTCCCTTTCTGAATCCGGGAAGTTGCATGGTGCGGGAATATTTCTGCAACAGATCGGAATAGCCTTTGGCGATTTCTTCCTTGCCGATGGTAACATCAAGCTGTACGCGCGATTTCTCGAGCTTTGTGAACTGCTTGTTCAAATTCATTGTGGTGTCCTCTTGCATTGATTAAGTTGTACCGGCTTAACCGGTTATTTTGCATAATAAAAAAAGGCGATCCGGATTTCACCGAATCGCCTTCCGAGTAAGAGCGGGAAACGGGAGTCGGACCCGCGACATCCACCTTGGCAAGGTGGCGCTCTACCACTGAGCTATTCCCGCAAAATCAAATGTTGCAGCACGTTAAAACGATCGGCGGAATCTGCGAGAGGAGGGACTTGAACCCTCACGCCTAAGCACCAGATCCTAAGTCTGGCGTGTCTGCCAATTCCACCACTCTCGCTCTTGTTCGGAATCCTACTTAAGAGTTTCAACATACTACCGAACCGGAAAGACTGTGTCAAGCACCTTCTGTACAGTTCTTTGAGCCATGAAGGGATCGAACCTTCGACCCACAGATTAAGAGTCTGTTGCTCTACCAGCTGAGCTAATGGCCCTGGTATTCGACGCATTTGATGCTGTTTTACGGCTTCTCTTGCATCCTTTACGGTTATCCGTTATACCGGAAACCATTTTTTTTGTCAAGCAGTCTTTCGAACCAACTTGACTTTTTCGCGTCACGCGGTTTTTCAATCCCGCTCGGCTTCTGCCATCAATCAACCTGCGCGGTCAATCAACGCTCGATATTATTATCCCAAATACAAAAAAGTGTCAATTATGCCGGAAGTTTTTTTCTCAAGGACGAGGCAGAACGTTTTACGCCGGGCGAAAGACTCAGCGCGGAGCCCCCGCGTACGCGGGTCCATGCAAGGGCGGAATCTGTCCGTCCAGCTATAAGCGTATCGCGCAAAAACAATGATTGACGGGGGAGGGTAGCGGCTTTACACTAAAAAATAAAAAAAGAGGTCTGCTCATGCTTGAAATAATAAAAACGGATATACGCCGCCGGGAATCTATTTCCGCGGCGTCTTTGCTTCTTTTGCTCGCATTGTCTCTGCCGATTGCATGCGGGATACCAGCACAGTTCGCGCCGAAGCCTTCCATTAGCGAAGATTATTACCGTGCGGCCAACGCTGCCTGGTTCGCGGAAAACCGCAACATTCCCCGGGGATACGCGGTTTGGAATCAGTTTACAGAGATCTCCTCGAACAATCGCAAGATGCAGATTGCAATGCTCGAAGAGTTCGCTTCATCTCCGCAACGCGAGGGTTCTTCGGAACAGCGTCTTTCAGATTTGTACTCTTCGGTACTCCGGATGGAAGATCGCAACGCGCTCGGTTGCGAGCCGGTTCGGCCCTACCTCGACGAGTATCGGAACGCCCAAAGCATCAAAGATCTTATAGAAGCGGATATGAACTGCTTCAAAGGCCTCGGACGTTCGTTCCTTCTCGTATTCTCGGTAAACCCGATGAGCGGCGGCGTTCCGACTTTAACTCACACCGGTCCTCTCCCCATGGAGCACGTTTCTTACCGGACGGGAAATTATTCTGATCCCTATTTCGTCTATCTCTCCGAACTGTTCGCTCTTTCAGGCAGTTCCCCTGCAGACGCAAAACAAAAGGCCCGCGCGGTGTACGCTTTCGAATCTCAAATCGCGGCATCGGCGCAATCTGCGGTAGAAGCTCAAAAAGATTCAAGCTGGATAAGCTATCCGTTTTATTTGTTCCGCACGTTGTACGGCTCTGTGGATTTTGCGGATATTTTTACGACGATGGGATTCAGGATCCCCGAATATGTTAATGTTAGCGATCAGGGAATGCTTGAAAAAGGCGCTTCCTTCTTTACGGAAGAACACCGGGAAGAGCTTTCGCTTTACGCTGAGGCGAGACTTCTTCATAGTTATAGCAGATGGCTTTCGGAAAACTTTGTTCGATCGAACGCGGCTTTTATAGCTAAGCTGTACGGAGGCAAAGATATTACCTCCAAACCGGACTGGCTCAGAGAATATGCTCTCGACGCGGCGTGCTTCTGGCTTCCGAACGATCTGGGAAAAGCCTTTGTCGAGCGCAGTTTTACTCAGGAGTCGAAACGGGATGTCGAGGGTTTAATCGCCCGCATTGTCGAACAATACAAAACCGACATTGCGTCATGCGGCTGGATGAGCGAAAGAACGAAAACCCGCGCGATTGAAAAGCTCGATAAGCTTGATGTAAAGGTAGGGTATCCGGAAGAGTGGAATTCCGCGGAGGACGGCGCGGCGTTGGGAACTGATCTTTGTAAGAACATTGCCGTGCTCAATCTCGCTCTAACGGAAAAGGGCCGTAAAATGCTGCTTGTAAACGCTGATAGACGCGCATGGCAGATTCCAGTCTTTACCGTCAATGCCTACTACAACCCGTCCAGGAACGAAATCATCTTCCCTGCGGGCTTTCTTCAGCCTCCCATATATGTAAGCGATGACTCCGAATCAAAAAAACTCGGGATGCTCGGCAGCGTTATCGGCCACGAAATCAGCCACGCATTCGACTCTGTCGGGGCGAATTACGACGCGAACGGCGCGCAGCGCTATTGGTGGACCCAGCGCGATCGCTCCGAATACGACAATCGATGCGTTTCATGCATGGAATTTTTTGACGGTTTGCCCATCGAGTCCGGTTTCGGCTTCGGGCTTAAAAATAACGGAGCGCTGACGCTTAACGAGAATATAGCAGACTTGAACGGAGTTCAATGCGCGTTAAAGGTTCTTGAAAGAACGGAAAATCCCGACTATCGCGAGTTTTTTCAGGGTTTTGCTCAATTTCATAGACAGATAGAGACTCGAAAGATGAGAAAATTGATCGCTACCAGGGATCCCCATAGCCTTCCGGTTATTCGAGTGAATAGAACTCTTTCAAACTTCGGGAAATTTTTGGAAACCTATGGCATCGCCGAGGGGGATCGGCTGTATGCGGCTCCTGAGAAGCGCGTGTCCTTCTGGTAGAGTACGGGACCTCGGGTACCGCCCGTCGATAGGGGAAAGTACCGGTTCCGCTACGCGAAACCATAGATTATCTGTACTCAACCGCTTAAACTCATCCGCACATTCTCAAAGAGGATAGCCAGAGTTACTCACAAAGTTGCTCACAATTTGCGGTGTCGAAGAACATTAAATCCTTCAACATTTGCTAACTCCTTACATTGTAAAGAGTTGTTTATGCGTCCGGAGGGTCTCGAACCCCCGACCTACGGATTCGAAGTCCGTCGCTCTATCCAACTGAGCTACGAACGCAAGTTTTCCGATTTCATGAAAACGCAGGCAGCCGGCTGATCGCCGGCCGCCGACGCGTTCGTAGGGTGGGTGATGGGTTTCGAACCCACGACAGCCAGATCCACAATCTGGTGCTCTACCCCTGAACTACACCCACCATCACTGATGTGACGAAAAGTATAGTGCCAGAGCGGGCGGAAAAAGTCAATAACCGATTTAGACTTTTTCAGGTTCAGTTTCATTCTCAGCTTCCGATACTCAAATGAAGGAGTTTTTTCATGAAACATCTGGAAGAATTGCTCGTTAAGGAAATTCAGACGATAACAAACCTGCTCGCCTGCCAAAAGCGGATGTATGCTTTTGTGCGAAACCGCGATTGGATTGCTTTTCAAAAAGAATTGATGCTTTCAAGCCGGATCGGCGACGCCTTTCTCGATCTTGAACAGATGAAATCCCGGGAAATGACCGGGGAGTCTGCAGATATAGATGTGAATACCGAATTTTATCGTTTAACTTCCTCGCTTCCGCCGCAGAAGCGTGAAAAGGTGAACTCTCTTTTCAGAGAGCTGCGGAAGCTTCTGCTTCTATCCCGGGCCGAAAACGAGGTGCTTCGAGTCTATGTTACGAACGCTCGAGCTGTCGTTTCCGGAATCGTGGACACTCTGGTTCCCGTCAGAAACAGCAAGGTATACACGAAAAGGGGGAGCATCGCCTCTCCGAATCTGGACAGCCTCGTGCTGAACCAGTCCATGTAAGGAGGGCCGAATGTCAACTTTCTCCGGAATAGAGATGGGAAAGCGAAGCCTCTTCGCTCATAGCCAGTCGATTCAAACCGCAGGCCACAACCTGTCGAATTCCTCCACGGAAGGATATACCCGGCAACGGGTTCAGCTGAAGGCTACTGATCCGTTATACCGCCCCGACCTGTCCCGGGCCGAAACCCCCGGTCAGATAGGGCAGGGAGTCTCGGTGGAATCCATAAATCGGCTCCGCGACGAACTGTTGGATACGAGAATCGTCGCGCAGACGAACCAGAAAGGATATTGGGAAACCAGAGATTCCTATGTACTGCAGATGGAGCAGGTTTTTAACGAGCCTGCCGATCAGTCCGTGCGCACTCGTATGGATCAATTCTGGGACTCATGGCAGGAACTTTCTCTGTATCCCGATTCCCGCAGCGCCAGGCAAGCCGTTCTAAGCCGCGGCGAAACCCTGGTGGATTCGATTCATCAACAGTACAGGGGCTTGCAGGGTATAAGGGATATGCTTAACGGCGACATCGAAGCCGTCACCACCCAGGTAAACGATATTACCCGACAAATAACGGCATTGAACGAAGAAATCGTAAAAGTGAAAGCAATGGGAGACAATCCGAACGATCTTATGGATTCCCGCGATCTTCTCACTGAAAAACTGTCGAATCTCATCAACATAACAGTAGATAAGAGGGATGTCGACGAAGAATACGTTATCCATGTCGACGGACAGGAGCTTGTCCAGGGGCGATCCCGAAGAGTGTTCGAGCTTAAATCCGGCGTAACGAACGACGGGTACGCCGCCGTTGTCTGGGGCGATTCCGGCGAAACCGCGAGTTTTTCAGGCGGCAAGCTGGGAGCGCTCATCGGTTTGCGCGACGGAGATCTCCGCGAAGAAGTTCAAAATCTCGACACCATGACCATGACCTTCGTGGATTTGGTGAACGATATTCACCGCGACGGAACCGGAGCGAACGGCAAAACCGGGTTGGATTTTTTCACCGAACAGGATTTCATCAATAACGTCGCGGGCAATTACGACCGCGACGGCGATGGAGCCTATGATTCTTCATACATTTACCGCATTACGGGAGCCAACGTTCTTAATCCTCGCGAGCAAATCGGCTTGAGCGGATCGATCCGTCTATCCTCCTCGTCGGGCACTGTCGATGTTCCCTACTTCCCTACCGATATGGTCGCGGACGTCGTCCGGCGAATCAATGATTCCGGCGCAGAGGTCGTTTCGTCCCTCGACGATTCGGGCCGCCTGGTGATGAAGGCGACGACATCATCATCGCCGGATAATCCCGACTTCGTCATCCGCTATATGGAGGACTCCGGTCATTTCTTGACAGGCTATGCGGGAGTCCTTGACCAACGGGGAGCGGAAGGCGCGTATTCCTGGGATCGAGCAGACGCCGTTGATGCCTTGTCGCAACGAAATCCCTCCCGATCCGTCTCTCCGATCGCTCATCCTGCCGGTTGGATGGAAATCAATCCGTTGATGAAGCAGGACGTGCAGAGCATCGCGGCGGGCATAGCGGAAAGCGACGGAACTTTGCACCCCGGCGACAACCGGGTCGCTTTGGCGATATCCTCGATCAGGAATACGCCCGTCATGGTCGGCGACAGCAGAACTTTCGACGATTACTTCGCCGAGGCGGTTACCCGCGCCGGGTTGAAGGGAGAACAGGCGAGCAGGTCTCTCGACACGCAGCTTGCGATCCTCGGCGAACTCCACGGGCTTCGAGACTCGATCTCGGGCGTGAACGTAGATGAGGAATTGGCGGATATCATCAAATTTCAGCATGGATACAACGCTGCGGCGAAATTCATCACCACTATAGACGAAATGCTGGATACCGTAATCAACCGGTTGAAGGTGTAGGGAGTAGCCGATGAGACGAATCAGTTCAAATTTACAGCATGACGATATTCAGGCCGCCCTGCGCCGACAAGAGGCGCGGACAGGAAATCTGAATAACCAGATTTCAAATCACCGTAAAATTCAGAATCTCCGGGACGATCCGCTCGCTGCGGGTCACGCGGTGCGGTATCAGTCCTATCTCGCCCGTCTGGAACGGTTCGAAACCAACGGTAAAACCGCTATTGACCGGTTTTCCTTCGCGGAAGGAAATGTCAATCAATCTCTTCAGATCATGCACCGGGTCCGCGAGCTGGCTCTTACTGGCGCCCACGGAACCTTCACGCCCGAAGACATGAAGAATATTGCCGTCGAGGTGGATCAGCTGCTGCAGGAACTGGTTCAGAACGCGAACGTGCAGGGTCCTGACGGATCGCGCGTGTTTGCCGGAACTAAATCTTTCACCGAGCCCTTCGAGACCGTGCTCGGCGATGTCGACGGTGCAGGAAATCCTCTCATAAGGGAAGTTCGCTACAACGGCTCAGTCCAGGGTTCCGAGCTTGAAATCGACGAACTCGGATTTCTTGAAGCAGGCTTTCCCGGCAATCAAACCTTCTGGGCTGAGCAGCAAACGCTGTTCTCGGAAGTCGATGCCTCTGCATTCATTGCTAAGACAGATTCGTCCTTCGACGTAGACGGAATCCGGGTTCCTGTGTCCGCCGGAGACAATGTGCATTCAATAATCGCCAAGATTAACGATTCGGGCGCCGCGGTGAAAGCGTACCTTGATCCCGTGACGAACGGTCTCAATATGGAGACGACGGACGCCCATCAGCTATGGCTTTCCGATTCTCCCGGCGGAGACACGCTTTCGTCGCTCGGAATTATCAAGACAAACCAGCGTCCTCCATACAATCTGTCCCCCTCGACGAAGATTTCCGGAGGTTCGCTTTTCGACACGGTCATAGCTCTCCGCGACGCCCTTATGCAGGGCGACCAGGAGGCCGTAGGAAGCAGGGTTCTCGGCTCTCTCGATGCGGGAATCGGAAATCTTGCAACGCGCCTTTCCGACATCGGCTCGCGATACGAACGGACGAAGGCGACCATTGCGCGGCTGGAAGTCCAGCAGATTAATACGACAGCGGCGGAGTCTCGGGAAGCCGATATCGACTTTACAAAAGCCGTCACAGACCTTAAGATGTACGAACTCGCTCAGCAGGCTACTCTCAGCACTGCCGGCAAGCTGTACTCAAATACATTGCTGAACTACATGAGATAAGGTGATTTGTAATGGATATTCGGACTAAAGCGATGGGAACCGTTTCCATCGTGGAAAAACAGATAATTACTCTTGAACTAGGTTTCTACGGCTTTGCGCAATTCAAGCGATTTGCTCTGCTGGACGCCGAGCAAAAACCTTTCATCTGGGTTCAATCCCTTGAAAAAGAAGATTTGGCCTTTTTAGTCCTCGATCCCTTCATTTTCCGCCCCGATTATGAAATCGATGTCGACGACTCCCTTCTTTCGTCCCTTGAAATCGATTCTCCTTCGGACGTTCTGGTGTTTGTCCTCGTAACGATCCCCGGTAACGGATCTCCTATAACCGCCAATCTGCAGGGTCCCTTGATCGTAAACAAGAAAAACAACAAGGCGTTGCAGGCTGTCTTAAGCGATCCGCGTTGGCAGACTAAACACGATATCGCCGCCGAATCGGCTTCGAAGCGGGGCCGCTGATGCTGATACTATCGAGAAAAATTAATGAAAAGATAATGATCGGAGACGATATTTCCGTGACTATCATAGAAATCCGCGGAGATCAGGTTAAAATCGGAGTGGAAGCCCCTAAATCGGTGAAAGTTTTCAGACATGAAGTATTTGAAGCGATCAAGAGCGAAAACCAGGCCGCCGCCGTTTCGCAGCCGGATCTTTCAGGCTTGTCCGGAATCTTATTGGATCAATGATCCGTATTCCGGAGATCGGTCTCTCATGACCGCTCCGGGATTGCCGTTATCCCTTAAAAGCAGCCATATGTCGTCGAAGTCCTGATGTATTCTGGTGAATACATCCACCAGATTCGGGTCGAACTGTGTCCCTTTCCCTTCCAGGATTTTCGCTACTGTTTCTTCGTGCGTGCATTCGTTTTTATATGTTCGTTTCATTCTCAGCGCGTCGTATACGTCCGCAATGGTTACTATTCTTGCTGAAAGAGGGATCATCTCTCCGTCGAGCTTGAACGGGTAACCGTTGCCGTTCCACCACTCATGGTGGCTCAGCGCTATTTCCTTGGCCATGGGAATGGGATAGGACGATAGTATAAACGTTCCGTTGATCGTATGCTCCCTCATAATCTCCCATTCCTGCTCGTTCAGCTTTCCCGGTTTTTGCAAAATGTAATCGGGCGTACCGATTTTGCCCACATCGTGCATGCATGCGAGAAATCCGATATTGTCGATAAAGTCCGGATCGATTTGGGGGTATTTTTTTATGGCATATAAATATTCGGCCATCTTTCGGCAATAATAGCCGACGCGTTCATCGTGCATTCCCGTATCGTTATCCTTGAGCTTTGCCGCTTCAAGGATGCTCTTAAAAGTAGACTGCAATTGCTTGAAATGATCGTGCGAGATGTCCTCGAAGAATACCTGATAGCCGGCAAGGCTTCCGGATGCTGAAAACAGCGGGCTGATTATCGTATGAGTATACAGTGTTTTTGTCGTCGGAGTTTTATGCCGCAAAGTTCCGGACCAAGTGTAGCCCCGCTCGAAGGATTTCAATGCAACCAGGAAATCCTGCATTTCTTTCAGTTCAAGCGTATTGAGGAATATATTGAAAAAAGGGCGTTCAGTAATGCGATAATAATCTGAAAAAAGCTGATGAGTCTTCGGCGTCGTATGAATGACGCTTAAATTCTTATCCAGTATCATCAACGGAATGTTCGGATTGTTTAAAAGCTGGATGATTCCGACGGTTTCTTTCGTTCTGCGGTGCGTGCGTTCCTCTAAAGGCTCGGGAACAAGAGCGTCGTGTTCATCGTATAACGCGCATTCCTCGAGGAGTTCCGGTAGTTCTTCCAATATTCCTTCGTCAGTCTTATCCGTTTTCTGCGTCACTTTTCCTCACATATAAGGGACCTGAATCCTCGGTCACGTATTCAGTATACTGTAATTGATTGGAATCCGCAATTAATAGCAGCTCGCGAGCGATTCCAATATGGCCTGTTTTTACATACTGGACCGAGAGCAACGGCGAAAAATCCCTCAGTTTGTCCGAGAATTCCCGGGAATCCGGTCCCGCGACGAGAATCTGCTCTTCGGGGTCGGCATAGCCGGAAAAAGTTTCCGGCGAAATATCGAGAGGCTCTGAGCAGGGGCTTCCCTGTCTGTACAAGCGAGCGTAGAATCTGTTCTTTTTTGCGTCGAGAACCGACGCGACTAATCCGGGGAAATGGAGCACAGGTCGCGCATAGCAATCCAGAGCTTGAATAACTCTCATCGGGCAGCCTGCGCTCAGCTGAATCGCCTTGGCCGCGGACCAGGCTAATCGCAGTCCGGTGAACGACCCCGGTCCCGACGGACAGACGACCAATTCGGTCTCTTTCGCGGAGAAACCTGCGAGGGAGACTGCCGTATCCAAAATCTGGATTATCGATTGGGCGTGCTGTCCCGACTCTTCAAGCTCTATAGTCGCCGTACCTTTCGGTCCCTTCGCGGATACAGAAAGTGCAGGGGTAATAGTGTCTATCGCGATGATGTTCATCTTAGAATGCATCTCCCCAAGGCCAATTTTCCGATTCGATTCGATGAACTCCCGATTGGTCGACGCTTAATCGAATAACGATAGCGTTTTTCGGCATGGCTTCCATGACTTTTTCGCTCCATTCAACGACGCACGCGCCGTCTCCCCATAACAGTTCCTCGACGCCCAGATCAAGAAAATCCTGTACAGAGTCGAGTCTATAGGCGTCCATATGATATAGGGGAATTCTATTCGGGTATTCGGAAATCAACGTGAACGTAGGACTTGTAATCTGTTCGTCAATCCCCATGCCCAAGGCAATTCCCTGGGTTAGCGTCGTTTTTCCCGCGGCCAAGGTTCCCTGCAGCGCGATCACGTCGCCTTTTTGCAGACGTTTTCCAATTTCAAAGCCGATTTTCAGCGTTTCTTCGCGTGAATGGGATTCAAGAATCATACCTTGAAATTACCGCATCCTAAGTTTCGGGTCAAGGCGATGACTTTTAAGGCAGTTTCCCTTCTTTTTCCAGCTCCGTCACTGCATCCTTAATGCTTCGCAGAAGGGGGAGCAGGGGGTAATCGATAGAGTCGATAAGCTTTATTTGTATATCTTTTTTTCCGGTCGGAGCGGTTTCTATGGTGAATTCGATTTTTCCGCTCAAATTTCCGGTTCCCAACTGAAATACTACCGTAGCCGTGAATTCTCTGCGGTAATAAATATAGTTCTCTTTGCGGATTATGTCGGATATGTTCAATAGTGTCATCGAGTTCCTTCTCTGTGGTAAATTATCGAATATATCCTGTTCATCGTCACCCGGGGCATTTTCGCGAATTGGATATGCATGTTCAAGTCTCCTGTCCCGACCTCGCCGGTAATCCGGACAACCTTGCCGATGATCGTATCCGTGTTTCCTGGCATAAGTATACACTGTATTTGCAGATATTCGCCAATGGGAAGCTGCTCCGAGACGGATATGCTGCACCCTCCGGCTGAAATATCATGGATCAGGCCGGGATATGTTTTCTTGGAAGGAAAGAATTTATGTTCTGTTTTTTTTCCGTTGACCACATTAGCGACCGTTACATGGCAGAACGTACATTCAACCTGAATGCTTTTTCTGTCATGTTTCCGATTAGGCAATGCTGTTACCGAATCGGTATGGGCAAGCAGAAAATGAGTTCCGGTTCGATGCGATCTGTATTGCAGAATTTTGGTTTTGCAGCGGTAGGATTGTCCTCCAGCCCCGGTAAAGAACAGTTCTAACTGGGATCTGATCGGGAGGCGCAGTTCATTGCCGAAAAGATCTCTGGGAATGAGGCATTGGATCCCCTCGGTGCTGTTCTCTGTTACCGCCGACTGATACTGCTCGCCTGATTCTACCGTCATGGAAAAGCCTATCCCCGTTTTGAGCGCTCTCGTGGAGGAAATCAGCTCGCCGGCTTTTCTACGGTTGTCTATGGCTTCCCTTATAAAAAAAACGAGGGTTTTCTGGCGTTCCGATTCTCTGCTTGCGGCGGCAACCTCTAGTTCGTGGAGCAAACTTGTAAATAGAGCGTCTACAGCGGCTTTATCCTGGATGAACTGGGCCGGATGGATGATGTTCTTTTTTTTGCATATTTTCGCGAAAAACTCAGACTGCTCTGCAGTGAACGAAAAAAGCTTCGAGACAGCCTTCAATTCCTTCGAAGACACGGTCTCCTGTACCTGCGTACTATGCGGAACTTCTCCGCGAACCGGCGCTTTCTGCTTTTTTGTAGCAGTCTTGCGGGTTTCCTTCCAGGTGAGATAGATCCTGAGAACGACGACCATGCCGATAAGAACGGCAATGGGCGCCACATATTTCGGGTTCATGCTCGTCTGGTAGGGGAGTACCTGTAAAAAAGGCATCGGTCCGTTCATGTTTTTTTTCCTTACTTTTGCCGTAACTGCGAGAGAGTTTCGCCCAGCCGGGATATGCGAGGCGCAAGTTCGTACTCTGAAATATCGCCTATCATTATAGTATCGTTTTCTTTAAGAGCTGAGAGCAAATCCTCTAAAAGAGGAGATAAAAGGTTAGGGCATTCATGGATGGGGCGGTCTTCAAACAACACCTCCTCGTATTGAATCCCCGTCAACGGCATGAGCGGAAGCAGACGGTAGAGATTCTGCAGCTCCAGCGAGAACGCGTTGATGCTTTCCATTACTTCCATATCCTTGCCGGTTTGAAGTTCAACCGGTATTTGCTCAAGCCGCGGAATGAAGGCCAAAAGAGTTGCGCCTGATTCCGCCAGCAGTGTTCTGATATGATCTCCGTTAATCGTTTCAAGCTCGATCGATTGTACGCTTTCCGGTTTGCGGGAAAAAACCTCGTCGAGATGTTCCGCCGGTATGATATTTCCGTCGATTTTTATATTTGTGATAGTCTGGCACGAACGTTCGCATTCAGATTCGAGCGATCCTAGAACTTCTCCGAGCGTAGCCTCGTTTTCAGGGGTGAAATCTATCATTTCTCCGTTTATTCGTAAAATCATCGCGTGCTCCTTTGCGCTAATTGCTGTTTTGCTTATTGAAATTGGAAATCGAATTAGATTGATTCTGAAGATTATTCAGCGTTCCTTCCATTTTTCCGTACTTATTTCGCAGTTCATCTTCTTTGTCTTCAAGCTGTTTGTCTAATTGAGTTATCTTTTTTTCGGAATTCGTAATTCTGGACGCAAGACCGTTTGTTCTGGTCGAGAAGATTCCGCCGGTCTGTACATAGGGCGTTAGCTGGGAATCGATCGAAAAAGCTACTCCTGCGTCGATGATGAGATCTCCATCGGTATCCAATCCGAACAGGCTTTTTATTTCCGGCATTCTGTTTTTTAATGCCTCATCCAGTTTTTTCTCGTCGATTTCCAGGTATCCCCTTAATCGGGCTGAGTCCACCCCTCCTCCGGCGTTCGATTTTGTGGATATGCCCAAATCCGACAAGAGACGCAATGCGCTGCCTTCAATCGCTGGATAAGAACCGCTCGTAATTCTTTGAAGAGACGACTTGATGCCGTTTAACGTAGTGTCTCCCTGCATCATTCCGAGTTTTTCTTCCGAGCTTTTGCGTTCTTCCTCGGTGAAGTATTGAATTTCTGAGATGATTTCAGGCTTTAATTGAGTTAATATATTGATTTCAGCCATGAGACGGTTGTAGCCGCCCACGAGCGAAATAATAGCTTCTTTCGCTACTTCCGTATCCGGCTTGATGGTGATCGTTTCCTGATTTTCAGTGGGTTCCTGCAGCGTCAGGGTGACGCCGGGAATGAGATCGTCGATCGAATTCGTGCTTCGAACGATCTGAATTCCTTCATAGGTAAAGCGCGCATCCTGGGCGACCGACACAGGATTGACCGGGACATACCCGTTAGACGCCTTTGGATCCTTGATTATAATATTCTCGATTTTATAGCTTCGTTCGGTATTTCTGTTATGAATCACCAGGGCGTTCACATCTCCGAATTCCGAAAGATTGATTGATACGTCGCTTGATAACTCTCCTTCCGGAGGAGGGGGGAGCGGCATGGCCTGGCCGCGAGAAGAACGAAGCGATACAACCGAGGGATCAGTCACTGGAACTTTCGGCTGGGGAGGGGCAGTCTGAGTCAAAGCCGTTTCCGACGGCGTGTTTTGAATCGTGATTCCCTTCCATTCGAGAACAGGCGGCGTGCCGATGACGGGCCCTGAAGCTCCGGGAGAGACTTCTGTTTCCCCTGCTTCAGTGGTTTCCCATGATATCCGGTATTCGAGCACAAGTCCGTCTTTAGCTCGAGCGGTAGAGGAAAACTCAACCAGTGAATTCGAGACCGGCGGCGCGTACACGTCAGAAAGTGATGTTTCAATCGCGTTCGCTTCGTCTTTTTTGATGAGTCCCACGTCTAACGCGAATGTTTTCGCGTCGTCTTCGAAGCTTAGTCGATGCTTCTCACCAGTTTTCAGAGATTCAATCAACAGAGCTCGTGTGTTCGGCGTAACTTGAATGAGCGAGGACCGGAGCATTCCTGTTCCTCGTCTATTGAGCGCATCGGAAAAATCCTGATAGGTTCCGCCCTTCCATTGAAACTGGAGCGTTTTATCGCCCACGGCGAAACTGTAGCTCCCCGGAGGTACTTTTCCGTCCCGAGGAATTTCGGAAGACAGAAAACTGTCGGCGGCCGCTACCTGATTGATTTTTAGCTTAAAGCTTTGCTCTCTCGCTTCGCGGGTGGCGGAAACGCTGACAGCCCTGTCGTTTGTGCTTTCGCCGTTTTTTTCTGTAAAAGGATTATTAAAAGAGAAGAGGTTTTTTGCCGTATCGCGCAAAGTCGTGCTGAGCCGGGTTAAATCCCTCCATGCAGACTGCTGGGCCTTATATGTCTTAAGCTGTTCCTCTTCGCGGTTGCGAGGAATTCTCTCGACCTTCATAAGGCCTTCAATGAGTTGGTCGGTCTTGTATTTGCTGGCTGTTACGCCGGGAATGCTGATATCGGACACAACCTGACCTCCTCATGAATAAGTTGCAGAGGTACCGCGGCTGAGCAGAATCAGTGTCTAAATTGATTCGTCGAAAAGGAGACCAAGAGCCTCTTTGATCCTTATCTGCAAACGCTGTATCTCGGCAGAGGGAATTTCCCTTATTACCTTATCGGTGCTTGAGTCTATCACCTTGACTACAACACGGTTCAGATCATCGTTAATCCTGAACTGCAGTTTTCGATCAAACATGCTGGAAATGGTCTGCATTTGTTGAACAAATTCAGACGCTTTGGTTTTATCCGAAGCTGCTTGTTGTTCGTTTTCGATTTCCTGGCTTTGAGCCGAGGTTTGCAAGGCTGCTGATGTGGTACGCAAAGTTGAATTAACAGAACCTTCAAGCCGGCGATCCATCGCCGCGAGCTGCTGTCCGATGCCTGATACTTCTAAGCTCATCGACAACCTCCTTGAAAGAAAGGTCTTTCTGTATCGTCCCTGATACAACTATATATACACTGTAGCAAAGCTACAGCTATTTTCAAAAAAACGAAGGAGGAAGGGCGCTTCTTCCCCCTCCGAAATTAGGGTATAAAGAAAAAAGAGATGACGTCCAGAATTCTCTTTTATACCCTGCCGCCCATCTACTGGATCAGTCTCATGACTGATTGAGGTTGGGTGTTGGCCTGAGCGAGCATCGCGTTTCCTGCCTGGCTGAGGATCTGGTTTTTGGTGAAATCCACCATTTCCTGTGCCATGTCGGTGTCGCGAATGCGAGATTCGGCGGCTTGCATATTTTCCGCCGCGATTCCGATTCCCTTGGCGGCCATTTCGAACCTGTTCTGGTAGGCGCCGAGGTCGGCGCGCTGCTTGTTCAGGGTCTTCAGGGCTGAGTCGAGGGATGCAATAGCCATATTGGCGCCGTCAACAGATGAAAGTGAAATCATGGAGTTTTCCGTTCCCTGGGTTCCGCTAAGACCAAGAGCCTGTGCGGTCATGGTCCCGATAAACACCGTTTCGCTCTGGTCGACGTTCGCGCCGACCTGAATCTGCATGGGCCCTGTCGCGGAGTCCTTGGCGAAACGTCCGGTAAGGATGTTCATGCCGTTGAACTGCGCATGGCTAGCGATGCGGTTAACTTCGTCAACAAGCTGGGAAACTTCTACCTGAATCTGCATTCTGTCTTCAGCGGAGTAGACTCCGTTCGCAGACTGAATGGAAAGTTCGCGCAGACGCTGAACGATGTCGGTGGTTTCCGCCAGATAACCTTCGGTTGCCTGGATGAACGAAACACCGTTCTGGATGTTTTTTCCCGCCTGATTGAGGCCGCGGATCTGGCTTCGCATCTTTTCAGATACAGCCAATCCCGAAGCATCGTCTCCGGCTTTGTTGATGCGTTGACCGCTTGAGAGCTTCTCTATGTTCTGTTGCAGGTTGGCGTTCAATACGCCTGACTGCCGCTGAGCATACATAGCACTCATGTTGTGGTTGATGACCATTATGACCCTCCTTGAAGTCTTAGTGGTCCGGCAATCCTTGCCAGACCTCGATATGCCTGTCTTTCATTCCATTGGAAGACGAAAGCGCCTCTCCCATCCGGCATGAATACGTACCGGCACGGATGGTTTCGCTGCCGCCCTGAAATAAGGGGGTAACAAAACCGTCTGTGCCGCGACAAGCTTCCTAAAAGGAAGGTGTTTTTCAAAGATCGAAGTAAAAAAAACGGCTGATAAGCTGCTTTTTTTGTTTTTCCTTAACTCGATAGCCGGATTTTCCCGCTGTCGTTAAAGGAACTGGATAGAGGGTTCCCGGAAAACCGGAAACCCCCATATCTCAGTATACTACGTTATCTCAGAAGAGACAATACTTGCTGGCTGTTGCTGTTAGCCTGCGCAAGCATCGCTGTTCCAGACTGCGAGAGCACCTGATTCTTGGTGTACTCGACCATCGCAGACGCCATGTCGGTATCGCGGATGCGTGATTCGGCGGCGGTCATGTTTTCGGCAGCGATATTCAAGCCGGAGATCGTGTGGGTCAACCGGTTTTGATATGCGCCCAAGTCCGCGCGCTGCTTGTTGATGGTCTTCAGAGCTTCATCGATAGTTCCGATGCTGCGGTTAGCAGAATCAGCATTCTCAAGAGTCATGATCGAACCATCTCCCACATTGCGTACTCCCAGAGCGGTAGCGGTCATCGTACCGATGTACACGCGCACTCGCTGGTCCATGTTGGCGCCGATGTGGAACCACATGGATCCGGTGATGGTGTTTTCGCCGGTTTCCCGCGCGAAACGGCCGGTGAGCATGTTCATGCCGTTGAACTGAGCGGCGCTCGCAATTCTGTCCACTTCCGCCACGAGCTGAGAAACTTCAACCTGGATCTGCATGCGGTCTTCGGATGAATAGATTCCGTTCGAAGACTGTACCGCGAGTTCGCGGATGCGCTGGAGAATGTCGGAAGTTTCCTGCAAGTAACCCTCGGTAGCCTGGATGAAGCTGATTCCGTTCGCCGCGTTCTGCGAAGCCTGGTTGAGGCCTCGAATCTGGCTGCGCATTTTTTCGGAAACGGCAAGACCGGAAGCATCGTCGCCTGCTTTGTTGATGCGCATACCGCTCGACAGTTTGGAAATGTCGTTGCCGATGGCACCATTGGTGACGCCGAGAGTTCGCTGTGCGAACATTGCAGAGAGATTGTGGTTGATAACCATAGTTATTCCTCCATGGAATAGTCTTTTCGGGATGCATCCTTGCTTCCCGGCCTCATTTCAGGCACCCTCCCGCGCAACATCCATCGGACACTGCCTCTGTCGGACGCCTTCAATCAGGACTTGCAAAGAAATCTGTTTTTACGTAACCTTGCTAGGGGTAAACGCTTAAACAGACACCTTTACCTTATGTATGTCGGCAGCTTCTGCCTGAAGCTTAAACTTTTTTTTATTTTTTTTAATGAAAACTGATTGTCCCTTTTGCCTTTCTCAGCGAATCAGGAAAATAGAATGCTCCTCTCTAGTATACGGCAATTGCGAAGTTTGCGGAGGATTTTTTTTATTTTCTCGCTATTTTCCTTCATCGCAGAAGTCCCGCGAACGGTATGAGCATCATAATAATGAGCTCTCCGATCCGGGGTACAGAAATTACTTGCAGAATTTCATCGACACGTTTCTAGATTTTTTTCGTACGGACGCAGGGCTTCGTTCTAGGCCTGCTTCTATTCTCGATTGGGGAAGCGGCCCCGTTCCTTCCTTGACGACACTCTTGCAGGAGCAGGGATTCGAGGCGTATCCGTATGATTTGCATTATCAGCCTGTTCTTCCCGACGCGGCTGTCCGTTTCGAAACGATAGTTTGCCTGGAAGTTGCGGAGCACTTTTTGTCGCCGAGAGACGAATTTCGGCGCATGGCAGATTTTCTTCTGCCATCGGGCTATCTCGTCGTAGGAACGCATCCTGCTGAATCGATGTCATGCGATTTCGAGAAATGGTGGTACAGGAGCGACATTACTCATGTTTCATTTTATTCTGAAAAATCCCTTGAGATTGTCGGAGCATCCGCAGACCTCGTTTTTCGGGGAAAGATCGGTCAATTCGAATATGTATTTCAGAAAAAAGGATAAGGCCTCCTCCATCCTTTTTATTCTCTCGGAGGAGGCTTGGATTCGATTACTCATCCAGTAATTGTAGAATACGTCTCGCGGCCTTTCCCCGGTGGGACACTGCATCTTTTTCACCCGCCGGCAATTCAGCTACCGTAAGTCCGCGTTCCTCGACCAGCACAAGCGGGTCGTAGCCGAA
Source organism: Teretinema zuelzerae (assembly GCF_021021555.1). Lineage (NCBI taxonomy): Bacteria > Pseudomonadati > Spirochaetota > Spirochaetia > Treponematales > Treponemataceae > Teretinema > Teretinema zuelzerae. The sequence continues at coordinate 395,868 of NZ_JAINWA010000003.1, read as the reverse complement.
TCCTCCCGATCCCCTGAGTTCATCGATAAGCGTGCCTTCGAGAGTTTCCTGTACCGAATAGAAGCGGTCTTTTCCAAGGTAGAGAATCATATTGCAGACGAATCTGCAGCTTCTCTCCTTGATTCCTTTCATATTCGAAAGCAGCAGCTGGTTTCGTTCGTAATCGGTGAGCTTTATTCCATTGTCCGAACCGTATCTTGCCGATAACACACCGGGGGCTCCGCCGAGAGCGTCGACGCAAATTCCGGAATCGTCGGCCAATACCGGTTTGCCGACCAGGTCGAACAGGGCTTTCGCTTTTATCAGCGCGTTTCCGAAAAAGTCTGCCGCGGTTTCTTCGGGGTCGAAAGCAATTCCTTCGTCGGGCGGAATAACGATTGAGTGGGGCGCAAGTATTCTGGAAAGTTCTTCCCTTTTATGGGCGTTTCCCGATGCAAAATAGATCTTCATATCGCACCAGAATACGCATGTTTATTTGTATATGCAAGCGTCGAATCTATCGTTCCCCTGCTGATTCCAAGGGTCGCCGCGAGGCATCGATTACTGGGAGCTCTGATGTGCCTGGACTGTTCCGATTCGAGTCTTTTCCATTGCAGCAAGCAATAACTGCGTTCTTTTTCCAATTGTGCAAAGCGTCCGGAGGAACGGTCAAGGCTGCGCAATTCCAGTTCGCACCTGCGGGCCCGGATGTAATAACCGTTCATCCGCTCGCGTTCTATTTTGAATCGTTCTTCCTTTTCTTTGCAGTGCCTCCTCAGCGCGTCGCATTTTTCCATTAGCCATGCTTCATCGCAGCCTGTAAGATACGCAACTTTGCGTATTGCCTGGTCATCGATGAACAGGCTTGATTTGCAGGCGAGCAGAAGTATTTTTCTCGCGTATATTTGCCCTTCCCTGGTCGATAGATCCAGCTTCCCGCCGTATGTTTCCTCCGGATCGCGCAGAAACTCCAAAGCCGACGATGCATCATGGGATTCATCGGTTTCCGATAACACACGAACGCATTCTTCCTGTTCCAAAGCGTTTCGGTGAGCCGCCTGAGCGCATCTGATCCGCAGAAACGATCGGTAATAGAACTGAACATACTTGGTCATATATGTCGACAGCGAAGCTTTAGAAGGATTAAAGGAGAGAATGAGCCTCTTGATTCGCGGATAGAGCCAGAGAAAAAAATCGCCGCCCTCGTCTTCGTCCCGATTAGAGCTTACAAAGTAGGAAAGCCTTTCATACACATACACCGCAGCCGCGTCTGCGGCCTGTTGTTTAGATTGTTCGCAACTGTTCTCTCTCGTATTCTGCAAGTGCCTTTCTAAATCGTCTGCCGTCATTGTATTCCTCCTTACATTACGCGAAACGGCTCATTAAAATGCGAGCCGTCGGTTAAAAAACCAATCTGTTTTACAGATTTCGTCGTTATCTTGTAAGCAGAAATCATGCCAGGCGAATAGTGAAAATGCGATACGGCAGAAAGTGAAAAATATTTTGGTGATCAGCTGCGGGAAAGAGGTTGGAAATCTTTATAATATAAAGAGTAATTGCCGAATTTTTTTTGAGGTAAAACAGTGTATGGGAGGATGAACGGTTGAATGAATAACAGGATAAACGGTCTTAAAAAAACATTCAACCGGTTGAACAGCCTCTGTCAGTTTTGGAATTGCGGTTTGAATGCTTCGATGAAGCGGGGGATGAGGTCTTCGATTTTTCCTTCGATGCTGAGTCCCGACGCCTGGCGGTGTCCTCCTCCGCCGAAGGACGCTGCGACTATGCTTACATCGATTTTATTCAGCGATCTGAATCCCACGGAGCAGCGGTCTTCTGTTTCCTGTCGAACGATGACTATCGCTTCTACTCCGCGGATGCTTTGTATCAGCTGATAGAGGCTGTCGGAATCCCTTCCTTCCAGGCCGTATTCGTCTGTGTCTTCCTTCGATTCCCAGGATACAATCAGTTTACCGTCGTAATACGGCCGCATGCGAGAGAGAATCCGGGAGATGAGTATACGCGAGCCCCAGGATTTTCCTCCGTTCATATGGGCGAATACACTCTTCGGGTTTGCTCCGGCAGCAATAAGGCGTGACGCGAAAGCGAATGTTTCAGCGCTTCGCTCGTCGAGATGTCGGAAAAATCCGGTATCCGTGCATAAACCGAACAACAGCATCTCGGCTTCGTCCCTGGACAGGGAGTTTCCGAAGGTTTCGATGATGTTTTGAACAAGCACGGTAGTCGCGGGAACAGAGCCGTCCACATAGGCAAGATCTCCCGAATGTTCATTGGTTGCGTGATGGTCGATCACCGCCATAGGAAAGATCTCCAAACCTTGTGCAGCGTCGCCGATGCGCTCGATTCCTGAACAATCAAGAATTACCACTGCGGTATTTTCCGGAACAGCTGTTGCGCTGATATTCGGAATGAACAATGGTTCATATTCTTGAATTTCGGGTCTCTTAAAGGGGCCTGCGGACAGAAGTATCGTTTTTTTTCCCATGCGGTTCAGCCATGAACCTAACGCGAGCGTGCTTGAAATCGAATCTCCGTCGGGTTCTTTGTGGCTTGCCAGAATATACGCATCGTACCGTTGGAAAAAATCGGCATATGCAGGGGGTATTGTTTTCATCTTCATCCTTGCTTTTCTTTGAAAATCAGTTCAATGACACATAATAACAAAAAAACCATCCGTTGACATCGACTCCGGATGGTTTTTCCAAGTAAGCAAAGCAATAAAAAAAACTAGGCAGAATGCACTGCGTCAATACTGCATTTCAAAGGTTTCCACATTAAATTTATCGTTATACTTGGCGCCGCTTTGAAGAGTTCCCCAAACCGGATGAAAAATATCTTCCGGCACATAGATACGAATATGGTCGAATTCGCCGTTTTTCGTCATGTAGCTGAAATAAGGAGCAATATCTCCGGTATATCTGTTCATCACAGCCTTCGAATTGCGTCTATCGAACCATTCCTTGGGTATGAACGCTTCGCCCGTTTTCAGTTTGGTTCGTTTATAGATGATATAATATCCCAACTGATGCGGGAAAATCTTTATAATTTGAGCGTTGGTATAATACATCTCGGATTCAGCGGCGACGGCCGGAGATGCGATGAGTGCAGTCCCGGCTAATAGAACCGCCAGCATTATAATCATGGCCTTTTTCATTAGTAACCTCCGTGTATACCCAATTATAGTGTTACGATTTACAAAGTTGCAAGCATTATCGCTTTGATGGTGTGCTTGCGATTCTCGGCTTGATCCCATACCCTGCTTGCCTGTCCTTCTATCACATCGAAGGTTACCTCTTCGCCTTTTACCGCAGGAAGGCAGTGCAGAAACACGCACGAATCGTTTGCGGTTTTCTTCATTAGCCCGGCGTTAACCTGGTAGGGCCTGAGCATCGCGATTTTTTCATCGCGCGAGGCTTCTTCGCCCATGGAGACCCAGACGTCCGTGTACACTGCATGAGCCCCGGCAACCGCTTCGAGCGATTCCGTTACCTGGATGGATGCTCCCGATGACGCCGCCCAGGGCGCGGCTTCTGCCAGAATCTGAGCATCCATCTGGAGCTCTTTCGGCGAAACCACCGTGAAATGTATTCCGAGTTTAGCGCAGACGATGAGCAGAGAACGGGCAACATTGTTTCTTCCGTCTCCGACGAAGCACAGCTTCAATCCAGAGAGTTTTCCGAAAATCTCCTGCAGCGTCATGATGTCCGCAAGGGCTTGAGTAGGGTGGAATTGATCCGTCAATCCGTTATACACCGGCACGCCGGCTTCCCGGGCAAGAATCTCCACGGTTTCCTGTTTATAGCCGCGGAATTCGATTGCAGAAAACATTCTGCCGAGAACCCTCGCCGTGTCTTCAACGGATTCCTTCGCTCCCAGCTGAATGTCCTGGGTGGAAAGAAAGACCGGATGGCCGCCTTCCTCGCCGAAAGCCGTTTCGAAGGCGCAACGCGTCCTTGTCGATCTTTTTTCAAAAATGAGCGCGATCGTTTTTCCCTGGAAACGCTGATGAATGTCGCCGGTACGGGACGCTTTCTTGACTTCATGAGACAATTCAAGCAGATATTGAATTTCCTCAGGAGTCCAGTTTTTAAAAGTCACCAGTGATCTTCCCTTCAGTGTTGCCGGGTTCATGTGTTCGCTCCTTTTTAAACCGTACAATGGCGGACTTTGCAAATTCGACCTTTCGGTTTATAATAACTACCTGTAGAAACGCTGTCAATCAGAGCGCGTTTTGCATTTGAGGTACGAATGCTCTTTGTCTATGTAGATATGCGCTATCAACGCCAGCTGAATTTGATCTGTCCGGATGTACCCGCTGCCTTCTTCCGCGACGCGGGAGCATATGCCTCGGGCAACGGCGGACGTCTCATCCGGCTTTCGGGCGGATCCGCCTGGTTTTTCGAAGACCGCTCCGTGGGATATGCTTTTTCCGCATCCCGATTTTTATCGGATATCCGAAGCCTGTTGGAAGAGCATCGCGAGCGAGTCAGAGAGTGCCTGGTAATTGTTGATATATGTTCCGACGACTGCACGCCGGATTCTTTGAACGAGCATCTTGCAAAATACGAAAACACCCTCTTTCCCGATCTGGGAATTTTAATATCGCCGCACGCGCTTGCAGTATTGAATCCGTATATATCCGTCGTTTCCCACCAGGATTCGCAGTTTTCATTTTTTGCCGGCTTGCGGTTAACGGAATATGTTGAACCGAATAAAGATGAATCGGCCGGCGCTGCTTCCCGTTTTTCCCTGTTCGCGCAAGAAAATCTTCATCCGCTGTTCGCGTTGAGAGACGTGAGCGCTACGTTTCCGGATGCCGACTCGTCATTGCTTTCTCCGGAAGATTCTGTGAAGTTTTTCGATGCGCAGGCGGCGATGAACGCTTTTTGCTCAAGACGATATGAAGATTCCATGCCCGATTATCTGATTTCAGCCTGCCATGAATGGTTTACTTACCGTATTCAAATGATAACGGCAGCCTGCGGAGCTCCGCCGGTTTTTGTTTTATACGGGAAGCCGGAAAGCACAGCCGCCCTGCATGCGTTCTTCGATTCGATATCCGGGTTTTGCGCTGTGGAATCCGGTGCTAAGGGCGTATATCTTCCCGGTAACGCCGCGAATATGCCTGAAGACCTGGCTGAACTGGCATGGCTTATGTACCGCGCCTTATCTTGTCTTTTTACTGACGAACTGCCTGCGTTTTTTAAGTACTTGGGAAAGGATTCCCCTTTTTTGATTCCACTCGGCACCTTGCTTTATTCCGAAGGGATGCTCTCCGATTCTCGTGAATTCCGGACCTTCAACCGGCTTTTAATCGAGAGTCTTCGAAAGCGCTTAGGCGAACGGGTATTTAAACTCGACAAGACGTTTGCCGGATATTTGTGGAAAAAATACGAGAAGGGCGAGCTTCAGCCCGTTTCATCGTTGTCCAAGGTTTTGGAAACTCTTTCGTTTTCGATTCCCGACGATTTTAAACTAAATTGTCTTTTACGCGGTACGGAAACATTAGAGTCTTGTTCAGACGACTCGTGTTCGTTTTCTTCGCCGGAAGTGCGGGAATCTCTTACGGAATTCCTAAAAGCGTTAGCGGCGTATCAGGACAGGAAAATCGACGAGTCCGCCGCGCTCGTCCGCCGCTCCCTTCACAGATTTCAAAAAGCGGGCGCGCTCTCCGGCGAATATCGCTCTCTTTCCCTGATAGCCTTTCTGTCATTGGTGCAAAAGAAAGCCGACGATTCCATCGTGTATCTGGAGTATGCGCTTGAAAACGCCGAAAAGATGCATGATCCTTCGGCCGTTATCGCGACCAGATTCGACATGGCGATGGTCTATTTCGTGATGGGGAATTATCATTTTTCATTATGCGTGCTCGATTCTCTTGATAAGCCTGTCGGGGAGTATTACGCCAAGGATAGAGAAATTCTGCATGTGTTCATGAAGGGCCGCGTTCAATTCGAACTGGGAGCCTACAGGCAGGCCGAACTGCTTTTCCAGACAGCCTCAGCGCTTGCCGATGCGCATGGAATCCCCGGGGCCGATCCGCTCTGCCGCGTCTGGTATGCGCGTTCCATCATGCATCAAAATCGCTTCGCCTCGGCGGAAAGCATATTATCTTCTCATCTTGGCGCGATTCCCGAAGCCGCTGTGTTTCTTGCCGAGTCCGCTTTATTGTCCGGCCGCCCTCTGGCCGGGTTTTCTCCGGCCAAGCATCCGCTCTTTCAGGAAGCCGTCGATTCGAAGCGGCGACTGTTTACTCCAGCAACCTTCGACTGGTCGAGCGGATTCGCGCTTGCCGAAGACCGATGTTATTGCGCTTCCGGTGAACCTTCCGTTCTGGAAAGAATGTATTCTTTCTATCAGGCAGTATGGGATGTCCGTTTTAATTCTTCCCCGGATATTTCCAAACTCGCCGTGCTTTCCCGCGAAGCGCTGGACGCCAAGGATCCCTGGGCGGCCGTATATTTTTATTTCGCCTGGGACTACGGCCTCAGAGCGGGCACGGTTCCTGCGGCGGATATGTCCGTATGGCTGAGCATGGCGTTCAAGTATATGCAGAAGCGCGCGAATTATATATCGGACAACGGCATGAGGGAAGAATTTATGCAGACGCCAACGTTCAATTCCCGGTTATGGAGGGCGGCGCGCGAAAATATGCTTATATGAGTCTGCTTGACTTTTTTTTTACGATTTGATACTGTGTCGCTACATCACGGCGGTATAGCTCAGTCGGTAGAGCAAACGGCTCATATCCGTTAGGTCATAGGTTCAAGCCCTATTGCCGCTAAGATTAGAAAGGTACTTACTGCATCGCGGTAAGTACCTTTTTTTGTATATAATTACTTGCAAAATACGTCCCTCCGATGATTCATTCATCAGAGGGACTAACTATTTCAGTCTGCGGCGCGCCGGGCCATGACCTGCTGGTCGAGCTGCAGCAGTCCGAAATGGCTGTCGCCAACTTTATCAAGCATGTCCAGAATATCTCTGTCGTTCTTTTCTTCTTCAACCTGTTCGTTGATGAACCAGTGGAGCATTACTTCTGTTTTGGGGTCTTTTTCCGCCTTCGCCAATTCAAAGAGAGCGTTTATCGAAGCCGTCACTCCCTGTTCATGTTTGTATGTTTCTTCGAATATCTGCTTCGGCGTTCCGAATTTTACGGGCGGTTTCGCTATCGCTTCCAGCTGTACTTCAGAACCTGCTTCGTACAGATACTCATAGAACTTCATTCCGTGTTCCCATTCTTCGCGCGCTTGCATCTTCATCCAGCTCGCAAATCCTGGAAGTGCATTAGCGTCGAAATGAGACGCCATGGAAAGATACAGATACGATGAATAGAATTCCTTGTTAATTTGCTCGTTTAACGCTTTTTTCAGTTTTTCCGACAACATTGTTGTTCTCCTTGTGTAGTAAAGATACATTATTGGGCTAGCAAGGTCAAATTTTGTTAATGTTTTCACTGCTGTCCAAGATAATTTCATAGACAAAGCTCAAATTGCATACAACTGACATCTGGAGCGTGAACAGAAACTGGCGGCGACGACCCGGCAAACCAAAGGTTCAAATCAATACGTTGGAATAATGAAACAGAGATTTCCGAAATAAAATGTGTGAAGCATTTCGTTATACTGCCTGTCGATTTTTTGAGCATTATATACAAAAGGTAAACGATCATAGCAATCCAAATCTGCGTTTTTACCGCATTCTCAGAGGTTCCATAAAAACGTTTTATTTTCAGGTTTTGCTTAATAGTTTTGAAAAAGAGTTCTATGTGCCAACGCTTTCGGTATATTTCAGCAACCTTTTCCGCGCTGCAGCTTATCATGTTCGTAAGTAAAATAATTGCGCTTCCAGTCTCATTATCAACGGTCCGAATACGCCTGAGTTCATTTGGGCATTTGCTTTTTGCAACCTGGCCGGTAAACTGAATGATATGGTCGCTCGATATCTTTGTGGTATGCGTTTTTCTTCGTTTAATTACTTTGTAAGAGGCATTATCTTTAAGTCTGGTAACGAAATAGACACCGTTATCACAAAAATCAGAAAACTGAGCGTAGTTATTGTATCCCTTATCAAAGGTAACAATATCGCCTTTCTTAAGATTCATTTTTCCAAGCGTATTGTTCTCATGCTCTTCTGCATTAGTAATGAACAAATATTCCGGAACTGATTCGCCAACGTCATATTTCACATGGATCTTAACACCGCTTTTTGTCGATCTGAATTTCGCCCATGGGAAATCATTCAGAGAAAATCCGATTGTGGTTGCATCTACGGCATACAGTTTCTTTTCCGTCAACTTACGTGCGCCGCGCTCAAGCGTTGAAAATAATTGATAATACAAGGACTCGAAAAACTCGGAGCCGTGATTTTTATTTGCGTATGAAATCGTTGATCGTTTTATTTCTTTGTTCAGGCCGAGATGGTAAAAAGATTTTTTTTGGCAATTCATTGCATTTTGAATACTACGCAGGCCGTTTTGTCTAGTTATTTGCGCAAAGGCCATGACAACGAATTGATCCCATGTATTGAAATCTTTTCGGAATTTGTCTGATTCCATCGTTTTGCACAGTTTATCAAATTCAGGTCTCTTAACTTGTGATAGAAGCTGTCCAAAAAGTGTGTTATAGTTATTCATACCCGATTTCCTTTTGTGGTAAAGGTTTGTGTGGTAACAAAACTGTATCACGGAAATCGGGTTTTTAAAATAGTTCTATTTATCTTGGACAGCAGTGTAATGTTTTATAACAATTTAATGAAGTATTAATTCGGGAGCTAATGCTTCTTCAGGGATACTCGATGTTTCGCCGTAATACGACTGGAGGATTTTTAAATAGGTTCCGTTTGAGAGAATCTTCTTGAATCCTTCTGTGAAACTTGCATTCAATATTCCTTCGGGATCTTGTTTTGCCGAGAAAAAAACAGTTATATCTCCGATTTCATACGGCAGGGAATATGCTTTAAACGATTTATTTTCGGCCGGGTAGAGGTTTCGAATATACGCTAATCCCGTCAGGTCTACAATCGCCCACAAATCTATCCATCCATGATATAACTGCCTTGCCGATCCTTCGTGTATTGTGTTGGGAATCAATGTAAGGGCTGATTCTTTTTTTAGAAACTCCATTATTCCGCTTCCGTTCAATACTCCGATTCGGTAAGGTGATAGCTCAGTTAATGACGAATAGTTCAAACCTTCGGGAAATCTTCGGGTATCGTAGATAAATGTTTGAAGGACATGCATGATTGTGTTCGAAGGCGCAACAGTTCCCGAGGTTAGCTCGTGTTTAAAAAGGATCCTTCCTCCGATCGCAGCATGGGCTTCGCCGGCAGAGAGCGACGCTATCATGCGTTTTACCGGTAAAAAAGACAATACAGCTTCTATATCCGCTTCCTTAAAAGCGGCAAGAGCTATTTCACACGCTACTCCCGGGTTTTCCTCATTCTGATATATCGGTGGATACTCAAAGGCAAGAAGTGTAAGCGGTTGTCCTGCGAGATAGTGAAACGGGAGCAAGAATAGCATAGCCGTGAGTATCTCTCGTATGAAAGTACGTTCGACATTCTGCATCATTATGCAATAGTATACACCATCTTATGCGAAATCACCTAACAGTTCAGCGATGACGATCGCGCCCCTGCATCGACTAGCGAACGCGCCGGCTGCGCGGTTGGTTGTGCTCCCTTCGTATCGCTCCCTGCCTCGATATGAATTATCCTTCTCCGTTTTTACATGCATCGTCGTCGTCGGCGTAGCGCGAGTTTTCCGGATCGAAGGATTTTGTGCACACGGGTGCATCTTCCAGAGCGGCGGATTTCGAGTCTTTTTCAGGTGTTGCCTCTACGGCTTCAGGTTTTTTCTTTTCCATATAAACGTCCTCCCAAAATTCAGTTATATTTATAATATACGGCAGTCGGGAAAGAAAAAGAAGAAAAATGTTATACGAGGCTATCAAAAGGAGAAACGAGTGGCTCTACCGATTATTGGAGTTCCTCTGGGCGATCCTGCGGGAATCGGGCCGGAGATTATTGTAAAGGCGTTGAAATCGGCAGAAGTCGCGGCTTCTGCTCGCGTGCTTGTGGTAGGCGATCGCCGGGTGATTGAAGACGCGATGAATTCGACCGGAGTTGCGTTCGTTATACGGGAGGTTTCGACTCCGGCGGAGGCTCTTTGGGAGCCGGATGTTCTTAATCTGTTGAACCTCGCCAATGTCGATTTTTCGGTATTCAAAAAAGGCGAGGTTTCGGGAATGTGCGGTCGCGCCGCTTACGAATATATTGAAAAGACGGTGGAGCTCGCTATGAGCGGCCGGATAGACGCAGTTGCGACGACGCCGATCAACAAGGAAGCCTTGAAGGCGGGCGGGGTCGATTTTATCGGCCACACCGAGATATTCGCCTCGTTGACCGGAACAAAAGATCCCCTCACGATGTTCGAGGTGAGGGGAATGCGCGTGTTTTTTTTGTCGCGCCATGTTTCGCTCCGAAGAGCGTGCGATCTGGTGAAGAAGGACCGGATTATCGAGTACGCGGTTCGGTGCTTCGAAGCGTTGCGGATGCTGGGCGTAACCGAAGGGACGATGGCTGTGGCGGGTTTGAATCCGCATTCCGGGGAGCATGGACTTTTCGGAACGGAGGAGGTCGAGGAGGTCGAGCCCGCTGTCAAGGAATTGCAGGCAATGGGATATCGGATAGAAGGTCCGATAGGCGCGGATTCTGTGTTTCATCTTGCGTTGTCCGGAAGGTATAACTGCGTGCTCTCCCTCTATCACGACCAGGGGCATATCGCCACGAAGACGGTGGATTTCGACCGCACCATAGCGGTGACCGGCGGAATGCCGATTCTGCGGACTTCCGTGGATCACGGTACGGCAATGGATATCGCGGGGAAGGGCATAGCACGCGAAACGAGCATGGTAGAGGCTATTCGCCTGGCGGCCCGCTATTCTGCGCAGTACTCGAAAAAATGAAACGTCTCGCTCAGTGGTCTTCTTCAAAGTAGGATAGAGGATCATCGAGCTGAGCGACGGCATGGAGGAATGTTTCGACGAGATGCGGATCGAAGCTTTTTCCGCGTTCGCTTTCGATAATCTCCAAAGCTTTCTCCAGGCTGAACGCCGGCTTATAGACGCGTTTGTTCACCAAGGCGTCGAATACGTCCGCGATGGAGACGATGCGCGCTTCCAGGGGGATATCTTTCCCCTGAAGTGCGTTGACGTAGCCGGACCCTGCCCATTTTTCATGATGATAGAGGACGATGTTCTTCGCGATGGAATCTATGGCTTCGCTATTGATGATTTGATGGCCGATGACGACATGAGTTTTGATCTGTTCGAATTCTTCCGGCGTCAAACTTGCGGGCTTCAAGAGAATTTCCTTGCCCACGCCGACTTTGCCGATGTCGTGGAGCGGAGCGTACATCCTGATGTTTTTGACGAATTCTTCGTCGCAACCCGCTTTTACCGCGATGAAGGCTGAGATTCGTGAAATGCGCCGGATGTGGTTTCCCGTTTCTTCGTCGAAAAAGAAATTCGCGCTTTCAAGGGTGGTGACCATGGCCATCGTCAAGTTTTCAATTTTATTCTGTTGAGCTGCGATCAACCTTTTCTGGTTCCATGCTTTGCAGGCCGTTCTGAGCGTAAGGGACAGATCGTTTCTATCCCAGGGCTTTGAGATGTATCGGTAGAGTATGTCATGATTTACGAGATGAACGACGGCCTCAAGATCGGAATAGCCTGTCAGCAGGATTTTATATGCGTCGGGAACTATATTGTGCGCGGCGACGAGAAATGCGTCTCCCTTCATCGACGGCATGCGCTGGTCCGAGATTATGATAGGGATTTCAATGTCTTCCTGTAAGAGTTCTTCGATCAGCTGCAGCGCGCGCGGACCGCTGTCGGCGACTTCGATGGCGTAATCCTGAAAAAACGGATCGCTTTTCAGTTCCTGCTTCAGGCTTTGAAGGATAATGGCCTCATCGTCCACGCAAATGATGCGGGGCTTATTCATGTCGATCTCCTGTGCAGCAGAACCGCACGATGCTCCGCAATTCTTCGCTGTTCCACGGTTTGCGGAGGACGGCATAAACGGCAGAGTTGCCTCTTACTTTCTTCATTGCCTCTTCGTCCGCCTGTCCGGTTATCATTATCGCTTTTACGTCCGGATGCGTTTTCGCTACCGTTTCCAGAAATTCGTCTCCGCGTATTCCCGGCATGAGCCAATCGGAGATGATGAGTATGAGCTTGACTCCTTCTTTCGATAAATCATCGATTATGTCGAAAGCTGAAATCGCGTCCGTCGCTTTTTCATAGATGAACTCGTCGCCGAAACTGCTTTTAAGTTCATGAACAAGAGCATGGAGTATGATAGCCTCGTCGTCTACGCAGAGGATGGCTTTTTTCTTATCCATTGGCCGTTTCCTCCTGCAGGGTATGGAGAGTTATCGTAAAGATCGTCGAGCCCGGCCTGCTTTGCACTTCTATTGTCCCCCCATGATTCTCGATGATGCGTTTGCAAATATCCAGTCCCAAACCCATGCCTTCTCCCTGTTTCTTTGTGGAAAAAAAAGGGGTGAAAATTTTATCTATATGCTCTTCCGGAATGCCCGGCCCGTCGTCTTCGAATGTTACGAATACCGCGTCTCCTTTTTTACCGGTCGTGATGGTCAATTCGCCGCGGAAATTCATTGCTTCCGCCGCGTTTCGAATGATGTTCATCCATACCTGGCCGAGCTTGTCGGCCGATCCCATGGTGCGGGCGAGTCCGTATTTGCGTTCAATTTTTATGCCGTATTTCAGCATGTTGTTCATGAGGGTCAGTATGCGGTCTATGTTGTCGTTCAAGTCGATTTCAGTGTTTTCATCATTCTGTTCGGAGGAAAGATACGAGCGAAGCGCCGAAACCACGGTCGACGCCTTCTGCCCGGCAACGTTGATTATCTCCGACATTTTTCGCGATTGCACCGCTTCCGAGGCCCGCTCGAGTATTGCCGCGTTTCTCTCTGTTTTAAGGAGGAACAAGGTATCGGGGACGAGCTGATTGATTCCGATATCTGAAAGAAGTTCGGCGACTCTCTTTTGATTCGGAATTTCGTTCCATTCCAGATCAGCTTCCATTTGCCGCAGCTTCTGTCTATCCTGGCGGACGATTTCAAGGTTATGGGAAGCTTTGAAACCCTGCTCGAGCATCTGCTGGTAGAGCTCTCTTTCGTGAGGCTCCAGTTCGATGAGGAACTCGGCGAGCTTGAGCTCCAGCCGGTCGAAGTAATTCATGATGAGATTATTCGAGGAAAGGATGGCTCCGAGCGGGGTATTGAGCTCGTGCGCGATGCCGGCGGACAGGTGTCCGAGCGCGGACAGTTTCCCGGACTCGATCAGCTTATCTTGCGCAAGGTGGAATTCTTGAATCGAATTCTGCAGCTCGACCGTCCGTTCCTGCACCCGAAGCTCCAGGGAGTTGTTCACCTCAACGAGTTCCAGATTTTTAGCGCGGATTTTTGCGCCCATATCGTTGATGACGCTTACCAGAAGATTAACGTCTTTGTAGGGCGTTTCCGGTATAACGCATTCGTAGTTTCCCGCTGCTATGTCGTTCAGTCCGTTGAGAATCGCTTTCAGCGGCGCCGCGATGCGCCGGGTAAGAAGCCACCGGTGAGCGAGCGTATTCGCGATGATTACGGCGAGGATGACGATGACCGCGAACAGCAAGAGCGGCATCACGGTGGTTCTGATGTCCTTGTCCGAAAATTCGAGGGTAATAATGCCCAATTCGAGGTCGTTGTAATAAATCTGTTTCTGTATCGACGGAATGAGAGGCGACGATTCTGCGATTTTGGTGGAGAGAATCAAGCCGGTGGCGGTAGAGGAAATCGTAATGCCCGAAATTCTTCCCGACGAGAGAAGCGCTTCTCCGATTCTGACTGCCTGCACCTCGTCCAGATTGTACAGCGGCTCCCTGAGAATCGCCGCAGTTTCATCTGCGGTCACAAGGGATTGTTCCTGATGGGATTTCAACATATTCAGCGTGATGAGGCCGATCAAGGATACCAGCACCACTATGATTATTAGGCTCGATATTAAAAGCGTAAGATATTGTATTTCGTCGGTCAGTCGGCGCATCGCTATTTTTGTATTGATCATCGGCCTTCCCCTGGGATTATCGCTGTTTCTTAAGTATTTTCCGGGAAAGTATAAAAGTCAAGGTCAGGATCGGCCGGCCGCGTGTTATACTAAAGGTACATTCGGAGGTTTTCATGATAGGATCATGGTTTATATGGGCTCTGATCGGCGTCGGCTGCATCGGCCTTGAAATGCTGATTCCGGGATTCGTTATTTTCTTTTTCGGCCTTGGAGCCCTGGCGACCGCATTATGCACGCTGATTCCCTTCGTAGGGGCCGCAGTATGGCTTCAAATTATGTTATTCGTCCTTTTTTCCATCGTTTCTCTTGTTTTCATGCGGAAAAAGTTCGCGAAAATTTTCGAAGGGACTGTTTTCAACGGTGCTTCGGGGACTTCTCCGGAAGACGGGGTCGGAGAAGTGGTGGATGTAGTCGATGCCATCGAGCCTCCCGCGGAAGGCAGGATACGCTTCAGGGGTACAACATGGAAAGCGCGGACGACCGGCGAATCAATCGCGGCGGGAAGCCATGCCCGCATCGTAGCGCGAGACAACGTGACTTATATTGTAGAAAAATCCTGAAAGTCTGTATGTTGAAAAAGGAGTGTTGAAATGGATGTGTTTTTAGTCTACCTGATTGCGGCGATCTTCGTTATCGTGTTGTTCAAGATCGCAGTCGTGGTTCCCGAACAGGAAGCCTTTGTCGTGGAACGCCTGGGAAAATACACGAAAACCCTCGAGGCAGGCTTTCATTTGCTGTTTCCTTTTATCGACCGGATCGCCTACCGCCAGAACCTGAAAGAGGAAGCGGTCGACGTCGATCCGCAGGTGTGCATCACCTCGGACAACGTGCAGGTCGAGGTCGACGGAATTCTGTATCTGAAAGTGTACGACCCGGTCAAGGCGAGCTACGGCATCGACAATTACCGCTACGCGGTCGCGCAGCTCGCGAAGACCACGATGCGCAGCGAAATCGGCAAGCTCGAGCTGGATAAAACCTTCTGCGGACGAGACTCGATAAACGACAACATCGTCAGGGCCCTCGACGAAGCATCCGACAACTGGGGCATCAAGGTTACCCGCTACGAAATTAGGGACATCACCCCGACCGATACTATCCTTGAAGCGATGGAAAGCCAGATGCGGGCTGAGCGAATCAAGCGCGCGAACATCCTGGAATCCGAGGGCAAGCGCGAAGCCCTCATCAACGTTTCCCGGGGAAACAAGCAGGACGCGATCAACCGCTCCATGGGAGAGCGCCAGCGCAAAATCAACATAGCCGAAGGACAGGCCAAATCGATCGAAATCACGAGCACCGCCACGGCTGAAGGCTTGTCCCTTGTGGCCGAAGCGCTCTCGGTTCCCGGCGGACAAACCGCCATGGGAATCCGTCTTGCGGAAGGCTACATCAAGCGTTTCAGATCCGTGCTTGAACGCTGCGACGTTTCCGTCTATCCGGAAGAACTTGCCGGCCTGGCCGTAGTCGCCGATCTCGTGAAAAACACCGTTGCGCGTGGAGGTAAATCCTGATGAATCCGTTTATGCCCTTGTTAGTCTTTTTGGCTGTTTTCGCTTTTATTTTTGTGGTCACGCTGTTCCGGAGCGTACGCGTCGTACCGAACCGGACCGCCCTCATCGTGGAGCGGCTCGGACGCTACAGCAGAACGCTGGAAGCTGGTTTTCACGTGCTTTTTCCCTTCCTCGACAAGGTCAGGTATCGCCAGACTCTGAAGGAACAGTCCATCGACGTTCCGGCCCAGGATTGCTTTACGAAGGATAACGTGCAGGTGCGGGTTGACGGCGTGCTTTATGTTCAGGTAATGGATCCTAAGAAGGCGAGCTACGGCATCAAGAACTACGGAGTAGCCACCGTGCTCCTCGCGCAGACGACGATGCGCTCGGTGATCGGCCAGCTCGAACTCGACAACACCTTCGAAGCCCGCGAGATGATCAACGCTTCTGTGGTGAAGGCAGTCGACGAGGCCTCTGATCCCTGGGGCGTCAAGGTGAACCGGTACGAAATACAGAATATTAAAGTTTCGGATTCGATTATGGATGCGATGGAAGCTCAGATGAAGGCCGAACGAGAAAAGCGCGCTGAAATAGCCCGTTCGCTCGGAGAGATGGAAACGAAAATCAATCTTTCAAAGGGCGCCTATGAGGAAGCCGTAAACTTGAGCGAAGGCCAAAAGGAGCGGATGATCAATGAAGCGGAAGGCGAGGCTTCCGAGATTGTCGCTGTCGCGCGGGCAACCGCAGAAGGAATCAGAAAGGTAGCGGCCGCCGTCAGCATGAGCGGGGGAAAAGAAGCGGCCAATCTGCGCCTTTCCGAAAACTGGATAGACGCCATGGGCGGAATCGCGGTGGAAGGTTCGAAAGTTGTGCTCAGCGCCGATTTGACTGATTTCTCCGAGGTTACGTCGAAAGCCGCGAAAATGTTGCTGAAATAAAACCGGTAAGTCCGCTCTCGGGGAGCATACGCCGGGAGCGGATTGCGTCGATCCATTCTACGGGAAGAACTGATTATCTCAGTTTTGCTCCGGGAATGAGGCTTTGGGCAAGGGAGGCGAGGCGGCGGGTTTCTTCCGGTCCGTACGGCGTTTTCTCGTTCCATGCCGGATCGAGGCAGACTCCGCTTATAAAGCCCGCCAGTTCCCAGTCGGCCGATTCGGGAAGCAGAGACGCTATTTCCCTTAATTCTTTTTCTCCGACAAGACCGGGTACCAATACCGTGCGGTATTCTACGCGAAGCGGGCGAGAGGCGTTGCCGCCGCGCAACGCTTCGTCCTTCAGTATTTGAAGCGTTTTCTGCAATTCTTCGGCCAACCGCGGTCCTGCGCGTTCTTCGATAGCTAATTCTCCGTATCGGCTGAGAGAGGTTTTCACATCCACCGCTATCATATCCGGCCTCAGTTCAGGGTCCGCGAGAAAGGTTTTCAGCCTGTCCGTGAGCGTACCGTTCGTATCGATTTTGACTTGCAGGCCGAGATTGCGGGCTTTTCGTATCAGATCCGGCAGGGCGGGGGATAAAAAGGGCTCGCCGCCCGAGATCGCAAGACCGCCTAAAACCCTGGATCTCTTTTCAAGATGGGCATACGCTTCCTCAATCTCCACATAGGATTCCGTTTCCCCGGTTCCGCCGGACGGTCCTGTAGCGACCGGGGCGCAAGCGAGCTCGCCGTTGTGGCAGAATGGACAGCGAAGATTGCATCCGGGTAAAAAAACGGCCGCGCAAACGCGGCCCGGAAAATTTACCAGGCTTGTTTTTAAAAGCCCGACTTTCATAGCGCAGTCGCCTTAAAAGGAGAGAACCGGTTCGCCCGCGTACGCGTTCGACAGCGAACGGATTTCTTTAACGGAATGGGCCCTGCCGGTTTCATGCCCCGACTGATCGAAGAAGATCACCGTCGGCGCCGAAAACACCCCCAGCGCAGACGCGCGGGCGAATCCTTCGGGAGTGTCCACGTCGATCTGTTCGCCGGAGAGGGGCAGGGATGTACAGCATTCTTTTACCGGGGGGCAGTTCGGACAGGTTTTCCGCACATACAGTTCGTAGCGCGCCTCGCCTTCCGCCTGAGCAGTTTCAATAGCGCAGGTTTCCGAAATTACGGCGTTGCTGTTCTTTCCGGGAACCTGGACGAGGTCGAAAGCGCCCATATGTTCTTCAATTCTTTGTTCATCGGCGATGAACAATTTCCTGTGATTATATTCTTCACGTTTTCCGCGGTTCCAGTTCCGCACCGATCGATAGTATCCGACGATCCGCGCATAGACTTCCGTCGTGGTTCCATGCACGTTCTGCATCTCTGCCCTGACCCTCGCGATGTCGGCGTCGATCTCTGTTACTGTTCTCATACTTTCCCCTCCCGGGACGTTTTTATTTTTTCGATCCTGTTCGCTTGCTGACAGCCCGAACAGAATCTGCGTGTTTTCATTGCGCGCTTATACGCTTTTTTCCGCGGTTTTTCGTTCGAGTTCAAGCTCGGAAAGCCGCATCGCCAGCACTTCCTCGCGCTCGGCCTTGCAGGTCGGGCACTCGAAATGCTCCCCGTTGATATAGCCGTGTATGGGGCATACCGAGAAAGTCGGGGATACCGAGAAATAGGGTATCCGGTAGTTCGCCGCGACCGATTTGACCAAGTCCCGGCATGATTCCCAGTCCTTGACCGCTTCGCCGAGATAGATGTGGAACACGGTTCCGCCGGTATACTTCGTTTGAAGCGATTCCTGGTGATCCAGGGCTTCGAATATGTCGCTGGTGTACTGCACCGGCAACTGGCTCGAATTCGTATAGAAGGGATCGGCGTCTCCCGAGACGATGATGTCCGGATATTTTTTCTTGTCGTGGCGCGCGAGGCGGTACGAGGTGCTTTCTGCGGGAGTCGCCTCGAGATTGAACAGGTCTCCGGTTTGTTCCTGGAAATCGGCCAGTTTCTGCCTCATGTGCATCAACACCTTTTCGGCGAAAGCCTTGCCTCGCGGGTTGACGATGTCGACGCCCAGGAAATTGAGGCACGACTCGTTCATGCCGCAGATTCCGATGGTAGAGAAGTGGTTGTTGAGATGGGTAAGGTATCGCCGGGTGTAGGGAAAAAGACCTCCCTCGAGCAGGCGTTCGATTACTTTGCGCTTGAGCTGAAGGCTGATCTTCGCCTGTTCCATCAAAAAGTCGAGCCTCGAGAAGTACTCGGACTCTGTGCGTGAAAGATAGGCGATTTGCGGCATGTTTATGGTGACTACGCCGATCGAGCCGGTGAACTCGTCCGAGCCGAACAGTCCTCCTCCTCGCTTGCGGAGCTCCCGCTTATCGAGCTGGAGCCTGCAGCACATGGAGCGCACATCGCTGGGGTTCAAATCCGAATTGAGGAAGTTCTGGAAATACGGGGTTCCGTATCGGGCCGTCATCTCGAACAGAAGCTGAGCGTTCGGGCTCGACCAGTCGAAGTCGGCCGTGATGTTATAGGTCGGAATGGGATACTGGAAACCGCGTCCCGCCGCGTCTCCTTCGAGCATAAGCTCGATGAACACGCGGTTGATTCGGTCCATTTCAGTCTGGCATTCGCCGTAGGTGAAGGGCATGTCCTCGCCGGCGACCACAGCGGGCTTGGAAGCCAGATCAAGCGGGCAGTTCCAGTCGAGCGTGATGTTCGTGAACGGCGCCTGGCTTCCCCATCTGCTCGGCGTATTGACTCCGTAAATGAAGCTCTGCAGACACTGCTTTACTTCCTTGTCCGTAAGGCTGTCCTTTTTAACGAAGGGAGCGAGATAGGTGTCGAAGGAGCTGAATGCCTGGGCTCCCGCCCATTCGTTCTGCATGATGCCCAGAAAGTTGACTATCTGCTGTATGAGGGTCGAAAGATGCCGAGCCGGTTTCGAGGTGATTTTGTCGGGAACACCGCCGAGGCCTTCCGCGATGAGCTGGCGGATCGACCATCCCGCGCAATATCCCGAGAACATCGATAGATCGTGGATGTGGAAGGCCGCGCTTTTATGAGCCTCGGCCACTTCTTCGGGGTATATGTTCTTGAGCCAATAGTTCGCGGTTATCGTTCCCGAGTTGTGGAGTATGAGGCCTCCGAGCGAATAATTGACGTTCGCGTTTTCCTTTACGCGCCAATCCGCCTGGCTGAGGTATCCGTCCATCGTCTCGTCGATGTCGAGGAGGAGTTTTTCCGCGTCGCGGATTGCGTCGTGTCGCGCTCGATAGAGGATGTAGGCTTTCGCAACCTGGACTTCCTTCTCTTCGATCAATACGCTTTCTACAATATCCTGAATTTCCTCGATCGCGGGGATGGAGTGGGAGTGCCTGCCGGCCATCATGACGCGAAGGCGCTCCTCGACTCTGTCGGTGAGTTCCTTCGCGCGGTCGGGATCAGCCGCGCCTTTTACGGCGGCCAGGGCCTTCCCGACGGCGTTTTCTATCTTTGATCTATCGTAGGAGGTGATTTCTCCGGATCGTTTTACAACGTTGCGGATGAACGATTGCGTCTCCGGGTCCTTCGAGGTGCCGAGAAAATGCTTCCATTCGGGGAAAACTCCCTGAGTTTGTTCCGTAGATTCAGATGCTGCCATGTTCGCCTCCCACTTTATTAACTTCCGCTATGAATTCATCCATATTTTCAAAATGCCGGTATACCGAGGCGAACCTGATATAGGCCACCTTATCGACCGCCGAGAGCTTCGCGAGCACCATTTCTCCAAGATCGGAGGTCGGGATTTCGTGGATGGCCTTGCCCGCCATCACCGCCTGGTCCTCTATCTCGTTAACGATGTTTTCTATCGTCATGCCGGAGACGGGTCTTTTTTCCAGGGCCCGCTGGATTCCATGCTCCAGTTTTTTCCGGTCGAAGGGCTGGCGTCTTCCGTCCCGTTTTACCACCATGAACTGTTTTTCTTCTATCCGTTCATAGCTGGTGAAACGGTAGCCGCAGCCGATGCATTCCCGTCTGCGCCGTATGCTGTCTCCGTTTGCAAGGGTTCTCGATTCTATGACCTTGTCGTCAAAACTCCCGCAGTGGGGACATCTCATCTTTATTACCTCTATCTGTAGTGTGCCAGATATGGTGTATCTGAACAACAAGACTCACTATAACACCATTGCTGGTGTTTGACAATGAGATTTATAGGGAATTTTTTGTGGTGAAGAGAGCTTGACTCTTCCTGAAGAAACGGTTTCTCGCTACAGAGGCTTGCGGTTGCGGATGGCGCGCTCGGTGCGGGCTGCCGCGTCGAGGAGGCGAATGAGCAGCAGGGGCACAAGGGAAGCAATACGCCTGTATACGGCTGCCGGGCTTCGCGAACGGCCGCCTCCCCGGGCGTTCCAGGCGAGATTGATTTCCTGCCAAAGATCGAAAATTCTCGGGATGAAGGCGATCGTGAGCGAGAGCGAAAACGCGATGTCCGGCAAAAAGGCGGAACATTTCAGACGCGAGTATATCGAATTCTGCAGGTCTTCCAGGGCGTTGCGCAATTCGAGCGCGGAAGTGGTGGCGTAGAGAATCGTTCCAAAGCCGAGGGCGAGGAAGAGGCGCCACAGATAGAGCAGGGTATCCCGCAATTCCGGGACGAGGGTTTCAGTGCTCTCCGGGATTTTAAGGAAGCGGACCAGAACGATAAAGAGGCTGTATCCGGCGAACGTTTTTGCCAGGGCAGCGGCGCGATCAAGGCCGATCATCGCGATAACGGCCGAAACGGCCAGAAAAACGGTCGCTCCCGCGAGAGCTGCCGCGGGAAAAAAGAACACCCCCGCCGTTAAAGCGGTAACGCAGGCGAGCTTTAAAAGCGCGGGCAGGCGGTGGATGGGAGTTTCGGCTGTATTATAGGAAAAAAGATGGCCGGATTTCATACGCCGGACTCCCACAGAAGATCCTGGACGCCCGAATACGAGGCAAGCGGATTTCGTATTCCCCACTTTTCAAGCGGAGCGCTCCGCAGTCCCTCCCGGGGTTCCCCGTCCCACACGATTTCTCCCTGATAGAGAACCATCAGCCGGTCGGCGAGAGCCAGCACCTTTTCAAGCTCGTGGGTAAGCACGATGACTGTCCGTCCTTCGTTTTTCAGTTGCCTGATTATTCCGTTTACCTGGGCGACTCCGGGCCAGTCGAGATTCGCGTACGGCTCGTCAAGGATGATTATCGGGGCGTCTAGCGCGAGAATCCCCGCGACGGCGAGCCTCCTCTTTTCTCCTCCTGAAAGGCTTCTCGCGGGAAAGCCTTCCTTTCCTTCGAGACCGGCACGCGCGAGAGCCCCGCGCGCGATAGCGGCGGCTTCCGTTCGGGAGAAGCCGAGGTTCTTCGGTCCCACGGAAACGTCCTCAAGCGGGGTGTCGCCGAGAATCTGCGCGTCCGCGTCCTGGAACACGAGGCCCACGCGAGCAGGCCTTCCTTCGGCGTCCGTGCAGGAGACTATGCCTGAAGTCGGCTTGTCGAGGGAGGCTATCAGGTGCATGAGCACGCTTTTTCCGGAGCCGTTCGCCCCGCCGATGACGACGAACTCGCCGTCCCGTACCGAGAAGGTCGCGCCCTTCAGCGCGTCCTTATCCTGCCCCGGAAAGCGTCGCCTGAGGTTATCCAGCTTAATCATCCTGGGACAAATATCTCGCCACTATCGGCCGGAGCTTCAGGGTTATCGGAACGATTGCGACGATCTTCACGGCGTCGCCGATGAGAAAGGGTATGAATCCCTTCGCGATCGCGTCCGCGAGGCTCAAGGAGAGGCTCCTCTTCAGCACGAGGACTCCCGGTATGTAAATGCAGGCGAAGGCCGCTATCGACGCGCTGATTATTATCGGAAGCGCTTGCTTCGGATTGTCCTTGGACGCGCGCTGCACCGCGTAGCCGCCGATAAGAGCGGCGATGAAGTATCCTGCGAGGTATCCGCCCGTAGGCCCTGCGATCACGGCGAATCCGCTTTTACCGCCTGAGAATACCGGAAGCCCGATCATCCCCGCGATGAGGAAGAGTCCCACCGCCCCGGCTCCCTGGACCGGTCCGAGCAGGAGGCCCGCCAATACCGCGAAGGCGTTTTGCAGGACTATCGGGACAGGCCCTATCGGCACGGCCATAATCGATCCTGCGCAAATGAGAGCCGCGAATACCGCGGTGAACACCGATTTGAGGGTGCTGGTCTTGAGTTGATTCATCTTCTCCATCCTTTTGTTTCTATTGATAAGGAACCCGGCGAAAAAAGCCGTTCTCCATAACCGCCTGTGTCTTTATCTTCCCGTATCCGCGCGCGTCCTGCTTCATCGATGCCGAGAAAAGCTCCTTCTACCCGGGCGCCGCCGACTGTTTTCCCGATTATGCTCTGTCCGATCCGCGGGCACTTCGAATTCCAGCGCGAGGCGAGGCCGGGAGACTCGGGATCAATGCGATCGAAATTTTTCAAAAAGAAATCGAGAATTTCTTTTCTGCCGCCGTTTACGGCGCCTGTGCCGGGCATGTCCGGACGTTCGCCGGTATTGATGCCAACCCCCAGATTCATGAAGGACAGGGTGGTTCCTGAAAACAGTCCTTCTCCGAGAATTCCTCCGATTTTGCCTGATCCGACAAGCAGATCGTTCGGCCAATCCAGAGAACACTCGACTCCCGTCGCCGAGCGGACAGCCTCTGCGGCGGCGCACTGGGCCGCCATGACCATGCGGTGGGAATCCCATACGGCGAGTCCGGGCCGCGTAACAATCGTGAAAAAAAGCCCGCCCGCGGCAGAATTCCAGGCTTTCCCGGACATGCCCCGCCCGGTGAGCTGTCTGTCGGCGGTGACCACCAATCCGTGCGCGGCTCCCCGGAGCGCCTCGTCGAACGCGCGGTTCATCGTCGAGTCGGTCGATTCAAGATGGCGAAAGCGCGGGGCGTCCGCTCCGAACTCCCATTCGTCGATGCTGTCCGTCTTATCGCGCACCAGCGCATAGCCTTCGGGATTTCCCGCTATTTCGTATCCCGCCTCGCACAGTCCCTTGACGGCCTTCCACACTGCTACGCGGCTGACTCCGATTTGGGCCGCCATTGCTTCGCCTGAGATGCCACCCGCGGCGCTTCTCAGCATGTCCAGGACCTTCGCCCGGGTGTTCTTTCCGCGGCCTTCGGCCGCGCTTTCAGACGAGCCGTGTTTCATCGGCTGGGATACAGAAGTGTCGGAATAGTTGTTGTTAACCATTTATGAAAACAGGTTAACGAAAGAGGCGGAAAGTGTCAATAAATAGGGGGCGTTGTTTCATTTTTCCAAAAGGACAGTTCTTTTTCGGGTTTCCGGAACGAAAATAAAAACGAATATCAGGGCGAGAGCCAGGAGGGCGGGGAGCCAGTTCCCGAATCGGGCGTAGAAGGTCGTTCGGTTCTGATACAGAGGAGCGTCGACGGTGATCGCGGCCTCTGCGAACAGGGGCATATCGGCGAGTATTCTGCCTTCGGCGTTTATGACGGTCGAATAGCCGGCGTTCGTCGATCTGATAAGCGTCGTTCGAAGTTCTATCGCCCGGAAGAGAGCCGCGGCGTGGTGCTGATATTCGGCGCTGTCGGTTTTCGACCATGAGTCGTTCGTCATGTTTATGAGGAGGTTGCTCCCGGTATTATGGAAGCCGGCAACCAGCGAAGAAAACGCGTCCTCGAAGCAAATGGGCGCGGCGAAGCGCACGGTTCCGGCATTTTCGGTATGCAGAACAAGGCTTTTGATCTTCGTTCCGGGAACCCAGCCTCGCGAGAAACCGACGAGGGCGTCGAAGAAATTCCTCACCCACTCGTATTCCGTGAAGGGCATGTACTCGGCGAAGGGCACCAGCTGAACCTTTGCGTGCCAATCAGTCACGACTCCTTCAGGAGAAATGAGAACGGCCGAATTCGAGAGCCCCCAGTTTTCCTCGTCCACTACCACCGGAGCGCCGACAAGGAGGGGAACATCGGTATCCTTCAAGAAATCCAGAAAGGGGTAAGATTCAGGAAAGCGCTTGAACCGGTTCCGGTATTCGGCGAAGGGAAAGGGAAGGGTGGACTCGCTCCACACGATGAGATCGGGCTTTTTGCCCGCGGCGGCGATGGATTCTCCCGTCAGCCGCTGCGATGTCTCCATCGCCTTTTTCGCCCCGCCGTCGGCCCACGAATCGGCGTTTTGCTGCACAAGGGTCACCGCGAGCGTTCCGGACGGCGAGCGGGGGGCGACGAGCCGGTAAGAACCGAAGCAGAGTGCCGCGCCCCAGAGAAAGGCGGAGAACGCGAGCGTTTTAAAAAGCGGTGCGCTGCGCTTCAGATCGTTTCTGATCGATCCTGAAGCGACAGAGAATACGCATTCGGCAAAAACCGCGGAGAATAGAGCCATGAGATAGGATATTCCCCAGGTGCCGGTGATTTCCGCGATCTGAGCCGGAATCAAGGCCCGGTGCGCGGACATCGACACCGTTCCCCAGGGGTAGGCCAGAAAACCGATCGATTTTCCCCATTCCCACACAGTCCACGCTGCCGCGAACAGAAAGGGACGCAACGGACGCCGTATTTTTACGCTCGAGCGGAATACAAAGCCCGCCGGTACGCCGATGAGAAAACAGCCGAGAGCCGAGGCCCCCAGGGTGAATATCGCGAATTCCTTAAAGTACGCGAGCCAAAAGCTCGACCCCAGATGCACTAGCAGCATCAACAGTCCGCCCATCAATCCGGCGCGGCTTTTCCCTTTGTTGCCGAGAAGAGCCAGATAGAGAGGGGCCAGCGCGATCAGGCCGATCGAAAACGAACCTAAGGGCATGAGTTCGTTCGGAATGGACAGCACCAGAAGACCGGCCGAAAGGACCGTCATGAAAAGAGCGGTTGGTAGGGTCATAATTGAATCTATTTTACTGTTTTTTGTTGAATTGTTTCAATATTGACCATATTATAGTGCTATGCAGAAAATTGTGCCCTTCCATGTCAGCGAATTTGAGACCGAACCGGAGGCGATGGCCGCTGTACCGGGACGTTTTCACCTGCTGGGTGAGCATACCTGGTTCGCCCGGGGAAACACCCTTTCGATGGCTATAAATCATGAGCTTTTTGTCGGCGTGTCTCACCGGACGGATTCCAATTACCGGTTGTACTCCGTGGCTCTCAACGAACGGAAGAAAATATCCGCATCGAACCTGAAATACCGCAAGGAAGACCGCTGGGCTAACTCCGTGAAGGCCGTGATTTCTTCCTTCATGGAATACGGCATCCAGATACCCGGCTTGAATTTCACCATCCTTTCCGAGATTCCCGCCGACGCCGGCCTCGGCACGCCGAACGCGTTGAAAGTGGCGACCGCCCTCGTTCTGCGCAAACTCTACGCTCCCGATCTGGAAGAAGCAGTCCTCGTCGCCATCCTGGAGCGCGCCAACACTCATTTCCTGAAAACCTACGCCCATCGGGCCGATATTCTGTGCGCCCTTTCCGCGCGGGAAGGCTATTGCGTAAAAACAGACCATAACCGGGTGACGGCCGAACTCATCGCGTTTCCCTCCGAAAACTATTCCATCGTGCTCACCGACACGAGCGTTCCCCGCCTCCTCGCCCGCGAGGAGCTGAACCGGAGAATACAGGAGTGCATACGGGCTTACGAGACGGTGAAAATGGATCCGGACGCGCCTGCAGATTTTAACCAATTGACGGAAGAGATTCTGGAAGAAATCGTATCGATTCCCGAATCGGTTCGCCGCCGGGTTATCTTCATCATACGGGAATCCGAGAGCGTGCGGGAGGCTGTAAACGCACTCCAAGCCGGAGATCTCTTCGGTTTTTCGCGGATCGTCAACCGCTCCCATGAAGGCCTGCGCGACCGCTTCGAGATTTCCTGCCCGGAACTCGACTGGCTGGTCAAGCGGGCTCTGGAGTTCATCGTTCCGGATCAGCCGGATCTGGTGTGCTCCCGCATGACCGGACGGGGCTTCGGCGGCTGCACCTACGCCATCGTTCCCAAAGAAAACGCGGCAGTGTATATCCAGCGCACCGAGGAATACGAACGGATATTCGGTTTCAAGCCGGTCCGCCATATCGTCGCGCCCGCTGGCGGCGCCCGGGTTTTATGATATACTGAGCCCTATGAATATTCTGGTTACCAACGACGACGGGCTCAGTTCTGAAGGTTTGCAGGTTCTCGCTTCTGCTCTCTCCCGGGATCACGACGTGTGGATCGTGGCTCCATCGATGAACCGTTCGGGCGTGTCCCACGGCATCACCATGGACGAACCGCTGCGCTTTAAGCAATCCGGTCCGAAAGAGTTTTCCTGCACCGGACTGCCCGTCGACTGTTCCATCACCGGCTCCCAGGGCATCATGCCCTGTATTCCCGATGCAATCGTTTCAGGCATTAACCGCGGCGCGAACCTCGGCACCGACATAGTCTACTCGGGAACGGCCGCCGCCGCCCGCCAAGCTTCGTTCGCGGGAATTCCGGGGATAGCGGTGAGCCTCGTGAGCAAAACGGACGAATATCTCTGGCAGCCGCTCGCCGGCTTCATACGCGACAATCTCAGCGCTTTACTGTCGTTGTGCGCCCGGGATGTGTTCGTAAATGTGAACGCGCCTTCAATCTCTGAATACGCGGGCGTCCGCATGACCGGAGTCTCCCGCCGTGATTACCGTGACAGCATCTTGATGCACGACGGGCCTGACGGCTGCAAATACAGTTTCTTCAGGGGCGGAGACATTCAAACGGACGGAGATGAAAAGAGCGATTTCGAAGCGGTGGAGTCGGGCTGCGTGTCGATTTCCCGTATCGCGTCCCAACCGTTCGCGCTCGAGCCCGATGCGGGTCAAGCGCGTTTGTTTCGTTTATAATGGGTCGATCCGGGGGGAGCCATGGCTGATACGATGAAAAAAGGCATTCAGTTATATAAGGAACGCAAATTTACGGACGCTCTCGCGGCTTTTCTCGAGGTGCCTTCGGGCAAACCCGAAAACAACCTCGAACTGGCCTATTACATCGGATTGTGCTATGCCCGCCTGGAGCGCCACGACGACGCCCTCGTGTATCTTGAGCAGGTCGTCACCGCGGATACCGATCTCGCCAGGGTCTACCAGTGCCGGATGCTTCTGTCCGTGATTTACACCCTTACCGGCAGAACCCGCCTGGCCGATTTCGAGCTGCGCAAACTCATCGATTCCGGATACGAGTCGGTTCAGGTTTTCTGTTCTCTCGGATACATCGCCTGGGAGACCGGAGACGTCGATTCCTCCATCGAGTGGTACGAAAAGGCGTTGAGCCTTGAACCGGCGAACGCGACCGCCTTGAACGGGCTGGGCTATGTTCTGGCCGATACCGGCAGGGATCTCACCCGGGCCTTATCCTTCTGCAAAAAAGCCCTCGATTCTTCGCCCGACAACCCGGCGTACCTTGATTCGCTGGGATGGGTGTATTTCAAGCTGGGACTCTCGCCGGAGGCGAAGAATCATACCCGGCGCGCGCGCGAGTTCGCCCCGGACAATCAGATAATCGGCTCCCATCTCCGGGAGATACTTGAACACTCGATCAACTCACCGGGAGCGAGACGATGAACAGACTCGTGCGAACCCTTTTCGTTTTTTCTTGCATCGGCCTTATTCACGCGTCCGTTTTTGCGCAGGCTCCTTCCGCTTCGGACAAGGCCTTCGCCGAAGAGGAATTCAGGCGCGGCGTTCAGGCCTTTCACCGCGGCGCGTTCAACGACGCGGTTCTGGTGTTCGAAAAAGCTCTTTCCTTCATACCGGGAGAGCCTCTCATTCTCGACTGGCTGGGCAAATCCTATTTTCGAACCGGAGTCGAAGGCGCCGCCTTGCAACAGTGGCAATTCGCCCTGGACGCAGGTTACGGGGGAACCCTTTTATCGAACCGCATCGAAGTGGTCCGCGAGCGGAGAACGCTGAGGCCTTCGTTCATCGACGCGCCTCCCTTCGTTGAAACAGCGTCTATCCGGGCAAAAAACGAAAACGGGATATTGTTCCGCCAACCGGTTTCGGTCGCTCCCTTGAGCGACGGCTCCTTTTGGATAGCGGCCTACGGTTCCAATGAAATTCTCAGATTCGACGTGAACGGAATCGTGGCGGACCGGTCCCGCGGTCCCGTCGGAGGCTTCGATCGTCCCTTCGATATTATTCGCCTGAAAGACGGCCGTCTGGCCGTGACGGAAGTCGCCGCAGACCGGGTAAGCGTGCTTTCTCCCTCCGGCTCCTTTCTTTTCTCCTTCGGGAAAAAGGGCCGGGGGCTCGGCGATTTATCCGGCCCTCAATTTGTCGCCGCGGACGACGCGGGAAATTTTTACGTCACCGATTACGGCAACGCGCGGGTAGGAGTGTACGATCCTGAAGGGAAGCCCCTGTTTTCCTTCGGCACGGCCGGCTTTGCCTTTGCCGGTTTCGCCGCGCCCGCCGGGATAGCGTTCCTCGAAGGACGGCTCTACATAGCCGATTCCGTTTCGGGCGCCCTCCATGTCTTCGATACTTCCGGTAATTACCGCGAAACCCTGTTGCCGGCGGGAAGCATCAAAGGAGCAGAATCGCTCCGCGTGTGGAACGGCTATCTTCTGGCGGCCTTGAAAAACCGCGTGCTCGTCGTCGATCCGGCTTCAGGAGCCTCTTTCGACGCATCGCGGCTTGGAAACGCTCCCATGAGAATAACGGGAGCGGCTCCCGACGCGAACGGAAACCTGATTCTCGCCGATTATCAGGGAAACACCGTGCAGATCGTATCGCGCACCAACGATCTTGCGGGCGGTTTATTCGTTCAGATAGACAGGGTTCATTCCGATGCCTTTCCCAAGGTTGTGCTGGAAGTCAGGGTCGAGGATCGTTCGAGAAATCCCCTGGTCGGCTTGAAATCCGCCAATTTTTTCGTAACCGAGGAAAAACGGCCGGTTGCTGATTTTCAGTTCATGGGAGCCGGCTATCTTGAAGATTCGTCCGATATCACGGTGATCGTGGAACGATCTCAGCGTTCGCTATCCTTTCAGGAGGAGATCAAATCCGCTATCGCGGAAATCGCGGCCGCGATGAAGGGAAAAGGAACGCTCAGGATAATTTCCGCCGGGAAGATTCCCGTACAGGAAGGTTCCGGACCTCCCGACGCGGGAAATTTTCAGTTTCTTTCATTCGGCAACGAGCCGTCGCCGTCCTGGTCCTTCGATCTCGCGCTCAGGCTGTCCGTCAACGATTTAGTGAAGGGCGCAAAGAAGCGAGGAGTCATTTTCCTTACAACGGGGGAAGTTTCTCCGAACGGCTTCAATCGCTACGGCTTAAACGATCTGGCCGCAAATATGGGAAACAACGGCGTGGTGTTCTCCGCCGTGTATCTGGACCGCGCCGCGCCGCCTGGAGAGTATGAATACCTCGTTTCGGCGACCGGCGGAAAATCCTGGTATATATGGCGGAACGAAGGCTTGTCGGCCGCGGTGGATCAACTGCGCACCGCGGCGAACGGCTGCTACGTACTTTCGTATACTTCGGCTCTCCCGACCGACTTTGGAAGAAGATTTCTTCCCGTCGAGGTCGAATCCTATTTGATGAACCGCTCCGGACGCGACGAAACGGGGTATTTCGCTCCCCTTCAATAGCGCCGCGCATCTCTGCGCTTCCTAAAAGGTTATTTTTCCGCCGATTCCGAGGCTGAGCATGAGGACTGTTTCTTCGTCGTCCCGGTCGACGGCGAACGAACCCGACAGCCGCGCCTGGGCCTTCGCAGACATATGCAGGGCCAGAAGATGAGTCGCCTCTACGCGAAGCGATTCCTGTATATCCGAGCTTCCTTCCGTACGCTCCCAGGTTCCGCTGAGCGTATTCTCCCGGCTCGCGGGAATTTTCCGTTTCAAGTATTTCTCGAGAAGAGACCCGGGAAAGGATTTTTTTCCGGGGCGTTTCCATATCATCCTCGTAGTATTGCTGATGGATTCGTCCTTTCCGGAAATATCGGGCGTATTGTAATGGAAACTGTTTTCAGCCGCCGCCGATCCGGAAAGAGGGAAGAGAACCGTTACCGAATGCCACGCGTCGAGGTTCCAGGTTTTAAATCCGCTTCCCCACTCAAACGACGCGCTGTACAATTGCGAGATCTCATCCTGTTCGTACCAGTCGAACAGCGGTACGATTCCCGCCGTCCCCGCCATGTTCAGGGCGCTGAAACCCATGCGGACCGAGGCGTTGCGAATATCGCTTCCTGTTTGCGAAACCGGATCGGCCTTGACCGTTCTTCCCGTTTCCGCGGTAAGGGACGAGGGAAGGAACAAGTCCTGCAAAAGCCCCGGAGACGGGCGTTTCCACACCGCCTGATAGAGGCTGACGAGGACCGCAGGGGTCTCCGATTTACGCAATGCCTCGGCGTAGAGCGTCTCGTCGAATAGATCGATGAACGGATAATACGCGAAAAACCATCCGCCCGAGTTCAGGGCTTCCTTCAGGTTGTCTGCGTCGGAATAGTAGTTGCCGCCCGTATACCCGCTCGTGGAGAGCGCATAGCTGCGCGCGAGAATGAACTCGAGGCTTGAATAGCCGATTGAAACCGGTATCGCTATCGAAAGCTTTCCCGCAGCCTCTCGCCCCGACGACGCGGCGTACTCGCTTATTCCCTCGGCCTTCACCGAGGCTCCTGCGAAGCTGAATTTCCCTTGGTCGCCTTTCTGCCGCGAAAGTTCGGCTTTGAAAGAGGCGTTTTCTTTTCTCTTCAGCGCGCTTTCTTCGCCCTCCGAGAGAAAGGATTCGCCGCTCGAGCGCCAGAAACCGAACCAGTCCCTGCCGCTGTCGAAGTCGGCGCTGTTCGTTTGAGACAGTTTCGTTTCCGCGAAAAAGCCGAGCGCGGCGTTTCCCGGAAGCCGAATCGAGGGCGCCGAACTCGCCGAGACGGACGAGGTTTCCTTTACGGAACTCCGCGAGACGCTGCCGATCATTTTTAGCGGCACCGGTCCTTGCACGGACACTTCGTTCAATCTCTCGACGCTTTCTCCGGCGAAATCCACTGAAAACCGTTCCTTCGCGTCGATAAAGGCGAGCGGAACCGCGATTCCATGCCATGCGGAAGAGATTGCCCCCTCTGTAGTCGACGCGGCCGCGATCCCTCCTTCGAGGGAGGCTCCGAGAACCGAAACGCCGCTTTTCAGCGAGCCGCTCGCCGTCGTCTGCGATTCTCCCGGCACGGCAACGGATTCGAAGACCCCCGAGAACGAGGGATTCGCCAGCAGGGCGCGGGATCCTGAACCGATAACCGGTCCGTCCTTCTTCCACTCCGCTGAGCTTCTGTTCCGGAGCGCTGTTATCGATTGAACGCCTGAAAGATAGAGTTCGTCGAGCAAAAGTTCGTATGCCGCGTCTTCTCCCGTCGAGGTTAGCGCGTCGGGCCAGCCTTCAAGGGAAATGATGATCCGGTTAGGCGATACCCGCTGATTCGCATAGCTGAATCGGGCTTGCGCCCCCGGAAGAACAGTCCCGTCGAGAGATACCTCTCCGGTTGTCATATTTGCCGCCAGTTCCTGCCACACGCCGGTTTTCAGCGAGTTCGCCCGGACTTCGAGCCTCCCGACGACTACGGCCGCTCCGGTATCGGCTGATCTTCCTTCTAAAGAAAGCGCGAGCATCGCGTCGTCGGGCAGTCCTTCCGGCGATTGAGAATCCTCTCCCGTGTCTACGGGAAATACATGAAACATCAGTTTTTCATAGGAATGTAGGGGCATCAGACTTGTTGTCCGGGAAATGCTCAGGCTTTCGGTATCGGGCTCGGGCGAAAAGAAGAGCTTCAGGACGCTGTTTCGTCCTCCGGCATTGAAGCGCGAAGGCATGTCGAACTGTTTGACGAGGGTGTCGGCCTCGGAGCCTGTCGATTCTTCGAGCCGGATATTCGAAGCGTCCTCGATCGACGGAAAGGCGCGCGCGGAGTATCCCGTTTTTCCTAATTCGAGCGGACCCGAAAGGAGGGAAACTTCCGCGGAATCGAAGGCTCCGATCCCGTCTGTGGGCGTAGCCAAAAGCCGTATGTTGCCCGCGGAGGCAAGGAGTGACCTGTCCTCGTCGTCCAGTTGAATGGTGATGATTTTCCATCCGCTTCCTCCGGAGGGCAGCTCGGATGCGGGAATTTTCCAGGTTCTGATGTACGGCGGCAATTCATCGCTTTGTTTTCGGGCCGCTCCCAACTGAATCCAGAGATCGTATTCGGGAGGCGCCGACGAACCGTTGTTCTTCAACGCTACGGAGACTGACGCGGCTTCTGCGAATGTAAGGCCGGTTTCGTCCCCGGCGAGTATGTCCGCTCCCGTCCATTCTCCGGCTGAAATCGTCGCGGCGATGGGCAGGATGAATCCTGATACTCCCGATTCGGTTCGGGGAAGTATCGTTCCGCCGGAAGAAGGCTCCACCCGGCCGTCAAGGGTTAATACGGGCGTAGTCTCGGCGTTATGCGCTTCCGAAATGTCCGGCAGGAGATTCGCCGCTATCGGTGCGTACCAGGAGCTGTCCGGATAGAGGGTCGTCGGCGTCGTTTCCATTCCGTCGATCCGATACACGCCGGTGGTGTCCGGTACTGAAACCTGCCATGCGAAGTCGGAGGAAAGTTCAAGATTTCCCTTTGTCCATGTACCCCCGGCTGCCGCAGTCAAGGTTCCCGGGCTGTCGTTCGCCGAGTCCGTCCACGATGCGCCCGACAGGTTCCAGATCAAGCCCAGCGCCGCGTGGAGATTCAGTTCTGGCACAGGGGTCCAGGCTATTCCTCCGGCTGCGGTGAGCGTGCCGTTGCGGGCGGAGGCGTCGGTTTTCTTCCAGGTGATGCGTATCGTTTCGCCGGTTTGGGGCGGTTGTCCGAGAGAGAGGATGCCGGTCGCGTCGTCCAGAGTAAAATCCGCCGATCTGATTCCGTTTCTGTAGACTTGCACGGTGCCGGCTATCGCGTCTTCTCCGAGGCTTATCGTTTCGATCGCCTGCCATTTTCTTGCGCGCAGTGACAAATCGGTTTCGGCCTTTCCGCCTCCGAGCGCGCTCAAGTATATCTCCGGAATCCAGAGCGCTTCTTTGCCCGCAAGAAGCGGATAGCGCGCTTGCTGATCCCTGGGCGAAGAGATTCCTTCCGCGGGGAGGAGGGCTGTCCACTCGGATTCGATGATCTGCGTAATCCATTCCTTCGCGGCGATTCCGCTTTCCTTCCACACGGGCTCGGCTTCTTCTCCGCCGGTGTCGTACCGCGATAGGATTTCGAAGGGAGAGAAGGCGCTTTTTTGCCGGAGAACCAGGGCTGTCCGGCCTGAGATAGTCCTGAGGTATTTCTTTGTTACGGCCGCTTCGTCGGCGCCTTCCGGAAAATAGCGGGCAAGGATGGTTTCGTCGCCGAGAACGGACTCGAACCACGCCCGCTCCTGTTCCAGAAATTGAGTCAACGCAGGCAGCGAAACGCTTTGCTGATGTTCGACCGCGACCCTGCCTGAGGCGCTTTCGGCCAGCTCGAGCATGCCGCTTAAGCCGTCGAGCGAGTACTCGGCCTCGTTCAACCGCCTCCAGGAAACTCCTTCCTCCGAGTCGCTGAAGTCTCCCTTGGAATCTTCCACGTAGACGGTTATCCCTCCCGTCGCCGCTGTCACGGGAAGAATGAACCATTTGCCGCGCACGGGATTAGCCGCCGAAACCCATGAATCAGCGGCTTCGTTCATTCCGGAAAGCAGAAGCTCCTCGGATGACACCGCGTCCCATCTGACTACCGCGTCGGCTTTCCATTTTTTCCCGGCGAATGTTCCAGAAATACCGGGTCCCGGAGCTTTGCCGCCGCCCGCAGCGATAAAGGGATACTCGTCGGGGAAGGCGATCCCGCTGTTTCCCAGGCGAACGTGCTTCACGTTTTCGTCTTCTCCTCCGACATATCCGGCGGCGACGGTGTTCTTTGAGAACCCTTCCGCGAAATTCGCTTCAAAATACCAGCGCCCGTCTATGAAAATCCAGGTAGACATGTCGACGCTTTGGGTGAATACGGGGGGCGAAAAAGACAGTGCTGCCGCTCCGTCCGAGAAGGCCAGGCCGAGCGAACCGGTGAACGAAGCTTCCCATGAACCGTCGAGTATGAACTCTACTTCCTCGTCGTAGACTCCGAACTGATACAGAGAGGTCGGATCCTCTCTGCTGAACAGACCGCTGATTCTGGCAAGGAGCGCGGCGTCCGGATCCAACCCTTCGGGAAGGTCGTGAACAGGATCGTCGGCGGTTTGAGACTGAGCCTGCGAAAGCGGAAAGAGGCCGAGAAGGAAAGATGCGCACAGCGCCGCGCCGCGGGTTTTCATTCTTCCCGCCCTCCCGGGCGGTCGAGGAGGCGCGCCCGGGTTACAAGGCCTTTACCTCGCTTTTTTTCAAGCGCGCGCACCGCTTCCTGCACCTTGCGCTTTTTCCCGGAATCCGGCGCGGCGAAGAGATCCAGCTGATCCGCTTCCGGTTTGTCCGTCAGATTAAACACGCCGACGCCGATGAGCCTGACTGGAACGCCGTTCGCGTATTTTCTGCGGAAAAGGAGGCATGAACGCCGGAAGAGATCGTCCATGTCCTTGATCGTTGTGTCGAAGGTTTCCTGAATCGAGACCGTCGTGAAATCGTCGTAGCGGATTTTAATGTGCACTGTTTTGCTCGAAAGTCCTGAGTCCATCATGCGGTAGGACACGTCCGACGCTAGTTCGAGTATCGCCGTTTCGACGGTTTCGGCATCTTTTATATCGAAGGGAAAGGTATGCTCGCTCGATATCGAACGGCTGGCCGAAGATCCGGTGAAAATCCCCGGATCGCAGCCTCTGAGCGCGTTGAACAAAAACGAACCGCCCGCTTTTCCGAGTATGCCCTGCAACAGCGGTTCCGAGCATTCCAGCAAGAGCGGGACTGTCCCGAGTCCTGCTTCCTCGAGCCTCTGCCTCGTCTTCTCCCCGGCTCCCCATACATCCTTCAGCCTGAGGGCTCTCATGAACTCTTGCTCTCCGCCGGAGGGGACGAGCGTCAGTCCGTCGGGCTTGTTCAATCCGGAAGCGATTTTAGCTACATACCTGTTAGGAGCGACGCCGATGGAAACGGTCAGTCCTGTTTCCTCTTTTACGCTTGCTTTGAGCTTCGCCGCCGCCAATTCGGGAGGACCGAATAGCCGTTCGGTCCCGGTCATGTCGATGAAGGCTTCATCGACGGAGATTTGCTGCACGGAGGGAGACCAGCGGCTGAATACCGCCATCACCTCCCTCGATTTTTCATGGTACCGGTGCATTCGTCCGCGAACGTATATTCCGTCCGGGCAGAGCGCCTCCGCCCGGTTCATCGGCATCGCAGAATGCACGCCGAATGCGCGGGCCTCGTAGGAGCAGGTGGAGACCACCCCGCGCTTCCCGCGCTCACCGCCGACAATGACCGGTTTCCCCCGGTATTCCGGATGATCGAGCTGCTCGACCGCCGCGAAGAACGCGTCCAGATCGGCATGAAAAAAAACGGGTTGCGCCGTCATTCGGCTTCTCCGGTTTGATCGGCGGCGTTCGCGACTACGATGCGCTCTACCTCCAGCATATAGGACGATGTGATGGCCGGATGCTCGACGATAATCCCCCACGGATTCTTCGTCGTCAACGCCGTGATCGAAATTTCAAGCGGAACGCCCGCTTCGGATGTGAACTCTATCGTCGCGCCTTTTCCGTCCGGCGTATCGATGCCGAACCTTGCCGTTTTTCCCGCGTCCGCGAGAATGAAGTTTTCCGAGGCGCTGAAAACCGATACCCCCTCTGCAGAGCGTACCTCTATGATAAGACGCTCGGCGAAGATGCGGGGACTGATAGCGAGGGTATTGATGTTCCGCTCCAGGAAACGGCGATTCGCGAGCGTATACGGCAGCAGCGCTTCGGGATCTTCGGGAAGAGAAGAAGTTCGCGCATCCGGATCCATGGCAGGCGAGAGTCCTTCGGGAACAGCCGGCGCTTCCAGCGTAAGATTTGAACCTTCTTTTCCGATGCGTTGTCTGATCAGCACATGCACCGGCCTATCCGCCGACCATGCAGGAACGTATAAAAGCATGAAGGCCGAGGCGAGAGCGGGTATCGACATCAGCACCGCATTCAAGGGAATATACAGTTTGTTTTTCATTCCGAATCTTCCCGCCGAATGGAGAAGCCGGGATACGAGAAACTGGATCGGTATCAGATAAAAGGAGATTTTTACGTCCCATAGATCGGTTCCGGTAAAAAGGGGAGAGATGGTTCTCCAGTCGTTTTTGAGAAGCTCCCGCGCCCAGGGGATCACCGGCGCGACGAGGAGAATCGCCGCCGCGAAGCTCGTAGCCGGATGCGAATTATGCGAAGCGATGTAAACAACGAGATAGAAAGCGAGAAAGTAGAACGTCAGCGAAAAGTCCGTAGCGGAAAAAAGAAAAATATTGACGCCGCAGGCAAGGCTCGCGAAGTATCCGTAAATAAAGCCGTCCGACGGAAAGCGGATCAACTGGTTAAGGGAAAAGATGAGATCGACGAGAAAAAGGGCGAGGGCCAGCTTGGCCAGGAGAGCGAATTGCGGCAGCAGCGTCCATGCGGCCGAATGAGCGAACCTGAAAGAAAGAAGCAGCTGGACGGCAAGCCTTCCCGCGGTTAGACAGAGTATGTTTACGAACAGGTAGACCAGGGGAAGCCACCAGAATCTCCGGAAATCCTTCAGCCTCTGGTCGCGGGATTTTCCGAACAGAAAACCCAGGAAAAAGACCGAGAACAGCACGAAGCCCGCTGCGGTTATGGCTGCGAATACGATGACTCCTTCGCTGATCACTGCCAATCCGTTGGTTCGTTGAAAGAGGAGGTAGTGCCTGTCGTATCCGTTCATGTCTTGTTTCGAGTCGTCAACCGCGAGCCGCTTCAGCGCGCTTGCGAGTCCCTCTCCGCCTCTGAGCAAAATCGCCGAATATCCGTCATTTAAAAGGTTTGCGAGCACCGGGTCGCCGGGAACCCATTTCAGGCGGTAGAGGCTCATTCGCGTTTCCGCGAGACGGACCTGAGGATTCTCCAGGGCGAGAACCTTTTCCAGAAGCCATCGCGGGCTCGTTAGGCCCCCCGCGCCGCATTCAGCGCTGATGTTATCGTCATTTCCGGCTTCGATGTAAACGACAGCTTGAATAGGCCCCGCTTCCGAGATAGCGGCAAGCGATTTTAAAGAATACCCGATTTCTTCGCGGGAATCGCCGCGGAAGGTCAGGGAATTCGAAGCGAGCGGCGCGAGGCACACCCGGGAGGCGAGCACTGTCCGGGACAATTCTTCGGAAAGCGCGTCTATGATCCGCTCCGTCTCCGCTCCCGCGTCGGCCCTCCAGGCGACGACCAGCGCTTTGCCGTCCGAGGGGCCGAACTCCCTCCATGAAGGGGAGCCGTCAGCGTGCATGCGGGGAAGAATGAGGAGAAAACACAGTGCGATCAATCCAACACTTCGGGACATATCGGTATAGGATAGGGTTTCAAGACTCGCGCAGTCAAGGGTCGTTTTTCGCTTGTTCAAGATATCCTCGTTCGAGGCCGATATTAGAAGCGAATTCATAAATCATGTACAAATAAATCGAAGTGGGATATACTAAAACACCTACCAAGGTTGGACGGGGGAGATGGCATGGCAGCGGGTGAGAGAAAGACTATACTGAACCTTCCATTGAAGCTGATCCTTACTCAAGAAGGCTCGACTTTTTTCATCCGTCAAAACAAGAAGCTTCTGAAATTCAAGCTCGCGGACAATGTGGAGGAATACGGGATTTCTCTCGACCAGTTCACTCCGGCGACTGTTCAGCGTCTTCTGCTCATCGATTACATCTCGAAAATAGAAATTTCAAAGCCCGAGTTCATTACTTCGCGCCAGGAAACGATGGATTTGTCGAAGCTCATCGTGTATTCCGTTTTATATCGACAGTACGACGCCTATATTTTCCATCAGGTTCTCAGCTCCGATGTGATTAAAAAATGGAATCGGCTGAATCCGGCGAATATTATCGACGAAAAGACGCATATCAACGAAAATTTCCTGAGAAACGTCTTAAAAAAGAATGAAAAGATTATTTTCGAGGCGAAGCAGGAAATATTATCTCCCTTGTACACCTTTATTAATAAAAATAATTCCCTGCTTCCCGAAGAAAAAAATATTCAGCTTCTGCTCAGCGAAAAATTTATGAACAATCTACGGCCGTTCACCTGGTTCATCATCACGAAGTTCAAGGATGCCGACGGCTTTGAATCTATCCTTCGCACTATACGCTCTGCCCTGACCGAATATATGGACAAGGCGAAGATCGCCGAATACATCTCGCTGATGCTCATGGAGCTGGTGGTGAACGCGGAGAACACCAATCTCCGCAAAGAAGTAAAGAATATGTACAAGGGGACGGTCGATCCAAATACGGTCATGTTCGATCCCAACATCAGGAAAAAGGTGATCGCGGAGCTTGAACGCAAGCACGAGCTGGTATTCGTGTCCTGGAAGCTCGGAGGCGGCAGCACCTCGATCGGAACGCAGGGTAAACTCCAGATCACCCTGTACAACAAGGACGATCAGTCCGAGCAGGTTCGCGAAACCATCAACGATAAAAAGAACGCGGATCTCAAGCGGAAGTCCCTCATCGATTTTTACAAAGAAACCCCCGACGGCGAGGAAGACACGAACCTCGGCATGTACTATCTTTCGTATTTGAGCGAAGCGTGCGATAAGGTAAATGTCAAATTTGAATCAATGGCGAATCAATTCAGGGATTCGGATTTGACCGTCATCAATCTAACCTTCTTTTTTTAGGATTATATGCATTCGGCGGTAAAAACTCCCGTTTTTCTGGTTCTCTCTGTATTCTCAATTATTGCAACGGCCTGCTCTCAGGGAAATCCTGAAATCCGCTCCTCCTCCTGGCAGGTGTATCGCGACCAGCAGGCCGACGGGTCTTTCGTGGAGCGGCTGTCTCTCTTTGTTTTTTTCGAGGACAGCGACGGCGAAGCCGATTTTTCTTCGTTGACTCTTTTTCACGACGAAACAGGCCTGCAATGGACTGTTCCGGCTCAGGAAGCTCAGGCGAGATTGCGCTGGAAGGATCGCTGGGTCGGTTCGAACCGCCTTCTGGGGCCGGGAGGACTCTCCTTTCCGACCGGCCGGTATACGCTTAGTTTGACAGACCTTGCGGGAAACGAATCCCTGTCGAATTTCGATCTCGCTCCGCCTGATTTTCCGGAGCGTGCTCCCATGAGTTTCCGCATCGAGGGAGATAAGTGGATCATGGAAAAGAATCCCGATTCGCTGCTTTTTTCCCGTTTTTATCTTTTTTTATACGATTCGGCCGATGTTTTGCTGTATTCATGGCGCATTCCCGACACCGCCGCGAAGACGACCGTCGAAGGCCGGGTCGCCAGTTTGAAGTCTCTGTCCTCGAAGGCCGAGACGGTCCGCTGCTATGTCGAAAACTCGGGAAGCACGGCCGGGGTATTGTTGACACCCCTTAAAATACGGTAGAATCGGTGCTAATTATGGAAAAAGATAATTCCAAGAGCGTATTGTATCCTCAGCAAATTCATACGTACGTTTTGCGCGCAGGCAGAATGACGGAGGCCCAGAAAAGGGATTACGTCATTCATTCCGCCCGCTGGTGTCTTCCGTTCCAGGAGCGGATATTAAACTTGACAGATATTTTCGAAAATACGGCTCCGGTCACGATAGAAGTCGGCTTCGGCATGGGCAAGGCAACCGCCATAATCGCCGCTGAAAACCCCGACCGCAATTACCTGGGCATCGAAGTCCACCGAGCCGGGGTCGGCCGGCTTCTCGGTGAAATCGAGCGGCGGGGCCTGTCGAACCTCAGAATCATCGAACACGACGCCCTGGAAGTATTGACGCACATGATTCCCGACTCGTCCATCTCGGCTTTTCACGTCTTTTTCCCCGATCCCTGGCCCAAGAAACGCCATCATAAGCGGCGTCTTGTCCAGCGGCCGCGAACCGATTTGTTCGCGTCCAAGCTCATGCCCGACGGCTACTTCTACATGGCCACAGACTGGGAGGAGTACGGCGAGGAAGCCTGGCAGCAGCTCGCGGCCACGCCCGGACTGCAAAGCATGTACGAAGGATTCGCTCCTCATCAAACCTGGCGGCCGGAGACGAGATTCGAAGAGAAGGGCATCAAGGCCAATCACCGGATATGCGAATTGATGTTCCGGAAGCTTCCCGGGGAGGACTGAATGCCTGCGCGGAGTCCGAGGGCGGCCGAGCTCGAAGCCTTGGTGCGCTATCATCAAGACAAATACTACAACGCGGAGCCTGAAATCCCCGATCACGAGTTCGACTCTCTCTGGGATGAACTTCGCTCGATAGAACCCGATAATCCGCTTTTTTCAGAGGTAAGCCCGGAATCAACCGACGGTTTTCCAAAGGCCGCGCATGTGATCCCGATGGGGAGCCAGGAAAAAGCCGCAGACCCGGAATCCTTTTCAGCCTGGGCGAAAAAAATGAGCTTCGATCTTTTTTTCGTCCAATACAAACTGGACGGAGCGAGCCTGGAACTTCAGTATTCAAAGGGCGTTTTTTCGCGCGCGGTCACCCGCGGCGACGGAAAAATCGGGGACGACATCAGTTTCAACGCAAAAAAAATGAAGGGCGTCGTCCATGTTCTTTCCGGAGACTGGGGTCCTGAGGGGAAAACGCCTTTTACCGGAGGCGTCCGGGGCGAAGTAATCATGACGCGCGACGTTCATGCACGTTATTTTCCCGACAAGGCGAATTGCAGGAACGCCGCGAACGGGCTTATGAAACGCAAGGACGGCGCGGGCTGCGAGCATCTGCGCGTCATCTGCTACGACGCTTCGTCTTCCGGCGCTTCATCGGATGACCCCTTGTTTCGCAGCGAACAGGAGAAGCTCGAGCGGCTGAAAAATGCCGGCTTCGATACGGTGCCCGCTGAACTCTGCCGGGGAGACCTCGAAGTGATCGCGCACCGCTCCCGGGTCATGGACATGAGGCCGTCTCTTCCCTACGATATCGACGGACTGGTAGTCAAGGGACTCGATATAGATTACGCCGATCTGGCCCGTTCTCGGCCTGAAAAACAAATAGCCTTTAAATTCAGCCTCGAAGAGGCCGTGACCGTTTTGCGGGAGGTCGAATGGAGCGAATCGGGCGCCACCTATACGCCGATAGCGATAATCGATCCTGTTCAGCTCGCAGGCACGACGGTGCAACGGGCAAATCTCGCGAATCCGAACATAATAGCTTCGCTCGATCTGAAAATCGGGAGCAGGGTTGTCGTCGTAAAGCGGGGTGAAATCATTCCCAAAATCGAATCCCTGGTCGAAAATCCTCCTGATGCCGCTCCCATCGAGCAGCCGGCCTCATGTTCCTCCTGCGGAACTGCGCTCGCGGACGAAGGCACCCGGCTTTATTGTCCCAATGCCTTATGCCCTAAAAGAATTCATCATCGATTGGAAAAATGGATTTCCGTTTTGGACATTCGCGATTTCGGAACCGGATTAATCCGCCGTCTTTTCGATTCATCCCGCGTCCGCTCGATTCCGGATTTGTATACCCTGACGGAGGAAGAACTCTCCTCGCTCGAGCGCATGGGCGAGCTGAGCGCGGCGAAGGTGCTCAAATCGCTGCGTTCCCGTCCCGAGGTGAGCCTGCCCGCGTTTATCGCGGGTTTCGACATCGAGGGCATCGGGGAGGCCATGGTCGAAAAACTGGTGGAAGCCGGCTTGGATACCATTGATAAGCTTTTTTCCGCCTCGGCGGAAGATTTCTCCCGTGTGCGCCAATTCGGGCCGATCATGGCGAAAGATTTCTTCGAAGGACTCGCCTCGGTCCGCCTGGAGATGGAGAGATTGCTCGAGTCGGGGGCTGTTCGCATACTGCCGCCGCTTGCGGGCGGAATTCTGTCCGGCCTGTCCTTTTGCTTCACCGGCGAACTTTCCTCCATGAAGAGGCCTCAGGCCGAGCAGAAGGTGAAGGATCTGGGCGGAATTATTAAAACATCCGTTGTTAAGGGGCTTTCATATCTGGTAACCAACGATCCTTCGTCCGGCTCCTCCAAGAACCGAAAGGCCGAGTCTCTGGGAATCCCGGTCATCGGTGAAAAAGAGTTCCTCGCTCTCTTGCAGGACGGTCCTTCAACCGCGGGAAGCCCGGCGGCGCCGCAGATGGAGCTGAACCTATGAACCGGTTTCCGGTTCATATCCGTCTATCCCTCGTTTTGATTGCATCCGCGCTCTGCATCGGCGCAGTCGCCGGACTTGCGTCCGCTTCGCTTTTCTGGAACGGCTCGCTGGAGAAGCACCTTCCGTCCGTCGCCATGGAGGCGGGCCGCCTGCCGGTCGGCATAACCGTATTCGGCCGCTCGAGCGACACCATAAGCGCCCGGCTCACGATCTACAATCCTGTGGGCGAAATCCTCGGAACCGTCGAGCGATCCTGGAGCGGTTGGGAATTGGTGTTGGACTGCATCGTGGTGGGAACGGGGAACGGGTGGCTCGTTTTTCCGTACACGCTCTACAGCGACGAATCGAGTCCTGATCGGGGCGTAAACCTGTTGAAGATTTATAATCGAAACGGATTCCCCGCAATCTGGGATAAGGGGGCTCTGCAGCAGGCGGAAAGAAAATCCCTGTCTCGCCTGTTTTTCATCGTCCGGACGGAACGATGGATGCCCCGCATCCTCGGAAGCCTCCATCATGAGCGCGTAACGATCCGTTCGTTCGAACCGGGAATCGAATACAGCCTGTTTGCCGCTTCGTCAGGGCGTTTGGAGTGGCGGCCGTTTTAGAATCTTCGTTTTTTTGTGGCCTCCCTTTTGAAAGGCCCTGCCGAAATCCTTTTTTCCGTCATTCGTCTACGGTGAAATTTCCTATCTCGAGCGAAACCTCGCAGATTCCTTCCTTGTTCTGCTGAGCCAAAGCGACGACCTCGCTGACCGCCTTATTGATTTCCGCGGTGCCGACGGTCATCTCATCCATGCTTTCCTTGATCTTCAGCGAGATGGCCACTAGTTCCTGCATTTCCGA
The DNA here is from genome assembly GCF_021021555.1 of Teretinema zuelzerae. NCBI lineage: Bacteria > Pseudomonadati > Spirochaetota > Spirochaetia > Treponematales > Treponemataceae > Teretinema > Teretinema zuelzerae. The sequence goes on along the minus strand of NZ_JAINWA010000003.1, from coordinate 352,324 downwards.
AAGTATCGCTCCGCTTCCCTCGCGGATTTGGTCTGACCGCGTTTGCACGCTCATCGTCTCGTCCTTCATTTTTCCCAAACTTTCGAGTATTCGTATGTTCCCGACGGATTGCTCCTCCATGGAGATCTTGATCTGCCGGTGCTCTTCGGTAACCGTCTCGACGGAGGTTCTCACGGCGTTGAAGGCGTCTCCCGCGTCCGTGCTGCTGCTGACCACCTGATCGATCGACCGTTTGAGCTCCTTCAGATCCCGGGAGATCGTTTTTGATTGAAGAGCCGCGTTTTCGGCAAGCTTTCGAATCTCGTCCGCGACGACGGCGAAACCGCTGCCCGCGTCTCCGGCATGCGCGGCTTCGATTGCGGCGTTCATGGCAAGGAGGTTCGTCTGTGCTGCAATCGCCGATACGATCGAGTTCGCCGCGCTCAAGCCCTGAGACTGTTTTTCAATGACGGTAATCCGGTCTATTACGTCTTTAATCTTCGAATAGCCGGTTTCCGAGGCCGCCGTCAGACCGTTGAAGTGCGTCTCGTTCTTTTCCAGATTCTTCGCTACCGATTCGACGTTCGCCACCATCTGCTCGACGCTTGCGGAACTGTCGGTGATGCTTCGAACCTGCGATTCGATGCCCGATGAGAGTCCGTCTATATTGCGCGAGATTTCCTCAACCGTCGAGGTCGTCTCGGTGATTCCGGCGGATTGGTGGATCACCTGGGATTTTACGCTTTCAATGTTGGCGTTGATCTGGTACACCGCGGCCGACGTTTGCTCCATGCTGGAGGCGAGTCCTATGCCCACTTCTTCAAGCCGATGCACCGACCCGCGTATCGATTTGACGATGCGCGCGAGGCTTTCCAGGAAGCGGTTGAAATCCTTCGCGAGTTTTCCGATTTCGTCGTTTCCGGCGACGGCAAGCCGGTTCGTGAGGTTTCCTCCTCCTCCGGCTATTTCCTCCAAAGCGGCCCCTGCCTGGATGATCGGCCTGGACAGCGACCTCGCCAGGGCGAGAACCGCGAGGAGTATGAACGCGCCACCGGCCATGAACACCAGAAGCAGGTATGAGACGAGGGCGTTCGCTTCTTTCATCGTTTCAGGAAGAGGCACGACTGAACACACTACCCAGGGGTCGAAAATATTGCCGATGAATACCGGCACGAAGCTTTTCACCAGGTCGGTCGATACGGAGGATTTATATTCTTTCGTTTCCTGGGCGCCGGAGAGAATGTTTTCCCAGACGGGCGCTTCCTTTGGGTCGCGGAATTCGATCGCTTCGGTTCCGATTTTTTCTTCTATCGGATGATACAGGAGCGTCTCGTCCGCGTTCATCAGCTGCATATAGCCGGTTTCGTAGAGCCTGGTGTCTCCGATTATCCGCGAGAAGGCGTCGAGCCTCATTTCAAGCCCCACGGTTCCGATCACCCGTCCCCAGCGGTTCTTTATAGGCAGGACGAAGGTCGTCATCAACAGCGTCGATTCGCCGGTTATCAGCGTCCATGGCTTGAGAACGCTCTCTTCCGCGGACGAAATGCTTGCGTTGTACGCTTCTGTCAGATAGCCGCCGTCTCTGTATCCGTCGAGGAGGGATATTTTCGGGGTGCCGCTGCCGTCCCGCCTCCAGATGGGAGCGAAGCGCCCTGTTTCGTCATGCAGAAAGGATCCTGCGTATTCGCTGTCGAGTCCGTCGAAGGCGTCAGGCTCCCAGCAGGTCCAAATTCCGTAGAAACGCGGATTCCCGGCCAGAACCGCCCGCAGCAGTTCGTTTCCCTGGGCGCGGCGGATTTCCGCGTCTACGCCCATAAGCGACGCGAGGCTGTGAGCCGTTGTTCTTCCGATATTCACTGCGGCTTCGAGCTCGCTGTCGAGCATCGCCGCCTCCCGTTGCGTCAGAGTCGCCATGTACGCGAGCGCCATGGCCCGTGTATTGGCCCGGGCGCCTCTCCATACCATGAATCCGCTTATGAAAAGCACCGCCAGGACGGCTCCTCCGATAAAGAGGACCATTTTCGCGGTTAAACGCAGATTTGCGAAGATATTTTTCATCAAGACCTCCGGATGGGTTTGCACTAAAGTGTAAGAGCATTGTTTTATTATTGCGAATTCCCGTCTGCATCACATGATGAAACGGGCTTTCATTTTAGCGAGAACATCGAGGGCGTCTTCAGTTTCCAGCGGTTCGGCGGGTTCATGGTATTCAACCAGATTTTCCGGTATTTCCTGAAGGAAGGGAGACGGCGTGCATTCCATGACCCCTCCCATCTTCCGCCTTCTCTGGCAGCTCGATATGAACAGCTTGTCCCGGGCCCGCGTTATCGCGACGTAGAAGAGCCTGCGCTCCTCCTCAACGTTTCCTTCGCCTTCCTCAAGGCTTCTGGCGTGCGGAATGATTCCCTCTTCGCATCCGATGATGAACACGATCGGGAACTCCAGGCCCTTGGACGCGTGGATCGTCATCAGGTTCACCTTTCCCTTGTCTTCGTCGTCTTCCATATCGTCCCGGCTTATGAGCGTAATGCGGTTCAGGTAATCGTACAGCGATTTCTTGAAGTTGTCCGGATCCTTCTCCCAGGTCGAGATCGAATTGATGAGGCTGTCGATATTGAGGAATTTGTATCTCGCCGCTTTCTCGCTCTTCTGGTATTCCTGCACCAGATAGCTCCAGTAGTCGATCTCGTCGACCATTTTCTTCACCTTGGCGGAAAGATCCTTTCCTGAAAGCATGGTAGAGCGGTGCTCGGTGACGAAATTGATGAAAAGCTCAAGATCGACGCGGGTTTTCTCGGAAATCGGCGTATCGGCGGCCGCTACTAGGGCGTTCATCGCCGTCCAGAGAGAACAATGCTGGGCATTCGCCACGGCTGAAATATCTTCTATGGTTTTCCGCCCGATTCCCCTGCGGGGAGTATTGATGATCCTGAGCAGATTGATGTCGTCGTCCGGATTCGCGATCACCCGGAGATAGCTGATGACGTCTTTAATTTCCTTGCGCTGGAAGAAGCTCGTTCCTCCGGACATGACATAGGGGATGTTCTGCTCGAGGAAGGCTTCTTCGATTGCCCGCGACAGGGTGTTCGAGCGTATCAGCACGCCGAAATCAGCGTAGCTCCGCTTTTCCTCCATCCTGATTCCCTGAATGGATTCGGCGACGAAATCCGCTTCGGTCGATTCGTTTTCCGGAATGTAAATCTCGATCGGCTTTCCAGAACCGTTCCCGGACCAGAGCGCTTTTTCCTTTCTGTTGGTGTTGTTTTTAATCACTCCGTTCGCCGCGGCCAGAATCGTGCCGGTAGAGCGGTAGTTCTGTTCGAGCTTGATCTCTTTCAGTCCGGGAAAATCCTTTTCGAACATCACCAGGTTTTCGTAATTCGCCCCGCGCCAGGAATAGATGGACTGGTCGTCGTCGCCCACGACGCATACGTTGCGATCCGCGAGGGAATGCATGAATTGATACTGCTGGAGGCTGGTGTCCTGGAACTCGTCGACCATGATGTATTTATACCGGTCCTTGTACTTTGCCAGAACGTCGGGGTGTTCCCGGAAGAGTTTCAGGGGAAGGATGATGAGATCGTCGAAGTCGACGGCGTTATAGAGCTTCAGTCCCGACTGGTATTCCTCGTACAGCTGTTTGTACTGGTCGTTCGCGCCGTCTCCCCAGTGCTTCATGCCTGTTTTCACCTGGGAGATGAGGGTGCCGATCTTGTATACGTCCAGAGCCTCGGCCGTGAAGCCCAGATCCCGCCCGGTTTCTTTTATCAGCTGATTCCGGTCCACGTCGTCGTAGATGCTGAAATTTTCCCGCCATCCGAGCCGGTTGATGTCCTCGCGGAGAATTTTTACGCCGAAGGCGTGGAAGGTGCTCACCGTCAGCATCTGGAGTTTTTTTCCGGTCAACTGCTTTACCCGTTCGGACATTTCCTTCGCGGCTTTGTTTGTGAAGGTGAGCGCCAAAATTTGAGATTGGGGAATGCCCGAGTCGAGCATATAGGACATGCGGAAGGTAATGACGCGGGTTTTTCCCGATCCCGCTCCCGCGATGATCAATACGGGTCCTTCTATTGAAGAAACCGCCTCGTACTGTTCCGGATTCAATTCAGCCTGATAGTCGAATGTCATGGGATGCGGAGTATAGCATGGATATCCGGTATGGCAAAGCAGAAACGCCGAAAAGTGATAAATTTGGCGGGGAATAGAGCGGGGAAGGGTGACTCTCGTTCAATTAAATGGTATTATATGTCAGATATTATCATAAACTTCCGTAAAACGGAAAAGGATTTTCATGCAATCAAGAACTTCTGCCGCCAAGGCAGTCTCATCGGACGCTTCCGCGGCCCTTCCTCGCCGCCCTTCGGCATCCAGAACAACAGAACGACATTCTGCTCCCGGAACCCGGGACCACGCAATAGCACAGAGAACATCTTCTACAGAACGAGGAAGACGGGCATCGCCCGCCGCGAAGACGCCATCTTATTCCCAGCCGCGCCAGAGAAACGCCAATAACGCGCAGACCGCAGGCGCGCAGGGACGGGGAGGCCGCGTCAAACAGTACATTGACCCGTCAAAGTTCGTCTGCGAGGCCAAACAGGTTGTCCGCGACGATTACATCCCCCAGCACCGCTTCCAGGACTTCAAGGTCCATCCCAGGATCATCGAAAACCTGCTCGCGCGCGGATATGAAACTCCCACGCCGATACAGGACCAGACCATCGTCCAGGTGCTTTCCGGCCGCGACGTCACCGGAATCGCCAATACCGGCACCGGCAAAACGGCAGCCTTCTCGATCCCCCTCATCCACGATCTGGTCACCCACATGGACAACCGCCTCCTCGTCATGGCACCGACCCGCGAACTGGCTCAGCAGATCGTAGAGGAAATGCTGATTTTCTCGAAGGGCTGCGGCCTCAAGATCGCGCTCCTCATCGGCGGCGCGTCGATGAACATCCAAACCCGCGACCTCCGCGCCCGCCCCAGGATCGTAGTCGGCACTCCCGGCCGCATCAAGGATCATATCTCCCAGAAGACGCTCGACCTTTCCGGCTTCAACCGCCTCGTGCTGGACGAAGTGGACCGCATGCTGGACATGGGCTTCATTCGCGACATCACCGCGATTCTCTCGAAACTCAATCCCGACCGCCAGTCCCTGTTTTTCAGCGCCACGCTGGAAGGCGACACGAAAAACCTCATTTCCCGCTTCTCGAAAGATCCGGTCACCGTTTCCGTCCGCGTGGGATCGACCGCGGAAAACGTGAGCCAGGACGTGGTCTGGTACAAGGATAAGGACGACAAGATCGAGCGTTTGCACGACATCCTCATCGGAAACGGATGCGTTAAAACCATCATATTCGACGACACCAAGCGCCTCGTCGAGCGCCTCGCCAAGGAGCTCGACGCCCGCGGCTTCCGCGTGGACCGCATCCACGGAGACAAGAGCCAGGCCCAGCGCACCCGCGCCATCAAGCGGCTGAAAGCAGACGAAATCGACATCCTGGTGGCCACAGACGTCGCCGCCCGCGGAATCGACGTGTCGGACATCAGCCATGTCATCAATTACTCCCAGCCGAACACGTACGAAGACTACGTGCACCGGATCGGCCGCACGGGCAGGGCCGGAAAAACCGGATGCGCCCTGACCTTCCTGCCAAAATAATCGATCAACGCATCTAAAAATGGGCTGTTCCGCTGTACGACGCGGATCAGCCTTTTTTTTCGTCTCCCTTGAAAGAGAACCCTCTAAGGGATACCCTTATCCGCATTATGAGACGATTATTACTTCTTTCAGCTCTGCTCTTCGTTTCCCTGCAGTGGTCCGCGTTTTCTTCGGCTAAAGACCCGGAACAGGTGCTCTCCACCCGCCATTTCGACATCATCTATTCGCCGCCCTCCGAAGCGGCGGCCCTGCTTCTGGCCGAATACGCGGACGGCTTCGCAGACGAGATCTGTTCATTTCTGAACGCCCCGTTGAAGGACCGTATCCCCGTCTACCTTGACGCCCGCGTCGAAGACATAAACGGATACTATACCGGGCATCCCTACAGCAGGATATATCTCTACGACACCGTTCCCCTGGAAGGATCCCTCGCGGTATTTTCCGACTCCCTTCTCATGATTTTCTATCACGAACTCACCCACGCCGTGTCCCTGACCATGCGGACTCCGTTCTGGCAGCTCGCATCGGTCGTTTTCGGCGACATCGTTTCCGTGAACCAGTTTTTCACCATGCCCCTCTCCTTCATCGAAGGCGTCACCGTCTCCTTCGAGAGCGCGAAAGGCGAAGGCCGTCTCAACGACGACCGGATACAAGCCTATCTTGTCCATGAGCGGCTTTCCGGCCGTTTCCTGAGCTGGAAGGAAGCCTCGGGCGCCCGCGACGTCTATCCGGGAGCAAAAACCGCCTATATCTACGGCGGCGCATTTTCCGCATGGCTTCAGAAGGAATACGGGATGGAGCGGTACGCCCGGTTATGGAAGACAGGCTCAGGCCTCCACATCCTCCATCCGGGGCTTCGCGCGGTCTTTCGCGATGCCTACGGTGAAACCCTCGACAGCGCATGGACGCGTTTCTCCGAATCCTTCGCCCTGCCGGTTCTCTCTTCCCGCTCTCCTGAAACCGTTCCCGGAGGGGAGAAGGGAAGATTTTCCGTACTAACCTCCGGAAATACTGGAGTCGCCTGGTTCGATCCGGATTCGGGAGCGGTAACTCTGGCGCGGGACGGACAGAAACCGGACCGCCTTTTTCGCGCTTCCTCGGGCCTGCACCGCCTTTCCTTCTCCCCTGACGGCAATTTTCTTCTCGTTTCGGGCGTCTCCGCGCGCGGGCGGAAGATCGTCCAGGAAGTACGCGTCTACGACGTAGAAAACCGGCGGTTTACCGGCGAACGCTTCAGCGGCCTCCGCGACGCCGCCTTCGCCGGCGATTCTCGGCGCATCGTCGGCGTGCGAACCCGCTCCCAGGAATCGAGCCTCGTGCTTCTTTCCCGTTCCGGAGGAGAAGAGCGCACGCTGATGACCTCCGGCCTGTCCGAGCGTCCGGGGCTGGTGTTTTCTCCGTCATGGATGCCTTCCGGCTCGATCGCCTTCCTCGGCTGCGACGGCCCCAACCGCTGGATCGGCTCGGTAGATCCTGAAACCGGAGAAGTCTCGCTGTTGACCGGCGCGATTCCGCAGGTACGCGACCTTCAATCGCTTTCAATCAAAACCGGCGATTTCTTGAGCTTCGCCTGGACAGGACCACAGGGACTCATCCGCTGGGGCTTTTACGATATGAATGCCGAAACCTTTCTTCTCCAAGAGGAGGATTATCCGGGCGTCCTGCATTCACCCGTTCTGGGCCCCTCGGGAGATTCGGTCGTATGGATAGCGGATTTCCCGGATTATCGCCGGCTCGACCGCGTCCCCCTGAATCCCGCCTCTTACGCCGAAGGTTTCCCTCCTACGGAGCAGATGGATGCCAAACCGGTTAACCGCGCCCGGAACCCCGTCGAAGGCGCTTCCCTCGGCGCAATAGAAGCGAAGCCCTACCGTGGCTGGAAATGGTTCGGCGACGGCTTTTTCTATCCCCTCTTTTCCAGCCAGCCCCTCGGAGCGGGAAACGGGGAGTGGACCGGAGGCTTCGCCTGGATAACGTCAGATCCCGGAGAATTCGCGACCCTCTCCTTCAGTCCCGTATTTCATGTCGATCCTCGATTTCTGGAATACTCCCTCTCCTCAGCCTTCGCCTTCGACTCGTGCACGGTATCGGCTGCCGTCTCGGATCGCCTGCTTCCCGCCGTCTCCGTCTTCGATCCCTACCGCGAGCTTCTTTTTTCAACCGGTATTTCCCGAACCTTTACTGCATGGAATTACGGAACGTCCCTGAGTTCTTCGTTGAACGCAGGCGTGCGCGGTTTCGCCGGAGGCATCGTCGGCGCAGACCCGTATTCCGCAGAATTTTCAACGTTTTCGGCCTTCCTCTCCGGAGAGCTTGAATTCTCCGATGTGAAAACAACGGCTTTGCAGGGCTTTCCCCTCTTTAGAAACACGAGCACCGGTTGGCTCTCCGCCGTTTCCGGCGATCTGATTCTCCCCCTTCCGGGCGAAACTCCGGTTCCGGCTCTTCACGGCCTCCTCCGCATGTTTGCGCCTGTTCTTCCCGTAGAAATTTCTCTTTCGGCTTCTGCCGCTCGGGGGCTTGTTTTCGCTCCCGACGGAACCTGGGTTAATGCGGACCGCGCACGTGAATACTCTGCCGGAACAAAGCGCTATATCCCCCTCTTCCCCGAGTACAAGAACGCCTATGAAGCGGCCCGGGCTACCGATACCGCATTCGGTGCGGTAGGAACGCTTAAGGTTCTTTCTCTCGAGATACAAGAGGGAGTCCCCCTGCTTCCCGTGTATTTCAACCGCTTCCTCATGGAAGCCGGGTATAAGGGAGCCCTGTTCGGCTTCGGCGGCGACCCCCTGTGGCTCGACTCCGTATACGGTTCGGCCTCTTTGCACGGAACTCCGATAATCGGCATCCTTTCAAGAACCGTGTTCGGCGCGGAGTTCCAATACACGGTGCCTCTCCGGGGCGGTTCCCGTTATTGGTCCGTAGGCGCCGTGTTCAACTCTGACTTGTGATTCGAGCGCCCGATTCAAGAACTTATTGCGGGCGGCCGTAAATAATACTTGTGCGCTTGGATGCAGACGGATATAATTGTCGAGATTGAGGGCGCAAGCTTTCGCTGGAGGGAGGAAAAGTGGCTGGTCGAGGTACGATAGGACGCGTGTTTGTTCTTCTCATATTGATTCTCGTCCTGGCGACCGGGGGCATCCTGTGGTTCGATTATCTGGGAATCCTCCAGTCCCGGCATATCTTCGCCCCCGTCTATTCGCTGTTCGGCCTGAATCCGAGAACCGGCGTGTCCACGCTTCCGGTGGACGACGGAGACCTCGACGCCGACCGCATCGCCAAACGCCTGCAGGCGATCGAACTGCGCTCGCAGGAGCTCGACCTCCGGGAAGAGGGACTCGTCCGAAAGGAAAACGAACTTTTGCAAGTCTCCCAGGAGCTCGACGACAGGCTCTCGTCCGTAGAAGAGCGGGAGCGCACCTTTAACGAAACCATCAGGCAAAAGGAAGAACGCGAAGCGAATATCGATCAGATAGCCCGCTATGTCAACGGAATGCCTCCCAAAAACGCGGTTGAAAATCTTCTGGCGATGGACGATCAGGATATCATCGATATTCTGAGAACGGTTGAATCGATCGCCGCCGCCGAGGGTAAAACTTCCTCCGTCGCTTACTGGTTCTCCCTTATGCCCGCGTCCCGCGCGGCGGAAATTCAGCGTAAAATGGCCAACAAGCCGCTCTCTCTTCCCTGATTAAATTCATCCCCGCAAAAAAAAACAGTCAATAGACCTCTCATCCCTGGCGACAATTGAAGAGCAGGCATGCGGAAAATGAGTCCGTATACCGCTTTGTCCGGGAACCTGAGGCACGGTAACAGTTCCGGTCAAGCATTCTCCGCATCGTTTATTCATGATGCACATGCCCGTGCGAAGGATTGTACGTGATACAGACGCTTGACCTTCAACTTCCCGTAGCCGCGGATAAAATCGCCGAATCGACGAGGAAGGGATTAGAGGGAAAGACAGGCGCGGAATCTGTACGAAAGGGATCTTCATTCCTCGCGCTCATCGAAAAGATGATCGCCGGTTCCATGGAAGGGGCCTACGCCGAAAGAGGAGCAGAGGACAGCATGTCTGTCCCGGAGAACGCAGCGTCCGGTTTGAAGAAAGGCTCGAAGGGAAAAACCTCGAAGCTCGTTTCTTTCAATCCGCAGACAAAGGACGCGCCGAAGGGAGAACGGTCTCTCAATCGGAACGAAATTGATAGCGCGTCTCCCGATGAAGCGCTATCGAATCTCAAGAAAAACGGAAAAAAGGCATCCCCGCTTCGGGAAGAAGTGTCTGCGCGTACGGCCCTCGAAGCCGAACTTCCGCTCGAAAAACCGGAGCGCGAAGATGAAGGCGCCCGTGTAGACGGAATTGCGCACAGAATCGATATCGCTCTCAAGCCGGAAATCAAACGAAATACTCATACGAACGCGGACGAAGCAGAGTCCGGCGCCGCCGGCGAACGACTGTCGATAGAAGCAGATTCTCTTTCGCTTCATGCGCGGGCAGAAACCTCCGGAACTGAAATCTCCGGAACCGCAACAAAGAAAGAGTCCAAGGCTCGCATCGGTTTGCGCGATGAACGCAGAATAGAAGGCGATTCGCCGTTGCGAACGTCAGAAACGTCTTCGACCGCCGCGGAAACGCCTGCTCAAGAATCCTCGATAGACATGTCCATCGGTTTCCGCGCCGACGCTTCGGTAAAAAGCGACCGGGGCGAAGGAATGTATTCCCGCGGTCCTGCCGAAGGCGGACAGAACTCGTTCACCCGCATGCTGTCGTCCGAGATTTCGGCTCAATCCTCCGAATTCGTCAAAGCCGGACAGATAATACTCCGAGACAACAATTCCGGCGTAATCAGGCTTACCCTGCATCCGGAAAGCCTCGGCAGCGTCCAGATTCGTCTGGACCTGTCGGACCGGAAAATAAACGGAAAAATCATTGTTTCCTCCCAGGAGGCCTGGGACGCCTTCAGCGATAACCTGACCGGGCTCTCTGAAGCCTTTACCGAAGGCGGATTCGAAAGCGCCGGCTTCGATCTTTCCTGGTCCGGAGAGGGCTCTTCCTACGGAAAGCAGGCAGAAGCCGAAGCGGCGAAAATTTCGCCTTTTTACGCATCGTCGATTCCTTCTGTAATGTCGGACGGTTCATCTGCCGATACTCGAATCAGCGGAATCACCGGACGTTCGTTGTCCGGGATAAACGTGTTTGCGTAAGAGCAAACGCTTTATAAAGGGGTAGTATGGACATCGGATCAATGTTAACCGGAAGTTCGCTCAATACGGCCATGTCATCGAAAGACCATGCCGTGACGCAGCTTCAGGTGGACACATTCAACAAGACGCTTGCGGTCAACGGAAGGACAGCCAAGACGGAACTCGGCAAGGATGATTTTCTCCAGCTCCTCATCGCACAGTTGTCCCACCAGGATCCTACTGCGCCGATGGAGGATACTCAGTTCATCGCGCAGATGGCCCAATTCACGAGCCTTGAGCAAATGACGAACATGAGTTCAGGCTTTACGCGTTTGACTTCTCTTCTTACGGGATCCGAAGCCGCGAGCGCCGTCGGCCGCAACGTCGACATCGAAATCGACGATTCGAAAGTTTCAGGCCAGATTACCGCGGCAACCCGCGGAGACTATCCGCAAGTCCAGGTTAACGGTTCCTGGTACGACTGGTCTGCAGTCAAGACCGTATATGCACAAAACGGGGGTACTTCATTATGATGAGATCGCTTTATTCCGGCGTTTCCGGAATGCAAAACCACCAGACCAGAATGGATGTTCTGGGAAACAATATCGCCAACGTCAATACAACCGGCTTCAAGCGGGGCCGCGTCAATTTCCAGGATCTGCTTTCTCAGCAGATGTCCGGAGCGGCACGTCCCACTGACGAACTCGGCGGCGTCAACCCCAAGGAAGTCGGGCTCGGCATGAACGTCGCGAGCATCGACACCATCCACACCCAGGGCTCGCTGCAAACCACCGGCATACAAACCGACATCGCGATCCAGGGGAACGGCTTTTTTGTCATGAAATCCGGAGAAAAAACCTATTTTACCCGCGCCGGCACCTTCGGAGTCGACAGCGAGGGAACCCTCGTCAATCCCGCCAACGGAATGAGGGTTCAGGGCTGGCAGGCTCAGGACGTCGACGGGCAGTTCATTCTGAACACTTCAGCCCAGACCGAAGACCTCTCCATTCCGGTTGGACAGAAGATTTCCGCCCGCGCGACTACAAGCGTCAACTACGCGTGCAATCTAGATAAACGCCTTCCCGAGATTCCGGAAGGGGCTTCCCGCGCCGACGTCATTAATTCAACCTGGGCGACCAGCTTCAAGATCTACGACGATTTTGGCGAAGAGCACCAGCTTGAGGTGTCCTTTACTCGCGTACCCGGTACCCAGAATCAGTGGCAGGCAACCGCCCTTGTCGATCCGCAGAACGCCGACGCCACCGCTACGCGGGTCGGCGTAGGCACTACCGACGGAACGGCCAATACCTTCATCGTCAATTTCGACAACTTCGGCAAGCTGGCCGGAATCCAGGATTCAGCCGGCAACGCGTCCGCCGCGGCGGGGCAGGTAGTCATCCAGGCTTCCTTCAATGTAACCGGAGCTAATGCCGACGAAACGGGAGCTCCCCGCAGACAAACCTTCAACATCAATCTTGGCGAAATCGGCTCGACGGTGAATACGGTCACCCAGTTCGCCGAGCGGAGTTCCACTAAGGCCTACGAGCAGGACGGCTACACGATGGGGTATCTTGAAAACTTCAAGATCGATCAGTCGGGAACCATCACCGGCGTGTACTCGAACGGAGCTAACCGCACGCTCGGCCAGATCGCGCTGGCAGGATTCGCGAACCAGGGCGGACTCGAAAAGGCGGGAGAGAACACCTACATGCAGTCTAACAACTCCGGCGTCGCGAATGTCAGCGTATCCGGAGTGGCGGGGAAGGGGAAGCTCATCGCCGGAGCCCTTGAAATGAGCAACGTCGATCTGACGGAGCAGTTTACCGATCTGATCGTCACCCAGCGCGGTTTCCAGGCTAGTTCGAAGACTATTCAAACCTCGGACACGCTTTTGGATACCGTGTTGAATCTGAAACGCTAATAGGATATAGTTGCGCGGGTGGATAGGCTGTTTAAAACGCAGATTCATCCGCCCGCGCATTGTTTTTCGAGAGGTCTTATGATATCTGTAACGCAATTGAACGGAAAACAGTACTGGATTAATCCCCATCAAATCGAATTGATTGAAGCGAATCCGGATGTTACTCTGGTAATGCTTTCCGGCAAACATCTCGTGGTGCGTGAAAAACCCGAACAGGTCATAGACAGCATCGTAGAATACAGGCGCCGGATCGGCGCGTTTAAAAATGAGGAGTAGATATCAATGGATATAGCGTCATTTATCGGTATATTCGGCGGACTCGGCGTTGTTGCGTTCGGCGCGTTTTCCGGAGGTTCTCTCGGCGGCCTCATCGATATCCCTTCTCTGTTCATCACGGGCGGAGGATCATTCCTCTGCCTCTTCACAACCTATCCTCTGTCGTATGTTCTCGGCATTTTCAACGTTATGGGCCGGGTCTTCAAAACCTTCGATTTCGGCGAAAAAGCCCTGGTTCAAAAACTCGTGTCCTTCTCCGAGAAAGCGCGCCGCGAAGGCATTCTCGCTCTGGAAGAGGAAATCCAGGATCTCGACGACGAGTTCATGCGCGCCGGCCTCCGCCTGGTTGTCGACGGAACGGACGGCGAGGTCATCCGCACGCTCATGGAGAACGAGCTTAACCAGATGGAAGGCCGACACATGGTCTGGATTACACTCGTCAACGCATGGGCGACCCTCGCTCCTGGTTTCGGAATGCTTGGAACTGTTATCGGCCTTATCGGTATGCTTTCGAACCTCGAGGACAAGAGTTCTCTCGGTCCGAACATGGCCGTCTCTCTCGTTACTACCCTCTACGGTTCGATGATGCAGAACTGGCTCTTCGTACCGATTTCCGGAAAGCTCGGCTATCAGAATTCTATGGAAGTGAAGTCGAGAGAGATGGTCATTGAGGGCGTTCTCTCAATCCAGGCCGGAGACAATCCCCGCATCCTCGCGCAGAAGATGCTCACCTATCTGACGCCGAAAGACCGCAAAGCGATCGAATCAGATGTTATGAAAGATTAAGGGAGACGGTAATGGCAAAAAAGAAGCGGGAGGCGCAGGCGGCGGGTTCCGGTTGGCTTAATACCTACGCCGATATGGTTACCCTCATGATGGCCTTTTTCGTCATGTTGTACGACCCTTCCGAAGTAGATATCACCCAGCTCGCCACGATGACCGCTTCCGTCAGCAACGATTTGACCGGAGGCGGGCAGTCCCTTGCCGCTGGCCGGCTTTCCGATCTCGGAAACACGATAAACACGCTTCCTTCCATGGAAAAAGGCAAATCTCTCGGACTCGCGGTGAAGCGGGCTGTCAGCCTTTTCGCCCCGGATATAAAGACGAACAAGATTTCGGTGACCAGCGACGAGCGGGGCCTGGTCATAACACTCGCGGCCGATTCGTTTTTCAAAGTTGCGAGCGCAGAATTAAACATTGAAGAAACCCGCGATACCCTGTTGCGGATCAGCCAGCTCCTGTCGGACCCGGCAATCGCGGGGCAGCGCTTCAGGATCGAAGGACACACCGATTCCGGAGATACGGATCCCGCTCTCTGGCCCAGCAATTGGGAGCTTTCGACCGCTCGAGCGGTGAACGTGCTTCATTATCTGACCGATTTCGGAGCCGAAGAAGCCCGCTTCTCGGTCGCGGGATACGCGGATACGCGGCCGTACTATTCGAACGACACCCCCGAAGGCAGGGCGTACAATCGCCGCGTAGATATAATTATTCTGGACGCGGGTCATTTTTGATGGTAATATAGATAGCAAAAAAGGAAATGCACTATGAGTGATCAGGACGACATCAATCTGGAAGGCGGAGACGCCGGAGCAGGCGAAGGAAAAAAATCGGGCGGAGGAATGCTGCCCCAGCTCCTGAAATGGGTGGCGATCGTATTGGGCGCCCTTATTTTCATCATAACGGTCGTCGTAGTCACCGTTAACATCATGGGCGGCTCGGGCAAGAATCAAACTTCAATTCCCGTTTCTGAAGAATATACCGGCTTGCGCGAAGTGCTCCAGTGGTATCAGGCTGTGGGCACCATTCAAACGCGCACGACCGATTCCATCCCCGCTTCCGTAGTCATGGACGTCGCGTTCGGCTATACTTTCGACGATAAGGTCACTCCCGCAGAGCTTTCTTCCCGTCTTGTAGAAATCAAGGACTTTCTCCGTTCGTTCATCCAGAGAAAAACAGCTGCGGAACTGAAGAACGAAGAAAAAATCAAGATCGAGATCAGAAATTACATTAACGACAACATCCTTTCTAAATCGAAAATAAAGGATGTACGGTTCACCAAATACGAGATTGTGGAGCAATAAAGAAAGATGACAGAAGTTCTTTCGCAGGACGAGATAGACCAGCTCCTCACCGCGATCAGCGCGGGCGATACCGAAACGGAGGATTTCCGTCCGGTTAACGACACGCGCAAAATCAAGATTTACGACTTCAAGCGTCCGGACAAATTTTCGAAAGAACAGATTCGAACCGTATCCATCATGCATGAAACCTTCGCCCGTCTGACGACTACAGCCCTCTCCGCCCAGCTGCGGAGCATGGCCCATGTCCACGTCGCCTCGGTAGACCAGCTGACGTACGAAGAATTTATCCGTTCGATCCCGACCCCTACGACTCTAGCCGTCATCAATATGGATCCGCTCAAGGGTAACGCCATCCTCGAGATCGATCCTTCGGTTACCTTTTCCATCATCGATCGCCTGTTCGGCGGCACGGGAAAGGGCACCAAGGTCCAGCGGGATCTGACGGACATCGAACAATCGGTAATGGAAGGCATCATCGTGCGCATCCTTGCCAATATGCGCGAAGCGTGGACCCAGGTAATCGACCTCCGTCCCCGGCTCGGGCAGATTGAAACCAATCCCCAGTTCGCCCAGATCGTTCCGCCTTCGGAAATGGTCGTCCTCGTCACCCTTGAAACCAAGGTTGGCGAAGAAGAGGGCATGATGAACTTTTGCATTCCTTACATAACCATCGAACCGATCATCTCGAAGCTCTCGAGCCAGTTCTGGTTTTCTTCGGTACGCAGAAGCTCGACCACCCAGTACATGGGCGTTCTAAAAGAAAAACTGTCTTCAGTCGATATGGACGTCGTGGCCGAGATCGGCACGATCAACCTGCCTGTTCGCGACGTGCTCAACCTTCGGGTCGGAGACATCGTGCGTCTTTCTAACGTGCGGGTCGGCGATCCGTTCACCCTGAGCGTCGGAAGCAAGAAAAAATTTCTCTGTCAGGCCGGCGTTATCGGAAAAAAGGTTGCTGTTCAGGTGCTGAAGAAACTGGCCGATATTGATCAGGAAGATTTCGAAGAACTATCTGTAGAAGGAGATGATACCTATGAGTGACGGATCCATATCCCAGGACGAGATTGATGCCCTGTTAGCCGGCGTCGATATGGGCGGAATGGGTGCTTCCTCCTCCGCTCCTTCGGCTCAGCTGAATGAAAGCCAGAAAACAGCCCTTCAAAGCTATGTAGGAGATAATATTCCCGGCCTGTCCTCGAATCTTGCTTCTATGACCGGAAAGGATGCTTCCTGCGGCCAGACCACTATTGAAGTATTGAAACGCGACGGGTTCCTCCGGAAGATTCCTGAAATGGTCGTAGCGAGCATGATCGATTATTCATCGGGCCTGCAGGGCGATCATGTCTTTATTCTGCCCCAGGAGTTCGCACAGAAAATCGTCAGCCTTGTCAATAATGAGCCGAACGCCGAGCTCGACGAGATGTCCCTGTCGGTTATCAGCGAGACGATTTCTCAGTTCGTCGGAATTCAGCTCACCGCCCTTGATAAAAACGGCTTGAAAGGCGTATCGAATGCGCCGGCAGAATCCCTGAACGTGCCGAAAGCCATGGTTCGTTTTCCGCAACAGGATTTCGCAGTTGTTACATATCCGGTCAACCTCGACGGCACGGCCTTCTCATTTTGGGAAATCATGCCCTTGCAGACCGCTATCGATATTTCAAACGCCTTCGGCGCCTCGCAGGGCGACGGCGCTGGTTTCGGCCAGGATCAAATGGGTATGAACGGAATGGGCCAGGGCATGGGTCAGATGCCGAATATGGGCATGGGCCAGATGCCGAACATGGGCATGGGTCAGATGCCGAACATGGGCATGGGCCAGATGCAAGGCATGGGCATGGGTCAGATGCAAGGCATGGGCATGGGTCAGATGCCGAACATGGGCATGGGCCAGATGCAGGGCATGGGCCAGGTTATGGGAATGAATCCCAATGTACAGGCTGTCCAATATCCTTCGTTGCAAATGAGTCCTATGGGCACGGAGCAGGGGAATATCGGTCTCATCATGGACGTGTACATGGAGATGACCGTAGAACTCGGCCGCACCCGGAAGGTCATCAAGGAAATTCTCGGCATGGGCGAAGGAACGATTATCGAACTTGACAAGCTCGCCGGAGAGCCCGTCGACATTTTAGTCAATCATAAACCGATCGCAAAAGGCGAAGTCGTCGTTATCGATGAAAACTTCGGCGTCCGCGTTACGGAGATTTTGTCGCCGATAGAGCGGGTTTCGGAAATGTAACTCGCATACGGGTGGGGGGACTTCATGAATGCTATTTTCTCTAAGAGAGCTCTCGCTTGCGGCGCTCTCTTGTTTTATTTTACGCTCGGTGCGCACGCCCAAGCCGCTCAGGGCGGGCAAGATGCCGTTCAGTCCGAATCTTCGATAGTTCTTGAACAGGAAGCGACCGATTCGCCGGCCGCGTATCAGTCTTCGAATAACGGAGCGGGCGCCCTTGTACGGGTAGTGCTCGTTCTGCTGCTCGTATGCGCCGGACTCTGGGGCATAATGAATCTTTTAAAGAAATCGACACGCTTCAACGCAGCAGACGATCCCTACCTCAAGGTTCTGGCGTCTCTTCCTTTATCAGCTACGCAGTCGGTCCGCGTCGTGTCGGTCGGAGATAGGGCTTTTTTAATTGGCCTCGCCGATCATTCCTGCACTCTTTTGACGGAAATAACCGACCGCGAGCTTATCGATTCCATGCTGCTGGAATCCTCACGGACCGGAGGGGCCGCGGCCGCCGCGGGGTTTTCGTCTTTGATCGCAAAATTTCTTCCTTTGTCCCAGTTTACCGGCGAAAAAAAGAATACCCAAACCGAGCGGCCCGCGAAAGACGACTACCTTTCCGACTCGGCAGCCGATACTGCGGATTTTCTCAGGCGACAGCGGGAACGGCTCCGGAATTCGGGCGAAGGAGACCAGCAATGAAAGGACGCCCGGCTTCCTTCGGCGTAGTCTGTCTCCTGCTTTTCGCTCTGACGGCGATTCCCCTGGAAGCTCAGACCGCCGATTCCTTTCCCTCGGGAGCCGCCCAGGGAAGAACCTCGATAAACGGTTCCCGGCCTGCGGCGAATATTCCTTTCATTAATCTTGACATACGCCAGCCTCAATCGAATCAGGAAGTAGCTTTTTCCATACAATTGCTGCTTCTTTTGACGATTTTATCGATCGCACCGAGCCTTCTCATACTTACGACCAGCTTTCTCAGAATTTCCATCGTTCTCGATTTCATTAAAAGAGCTCTGTCACTTCAACAGGTTCCGCCGACCCAGGTGCTCAACGGAATCGCCCTCTTTTTAAGCCTGTTCATCATGTGGCCTACCTTCACCCAGATATACGACAGTTCTTTTAAACCACTCGCGGACGGACAGATCGGAATCGAAGAGGCGTACACGCAAGCCGAGGGGCCTATACGCATGTTCATGTACCGGCAGATGTCCGCCGATACGTCGAACATCGCTCTTTTTATGTCGATGGCGAAGCTCGACAAGCCGCAAACGCTTGCGGACGTGCCGACGCGCGTGCTTATTCCCGCTTTTATCCTGCATGAGCTCACCGTAGCTTTTAAGATCGGCATTCTGCTGTATATACCGTTCATCATCGTTGATATGGTCGTTGCGAGCATCCTCATGTCGATGGGCATGATCATGCTTCCTCCTGTACAGATTTCAATGCCCTTCAAGCTCATTCTGTTTATTCTGGTCGACGGCTGGGGCCTGTTGACGCAGCAATTGTTCAATTCCTTTCTGTAATAAACCGGGAGGTTCCGTCGTATGACCTTAGGTACAGTCGTAGCCATTATGCGTGGCGGCATTTTTGAAATTCTCGTTCTATCCGCGCCTATTCTCATGTCTGCCCTGGTCGTCGGCCTGATCGTCGCTATTTTTCAGGCGACCACGTCTATTCAGGAACAAACGCTCACCTTTGTGCCAAAGATCATGACCATTCTCGGCGTTCTGGCGCTTTTAGCCGGGTGGATGTTCGCTTCTCTGAGAGACTATACTTTCGGACTGTTCGCCCTCATACCTCAAATGGTGCGGTAAATTCGTATGAGTCCTTTCGAGAGTCTGCTGGTTCGAGCTCCTTTGTTTTTTTTGGTTGCGGCTCGAATTTTCGGCATGATGCTTTCAACTCCCATGCTGTCAATACAGTCGGTGCCCAGAATCGCAAAAGTCGCGCTGGCAGGTTCCGTCGCCGTATTGGTTCTTCCCCAAGCCTATCCCGCCGGATGGGACGTGGAACCCTTCTCCCTGCATTTCGCCCTTCTCGTCGTTGGGGAGGGGCTTCTGGGCATCATTACCGGTTTTTTCGTGAGCGTTCTGTTCGCCACATTCAGTTCGGCCGGCCAATTCTTTTCCTATCAGATGGGTTTCGGAGCTTCTGAAGTATACGACGCGCTTGCCCAGATCGAAAATCCCTTGCTCGGACAATATCTTAATCTCATCGCCATGCTTGTATTTCTTCAAATAGACGGATTTCAGACCCTCTTTCTGGGAGGCATTCTGCGGAGTTTTCAAACTCTCAATTGCTTTTCCCTGATGGACAACCAGGGCGTCTTTTTGACTTTTTTCCTGAGCGGTTTAACCTCTTTGTTTTCAAACGCCATGATAATAGCTCTTCCGATCGTCGGAACGCTTTTTTTGATACACGTCTCGATGGGCCTCCTCTCCAAAGCGGCGCCCCAGATGAACCTTCTTTCGGAAGGATTCCCCATAACGATTCTGGTCACCTTTTTCCTTTTGATGGTCTCTCTTCCGTTGATGATAAATCTCTTTGTTCAAATAATGGGCCAGGGCTTCCTGTCACTGGAAGACTTGCTTGCGCGCGCAGGACTTCCTTTATGACGGCCTCAACCCCTGTTCATCCTCGCCTTTTCGTCCCCGCTTCTTCCGGCTCCCTCCTGTCCGAGGAGCGCATTGAAATATCCGCTGTTCTCGAGCTGATGGACCTTCAATGGTTCGCAGCCGAGGACGAGGGAAGAACCGAAGATCCTACCGATTACAAGATCAGAAAAGCGAGGGAGGAGGGCCGGGTCGCAAAAAGCCAGGAACTCAACGGTGCCCTCGTTCTCCTTCTGCCGGCCATATCGCTGATCCTGTTCGCGCCGTGGATGCTCAACACCTTCGTCGAATTGATCCGCTTTTATTTTTCGCGAAGCGCCTCTACCGAGTTGAACGATCCCGCCCTCGTCGGAGCTTTTTTTCATTACTTCATCCGCCTCGTCCTGCCGGTGACTCTGACGGCCCTTGTTTCCGGAGTCGCCTCCAACGTTTTGCAGAACGGCGGTTTTATTTTCAGCGTGAAAAGCATCACTCCGAAGCTTTCCAAGATCTCGCCCAATTTCGCCCGTTTTTTTTCGAAGGCCCTGTTTTCCGCGGAGGGCTTGTTCAATCTCGCGAAATCCCTGATCAAGGTCGCCATCATCGTTCTGGTAGCCTGGTCGAGCATCCGCGGCGAAATCCCCAAGCTCGTGACGATGCTGGAAGCAGGTTTCTGGTCGTCCATCGTATTTATCGCCGATATGGCTTCGCGGCTGCTGCTTACAGCCGGGTTTCTCTTTCTCGCCATCTCTATTCCGGACTACATCTTCCAGCGCCGCCAGTTCATGGAATCGCTGAAAATGACGAAGCAGGAAATAAAGGAAGAATACAAGCAGATGGAGGGAGACCCGCTGGTGAAAAGCCGGCTGCGCCAGCGCATGCGCGAACTGTTAAGCCAGAACATGGCTGTCAACGTTCCGAAAGCCGACGTGATCATAACCAACCCGACCCACTACGCAGTCGCCATGCAATGGGACCGTTCCACCATGCGCGCTCCCATGCTCACCGCAAAGGGCGCCGACCAGCTCGCCCTGCGCATCAGGGAAATCGCCCGTGAACATGAAGTCCCCATCGTGGAGAACCGTCCTCTGGCCCGCGCTCTCTATGCGGAAGTCGAAATCGGTGATATGATTCCAGATGAATATTATCAGGCTTTAGCGGTAATTCTCGCCAAGGTCTACGCCCTGAACAGTAAAAAATCTCAAATCGTCAGGGAACTTTAACGGTTGTATAGATGGCTGAAAACGGAGTCTTGGGAAATAGAAGCGATCTCATAGTAGCTGTCAGCGCGGTGCTCATCGTGCTGATGCTCATCATTCCGCTTCCTACCGTTCTTCTCGATCTGTTGATGGCTTTGAATCTGGTCCTCAATCTGGTCATCCTTCTGATCGTCCTGTATACCAGGAAGGCAACCGATTTTTCCGTGTTTCCGACCCTGCTTCTCGTCTCGACCGTATTCGGCCTGGGTTTGAACGTTTCCTCCACGCGCCTGATTCTTTCCCAGGGCATGAAATTCAACGGACGGATGGTTCGGGCCTTCAGCACCTTCGTCATAGGATCCAGCGGAACCGAAGGCATCGTCATCGGCTTCGTCATTTTCATCATCATAATCGCCGTGCAGGCCTTCGTCATCACCAAGGGAGCTACCCGCGTCGCCGAAGTCGCCGCCCGTTTTACGCTGGACGCCATGCCAACCAAGAACATGGCAATCGAAGCGGAGTACAACTCCGGCGCCATCACAGAAGACGAAGCCCGAAGCAGAAAAAAAGACGTTCAGCGAGAAGCGGACTTCTACGGAGCAATGGACGGAGCGAGCAAGTTCGTGTCCGGAAACGTAAAGATCGGCATCTTCATTACGGTGATGAACATCATCGCCGGTTTGATCTTCGGCATGATTTTCCGCGGAGAACCGTTCGGCAAGGCCATCGGAACCTATGCTTCGCTGACCATCGGCGACGGCCTTCTCTCCCAGCTTCCTGCCCTGTTCGTGTCGGTTGCGACCGGCCTCATCGTAACGCGCTCCGTTTCCGACGATTCGTTCGGCACAGACGTTAAAAAACAGTTTTCCCGAGATGCCCGTGTATATTATATCGCCGCGGCGACTCTCGCCGTTCTCGCGCTGCTTCCCGGCTTCCCCTGGTATGTGCTCATACCTTTGGCGGGAGCCTTCGTGTATTTCGGCTGGAAGCTCGGCCAGGCCGAATCGGCCAGTTTCAAGGCGAAGCTCGATACGGCTGAAAAAAAGGAAAAGGAAAAAACGGGAGAAGCGCCGGCCGATATAAGCCCCGTAGTTCCCCTCGACCCTCTTTCCCTCGAATTGGGCTACGGCCTTATTCCCCTGGTCGACAAGGATAAGGGCGCCGAACTCCTGGAGCGCGTCACCCGCATCAGGCGGGAATCCGCTCTCGATCTCGGCCTCGTCGTTCCCAGAATCCGCATCATCGACAACATGCGCCTGGAACCGAGCGAGTACTGCTTTAAAATCAAGGGCGTGGAAGTCGCTCACGGCCGGATACGCATGGGCTGGTATCTCGGAATCAATCCCGGCGGAGTTACCGAAGAGCTCCCGGGCGAAAAAACGGTAGACCCGACCTTCGGCCTTCCCGCGATCTGGATCGCGGAGGAAAACAGGGAGCGGGCCGAGCGCGCGGGCTACACCGTTGTGGATCCTCCCTCCATAATCGCTACGCATTTAACCGAGATTATAAAGCGCCATGCTTCCGAAATACTCGGCAGACAGGAAGTCCAGTCCATCGTCGATGCGATCCGCAAGGATTATTCAGCCGTCGTCGACGAAGTCATGAAAATCTGTTCGCTCGGAGAGATTCAAAAGGTTTTGCAGTATCTCTTACGCGAACAGGTATCGATCAGAAACATGGTCGTCATTCTCGAAACCCTTGCTGATTACCGTCCTATAACGAAGGATACTACCGTACTTGCAGAAAAGGTCAGGCAATCTCTTTCACGCCAGATCTGCCTTCAGTATGCCGACGACAGCCATACCCTCCATGTTCTTACGGTGGAGCCGTCCCTGACGCAAAAGATAGTGGATGCGCGCATTGATACCGTAAACGGTCCGATAGCCGCTCTTGAGCCGGTGATTCAAAGAGGCTGGATCCGCTCTCTGTCACGTTCTGTCGCAGCCGTCCAACAGGCGGGGTATCTGCCCATCATCCTCTGCCCCGAGGAAGCGAGAATTCTGATCAAGAGCTCGACCGAGCGCGAAATCCCCGATCTAGTGGTACTGTCCGTGCCTGAAATAGCGAATGAAATAAAAGTAGAGTCTCTCGGCGAGATTAAATTGGAAGAATAGATGATACAGGGTGGGGTGAATGGATATATTGACTGAACAGGGGCCGGACTACGACGAGTGCCTCTCGCGAATCAAGGAAAAATACGGTCCAAATATACATATTCTCCGACAAAAAAAAATCCGTATGGGCGGCTTCCTCGGTTTTTTTGAAAAAGAAGGCGTCGAACTGAGCTTCATGCTTACCCGCGACCCGTCGCGCCTTATGTCGTCCGGTTACGGCGCCCGGCCGGTAGATTTCGATGAAGAGCGTAAGAAAATCATCCGGCAGGCGGCTCAAACATCGCCGGAACTGGCTACCCGGGTTGCGCCTCATATGGCCGCTCTCGCCGCAAGAACCGCCGAATCCGCCTCTACTACAATGAAAAGTTCCTCTTCCTCTTCCAGCGGGCGAACAGAGCCGGACAGTCTGGAAACCATCCTGAAGGTTGTCCGCAAGCTCGAATCCCGCCTCGATAAGGAAGAAGAAGGCGCATCCCGTTCAGAAGAACACGAATCCATATCCCGGATCGAAAAACTTCTTGAACAGAACGATTTCTCCGCATCATTCATCAGAACAATGATCGGCCGCCTTAAAAAACAGTTTTCCCTTGAAGAACTCGATTCCTTCGATTCTGTCCAGGATGCAGTCGTATCCTGGATAGGCGAGTCGGTTCCGATAGCCGATCTCGCTCATCACGACAAGCCGCGGATCATCGTTCTTGTCGGCCCCACCGGAGTCGGAAAAACCACCACTGTCGCTAAACTCGCGGCGGCGTATTCCCTCGCTCCGGTAAAAAGCGCGCGGCCTCTCAATGTCCGGGTTATTACTATCGATAATTACCGCATCGGAGCCAAACAGCAGATTGAAATTTACGGTAATCTCATGAATATTCCCGTCTCTTTCGCGGAATCTGCCCGCGATCTGCAAGACCTCATGGTTCTTCATCAAGATGCCGATGTTATTCTTATAGATACGATCGGAAAAAGCCCGAAGGATTACGGTAAGATCGCCGAAATGCGGCATATTCTGGAGGCCGCGGGAACGATTTCCGAAATGCATCTGACGATGAGCGCGACAACCAAGGCGAGCGATATGAGGGAGATCATGCAGCAGTATGAAACCTTCGGAGTCACCTCCCTTATCATCACCAAGTTCGATGAAACCGCTCATGTAGGCAATATATTGAGCGTAGTGCAGGAGCGCGGAAAACCTGTGGCGTATGTTACGACCGGCCAGCGCGTTCCGCAGGATTTCGAACAGGCATCGGTCGTCCGGTTCCTCACCAACCTCGACGGATTCCGGATTAACCGGAGCAAAATCGAGGAGCTCTTTCCCTTGCCGGAAAATAGATTTGAATGGAGACAGTAATGGAAGATCAGGCTGAAACACTGCGATTGCTCATGAAGGACAAAAACCGTTTCGAGGAGACTCAAGAAGCGGTCTCGGATCCGGCTCCGCGGAACGCCCGGAAAACCAGAATCATCACCGTCACCAGCGGGAAGGGAGGCGTCGGCAAGACCAACGTCGCCACCAATATGGCGATCACCTACGGCCAGATGGGCAAGAAGGTTATTCTCATCGACGCCGATCTCGGAATGGCGAACGTTAACGTCATGATGAACCTGATCCCCCAGTATAATCTCTACCATGTCATGCGCAAACAGAAGAAAATGTCGGAGATTATTCTCGACACGGAATACGGGATCAAACTGGTTGCCGGAGCCTCCGGCTTCTCTAAAATTGCGAACATGACCGAAGAAGAGCGCAACTCCTTCATCGAAGAACTGTATTCGCTCTCGGACGCCGACATCATCATCATAGACACCAGCGCGGGCATCTCGAAAAACGTGCTTGGCTTCGTAGCGGCAGCGGATGAAGTAGTCGTAGTCACCACTCCCGAACCGACGGCAATTACCGACGCGTACGGGATGATTAAAATCATCGCTACCGAAGTCGACAATTTGAATATTAATCTTAAAATGATCGTAAACCGCGTTCAAACCGCTTCTGAAGGCAAACGGGTGGCCGATCGGATGATTCAAATCGCCGCTCAATTTCTCAATCTGAAAATCGAGTATCTGGGATTCATATACGACGATTTGTTGGTGAGTCAATCGGTACTGCGTCAAAAACCGTTTATAATAAACGACCCGAAAGGCAAGGCTTCGGTCTGTCTCCGACACATTGTGTCGCGAATCGAGAAAACCGATTTTCAGGAAACCGAAGGATTCGGACGATTCATGCGCAAGCTTCTCGGGCGCGACTGGAGCTGACGGGCGAGCCCTCCCTCATATTAAAAAAACCTTGACCAGACCCTCTTTTTCGCATAGTCTATATGGGGAGGGGGAGGCATGTTCAATTCGAAAGCACCTGTATTCGCTGCAGTTGCAGGTTTCCTTCTTTCCCTTCTCACCGGTTTTGTAAGCGGAGTTCCCTTTCCCCTCGTTTTTTTTCGCGCGTCGGGAATGTCTGTTCTCTGGGGGGCGATAGCCTTCGGAATTCTTTTTCTGGTTCAGAAGTTTCTTCCGGAGCTTACCTCGCCTTTTTCAGATTCAGGGGCGGATGAGGATTCTCCCGGATCGTCCGTAAACATAACGATCGACGATCCTCTATCCGATTCTTCTTCCGCTTCCGGCGGTTTTCCTTCGGATGCGCCATTGCCCGATTTTCTGTCCGGTCAGAAAAATTCTCCAGAAAGTGGTATACTGGGATCAGCCGAATCATCGCCTGGAATAGAGGGTTTGCCCGGAGATTCTCTCGCGAATCAAAAATCAGGCGGTTCAGCTTCGGTGCAGGAAAAACCGGCTTTTATTCCCGGATATCCTGCTTCCCCGGCAGCGCAGCAAGCCGCAAAGCATTCGGCGCATCGAACAGACGGTTTGGATGAATTGCCTGATCTGGATGATTTTATTCCGGCTCAGGGAGTCGAACAGGAGCAGAAAGACGAGATTTCTTCCGGGCTTGGCGATTCATCCCCGGGAGGAACATCTTCGCTTTTCTCGGGCGACGATTCCGGTTCGTCTCCGGGAGAAGCGGTAACTATGGCAAAGGCGATTAGGACTATATTGGCTCGGGAACCTTGAACCGCCGAATTTTGGCCGGGATTTAGACATAACAAAAGGGTGTAGTACATGGGGAATGCGCTTTTAGAGCAAAAAACTGAAGAAGAATTGTGGGAAGACTATAAAAAGAAAAAGGACCCCGCGATTCGAGAATTTTTTATCAAGCAATATGCTCCTCTGGTTAAATACGTTGCGGGTAAGGTAGCTGTCGGCATGCCGAACAATGTCGAATTCGACGATCTGGTCGGCTTCGGAGTGTTCGGATTATTGGACGCAATCGATAAATTCGATCCGGATAAAAACGTTAAGTTTAAAACATACGCGGTAACCCGAATCAGGGGATCCATTTTCGACGAACTTCGTTCAATGGATTGGGTTCCGCGCTCAGTCCGCCAAAAAACGCGCGAAATCGAGGATGCCGTCTCCCGTCTTGAATCCAGGCTGGGACGGACCGCGAGCGACAGCGAAGTGGCCGGCTCTCTCGGAGTTTCGGAAGACGAATTCCATCAAACCCTTTTCAAGATTTCCGGCACCTCCATCATGTCGCTCAACGATGTCTGGTACTCGGGAGACGATTCTGAACGGATATCGATCGGAGACAGCATCGAATCTCCTTCTTCGATGAATCCTGACGTCATCGTCGAAAAAGAAGAGATTAAACGGGTCATCGTCGAAGCTATCAATGAACTGCCGGAAAAAGAAAAAATGGTGTTGGTCCTCTATTATTACGAGGATTTGACATTGAAAGAAATCGGTCAGGTTTTAAACGTTACCGAATCCCGGGTTTCTCAGCTGCATACAAAGGCTAACTTGCGGTTGCGGGCTAAATTGACGAACATCAGGAAAGGCATTCTATAGGCCGGGGAGATTCGCAGTGGTCAATCTTGAACAAATCCGCGAGGCAATGGCACGTCAGCTTGAGGAAGATCAGTCACGGGTTTTTGTCGAGGTAACCGGAGATACTCTGGAAGAGGCTCTAGCCAATGCCGGTATACAGCTTAATGTTCCTGTTCGAGACGTAGAATATGAAATTCTGCAGCGCGGAACCAACAGCTTTTTTGCGTTAAATAAAAAAAACTGGTATTTGAGGGCGTATCAAACCCAAAAGTCCAAGAAAGCAGCCCTCGCTGCCCAGAAAAAAGCGGCCGCCGATACGACTGCAGCCGAAGCCGTACCTGTTATTGAAGACCGCAACGGCGATGTCTTTGTTTTCTGCGCCTTCGACGGTGTTTTCATAAAAGTAACTCCTCCCGTCGGAAACGGATCAGACGCTACCGTGCGGGACGCGATGGAACGCCTCAGGGATCGCGGTTTAACAGGCTTTGCAGAGGATGTTCTTAAACCCGTGGTGAAGTCCGCGGCGGGAGAATACGTAAAAATCGGGCCTTATAAACACAACCCGGGCAACGACGCTCTCATGTCTGTCGATATCACTGATCAGGAAATGAAGGCCTGGCTCTTCGCAACCCCCCCAGGCCCTGGAGGAGCGGATCTTTCCGCGGACATGATCATAGCTTTTTTAAAAAACAATCGCGTCGTAGCGGGCATCGACGAAGAGCGGATCCGGGAATTCCAGGATAGACCGATCTACAAGCAGAATTATCTGGTTGCGGAGGGAATAAAGCCTCAGGACGGCGCCGACGCGAAAATCATTTATAATTTTGAAACGGATCGCACAAAAATAAGGCTCAAGGAAAGCGCTTCCGGTAAAGTCGACTTCAAAGAACTCAACCTCGTCCAGAACGTCGTGGAAGGCCAGCCCCTCGCCCAGAAAATTCTGGCTGAACGGGGAAAGGGCGGTAAGACGGTCACGGGAAAATATCTCGAAGCGAAAAACGGAAAAGATATTCCGATGCCGCTCGGAAAAAACACCCGGCTGGCAGAAGACGGCTTGACGATCGTAGCGGAAACGAACGGCCAGGTTCTGATCTTGAATAATAAAATCAACGTCGAGCCGATTCTCAATATAGACGGCGATGTTTCGCTTAAAACCGGCAACATCATGTTCCTCGGCAATGTGTACATCAGCGGAAACGTTGAAGACGGCTTCTCCGTCAAGGCTTCCGGAAATATCGAAGTCAAGGGTACGGTCGGCAAGTCCGATCTCGACGCCGAAGGCGATATAGTCGTCGGCCAGGGCATCGCCGGAAAGGGAGAGGGCTTTGTCCATGCCGGAAAATCGATATGGTCTAAATTCATCGAAAACACCAAGGTGGAAGCCGGCGAATTCGTCATCGTCTCGGACGGAATCATCAATTCACAGGTAGCGGCTAACCGTAAAATTCTCTGCCAGGGCAAGCGCGCGGCGATCATCGGCGGAATCTTGAGCGCAGCTGAAGAAATACACGCAAAAAGCCTCGGCAGCCTCGGCGGAGCGAGCGAAACTGTTCTAAACGTCGGTTTCGATCCAAGAAGCAAGGAACGCCTGGACGTTCTTCTTGCAAACAAACAAGCGGCTGAAAGAGAACTTGAAGACGTAGAATTGAATTTCAACACGCTGCTTAATATGAAGAAGCAGAAAAAGGACTTTCCCGAAGAAAAGGAAGCAATACTTAAAAAGTACGGCGAACGCCAATACATCCTTAAAACCGAATTGGAAGAAGTCGATCTTGAAATCAAGCAGATTCAGGATTACCTTAATACCCTGAAAACAAAGGGAAAGGTGTCCGCTTCCGTCAAGGTATACGCCGGCGTTAAAATCGTGATCAGGGACTTCACGGAAGAAGTCCGGGCCGACTGCAAGGCGACCACGTTCTATCTGGAAAACGGTCTGATCCGGTACGGAAAATATCAGGGCGCCGACGATGATATGAAGAGGGTTCCCAGTGGCTATACAGCCGATTGACCTGCAAACCCTGTATACTCAGCTCGATAAGATAGGCAAAAGCCAGGTCCAACAGCAACAGGCCGCTCAGGCGGCGAGAGACCAGGATATGGCGAAGAATGTACAGGACGCGGCAGAGCGGCTCCGTACCGTCCACGGAACCGAGGCGGGAGACGAGTCCGCAGGAGCGGTTCATGAACGCGGTTCTTCCGGAGAAGAACCGGCTCCGAATCCGGATAAAAAGCAAAAAGATTCACAGAATGATGAACCGGCTCCCGACAAGGAGATCATACAGGATCCTGCTTTAGGCAAACATATAGATATTTCAGGATAATTCATGACGTTTACCGCGGTGTTTCTGTTACTTCTAAATATCCTCCTTTTCATAGTTTTTTATTACATTTTGCGTTCGAGGTTTTCCGAAAAGAGAATTCTTCGCGATATACGACAGGAAGTCGACCGGCTTCTTGTGGATCTGGGGCGCGAGGCGGATCGCGACGTCGCCCTTCTCGAGAGCAGGATTGCGTCGCTGCGCTCTCTCATCGACGAGGCCGACAGGCGTACGGCCCTCGCCGGTAAAGAAACAGAAAAAAGACGGCAGGTGGCCGATATTATCTCTGTTCCCTACGAGCCGCCGCTTCCAACACCATCGGCAGCGCCTCATGCTCCTTCTGCAACGCTTCACTCTCAGCCCGTGGTCGTCCGCGACGAGCCGGTGGTAATCTACACAAAACCTGCGCCCCGCCCATCTTCTAAGACTTTTCTGCCGACCGAAACGACCCGCGATAAGGTCGTCGATCTGTTTCAAAAAGGCTTTTCTTCCGATTTAATAGCCTCGACTCTGTCGCTGTCGCTTGGAGAGGTCGAACTGATTTTGGATATGAACAATTCAAGTATGTGACAAGTTTGTCGATACTTGAAAAGATGGTAACGACTGAACGGTTGTATAAATCGGATAATTTTCTCCCTCTTCAGCATTCATGCGCCAGAAGCGAGTATTTATACCAGGTCCGCATTTATGAAGAGTCTTCACCGTTCCGCTCGGTGCGTTCAGGCAATCTGCGAATGCGGATGCTCCTCGGATTCATCGAGGCGAAAGCGATAGTAATAGACGCGATCATCAAATCCGACGACTCTCTCCACTATCTTTCCGTTATGTGCACGTCGCCCGCTCCTCCGCGGATTTTTTCGAACATTCTGCATAGCGTTTCGCCCCGGATCATCATCGAGGAAATTGACCGCAGAAGAGTCGAGGACGCCCTTTGCGGACGCGCTGTGTACGACTCTTCGACCCAATCGACGATACCCTTCGCGAGGGCCTTCAAGTCGCTTCATGAATCGAGAAGGATGCTGATCACTATTTTGCTTGAGTATCGCGCGCTCGTTGCCGAGTATGCGCCTCTGCTCCAATCTACGGCTCCTCTGACCGCAATTAAGACGAATCCATCCTTGACCGTTCCTTTTTTGTTTTTCGAACAGGACGGAGAACTGTGCGGGTTGCCGGAATTCCAGGTCCAGTCAGTTTCTCCCGGCGCGAACGGGTCTTCTATCGTCCAAATCAATCACGATTACGGAAGCCGCGTTCTGGTATGCTCTAACGTCGTCAGCATAAAACACATACCGATACCAGCCTGCCGCATAGAAAACCGGCGGACTCGCGGCTACTACCCGGTTTCCGCCCCGGTCGGCGGCATTAACTTTTCCTTCACCCTTATTATCCCATCCTATCTTTAAAATAGAGAAGGCTGCCATGCAACTACTTGCAGGACAGCCTTCTTCTGCATTCTCGCCCATTACGCGCCTGAATCGAACATTCCTGCGCGTAATAAGCAGGATTCAGCCTTTCATTACAGCTGTATGCGGGCTCCGAGGTTCGCTCCCCAGTTTCCGCTGAGGATGTTGTACATGCCGGTCAGATCGATTTTCAGAAGGAGGAGATTGAAGGAAGTTCCTCCGTAAATCCTCATTCCCAGCTGAGGGTCGTCCGCGGTGCTGACGGTCTTCGTCTGGTTGATCAGCTTGTATGTCGCCTCGGACATGGAAAGCGACGCTGCCGCTCCCAGGTAGGGGGTCGCGATGATCAAGCCCTTGGAAATCTGAGCCTTGGCTTCGATGACCTGGGTTGAGAAATCGATTGCGAGCTCCTGGTCGGGGAGATTGGGTTCTTCCGCTCCGGGATAGTTAAAGTCGACAAGATCGTTCGGATCAAACATATAAGATACGCTTCCCGAGGTGTAGTAGTATCCGAGGCCTACGCTTACGCTCGGCATCGCGAGGTTTCCCTTCAGAAGGGCGTAGCGTATGTCAGCTCCGATGTTCATATAGCCGATTGTTACATCGTCGAACGTGAATTCCGGGAGAAGTCCGCCCCGCAATCCGATGTCGAAGGGGAGCAGGAATCCTCCGATTCTGCCTTCGATAGCGAAATTGGGAAGAACGAGCTCTTCAACGGGCAAGTCCTGACCCGTGAGTTCAATGGCTGTTTTAAGAGCTGTTACGGGAAATCTTGAAACACCCGCCGCGACGCCCGCGCCGAAATGAGGGGGGATGCCCACAATCTGGCCGATATATGCGTCGGACCATGCGCCTCCTACGACTGCGTTGTCCGGAAGGGCGGTGTTGATTTCGACGAGAAAATCTTCAAGGGCTGCGTTGAACTGGTCGAGGGTTTCGTCTGGCGTCTGCGCGCTTGCGAAACCAGCGGCAAGCACGAGAGTCAACAGGAAACTTGAAAGTCTTTTCATAGTGTAAGTCCTCCGTCTGCAACTATACTCCCGAAGGAGCATAAAATCAACTCAAGCCAAATCAGGTTTTTTTTCCTGGTTGTATTGACTTTTTTTTTCATACTGGGTATAAGTAATTCATCAAGCCGTTGTAGCTCAGTTGGTAGAGCAATGGACTGAAAATCCATGTGTCGACAGTTCAATTCTGTCCGACGGCAAACCACCCGATAAGGGTGGTTTTTTTTTGTTTTAAACGGCGGTTCTTTATTTTTTTGCTTTTTAATCCGACACTGTAATTGAAGAATCCGCAAGCGCGAGGTGTATTGTGAGAACCGCATTGATTCATTCTCCTTCCACAGAAGACAAGGCGTTGGTTGTCGGATCCATCATGACCACTAAAGGATGCGGCGTCGAGTATTTCAATATTAAAAGAATCTGGGACAGCGCGTACTGCAGAAATCCCGTGCAGGTTCTGGACAGCAAGTCCCATCTCGTGTACATATCGGACGGAGACTCGGACGATCTTTCCTCCTTCCTTTTTTTCGCCGGCATGGCGTTGGGAAAGGGCATCCGGGTAATAGTCGTGGAAATCGCGAAAGGACTGGTTATTCCTGAAAACATCCGCCATCTGGGAGTGGTTTTAAAACCCGAAGAATTCGAAGATTT
Source organism: Teretinema zuelzerae (assembly GCF_021021555.1). NCBI lineage: Bacteria > Pseudomonadati > Spirochaetota > Spirochaetia > Treponematales > Treponemataceae > Teretinema > Teretinema zuelzerae. Next base: position 319,832 of record NZ_JAINWA010000003.1, on the reverse strand, counting down.
CATATATACTGAAATAGAAAGATTCCGCATCGAAGATAAAAAAGCCCATGCAAGGCGCATCTTGCTTGATCGCGGCATTTCCTGCTTCGACGAGAATTTCATCATGATGGTTACCTCGGGCGACGCCGAATCGGTATCTCTTTTTTTGGATGCAGGTTTCGACCCTTCTCTTGCAGACGCGAAAGGAACCCCCGTATTGTCTTTGGCCGTTCGAGCTCAATTTCCGAAGGTTGTTTCCCGTTTGATCGACGCGGGCGCGGATATAAACAGACTGTCCCATGATCGCGGGTATTCCCCGCTTATGGACGCCGTTCAAAAGAACGACGCAGCTATTGCGGGAATTCTTCTGGAAAGAGGAGCTGACCCCGACATTAGAAGCAAGGACGGACAAACGGCTCTGGTCGTTGCCACGGGAAGGGGAGACGCGGACATGTGTTCCCTCCTTCTTGCGCACGGCGCGAGTCCCGACATTAAAGACAGCCTTGGAATGTCTTCGAAGGATTACGCCCGTCTTTTTAAAAATGAAAAATTGCTGGAGCTTTTCAACCATACCTCATCATGATACAATCGCTTCCATGAAAAGCATCGTGTTTACCGGCGGAGGCACTGGCGGCCACATCTTTCCGGGTTTGGCAATAATCGAAGAGTTTCTGAAAAAATCCGATCTTTCGGTGTATTGGATCGGTTCTTCGCGCGGCGTCGACCGCGAACTTGTCTCCGGCGCCGGAATATCATTCAAGGGCATCCCGACGGGCAAATTGCGCAGATACGCGAGTTTTCAAAACTTCACGGACATATTCAGAATCGCGGGCGGTTTTTTCGTTTCGCTCGGATATCTGCTTAAGGATCGCCCCCTTCTCGTTTTTTCGAAAGGCGGATTCGTAAGCGTTCCGGTGTGCTGCGCAGCCTGGGTTCTGCGAATTCCGGTGTTCACGCATGAGTGCGATTTCTCTCCCGGCCTTGCCACCCGCATCAATTCCCTGTTTGCGAAGAAAATTCTGGTTACCTACGATGAAACTAAAAAATTCTTCTCTCCTTCCAAACAACAGAAAGCGGTCGTCGTCGGCAATCCGGTGCGATCCGCCTTCTACTCCGCGCGCTCAGATGCAGGGCGGATTTTTCTTGGAGCGGACAAGTCCGGCCTTCCCATTCTGCTCGTTCTCGGCGGCAGCCTCGGCGCGCGGCAGGTGAACGAACTGGTGAGCCGGTCGTTGAAAGAATTGTGCCGATTTTTCATCGTCGTTCATCAGACGGGTCCTTCCCACTTCGATCAAACGGAGCTTTACGACGACCCTGAAACCGCCGGGCGCTACAAGCCGTATCCGTTCATCAGAGACGAGATGGCCGACGTTCTCGCTTCCGCATCCCTTGTGGTGGCCAGGGCCGGAGCGAATACGGTTTGGGAATGCGCGGCCGCGGGAAAACCGATGATCCTCATTCCTCTGGAGAAAGGAAGTTCCCGCGGAGACCAGGTTGAAAACGCTCACTTTTTCGAGACTCGCGGAGCTGCAGTTAGTCTCACAGGAGAGAACGCGTCGGCGGAGAAATTATGCGCCGTCGTGAGCAACCTTGCGCAGAATCCGGATGCGCTCGCTGCCATGGCGTCCGCGTCGGCAAGATTGATTCAGGCTAACCCCGCGCAAATCATCGCGGATATGCTTATTGAAACGACCATTCAGGGGCCGGTATGACGATAGCTCCCTTCGACTTAGTCTGCTTATTGATAATTGTGTTGCTGGTGATAAAGGTAACGCTTACAGGCTTTATCGCGGAGTTTTTCTCCCGAGCCGCGATACTCATCGGCCTGATGGGCGGAATTCTCTTTTTCCGCACCCTGGAACCCTATGCGGCGCGCATTCTCGGTCCCGGCGTATTCGCGGCGCCGGCATCCTTCCTTTCTATTTTTCTGGTGTTGTATCTGGCAATAAAACTTTTGCAACAGTTGGCGGGCAATGCCTTCGAGGGAGAAACCATGGCGAATCTGGACCGCGCCCTCGGCTTTTTCCTGGGTTTCGCAGAGGGCGTTCTGCTTGTCATGGTCGTGCTTTCACTCATGACCATGCAGCCGTGGTTCGACGTTTCGTCGCTGTTGGAGGGAAGCTTGTTCGCCCGTCTCCTGCTGCCCTTTGTTCAAGAAGGACGATCCGCGATTTCCGGCTTTTTGCCGGCATAGTCAGAATTACCCATCCCGGAGGATGCATACATAATGTTCGAGAACGTCATTTCCCAACCAGCTGCCGTTTTATTGATGGACGATATACGAGGCAGCAGGCTTCCCCCTTCGATACTCTTTTCTGGCCCGTCGTCTTCGGGAAAATTGACCGCTGCCCTGGAACTGGCCCGCTCGTTATCCTGCAAAAACGCCGACGCGCCTTGGCAATGCGAATGTCCTTCCTGTCTTCGGCATAAGGAATTGGTTCATCCAGATCTATTAATTATCGGTTCGCGCAATTGTTATCTGGAAATTCAGGCATCGGCGGAAGCTTTTTTGAGATCTCAAACACAGGCTTCGCGCTATCTATTCATACGGGCCGTGCGTAAATTGACGCTTCGCTTTCATCCGGTACTGCAGGAAGGCGACGAATCCCGCTTTTCGAAAGCCGCCTCTCTTTTAGCCGACATCGAAGAAGCGCTTGAGGAGTTTTCCCCGCGCCGACCGATAGAAAGCGACTCCGAAGCGCTGAAGAAAAAGGTCGAGTCCCTGAAGAATCTCGCGGGAAAGCTCGAGGATGATTTTCTTACTGATTCGATTCCCGTCAGCCAGGTGCGGAACGCTTCTTCCTGGGTTCGGCTGAGCCCGGCGGGAAAACGCAAAATACTGATTGTCGAAAACGCCGATCGCATGCAGGAATCCGCGCGCAACGCTTTCCTGAAAGTGTTGGAGGAGCCGCCGGAAAACGTCGCCTTCATTCTTACGACGAACCGCAGAGGCGCCATCCTTCCCACGATACTGTCCAGGGTTCGCACCTACGCCTTCGTGGAGAGATCCATCGCGTCTCAGCATGAAGTAATTTCCCGGGTTTTCAGGGACGTGCCTCAGGAAGGCTCCACGCTCGATGCCTATTTCAACCGCTTTCTTCCGGTCTCGCCCGAGCAGATCTCCGCCGCGGCTTCGGCCTTCCTGAACGGAATCCTTCTCGACGCCCTCGACGAAGGACGCCGGCCGCTTCCGGCCTTGAAGGAGTCGCTCCGTTCCGATTCCGCACCTCGTATGGATTCTGATTCCGGCGCTCCGGCCTCGATACTTGCAATCCTGAATCGATGCAAGCCTTCGATCGTCTGGACGCTGTTCTTGAGCCGGATCGCCCGCTATATGCGGGACGCGCTTCGAAACGATTCAGCAGACGCGCGCGAAATTTCCTGTTTCAGCCGGTGGACGGTTTTGCTGAGAGACGCTTCCGATTCGGTTAATGTGTATAATATCGGCGCCCAGGCGGCGATTGAAAAACTTCGGGAAGAGATGAAGGCCGCCTTATGAGGGAATTCATCAGAAGGGCGCTGCAGAAGACTTCGAGAATGAACAACGAGCAGATGCAGAGTCTGCTCGGCCTCGTCACCGAAGAATACGAACTGTTGGACGCCGTTCTGGATTCTGTTTCCATCGGCATCATCGTCTGCGATTCCTTCCACATCATGGTGCAGAACAACAAGGCTTCGTCTCGCATACTTCCCATGGAATTTCACGATATTCAGGATCGGCCGGTATGGAGCTGCATCCGCGATCCGGAGATTTCCGCCTTCGTGCACGAAACCATCGAATCGGAAGAAAACGCCGCTCCCCGCGACTTCGTCATCGATACGGCGTCTGATCGACGCATCCTGAGCCTTGCCGTCATGCCTCTCGTCAGAAGCAAAAGCGTCAGGGGAACGATCATAACGATAGAAGACGTTACGGACCGCCGTGCCGACGAAATGAGGAACCGCAGGCTTGAAAGCCTGGCGAGCCTGACGAATCTTGCCGCGACGGTCGCGCATGAAATCAAAAATCCGCTGGGATCGATCAGCATCTATGTGCAGCTTTTACGGAAAAACATCGCCTCCTGCGGAGAGACCCTTTCGCCTCAGAACGTAAAGTATCTCGACGTCGTCGACGAAGAGATCGAGCGGCTTAACCGGATCGTGGTGGATTTCCTGTTCGCGGTCAGACCCCTGAAATTCGAATTTTCTCCCGTGGACATCAACGCCCTCGTGCTCTCTCTGGCGGACTTTTTCTCAGGCGAGCTCGAACAGCACAAGATCCATCTGCAGCTCGATCTTGCCCAGGGGTTGCCTTCGATCCGCGGCGACGACCGTTTCCTGCGCCAGATGCTCATTAATCTGGTTAAAAACGCGATCGCGGCCATGCCGTTGGGCGGTTCTATCCATTTGAAAACCCGCCTCAGGGACGATGTGATTTTGCTTGCGGTGGAAGACACCGGAACAGGCATCCCCGACGACGTGATTCACAAGATATTCGAGCCGTATTTTACGACGAAGGTCGACGGAACCGGACTCGGTTTGACGATGACGTATAAAGTAGTGAAGGAGCACGGAGGAGACATACAGGTGAAATCAGAGGCCGACAAGGGTACCTGCTTCACCATAACGCTGCCCGTTCTCCGTCGCGCGCAGAAGCTGCTCGGCTATGAGGAGTTTTCCACATGATTAAATTTACCATACTCGTAATCGACGACGAAAAAAATATCCGCGCAGGCCTTGCCGCCGCCCTTGAAATGGACGGTTACGAGGTGATGCAGGCGAGCGACGGCAAGGAAGGCCTTGAAATCGCCCTGCACAACGAAATCGATCTGGTCATCACCGATCTTCGGATGCCGGGCGTGAGCGGAGAGGAAGTGCTGCGCAGGGTGACGAGCGAAAAACCCGGCGTCCCGGTCATCGTGCTGACCGGCCACGGAACGGTCGAGACGGCAGTCGACGCTATGCGTTCGGGCGCGTATGATTTTCTGACGAAACCGCTGAATCTCGACCGGCTTTCCCTTTTAGTGAAGAGGGCGCTGCAAAACCGCGAACTGGTATTGCAGCATCGGGAGCTGGAGCGGGAGGTAGAAGGCCGGAAAACCTTCGAGCACATAATCGGTAAAAGCCCGTCCATGCTCAAGGTTTTCGACGTCGTGAAGCGCGTCGCGGCGACCAAGGCCTCCGTTCTCATCACCGGAGAAAGCGGCGTGGGGAAAGAGCTCATCGCGAACGCCCTTCATAATCTTTCGCCTCGAAGCGCCAATCCCTTTATTAAAGTACATTGCGCCGCCCTGGCTGAATCCCTGCTCGAAAGCGAGCTGTTCGGCCATGAAAAGGGTTCTTTCACCGGCGCGGTCTCCCGAAAGCGCGGACGCTTCGAGTTGGCTCATTCGGGCACGATTTTTCTCGATGAAATCGGCGAGATAGACCAAACCGTGCAAATTAAAATACTTCGCGTTCTCCAGGAAAAGATGTTCGAGCGCGTCGGCGGGGAGGAAACCCTCGAGGTCGATGTCCGGGTGATCGCCGCAACGAACCGCGATCTTGAGAAAGAGATCGCCGAAGGCCGCTTCCGCGAAGATCTGTATTATCGCCTGAACGTGGTCAGGATACACGTCCCGCCGCTCCGCGACAGGAAGGACGATCTGCCGCTCATGATTACGGCCTTCATCAGGGAATTTGCCGAGGAAAACGGGAAGAAGATCGAAGGCATCGATCCGAAGGCCAGGTCCGCCTTGTACGCGTACGACTGGCCCGGCAATATCCGCCAGCTGAAAAACTGCATCGAAAGCGCGGTGGTGATGAGCTCCGGCTCGATCATCACTCTGGACGATCTTCCTCCGTCGATCAGACAGGGCGACGAGACTCCGCTCCTTCATATTCCGGTCGGGGTGACCATGGCGGAAGCGGAAAAACAGGTTATTTTGCAAACTCTATCGACTCAGAACGGCAATAAAAGCAAGACTGCGGAGGTGTTGGGAATCGGACGGAAAACGCTTCATCGGAAATTATCTGACTACGGCGTGGAAAAGGATGGTTCGCTGGATCTCGATGAAAACGAAGGCGATGCGTAGTCGTCAGGAAACGATGCCGGTGTCGAACCATCTGGAAATGCGTCTCCAGGCTTCGGTGATTCCCGCAGCCCGTCTCGCAGCCTCGTTTTTCTGTTCCTGATCGCCTTCGATGCGGTCCGGGTGGCATTTCATCATGAGCTTTTTCCACGCCGATTTGCATTCCGCGAGGGAGCTGCCCGGAGGGAGGCCGAGTACGGCGTAATCGGCCGAGAGCTCTGCCGGAACAGCGATTAATTCCGGTTTTTTCGCGGTGCGGGGAGGGGGTCTTCTTTCCGTTCTGTTGCCAGCCTTTCTTCCCCTTCCGTCGTGGGGATCCCAGGAAGCGAACGGATCTTCATCGCTGTTTAGCCTGTCTTTCAAGATGCTTCCGAGACGTTCGTAATAATCTTCAGCCATGACGCAGCGGCCTCCCGAAAAAACTATACCCGCAAAAAAACACTTTTACAAGCAAGCTCACTTGCAAAGTCCGATGCAGTTCTATAAACTCATGGTATGCTCTAATGTACATGGGAGTCATAAGATGAAAGTCAAAAAAAGATCGTTCGGCACCTTGTCTTCTGGCAAGAAAGTGTCTCTTTTCACGGTTACTAACGGCGAAATGTCCTTTTCGGTAACGAATTTAGGTTGCGCCATCACCAGCATTCTTCTTCCTTCTTCCAATAGAATCCCGGTAGACGTGGTTCTCGGATATTCCACCCTCGACGGATACGCGTTGAACGGTCCCTATCTCGGATGTTTGGTAGGCCGCTTTGCAAACCGCGTTTCAGGAGCTGCTTTCGAGGTTGCCGGACAAACCTGGTCCCTCGATTCCAACGATCACGGAAACTGCCTTCACGGCGGGCGGCCCGGTTATCACAAGACGGTCTGGGACGCCGAAGTCTTCGCGAATTCGCGCGAAGCGGGCGTTATTTTTCGAAGGCGAAGCCCCGCAGGCGAACAAGGCTTCCCCGGAAATCTCGATATGAAGGTTGTGTACGCCCTGACCGCTGCAAACGACATCGTGCTTCGGTATTCCGCTAAAACGGACCAGCCGACTCATGTAAATCTTACCAATCATACCTATTTCAACCTCGCCGGCCACGATTCAGGTTCAGTGTTGAACCATGAGGTTCAGCTCTTCGCCGATCGGTACACCCCTGTCGATCAAAACGCTATTCCCTCGGGAAAAATTCTCGATGTCGCGGGAACGCCCTTCGATTTCAGAGCCGGTAAGAAAATCGGCCTCGATATTGATAAAGTTCCCGGCGGTTTCGACCACAATTGGGAGATCAACCGTGCCGGCGATCCTTTGAATCCGGTCGCCTTGGTTACCGATCCCGTTTCGGGACGCAAGCTCACCGTAGAATCAACCCAGCCCGGCGTTCAGTTTTATACCGGTAATTTTCTCTCCGGCGAAATCGGCAAGCTCGGCGCGCGCTATGAAAAAAACGCGGGATTCTGCCTTGAAACCCAGCATTTCCCCGATACTCCGAACAGGCCCGAATTTCCTCCCAGCATTCTTCTTCCCGGCGACCGATATCGCCAGGAAACGGTATGGCATTTCGATTTTGAGCAATAAGCATTCAACATAACTTGAGAGAGGTGACTATGGACGTCCAGTTACAGGAACTTGTCGAAAAAATCAGAAAAGACGGTGTTGAGAGTGCCGAGGCCAAGGCCGCGGATATTATCAAAAATGCTGAGGCCAAGGCCGCGGAAATCGTGAAGAACGCCCGCGGCGAAGCCGAATCAATTGTGAAAAAAGCCTCCGAAGAAGCGGAAAGAAGCGAAAAAGCTTCCGTCTCCGCCATTTCCCAGGCCGGCCGAAACCTGATCATTGCTTTTCGCGACAGCATCATCGCAGAATTGAACGCGCTTATCCGCGCGGAGACCGCTTCAGCCTATTCAGAGTCTCTTCTTGCCGAACTTGTTCCCGCAGTGGTCAAGTCCTGGAGCTCGTCCCAGGGAAGCGACGATATCGCCGTGCTCCTTTCTCCCTCTGACGCGGCTAAACTCGAGTCGGGTTTTACCTCGGCATTGAAGTCCCAGATCGCCAAGGGCATGGAACTGAAGATCAGTACCGATGTCTCCAAAGGTTTCAGGATCGGCACCAAAGACGGTTCAGCCTATTATGATTTTTCAGCAGAAGCCGTCGCCGATCTTTTTGCAGCCTATCTGAATCCCCGGGTAGCGGGAATTCTTAAGTCGGCCGCGAAGGAGCTGTAGGGAAGTGAGCAGTTATTACTACTTGATGGCGCAGCTGCCCGGAATCCTTCCGAATCTCCCGCTTCCCGTCACGTACGACCAATTTAAGGAAACTGCCTCGCGTTTTATTTCGGCGCGCGATAATAAAATACTTGCCGCGCTTTCCCTTGAGCCTCCCAGACCCGAGCATAAAACCGGTTCTGTTCTGGTCGATTCCTGGTACGAACGGGAACGCATACTCCGGTTGTGCCTCGAGCGCCTTCGGGCCGCGCGGTTTAAACGCGATGTACATTGGACTCAGGAAGAAGAGGAATCTGTCCTCAAATATCCTGACATCCAGCAGGCGGCTAAAAACGTTTCGGGCTTGGAAAGTCCTTTGGACGCGGAACGCGCACTGGAAAACATCAGAAGAAGCTGGGCCGAATCGCTGAGAGGAAATCATTTTTTCGATTCCGAGGCTCTTTTCGCTTATGCGATTAGCCTCCTTCTGCATGAACGCGGCGATCGCTTTACTAAAGAAGCGGGCCGAGCATCCTATACCTCAATCTATAACCAGATCCTTGGAGAAGAAGCATGACGGATACAAAAGGCACGGTAGTCGCCGTCAACGGCAACATGATCAGCGTCGAATTCGACGGTACGGTTGCCCTTAATGAAGTTGGCTACGTAAAAGTCGGTGAAAAAAAGCTGAAGAGCGAAGTTATCCGCATCCGCGGCGACGTCGCTCAGTTGCAGGTTTTTGAAATTACGAAGGGAATACAGGTAGGAGACACCGTAGAGTTCACGGGAGATCTGCTTGTAGTTGAACTGGGACCGGGCCTTCTCGGCCAGGTGTATGACGGACTCCAGAATCCTCTCCCCGATCTTGCGAAGCAGGCCGGATTCTTTCTCGAAAGAGGAATCTACCTTGATCCCCTTCCGGACGCAACCCGCTGGGAATTTACTCCCGTCGCGAAGGTCGGCGATACCGTGGCCCGCGCCGATACGCTCGGAACCGTCCCCGAGGGCAGTTTTACCCATAGAATCATGGTTCCGTTCGGTTTTCTCGGCTCGTACAAGGTAAAGAGCATCCAGGGGGCCGGTAATTACGCCCTCAGCGATACGATCGCCGAGCTAACCGATGAAAAGGGAAACGTTATCCCCGTTACGATGAGCTTCAAGTGGCCGGTTAAGCGTGCAATAAACTGCTATGCAGAACGCCTCATGCCGACGGAAACTCTCACCACCAAAACAAGAACGATCGATACTTTCTTCCCGGTTGCGAAAGGGGGAACTTATTGCATCCCCGGGCCGTTCGGAGCCGGAAAAACCGTTCTTCAGCACACGACCAGCCGCAACGCTGAGGTCGACATCGTAATCATAGCGGCATGCGGCGAGCGCGCCGGCGAAGTCGTGGAAACCCTCAAGGAATTTCCCGAATTGACCGATCCGCGCACCGGCCGATCTCTTATGGAGCGGACGATCATCATCTGCAATACTTCGTCGATGCCGGTCGCGGCCCGCGAAGCCTCCGTATACACCGGCGTTACTCTCGCTGAATACTATCGGCAGATGGGCCTCGACGTCCTTCTGCTCGCGGACTCTACCAGCCGCTGGGCCCAGGCTCTCCGGGAAATGTCCGGACGCCTCGAGGAGATCCCGGGAGAAGAAGCCTTCCCCGCCTATCTCGAATCGTACATCGCAGCTTTCTATGAACGCGCCGGCATCGTGCGCCTTGCAGACGGATCGACCGGATCGGTTACGATCGGCGGAACGGTATCGCCGGCGGGCGGAAACTTCGAAGAGCCGGTTACCCAGGCGACCTTGAAGGTCGTAGGCGCCTTCCACGGACTTTCCCGCGAGAGGTCCGACGCCCGAAAGTATCCGGCCATCCATCCCCTCGATTCCTGGTCGAAATATCCTTCGATCATTGACTCGCGCTCTGTGTCCTATGCGCGCTCCTTCCTGAGGCGCGGAACAGAAGTCGAGCAGATGATGAAGGTTGTCGGAGAAGAAGGAACCAGCCTGGACGACTTCATCGTCTATCTGAAGGGAAACTTCCTGGATGCGGTCTATCTGCAGCAGAACTCCTTCGATCCCGTCGATGCCGCTGTTTCCACGGAACGGCAGTATTACCTCTTCAAGTTCATTCTGACTGTCCTCGGCACCTCGTTCGATTTCGCGGATAAAGACGCTGCTCGTTCCTGGTTCAATAAAATCAGAATGCTCTTCATCGACTACAACTACGCCGAATGGAAGTCTGATTCGTTCAGAAAGATCGAAAACGAGATTCGCGGATCCCTGGAAGAAATGTCGAAGGGAATCGATCCGGAAGCGGAAAAAATGATCGGCCTTGTGCATGCGCAGGCCGGGACTGCGGAGTAAGCCATGAAAAAGGTATACAGCAAGATTGAATCAATTAACGGCTCTGTCATCACCGTAAAGGCGAGCGGCGTTAAATACGGGGAGCTTGCGGAAATCGAAACCTCCTTCGGGACGTCGCTGGCTGAAGTCAACAAACTCAACGGCGATCTGGTTTCCCTGCAGGTTTTCGCCGGCGGACGCGGTATTTCTACCGGCGACCAGACTCGTTTCCTCGGAAACGAGATGCGCGTAAGCTTTTCCGACAATCTCATGGGGCGCATCTTCAACGGTTCGGGAAATCCCCGCGACTCCGGCCCCGCCCTCAAGGACAACCTCGTACAGATAGGAGGACCCTCGGTCAATCCCTCCAAGCGAATCATGGCCGAACGCATGATCCGCACCGGAATTCCGATGATCGATATGTTCAACACCCTCGTCGTATCCCAGAAGCTCCCGATTTTCTCGATATCCGGCGAGCCCTATAACGAACTGCTCGCCCGCATCGCGATGCAGGCGGAAGTCGACGTTATCGTTCTCGGCGGCATGGGATTGAAGTACGACGATTATCTGGTCTTCAAGGAGACCCTTGAAAACGCCGGAGCGATGAGCAGAACCGTCATGTTCGTGCATACAGCGGCCGATCCGACCGTTGAGTGCCTCATGATTCCCGATATGTGCCTGGCCGTTGGAGAGCAGTTCGCCCTTCAGGGAAAAGACGTTCTGGTTCTCCTCACCGATATGACCAACTTCGCGGACGCCATGAAGGAAATCGCGATCATACAGGAGCAGGTTCCGTCGAACCGCGGATATCCCGGAGATCTTTACAGCCAGCTTGCTGCCCGCTACGAGAAGGCTGTCGATTTCGAAGGCGCCGGTTCGGTAACCATTCTCGCGGTTACCACGATGCCCGGAGACGACGTTACCCATCCTGTTCCCGACAATACCGGCTACATCACGGAAGGCCAGTTCTACCTCAAGAACGGACGCATCGAACCGTTCGGAAGCCTTTCCCGCCTCAAGCAGAACGTAAACGGAAAAACGCGTCCCGATCACCGCGCTCTGATGGACAATATGATCAAGCTATATTCTTCGTATAAGGATACCCTTGAAAAAAAATCCATGGGATTCATGATGTCCGAATGGGACAACAAGCTTCTGAAATACGGACTGCTGTTTGAAAAGCAGATGATGGATCTTTCGGTCAACATCCCGCTCGAGGGAGCGCTCGACGCCGGATGGAAGATTTTAGCAGAGTGTTTCAAACCGGAAGAAACCGGAATCAAGTCGGAACTGATAAACCAGTACTGGCCTAAATAAATAGGACGGGAGCCAATGGCAATTAAGCTGACGAAAAATGAGCTTAAAGCGCAGAAAGAAAGCCTGAAAATGTATCGGCGCTATCTACCTACGCTCCAGCTCAAGAAACAGCAGCTCCAGACCGAGATTCGCACAATCGAGTTGCGGGCCAGGGATGTTCGCGCCCAGCGCGACCGTCTGAACGCCGAATTCGAAGATTGGATCGCCGTGTTCGGAGACTCCGCATCGTTCGCTCCTGACACTGTTCAGGTTCGCGAGGTGCGGACGTCGGTCGGAAACATCGCCGGCGTTTCGATTCCCGTGTTCAGCGGAGCTGATTTCGAGCGCCTGCAGTATGATTTATATCGCACGCCCCTGTGGGTCGACACCGCCTCCGACAGGCTCGAAAAAGTGTTGAGCCTCGATCTTGAAGCCCGTGTTCTCGATGAACAGGTTAGATTGCTTCAACAGGAGCTGCGGACGACTACCCAGCGAGTTAATTTGTTCGAGAAGGTCAAAATTCCGGAAACGCGGGCGAATATCAAGAAAATTACCGTGTATCTGGGAGATCAACAGGTTGCGTCGGTTGTACGGGGCAAAATTTCGAAAAAAAATCTGGAGAAAGCAGGAGAGGAAGGTAAATGATTGTTCCAATGAAGAAAATTACCCTCGTAATGCTTGATGAGGAAAGGCGAACGGCGCTTTCCTCCCTGAGGGATCTCGGCGTTCTCCATATCGAAAAGCGCACCGCTGCGAGCCACGACGTTTCAGAACTTCAGGCGCAACTCTCGCGGATAGATCAGTGCCTGGGCGTGTTATCCGAGATAAAACCGGAAAAGGGACGTGCTCCATCAGCCTCGCTCGACAGGAATTCAGCTCTTTCACTCGTCGACTCTGTTTTCATCCTGCGGGATGAAAAACGGTCCGCTATAGAATTAATAGCGCGGAATGTTGCGGAGATCGAACGATTGTCGCCCTGGGGCGAGGTCGATCCCTCTTCCTTCAACTCGTTGGCGGACCAGGGAATCTACCTCTTTCCGCTTGAAATGTCCGCAGCAAGTTACGCGAAACTCGCAGATTCCGTTAAAACGGTTCTCCTTTCAAAGGAAGGCAAGGTCGCGCGTTGCGTACTCGTTCAGGAAGACGATCTCCTTCCGGAATCCCTGCCTGCTGATGCGGTCGAGCTCGCTCTTCCTGAAATTTCCACCGCTGAGATGAAGGCCCAGGTCGATTCGGCGCGCGCTTCGCTTCCGCGGATTGAAAAAGAGCTTGCAGAATGCGCGCTTAACCTTGCGTCTATCGAAGCCCTCAAACGAGAAATAACCGCAGAACTTGAATTCGAAACCGTTCGCGCCGGGATGGAGAGCATTGAACTTTCCGCGTCGAAGTCGGGATCGCTCGCATGGCTCACTGGTTATGTTCCGACAGAAGACGTGCATCTGGTGAAACAGGCGGCAGCGTCTCATGGGTGGGCGCTTCTTTCAGACGTTCCGTCCGAGGAAGATCTCGTGCCGACCAAGATTCGCAACAACAGGGTTGTAAACCTGATTTCTCCGTTGCTGGAATTTCTCGGCACGGTTCCGGGCTATCGGGAACTCGATATTTCGCTGTGGTTCCTGCTGTTCTTCGGAATTTTCTTTGCGATGATTTTCGGAGACGCAGGCTACGGGTCTCTGTTGGTTCTGATCTCATCCGGTTTGATCGTCTCTTCCCTCAGAAAGGGAAAAAAGGTCGCAACCGGATTGGTAATGTTCCTGTATCTGGGATTGATGACCGTCGTCTGGGGCGTGATCACCTGCACCTGGTTCGGAATTCCGGCGGCCTCGCTTCCGGATGCACTGCGTTCAATCGCTTTGCCGGCATTTTCGAACGAGAATCCCGATTCCGCGACAAATATCAAGATATTCTGCTTCACCCTCGGTTTGATTCAGATCTCTCTGGCTCATGTAATCGGGGTTTTCAGGTACATTAAATCCTTTAAAAGCCTTGGAGAACTGGGGTCGCTGATGATGACCATCGGCATGTATTTCGTCGTTCTGAATCTCGTGGTGGATGCGCAGAAATATCCGCTCACTAATGTGGTGCTCGGCCTTATCGGCGTCGGATTTCTGCTCAACTTCGTATTCATCAATTACGACGGAAGCGTAGGCAAGGGCATTCTTGAGAGTCTGAAGAACATAATCACCATGCTTCTCGGAATCGTAAACATGTTCGGCGACATTATGAGCTATATCCGTCTATGGGCTGTAGGCCTGGCGGGATCGGCGATCAGCGCGACGATCAATTCAATGGCCGGACCATTCCTGGGAGGCTTCATTATTTTCGCCGCTCTTTTGATTCTGTTCTTCGGGCATGGACTCAATTTCGTAATGAACGCGCTTTCTGTTATCGTCCACGGAGTACGACTCAACACGCTTGAGTTCTCAAACCATCTTGGTCTGACCTGGTCAGGCTTTAAATATGAACCGTTCGCAAAAGCGGTAGAAAAATAGGAGAGAAATATGACATTTGGATTATTTGGTGCTGCTGCTGTTCTTGGTATTTCCGCTGTAGGATCCGCAATCGGTCTCGCTCTCGCCGGACAGGCCACTATCGGCGCCTGGAAGCGCTGCTACATGAGCAACAAGCCCGCTCCCTTCATCCTCGTTGCTTTCGCCGGAGCTCCCCTTACGCAGACGATTTACGGATTCCTTCTGATGAACGCCATGCTCGCTTCACAGAAAAGCGACTGGTTCCTTCTCGGAGTCGGACTCGTTTGCAGTCTCGGAATCGCCGCATCCGCGATAGCCCAGGGAGCAGCGGGAGCCGCCGGTTCCGATTCTCTCGCAGAAACAGGCAAGGGCTTTTCCCAGTACATCACCGTCGTCGGTTTGTGCGAAACCGTTGCCCTGTTCGTCATGGTTTTCGGACTTATTTCGGTCTAATTTTTCTCAGAAGGTTAATCGACATGGGCTGTCCGCATACATTCGCGGACAGCCTTTTTTTATTTCTGATTATCGCTCTGTACAACCTTTTTTTTTGCCGATATAGTTATTGATATGAGTAGCACAAAGACTCTCCGCACCGTCGCGCTCGGCGGTTCCGGAATGACAAAGCAGTTGAAAATCGGCGGATCCTCGCCTGTGTCGATACAAACTATGTGGAAGGCTCCTCTTTCTTCTACGGGTCTTGATGAAGTCGCGCGCGAGCTTATGGTATTAGAGCAGCTCGGCTGCGATATCGTGCGCTTCGCGGTTCCGGACATGGATAGCGCCGAAGCGCTTGTCTCTCTTGCTTCGATGACTTCGATGCCATTGGTTGCAGACATTCATTTCGACTGGCGTCTCGCGCTCAAGTGTCTCGACGGAAATGTGGCTAAAATCAGAATAAATCCGGGCAATATCGGTTCCAGGGACAAGGTTCGGGAAGTCGTCTCCAAGGCGAAGGATAAAAATGCCGCCATCAGAATCGGCGTAAATTCCGGATCCCTTCCCGCTGACTTGAGAGAAAAAGTCGAAGCTCAGGCCGCTAAAGGCTCCTCCTCCGCACTAATCCGTGCAGAAGCCCTGGTCGAAGCCGCTTCTCGGGAGGTCGGCGTTTTCGAGGAATTGAACTTTCAAAACTACCTGGTGTCGATGAAGGCTTCCACTGTGGAGGAAACGGTTTTATGCAACGAGGCCTTCGCTTCCCGCTTCGACATTCCGCTTCATTTAGGCGTTACAGAGGCCGGTCCCCTCATCAGCGGAGTTGTGAAAAGCACTCTCGCGTTCTCCCGTCTATTGCCGAAAGGCATCGGTTCGACCGTCAGGGTGAGTTTGTCTGATTCTATTCGGAACGAGGTGATAGCCGGAAGGGAAATCCTTGCGGAGTGCGGCATCAGAACCGGCGGCGTGCGCATCGTTTCCTGCCCGCGCTGCGGAAGAAACGGTTTCGATGTCCACGGCTTCGTCTCCCGATGGGAAACAGAGCTGATGTCGCTGAAGAAAGACATAACAGTCGCGGTTATGGGCTGCGTTGTGAACGGACCTGGAGAGGGAAAACACGCCGATATCGGAATCACCGGAGCCGGCGACAAGGTTCTGATTTTCCGGCGCGGAGAAATTGTTAAAACCGTATCCGTCTCCGACGGATACGAGTCGGCCGATGCGGCTTTTCGGGAAGAGTTGAATAAACTGTAATGCCTGCACAAAAAACGGTTTTTTTGATTATACTATTCTTTTCGTGCGTTTTGAATTCTGTTTCGTCAGCGGAGGAAGAACCCTGGATGATTCTCTCCAGAGCTCAAACAGCGCTGGATAAGGGAGTTCCCGGAGAAGCAATGAGCTTATGCGAGCGCGCGAAGCTTATGCACCGTCAGCGCGTGATCGGAATGAAGGCTGATCTGGTTTCGGCTCTCGACAGCGCCGAGGTCCGCAAAGCGGGAGATTCGATAGCCGAGGTTCAGATCGTCCTTCGCGAGCGAAATGAGACATCTGCGCTGAAAGCTATCGAAGACAGTTTGCGCATGAGCTCGGGAAAACAATCCCTGTCGTCGGTATCAGGGCTCCTCAAGTGGCTTGATAGACGCGTCGCATACCCCGAAGCGGATTTTCTAACCGGTAGAATCTATGAAGCCGAAGGCGAAATATCGTTCGCTCTCAGTTATTATGCAAAGGTCTTGGACTACAGCGATATGCTGTATATTCCCGACGAACGCTACACCGTGTTGTATGAAATGTCCCGGTTGTCCGAATTAATCGGTGATTACAACGGCGCCGAAAAATATTTGCTCACCATTTTGAGCGAAGACGAGCTTTTTACGGCCGGAACCGGATCCGGATCGTTTTTGTCGGCGATGATGAGAACCCTTGCAACCGAAACGACAATGGACAAATTTTTTCTATTGTACAGGCATGACTATTACAGGGGGTATGAAGCCTATCGGCGTCTGTCGGTTCAGTATTTTGCTTTGGGAGAGAAAGGCGAACGGTTGACCGTTGTTTCGTCTCTCGCGGCATTGATCGCTGTCACCCGTCTCTCTCACGCATGCGCGGATGCCGATTTTCAATGGTCCTACTCGAATATTTCCAACTTGATGAAGCGGGTGAATGAGCTGCCTGAAGTACGCGATTGGGCGGACAGGAACGATGTTTGGAAAATGTTGTATTTATACTCTGAAATATTGCTTTCCGGAGGATTTAATACTCAGGCGCAGTATATTCTCGAGGTCCTGGCCGAGAATTCTCCCGATTACACCGTCGCCTCGGCCGCTAAAAATCTTCTGATGTCGGCAAGGTAAAAATTTACCTTGGTTGATTGTTTTCATCATTTTTTTGTACTATAATTTTCAAAATCCCGGGTGTGTTCCGGGTTATTCGTCTGTTTTTTTATCAGGAGTATAAAATGAAAAGGAAAGTGTTGGTTCTTCTTGCCGCCTTGCTGCTTCTTCCTCTTACCGGAGCCTTCTCCTTCGGCGTCGGTCTGCAATTCAACGGGAACGCCGGAGCTGTGTTCGAACCCGGTCCCGCGATAACCTTCAAGCTGGATTCCGTTCCTCTCGTTTTTGCGGTGAATTGGTTTATCGGAGATGATACTACCACCGTGGGTCTTACAGGCGATTACTGGGCAATCAACGATCGACTGGGAAATCTCGGAAGCCTCGGGATCAACTGGTTTTTTGGTTTCGGATTTTTCGCGAACACGGTGTTCGCCGACGAGTTCGGAATAAACGCCGGCATGCGGCTTCCTTTAGGGTTGAATGCCTTCCTTGCGAAAGGAACCTTCGAGCCCTTCATTCAGGTGGCCCCGTCTTTCGGTCTTAACTTCCTGCCTTCCTTCGGGTTATCGGATTTCTTCTTTCCGATTTCCGCCGGTTTCAGAATCTGGTTTAAGTAAGTTTTTTTTTCAAACCGTCCCTTTTCGGGACGGTTTTTTTATGCTAGTATCGATTCGAAAATGCTGAAGGAGTATATATGAGCAAGGTAGTTGTAGGTGCGGATTCGTTGGATGGTTATCTTACGGAGAAAGATTTAGCCTATCTTGACAGGATGGATGGTCTGTACGCGCGGGCGATGGATTCTTTCAAGATTCTCGCCGCCGGCGGTTTCAGTTCCGCTCTGGCGAATGAAGAAAAAAAAGTCATTGAAATATATAATGAAATGGGTCATGTGATGCAGGAGATCTGCAAGGAAGCGCCCGGCATTAAGGTATATTCCTTTGAGACCGAAGAACAAAGCCACGCAGAAGCTTCTCGGGTTATCGCAAAGCTTCGGGACATTAAAACCGGCCATAACGAATTCGTATACTACACGCAGCGCGCATATGAAATGCTCTTCCGTTTGGCATATAACAGAAATCACTCCGAAAATAAAAACTATCTTGTGGTGAAAACCCCCGTCACTGCGCCTGTTCAGAATTACGCAGTGCATAAAATTCCAGATATCGATTATAAAATCGAGAACTCCGTTATGTGCGTAATGCTTCGCGGCGCCCTCCTGCCTTCGATGATCATGTCTAAGGAAATCGAGGAGTATTCTTCTCACGGCTATGTTACTCCTTTTGCGCTGTTCAAGATCAAGCGTGACGATTCGAAGAAAGAAAATAATATGGAATATATTCTTGATTTGGATAAGTCTTTTTTCAATATCGAAGACATGAACGGAAAGGATTTGATTTTTGCCGATCCGATGAACGCTACCGGCGGAAGCCTTGTAACCGTAGTAAAATATCTCATCGACAACGGAGTCAAGCCCCGTTCGATCAGTTTCTTCAACGTTATATCGGCACTGAAAGGCGCCCTTCGGGTCGTCCGCGCCCTTGAAAACTGCACGGTATACACCCTGTGGATGGATCCGGTGCTCAACTCGTCGGCGTACATCATGCCGGGATTGGGAGATGCCGGAGACCGCATCAACGGCAAGGACACCGAAGAGACGCCCCGGAATATCATCCAGCTTGTCGCCGATTACGGCTCCGACATTACCGGCTTGTACCGGTCGCAGCTGCGAAAAATAGAACAGATAGTGCTCGGATCTCATTGATGCGCTCGGGTCTTCTGAAAGCAGCCCTCGTTCTTTTTTCCGTTTGCTTTTTTTCCTGCGCATCAGGAGGAGGAGCGAAGGGCTCTTTCGGCGCTGAATATATGGAATTGGGCGACGGCTATGCCGGCCTGTCAAAATACGACAAAGCCGCCCTTTTCTATCAAAAGGCCGCCGCAGCTCCCGAGTATCGAAATGCCGCAGAGTATTCTCTCGCCCGGGTCAAGGCGTTGTCAGGGGACTGGGGTTCCGCGATTCCGCTGCTCGAAGGGCTTCTCTCACGAGACAGCGAAAATCTGTTAGTTTCATCGGCCTTGGCCTATGCCTACGCGGCTTCCGGAAAAACCGAATCCGCGCTTTCAACCTATGAAGCCTTGTGGCAGAGGTTCAGCGACGATCCTGTTTCCGGCTTAAATTATGTCGATGTTCTCCGGATCGCCGGAGAAAAAGAGAAGGCCTTGGCCGTGCTCGAGGAGATAAAAAATAGATTTCCCGACACCGATCAACAGAAGCGAATCGAAGAAATCGCGGCCAAGCTCGCGGCCCCCGAGGAGACTCCTGAAAGCTCTTCGACGGAAGGCGCTGCTCCGGATCTTGAAGGCGAAAGAACCCCTGCCTCCGGCGCCTCTGAACAGAAGCCGTCGGAAGCGGACGAAGCCCCTGAAGGCTCGCCGGCTTCGACTTAGTCTTTTACTATTTCCTGTCCAGAATCTCCGGATTTCCATCCGAAGCGTTTATGTTCTCTTTCAGCGAATGCCTTTTCAAGAAGAGATTCGATATTCATTTTGTTAAACAATTCGGTGGTTTCAGCTATCTGAGCTTTTAAAACAGGATGCTTCGGCGAAAAGAGCACGCAACAGTCTTCATAGGGCAGAATCGAAATCTCATACGTGCCGATCTCTTTCGCCGTTTGTATGATTTCTTCCTTATCGAGGCCGATTAACGGGCGAAGCACCGGAAAATCGGCGCATGAGTTAGTTACCGAAAGATTTTCTATTGTCTGGCTTGCAACCTGGCCGAGGCTTTCGCCTGTAATGATCGCTTTGGCCCCTGTCGAGCGGCACAGCATGTTGGCAACCTTCATCATCGCCATGCGCAGCATGACGGTAGCGTAATCCGGCGGAGAGTTGTCCCTGATGCATTGCTGGACCTCGGTAAAGGGCACAATATTCAGATGCGTCCCTACGCCGTAGATGGCCAGCCGCTTCGCGAGCGATTCCACTTTTTGTTGAGCCTCGGGAGAGGTGTAGGGGTGTGAATGGAAATAGAGACAATCGATTTTCATTCCGCGTTTCAACATCCTGAATCCTGCGACCGGCGAATCGATTCCGCCCGACAAAAGGAGGAGTCCCTTGCCTCCGGTTCCGCAGGGAAGGCCCCTGTGTCCGGGATGTTCGAAACCGTAAACGAAACAGCGCTCCCTCAATTCGACCCGAATCGTCATGTCGGGTTTATGAACATCTACCGCCATTATTTCTTTATCATATACCGCTTCGCCTGATAATCTCGCGATTTCGTACGAGTTTAAGGGAAACTGTTTATCCGACCGCCGTGCTTCTACCTTGAATGTCCGAACTCCGCGCTTTTTCGCGTCGAGGGCTTCCAGGACGACTGCTTCCCTGATCGCCTGGATATCCTTCGGGACGACGCGGGCCCTCGCCCAGCCGGCGATGCCGACCAGATGAGTGAGCGCATGTTCTATCGATGGAACCGAATCTTCCGGCCCTTCGACATACATTCGGCCTGCGCGAATCTGAACCTTCGTTTTTTTTCCTTCCAGATAGAGGCGGGTGTTTTGGACCAGTCTTTGCTCGAAATCTTTTATATTTCCGCTTTTAAGGGTCAGCTCGCCGACCTTAACCAGATATATCGCGTTTTCCATGTATATGGCTCCTATAGCTCTTTAAGAATGCGCCGCAGGTTTTCGGCGAAAAAGAATATTTCTTCCCGTGTTGTTCGATGGCCGAACGAGACCCTGAACGCGTTTTGAGAAACCTCGGAAGAAATTTTCATCGCATGCAGAATCGGCCGCTTGATTTTTTTGGATGAACATGCCGAACCTGTCGATATGCATATGTTATGCCCGGAAAGAGCCCTAACCAACACCTCACCGGGAAGCGCCTCGTTCGAGAGCTGAATAATCCACGGAGAAAAGCGTTCGTCGCCAGGCGAACGCGATTCAGGTATGGTCTTTACTCCGGGGATTCCGGCAAGAAGTTCGAAGGCATACGCCTCTATGCTCCTGCCGTACTCGTATATTTCCGGATTGCATGCTCGCTCGAGGCAGCGGGACAGCGCCCATGCGCCGAATAGATTCTCAGTACCGGGCCGCAGTCCTCCTTCCTGACCGCCGCCGCGTATAAACGGCTCAAGACGTTTTCCCATGTAGAGAAGCCCGATGCCGCGCGGACCGCCGATTTTATGCGCGCTGACGGAGAAAGAATCGATCTCGCTCAGCAGATGCACGAAGGGAATTTTTCCAGCGCATTGCACTCCGTCCACATGGAAAAAAACAGACCGTCTGTTTTCCTTTCGCGCCGCCAGGGTTTTAGAGATCTCCGAAATCGGATTTATAGCGCCGGTTTCATTATTCACAGCCATTATCGCGACGAGGGCTGTATCGTCTTGAATAGCTCTGGACACCGCCTCAGGCGTGATAATTCCGCTGCTGTCGCAGGGTATGGTGATGATCTTCCAGCCGGCGTTCGCCATCATTTTCGCCTGTTCTGAAATGGCGGGATGTTCGGTCGCTCCGACGGCGATCGAGCCTTTCGATGATCTTCCGATCAGGGAGAGAAGGGGGATGTGATTCGATTCCGTTCCTCCCGATGTGAAAAGCAATTTCTCGCTTGAGACCTTCATAACCGAAGCCGTTCGCTCCCGGGCTTCTTCCAGCTTCGCCTCGGCTTTTTTACCGAGCACGTGGAGGCTTGATGGATTCGCCCAGTTTTCCATCGAGAGGGTCAGCGCTTCTTCAAGGATATCCTGTTCCGGAGGGCTCGCGGCCGCCCAATCCAGATATGCATTCATGCCAGTACCGCCAAAACCTCGGCGTCGGGAACCGGCGTAACCAGGGTCGAGTTGATTTCGCGCTGGAGAACGAATCTGACGACGCCGCCTTTTTTCTTTTTATCGTTTTTCATCGCATTCAAAAGGAGCTGCGGCGTCTCGGCCTCGTTTCGCCCTGCCAGAACAGGATGCACGGGAGCAATCGAATACCCGTACGAGGCGATAAGCCCGGTTGCTTCTTTCGCCCAATCCAGGTCTGTTATTCCGGCTCGTTTACCGAGTTCCAGCGCTCTTGCGATTCCCCAGGCGACCGCCTCGCCGTGGCTTATCGTGCCGAGTCCTGCGACGGTTTCAAGCGCATGGGCGAAGGTATGCCCCAGATTCAGGAACATCCGTTCCCCTGTTTCCTTCAGGTCTCGCTCCACGACATGGGCTTTTGCCTGCACGCACCGCTTGACGATCTCGAGAAGCAGATCGCCGTCTCTTGAAAGAATCGATTCCTTTTTCTCCCAAAGGATTTGGTATAGTTTCGGGGCATACAGCATTGCCGTCTTGACCACTTCAGCGAGTCCCGACATGAATTCCGCCTGGGGGAGCGTTCTCAGCGCGTCTACGGAAATGTGTATCTCCTGGGCTGGATAAAAGGTTCCCACGCAATTTTTAAAATTTCCGAAATCGACGCCGGTTTTACCGCCTACCGCGGCGTCCGCCATGGCGAGAAGCGTCGTAGGAACAAGACAGAGACCAGCTCCCCGCATGTAAAGAGACGCCGCGAAAGCGGTCATATCCGTGACCACTCCGCCGCCGAAGCCGACGAAAACGCTGTCTCGGGCCAATCCCGCGTTCAGCGCCGCTTCCAGAATTCGTTCTACGCTGGAAAGCTGTTTTTCTTCCTCTCCGGGGGCAAGCACAACCAGAGGCATCGAGGAATCGAAGTTTTTAGCCTTTTGAAGCAGCGGCAGGGTGTTTTCGTCCGCTACGTAGATTCCGCCCGAGCGCGGCAATACGGGTATGGTTATTGTTTTATGAAAAAAAACCGCGACGGGGCCTGTTTGCACCGTAAAAGTAAAACTGTCCATGAGTGCATATTAGTAAGTATTCTCGTCCATTGCAAGGAAGTCTGCGCGCACCTTTTCCAACCGTGCAAGCTCTCTGCGAATTGTTCTGCCGTAATCAAGTTTTTTAACCGCAATTCTTTCCCTCTCGTCTTCCCAAGCCTGCAGATCCTGCAAGAATAGAAAGCGGAATTGACTCTGATTAGCTTTTTCAGCCCAGAGCGCGGCCTCGTTCCAGTACACGAGGGCTGTCGTATAACAGGATTCGGCGGTTTTCAGGCTGTCCAGGTTCTGTTCTTTCCAGGGAGCGTTGAAAAAATAAGCGTTTTGTTTATCCCACTTCGAACCGAGCCTGAGATGCTGTTCAACGAGTTTCAGATTTATATGCATCATAAAAAGATAGCGATACTTTTCCCAGTCTTTTTCGTTCTCTATTTTGCCCATCGCATAGAGGGGGTTCGCGAAATCCGCTTCGACTGCGCGTTCAAGCCAATAGATGTTTTCCATCGCGTCGTCAGGGTATTGGTTGTAATGGACATGATACAATTCATAAAACTGTTCTTTGTAGCGGACTACCCAGGAGGACGAAGGCGCGGCAACGCTGAAAAGAACGCATGCGAATATGACGAATTTGTTAAAGTGCGAGAGGAAGCGCCTCATGTCTCAATGATCGGCTTGTTCCGGATGATACTCCAGATTTTTTCGGAGATTTCTTGAATTCCGAGCGACGCGTCTATTACCACGATTTTCATTTCCGGATGTTCGATTCTATAGTGTTCGAGTATTGAGGCGTAGCGATTTCTCAGAATGCGCTGAAACTCTCTTTTCTCGTATATCTCTAATCGGGCATTTCTTTTCTCGACGCGGTTCATCGCCGCGTCAGCGTCCAGATCGAAATAGAAGAGGTATTCGGGCAGGGGAAACTCCGCGTTTAATTGCTCTGCCAGTTGCGGATCCCCCGCTGATCCCTGATAGGCGAGGGTGGAAAAGAGATATCGGTCGGAGATCACTGTTTTTCCCGCTTTCGTTTGCTCAAGAATGCCGTCTGAGCCGTAAATGTGTTCGCCCCGGTCGGCAGCGAAGAGCCGCGCCATCGTATCCGCTGTAAATCGATATTCGCCGGATAGCCCTCTGCGTATCAATGCGCCTATAGGTCCCGTAGTCGGTTCGCAGGTTACGATAAGCTCCCGTCCTTCATTCTCTTCGCGGAGGAATCGTTCTTTTATCAGCTTCAATTGAGTAGTTGTTCCCGTTCCGTCGATGCCTTCGAAAACAAAAAAATTGCGTACTATCATGATAGGATAATAGCGGAAATTCTGTTATGATACTACTCTGGCATGAAACGTCCCGTTATACTTTATACGATTGAAATACTCCTGTTCCTTGCCCTGTTAGCGGTATCTCTGGTTCTCGTTGTCCCCGCAACCAAAAAAATGGATGCCTATCTGTCCGATGCCCGCGATTCGCTGGTTGCAAAGCTGGAGAAGGTTTCCGGCTTGGGCGTGAGCTATCATTCGCTTTCTCCCTCTATTTTCAGGTCGTTGGAAATACATGATTTAGTCGTACACGACCGACTCTCGAATGTGCAGCTTGCCCGCATCGAACGGGTATCAATCCGGTTCTCCGTAGTGTCGCTTTTATTGGGGAATACCGAAAATGTCGTCGAGCGAATTACGCTTGAAAACGGCTCTGTTTCTTTTTCACTCCCCGGCCAACAGGAACTCTTCGATACGCTTTCCTCGCTATTTGCGGTTGGGTCGGGCAACGAGGCTCGATCAGGTTCCGACCAATCGTCAAAGCCTGTTTTCATCAAGGCTCCGGAGGTTACTCTACGTAATTTGTCTTTTCGCTACACCCAGGACGACTCGGTTGTATCCGGCCTGATCTCCTCCGGTTCTGCTAAAATCGACGGTTCGGAAATAGATTTTTCGATGGAGACGAAATTACGCGTGCAATCGGGAGACGATTCGCCGGTATTTCCCTTGAAAGGCAATGTATCCCTCGAAGGCAGGTTCGATAGATCCCTTACCGCGGGTTCCGCCAAAATCATCGTGAAGACTCTTGAATCTCCGTCGTTCAGCGTATCAAGGATTGGATTGGTCGCATCGATCAACGAATCTGTCTTGACTCTCGATACTGTTCAGGATCTTCAGCCGGTGGATATCGGTTTGAGTTATGATTTCGCCTCCCGCACTATTGCGGGCTCTTTTCGTTCCGAACAGCTTCTTCCGTTTCGATGGATCAATATTCGTACTGTCCAGTCCTCGATTCGCGGTCTTGCGGATTTGACTGTATCGGGGAAAATGGATTTTTCATTCAATGAAAACGATGGTTTTCAGGGAACGTATGCGCTCGATTCAGGAGTGCCCGACTCTTTCTACGGCGGAGGAAACCTGATTCTTGACGGGAACATTTCTTCATCCGGGTTGACTATTTCAGAAGGATCCTTCAAGGGGCCTCTCAGCGACATACTAACAAGCCTTTCCCTCGAATTCGGCTCCTGGATACCGGAAGGTTTTCTTTCCGTGAAGAAACTGATTCTTCCAAATGCCCTGGCAGCCTCAGGAGACGCTTATTTCGTCCGGGAGAATTCAGGCTTTTCCTGTGTTGTTCCTTCGTTGTCTATAGGCTCTATCGTGTATAATTCGATCGAGCTCAGGGCTGCTCCCGAAGGGGATGGGTACGATCTTCGTCTTGCTGCCCGCGACTCGATGGGTTCCTTGGGGTTTGAAGGAACCTTCTCCCGGGACGAAGAGACCTTTCTCCAGGGGTTTTTCTTTTGCGACTCGCTGAGCCTCTCCGACCTGATTTCTACCGGTCTTATTGCTTCAGGCGGCGGAAATTCTGCCGCGCCTGCTATTCCTGAGGGGGTGTCATCCGCCGCCGTGACAACAGAGATTTACTTTTCTACGGATTTTCAGGGATTTTCGTTCAACTGTCCCCGGCTAGTAATGGCTCCTACCGATACTGAATCGTACTATTTGCTACTTTCTGCGAACGGTAACAATGACGAAGTTCAAATCAGCAATATCGAGTTTTCCTCCTCAGCAGCCGAAATAACGGGCAATTTTCTCGCCTCCTTCGGCGGTTCCGACGATCTTCTATTCTCGAGCTCTCTTTCCGTGAATCAATATCCGTTTCAGTTTTCCGGTTTGTTCGGAAACAGAACGCTCTCGATATACGGCGATTACGGTCTCGCGCTTTCCATTTTATTCGATGTCGCCGGAGGGGTTTCCGGTTCCTTTAAATCGAACGGATTGCCCGTACCGATTTCAGGATTGGTTTTTTCGCTATCCAGCGAAGCGAGTTTCGCCTATCTGTCTTCAACCAGCTGGGATGCGGCAATCGACAGCCTTGAAATCGAAGAACTCGGAACCCTGCTCCCTCTGGGAACCGTGCTTACGGCCTCCGGTTCCATCGATCCTTCGGGCGTATTCCTGAAAGACGTCAGTATAATCGATCAATATTCCCGAATATCCGGGACCGCGTCTCTCGGCATTCTGCCGGGCGGTGTTTTCGGTTCCCGGTATTTGCTTGACGCTTCGTTGTCTTCAGCAGATAGCGGCGAAAAAATCGCATTCGATTCGGTGATATCCAGCGGCTCGGAAGTGTATATCGACGCCCGTTTTTCGCTTGAAGCATTCCCTTTAATGCGCATTGCGGCAGGCCAGACGCCGGCGAATTTAATGACTGCTTCGGGCACGCTCAGCGGATCCCTCGATACCCTGTATTCCTCCGTAGATATCGTAAGTTCATCAATGCGGCTGGGCGAATCGAATCTTGAGGTCAAGGGGAAAGCGACTTTAGAGGATAACGTGGTTTCGGTCACCGGATTGAACGCGTATTGGAGCGGTCATTCCCTGAGCGATTTTTCCGGCAGCTACAATCTTCGTTCTCAGCGCGCCGAAATTACTTCGCAGTGGACTTCGGTTCTAGGGAAACGCACAGCCCGTTCGGGTCTGTCTTTCACTTTTATGGGCCAAAGCCTTCAATCGAACAACGACGATCAGAGGTATTCGATTCCCGATATTTTTACCGTTGAGTTGACGTTTGAAGATTTCTCGTGGGGCTCTCTGGTTTTCGATAAGCCCGTTTCCGCGTTGTTGGTGCGAGAGCAGGGAGTCACCGCGTTATATGCAGGCGAGAACGAAAAAGTCACCGGATACCTTCTGGATGACGGCACCTTCTCTCTGTCGGCCGCGCCCGGACTTGCAGTTTCGTTTCAATCGAACGGTTTCATCAGGAACTCCGAGTTGGATCTGCAAGTGTCTAACCTCATGATCGACATCGCCGATCTCTGGCCCCTGACCGGAATCGATTTTTTTTCTCTTGATTCCGGCAAAATTTCCGGCGACCTTACGATCACCGGATTGATGGCCGATCCTGATTTTTCCGGAACATTGAACGTTTCCGACTGCTATTATGCCGTTCCAAACGTGTTGAAGGGCCGTCATGGACCTATTTCTTTCGCGGTAGAAGCACGGGATAAAAATGTTTCCATTCCGTCCCTCCTTCTTGATATATCAGGCGCGAATGCCCTGATGGAAGCAAGCGCGGAATTCGACGGTTGGTTTCCTTCAATATTTAAAGTCTCCGGCCGTACGATCGGCTCCGCCGTTCCCGTCGATTTCAATAATTCATTATTCAGAGCGGCCGGTTTCGCATCCTTCGACATTGCCTTGCTGATCGACGAACGCGCCGTGAACCTGGCCGGAAAAGCCGATTTTCAAAAGGGTTATTTTTCAATGTTCACTCCGGGCCAGTCAAAAAGCGGCGATGCAAGCGAATCCGACCGCGATCTGCTGCTTGATTTGAATATAGCGATAGGAAAACAGGTTGAATTTCGTTGGCCCTCGCCGGAACTGGCCTTTATCCGCGGCTTGATACAGGCCGACGAACCGCTGTCCATCAAGATAGACAGCAGCCAGGATTCGTTTCTGCTAAAAGGAAACGCCGCTCTTCGTGGAGGCGAAATCTTTTATTTGAAGCGGAATTTTTACTTGAGGCAGGGCAGCATCACCTTGAACGAAACCCAGAATCTTTTCGATCCCTACGTAACCATCCGCGCTGAAATCCGGGAACGGGATATCGACGGAGAGTTCGTTCGCATTATTTTGAGCGTCGACAATCAGCCGCTTTCCCTGTTTTCTCCCGTCTTATCGTCGGATCCAGTGCGTTCCGAGACTGAAATATTGACGCTCATGGGGCAAGTGACCACAGGGGACGCATCACAGGATACCTTTTTCAAGGATTTGGTAATTACATCCTCCGATGTGTTAACCCAGCTGAGTATTTTTAGAAATACGGAAAATGCCGTTCGGGATTTTCTCCATCTGGATCTTTTTTCAATACGTACGCTTGTTTTGCAAAATGCGTTGCTCGGCCAAAGCGGGCTTGATACGGATTCTACCGGCATGACAATCGGTAACTATTTCGACAACACGACTGTTTATATCGGTAAATATCTGGGATCAGCGATCTATGCCGATGCTCTTTTGCATTTCAGCTATTATGATCCCCGTTCAGCCGTTCAGGCGGAAACTCTGATCGAGCCGTACGGCAATCTGCTTGCCCAGCCGGAGATAGGCTTCGAGGTGAATACGCCTCTATTCCTTCTTCGATGGGGATTCAGCCCGGAACATCGCGACACCCTGTTCGTCGCTGACAATTCGGTTACTCTTTCATGGAAGTTTTCATACTGACCTGTTTTATGATATAGTTCACCCTTAAGGAGCTCTTCTGATGCGCACTAAATTGGTTGCCCTGCTTTTGCTGGTATTTTGTCTCGGAGCAGTAAACGCTCAAACTTCCGACGACTGGTATCAGGACAAGCCGATCCGGGCTGTAACCTTCAACGGATTAAAACACATCGCCCGTTCTGAACTGGACGGGGTTTTTTCATCTTATCTCGGAAAACCGTTTACCGATGAGCTTTACTGGGAAATCCTCCAGAAAATGTACGCTCTTGAGTATTTTGAAACCATAGATCCGATCGCCGTTCCAGGTGATCCCGACAAGAAAACCGTTAATCTTCAGTTCACCGTTGCCGAACTTCCCGTCATCTCCCGCATCGAGTTCAAGGGAAACAGAAAACTCAGACAGGGCGAGTTGCTGGAAAAAATCGCCTTAAAAGAAGGCGACATTTATAACGAGCTTAAAGCCCGCATGGACGAACGTTCCGTTCGGGATTATTATCTGGAAAAAGGCTATGCCGGAGTAAAAATCGTCTCCGAAGCCGTTCCCTCAGAGGATTCATCGCTGGTTTTCCGTTTTACCATAACCGAAGGGAAGCAAACCGTCATTTCCGCAGTTAATTTTGAAGGAAACAGGGTAATGGCCGCAAAAAACCTTCGGGGAGTAATGACCCTTAAGGAAGCGAAGCTTCTTACTCCCGGAACCTTCAGGGAGATGGATCTTGAAGCCGATAAGCTCGCGATCCGCCGCTATTACACCGAACGCGGCTATATCGACGCGAAAATCGAAACCGTCATACGGGAAGTAGACGCTGATTCCTCGGAGGATAAAAACCTGCTCAAACTCACCTTTGTAATAAACGAAGGGGACCAGTATACCTACGGCGGGACAACTATTTCCGGCAATACTATTTTCACGACCGACCAGCTTTTATCGAAAATCCGCCTCAACGAAGGCGATGTCATGAACCAGAACAGGTTCGACGAGGGTTTTCAGGCCGTTGCGGACGTCTATTTTGAAAACGGATATACATCGAACTACATCAATCGTCAGGAATTGCGTAACACCGAGCAGAAACGTGTTTCATGGGTGATAACCGTCGTGGAAAGCCAGCGTTCCCACATTGAGCACATCATTATCAAAGGAAATACTAAAACAAAGCTGAGGGTTATCGAGCGGGAGCTTTTGCTCGAAGACGGGGATATTTTCTCGAAATCCAAGTTGATGGACAGTCTGAGAAATCTCCACAATCTCCGGTACTTCTCCGTAGTCGCCCCCGATCTTGTCCAGGGTTCCGAAGAGAATCTCGTCGATATCGTAATCAATCTCGAGGAACAGTCGACCGCTTCCGTACAGTTCGGCGTCACCTTTTCAGGCGTTACCGACGCGGATACGTTCCCGCTTTCCGCCTTTGTGCAGTGGGAAGATAAAAACTTCATGGGCAACGGACAAACCTTCTCGACCAATATAACCGCATCTCCCGACACGCAGAGCGTCGCCCTGGGATATTCGGAAAACTGGTTTCTCGGAAGCCCTCTTACGGTAAGCTTTAATCTGTCCCTGTCCCACAAGAAACTGTACGCCTACCGCGACGAAGTGTTCCCTCTTTTCGACAACGAGGACGACGACGACTACGTCGCGGATCCGTACAATTCCCTCTCCGACTACGAGTCTGCGTCGAGCATCGACGATTCGTACCGAATGCAATACGAGCAATGGAGCTACAGCCTCGGCTCGTCGACAGGCTATCGGTGGAATCCCCGCCTTGCGAGCGTAACGCTGAAAGGCGGCGTAACCTTCTCCGTTCTCCGCAACATGTACGATTCGACCCTCTACCGGCCAGCCGATAGAAGCATTCGCGAACATCACGGCAGCTGGGGCTGGGAAAACTCGGTCTGGACCCGCCTTTCTCTCGATAGACGCGATATTTATTACGATCCCACGACCGGATGGTTCGCGAGCCAACAGTTTACGGTAAACGGCATACTTCCGGAAATCGAATCAGATTATTATTTCCAGTTCGACACCAAGGCAGAAGGCTATCTGAAGCTTCTGGATTATCCGGTCACCGAATCCTTCAATCTCAAATTTATTCTGGCCGCCTACTCGTCTATTTCAGTACAGGTGCCGTTCACGGATCTTTCGGTAAGCGATTCCAACAAGCTGTATCCCGACGGTATGTTTACCGGATACGGATGGACAACCCTCTATTCCTATCTGAAAGGCAACGTAATGCTCGATCATCGGCTCGAGTTCCGCGTTCCCTTCGTTCCCGGCGTTATCGCGGGCGATTGGTTCCTCGAGGGTATCGCCGTGAAGGAAAGCGTGTCTGATTTGTCAAACCTGAGTTTGAACGATTATTACGGCAGCTTCGGACCGAGCATCCGTTTTTCGATTCCGCAGTTTCCTCTGCGCCTTATGCTGGCGAACACCTTCAGAATCCAGGACGGAGAATTCGAGTGGGGCAACAAGGTCGGTCCTGATTGGAAGTTCGTGTTGTCCTTTAATATTTCTAATCTATAATAATTACGGAGTTACTTATGTCTGATAAGAAAATAATCATCGGTTTGCTGATAGCGCTTTTTTCGGCTTCTCTTTTTTCCCAGCAGATCACCCGCTTCGGCGTGGTAGATACGTCCCGAATTTACACAGCCTTTTACCGGGATTCCCGGAATGTACGGGATTATGAAGCGAAAAAAGAACAGTATCAGGGCGAGATTAAACGCATGTCAGAAGAGGTGAAAAATCTCAGACAGAAAAAGGTGGATGCCGAAACTGTGGGAGACAACGCCCTTTCCGCGCGCTTAAGTTCGGAAATCGACTCGAAAACCTCAGTTCTTCTTGAATACTCCAAGGTGAAAAACGCGGAACTTGATGCTTTGAAAAAACGCCTTGTTTCCGACGACGATTTTTATTCCATGTTGTACGATGAAATCAAAAAGATCTCCGAAGCAGACGGATACAGCATGGTTTTAAGCCTCCAGGAAGGAAATTCAATTCTCTGGTACAGCCCCACCGTCGACATTACCGAGAAAGTAATCCGCAGTTTGACGGGCCGCAGGTAATTTACCGCGAAAGGTTTTCATGTCTGAACAAACGCCCATGATGGCCCAGTATCTTCGCATCAAAGAAGATCATCGCGATGCGGTGCTCTTCTTCAGGCTGGGAGATTTTTATGAAATGTTTCATCAGGACGCAATCGAAGTCAGCCGTTTACTAAATCTCACTCTCACCCAGCGAGCGGGAAATCCTATGTGCGGGATTCCGTATCACGCTTCCCGCGTGTATATTGCGCGTCTTCTCAGAGCCGGGAAAAAAATTGCGATCTGCGAGCAATTGACGATTCCCGGTCCGGGCAAAGGCATCGCCGAACGGAAAGTCGTTGAAATAATCACGCCCGGAACCGCTGTCGAAGAAGAATATCTTGAACAGAACGTCAATAACTATCTTGCCTCGTTTTATGTTTCTCCCGACGGCGTGTGCGCTTATTCATATATAGACGTTACAACCGGAGAGTTCGCGGGAACGGTTTTTTCCGGCCCCGATTCTCCTGAACGATTCAGAAAGGAGCTGGGCCGGATTCAGCCCAGGGAGATTCTGGTGCCTCAATCTCTTGGAGACTCTTATCCGATATTGGCGGAAGCTCTCGCAGACCAGTCTTCGATGTTGATTAACCGCTATCCCGAGTGGAGCTACAACCTGCAGTCCGCTTACAAGCGCTTATGCGGCGCTTTTAGAACTGCCAGCCTTCAGTCTTTCGGATTAACCGAAGCGTCTCCGCTTGTAGCCTCGGCCGCTCTGGTCATCGAGTATCTCAATCAAACCGCCGGAGCCGCCTTGTCCCATGTTTCAGGAATCACCGTATACGGCGAAACGGATTTTCTTTCCATCGACGATTCGACGCGTAAAAATCTCGAGCTCGTACAGAATCTTCGCGACGGATCATCGAGCTATACCTTGTACGAAGTTCTCAATCAAACCCGTACAGCAATGGGCGCCCGCTTGCTGCGCGCCTGGATCCATCATCCGCTTACCGATCGCTCCGCGATAGAAGAACGCAATAGTCTTGTCGACTATCTGTATCGCTCTCAGCGCCTTCTTGCCCGGCTGAGGGATCATCTTTCAACGGTATTGGACATCGAACGACTGGCCGCGCGTGTATCCATGGAGCGCGCTCATGGAAAAGACCTGGTCGCCCTGAAACAATCACTTGAAGCTTTTTTGAAGATACAACAGATATTCTCCTCCGACGCTCCTGCTTCTTTCAGGATGGAAGCTGCCGTAGCAGACAGCATTCTTCAATTAAAAGAGCTTCTGTCCTCAAGCCTGAAGGAAGATTGCTCGATTCTTTTGACCGAAGGGAATCTCATTAAGGACGGCTGGTCTCCCCGTTTGGACGAACTCAGGGCTTTGCGCGACAATTCTCAAGCTGTATTGGATGCCTATGTCGCGGAAGAACGCGATAACACCGGAATCCAGAATCTGAAAATTCGCTATAACCGCCTGATCGGTTATTATCTTGAAGTTTCAAAAGGCAACCTTCACGCTGTTCCTTCTCATTTCATCCGCCGCAGGTCGCTCTCCAACGGCGAACGCTTTACGACCGACCGGCTTGTTGAACTCGAAACCGAACTGAACGGAGTTCATGCGAATATAACCGAATTAGAGCAACAGCTTTTTCTGGAAATTCGAGCTCGAGTCGGGGCAGATCTTGAAACTTTATCCTATGCCGCTAAACGCATTTCCCGCCTCGACGCGCTTCAGTCGTTCGCCCATGCCGCTACGCTGTATGCTTGGACAAAACCGGCGTTCTCTGATTCAGGGGTTATGGATATACGCGGAGGACGGCATCCCGTAGTCGAGCTTCATCTGCCCTCGGGAAGCTTCGTGCCGAACGGGATAACCCTTGATTCGGCGGCAGAATCCGATGCTCCTTCGTTCGCGTTGATCACCGGTCCGAATATGGCCGGAAAAAGCACCTTTCTTCGTCAAACCGCCCTGATAACCCTCATGGCTCAGCTCGGTTCATTCGTTCCGGCGGAGTCCGTCGTGTTAACTCCTGTGGATCGCATTTTTTGCAGGGTGGGAGCTTCTGATAATCTGGCGCGCGGCGAATCGACCTTCTTGGTGGAGATGACGGAAACCGCGCATATCCTTCGCACCGCGACCAAATCAAGCTTAGTGATAATGGACGAGGTAGGGCGGGGCACCTCCACTGAAGACGGTCTTGCGATTGCCCGATCGGTAACTGAATATCTTTTGCATTCGATCGGAGCTAAAACGCTCTTCGCCACCCATTATCACGAACTCTCTCATCTTCAATTCCCGCGGTTGGCTCACTTCTGTCTCGATGTTCTGGAAAGCGAAGGAACCGTTGTATTCTTGAAGAAGTTGCGATCGGGAGCCTCGGCGAACTCCTACGGAATTCATGTCGCCCGTCTGGCAGGGATCCCCGATCAAGTTCTCGAAGCCGCGAAAAAATACGTCAAGCTTCGCGAAAACGATTTTCCTGAAGCTTCCGCGTTATCTTCCGTTCCCGATGCAGCCATAGAGGCGAAATCCAAGCCGATTTCCTTCGGCCCCTCGCTTTTTCCGGAAGAAGAGCTCATCTTGAACGAACTATTGTCCATATCGATAGAGTCCCTCACTCCCTTGCAGGCCCTTACATACCTCGACGGATGGAAACGGAAGCTTTCCGGCTCATAATCCCTTAGTTTGATGCCGTTTCGGCACGCCTGAATCGCTAATACAACCCTATGTATTCCGTGTGCAAACTATATCGTCCATTATAAGAAATGCTTTGGGCTATTTTCTTTCGCCCGTCCCTTGTCTGTCGTGCAAAACGGTTTTGTGCCATTACGGCGAACCATTATGCGCTTCGTGCAGACAATCCATGATGGAGAGCGCAGCATCAAAATCATTCTTCGGCAACCAAACCGATATGTGCTCAAAGTGCGGCAGGCCGCTTGTTTCTGAAATAGGCGTTTGCTGCTCCTGCGCTTCCACGCCCTGGATGTCTGCGATGGATCGCATTATTCCTCTTTTTCCGTACGACGGAGGCGGACAGCGACTTTTAACATCCTGGAAAATCGACGGATGCAGGGGCTTGTCGGCAATATTCGCTTCTGTAATCGATAAGAACCTCTCAACCATCCCCGACATCAAACTGCATGCAACCATAGTACCAGTCCCCCCCGGCCGGGTAAAATACGCTCTAAGGGCTGGGATCAAATCGAAGAGCTGTCTCGTATCTTAGAAAACAAACACAATGTAAAAATTGAAAGAATCCTTCAGCGAACCGCTCGCGAACAGCAAAAAAGCCTTGGCCGTGAAGCGCGTCTTCATAATATGAAGGGAAATATCAGCTGTCTCAACGTAAGAGCGCCGGAAACGGCGATTATTATCGATGATCTCATGACCACCGGCGCGACGCTCGAATCCTGCGCGGAAGCGTTAAAAAATGCGGGAAGCCGTGTCGTTTACGGCCTGACGCTCTTCCATGATTGACTCGGTTGACAGTGTTTTTTCCTTATGGTACTATAAGTAGTGAACATTTTTATCCTTTAAAAAAATCGGGAGTCGTTCGAACGGCTCCTTTTTTTATATCAAGCGGGCCGCGCAGGCGCCCCTTTCAGGAGCTGAAAAGCAGTGGAATACATCTCGCCGGAGAAAGTTCCGTATTTTATGGATTGCGAACCCCTGGTCAAGGGTTTCGGATTCAACATAGTTGAATTGACCGCCTTTAAAAGGCAGTCTACATGGCATATTCGAATGGTAATCGCCGGACCTGAGGGCGTGGGAATCGCTGATTGCACCCGCGTGCATCGCGCGCTTCTTCCCCGTCTGGAAGCTCTGCTGTCCTCCCAGGATATGTACGTTGAGGTAATGTCCCCCGGTTTGGATAGAATCATCAAAAATGGATTTGAGTTTACGGTATTCACCGGAAAACTTGTGAAGGTATGGAATACCGATATCTCTGATTGGATGCACGGGACAATATCGTCCTGTGATTCGAAGGCGTTGCGCCTTTCCACGCCTTCAGGCGATATCGAAATTCCCTTCGATAAAATAGCAAAAGCAAAATTGGTCAGCCCCGCGTAAAGCGGCCGACTGGAAGGAGTTTTTCATGTCCGCAGAAATGGCAGAAGCGATCCGCCAACTCGTTCAAGAAAAAGGAATCGACGAAGATTTGGTTCTCAGAATGATTGAGGATACCCTCAAGGCTGCTTATAAACGTAAGTATGGAACCAACGATAATGCTGTAGTCACCTTTAATGAGACTAGAACCGACGTATCGATATATTCCCGCAAGACCATCGTGGATGGCGTATATAATCCGGTCATTGAAATCGAGCTTGAAGAAGCCCTGGCTCTCGATCCAGAGTGCGAGCTCGGAGACGAGCTGTTGATCGAAGTCGACCCCCGCGAATTCGACCGGATTTCCGTGCAATCGGCCAAGCAGACTGCTCATCAATCGATACGCGATATTCAGAAGGACAGCCTTCATTCGGAATATAAGGATAAGGTCGGCGAGATTATCATCGGCTACTATCAGCGCGAAAGAAACGGCAATATTTACGTTGATCTCGGAAAAGTTGAAGGCATACTCCCGAAGAAATTCCAGTCTCCTCGTGAAACCTACCGGCCTAACGACAGAATAAAGGCTTTGATTACCGAGGTGAAAAAAGCTCCCTCGGGACTTCAGATTGTTCTTTCAAGAACCGATCCCGACTTCGTGCGCCGTATATTAGAGCTTGAAGTTCCTGAAATATACGACAAAACGGTGGAGATCCATAAAATCGTCCGCGAACCCGGCTACAGGACTAAGGTGGCGGTGTTTTCGAACCGCGACGACGTCGATCCTGTCGGCGCATGCGTCGGTTTGAAGGGCGTCCGAATTCAAGCTGTCATCAGGGAGCTTGAGGGCGAGAAGATAGATGTATTAAAATACGACGAGGACCCGCGCGTTTTCATCAGGAACGCATTGTCGCCGGCTGAAGTGAATGAAGTCGTTATAATGGATGAAGCGAAACGCTCAGCCTTGGCCGTTGTATCCGAACCGCAGTTTTCTCTGGCGATCGGCAAGCAGGGATTGAATGTCCGTCTTGCAAACCGCCTGGCCGACTGGAGCATCGATGTTAAAACCGATGAACAGTTCGCAGAAATGGATATTACCGCGGATTCACGCAAGGCCGCGAATGATCTGTTCTCCGATGAAGTGTTTGTCGACGAAGAATCTTCTATCGCCGACTTGCCCGGAATTACAGATGAGATTGCTGCTTTGCTGTCTCAGGGCAATATACTTAAAATAGGAGATTTGTTAGCGCTCGGAGAAGAACAACTCTCAGCTATTTCCGGAATTACGGAAGAACACATAACTCTTCTCGGTAAATTGATGAGGGATTCCTTTGATATTGTCGAAGAAGAACCTGAAGTTATCGAGACATCGGATTCTGTCGCCGAAAGCGAAACTCCTGTTGAGGAATCTCCGGCTGTAGAAGAATACGAATGTCCCGAATGCGGCGGACGAATAACGATCGATATGACAACATGTCCTAATTGTGGTATTGGTCTCAGTTTTGAATATGAGGACGAAGAATAGGAAACCATATGGCTGAAGATCTCGAGAATACCCAGAAACCGAAGGTAATATTGAACAAACAACGCAAATCTGACTCGCCTGCTGATTCTTCTGATCAGACTGAAAAGAAGAAAGTAGTAGTCGTTAAAAAGAAACCGGCTGCGGCCGCCGCATCTTCTCAACCCGCTCCGGTTCAGGAAGAACACGTCGAACGAAAAAAAGTTCATGTCGTTCCGGTCCATCATCCGGCCCCCGAAACCCCTCAAGCTTCTTCTGTCTCCTCGGGGGATGCCGTCCAGTCGGCACCCGTTCAGGAAAAACGGAAGGCTACTTCCATTGAACTAAGTCCACCCAGGCCTAACGTCAAGGTAGGAAATCTTGCCGATAGAACCAAGCCGGCGCAACGACCCGGCGGTTCATATCCTCCCCGGGGCGGAAGCCCCAGCGGTCCTGGCCGGGATAATTTTTCCGGAGCTCAGGCGCGCGAAGGCGCCCGGGATTCGTTCGGTTATAACGGACAGGGCGGAGCGCCCAGATCCGGCGGATATCAGGGCGGACAGGGCGGAGCGCCCAGATCCGGCGGATACCAGGGCGGACAGGGCGGAGCGCCCAGATCCGGCGGATACCAGGGCGGACAGGGCGGAGCGCCCAGGCCCGGCGGATACCAGGGCGGGGCGCCCAGGCCCGGCGGATATCAGGGCGGAGCGCCCAGGCCCGGCGGATACCAGGGCGGAGCGCCCAGGCCCGGCGGATACCAGGGCGGTCAAGGCCGTCCCGGCGGCGGATACCAGGGCGGCCAAGGCCGTCCCGGCGGTTCAGGACCTGCTCCTCTTCCTCTTGATTCGCGCGGCGGCGCCGGTGCGACCAAAAAGGGATTTAAAGGCAAGAAAGCCACTCAATATTCACGCAGAAATAAAGAAGACGATTTCGAACAGAAATTGATCCTTCAGAAAAAGAAAGCTTTGGATAAAGCTAACGCTATTCCAAAGGAAATTGAAATCATGGAAACCATCTCGGTTTCCGAATTAGCGAGGAAGATGAATCTGAAAGCTTCCGAGCTGATCGGAAAGCTCATGGGTATGGGCATGATGGTTACCATGAACCAGTCCATAGACGCCGACACAGCGACAATACTCGCATCCGAATACGATTGCACGGTTCATATCGTCAGTCTGTACGACGAAACTGTTATTGAGAGCGAATCCGACGGAAGCGTCGAATTATTGCATCGGCCTCCCGTGGTTACCATCATGGGTCACGTAGACCATGGTAAAACGAAAACTCTGGACGCTATCCGCAGCGCGAACGTCGCGGCAGGCGAATTCGGCGGAATTACGCAGCACATCGGTGCGTATACGGTCGAAACCGGAAAGGGCAAGGTTACCTTCCTCGATACGCCGGGACACGAAGCTTTCACCATGATGAGAGCGCGCGGAGCGGAAATCACCGATATCGTCGTACTCGTAGTAGCGGCAGACGACGGCGTGATGCCCCAGACCATCGAAGCGATCAATCATGCGAAGGACGCGAAGGTTCCTATAATCGTTGCCGTCAACAAGATTGATAAGCCGGAGGCGAATCCCGACAAGGTGATGACTCAGCTTTCCGAGCGCGGCCTTATTCCCGAAGCGTGGGGCGGAGACACCATTTTCGTTCCGATAAGCGCTCTTCAGAAAGTCGGACTCGATACACTTCTCGATGCGATTCTTCTGCAGGCGGAAGTTCTCGAACTCACCGCGAATTACGAATGCAGGGCCGAAGGAAAGGTTATCGAATCCCGAATCGACCACGGCCGCGGAATCGTAGCCACGATCATCGTCGAACGCGGAACCCTCCGCACCGGAGATTCCTACGTAGCCGGTGTGTTCTCAGGACGCGTGCGCGCAATTTTCAACGATCGCGGAGAAAAGCTTGAAGAAGCCACTCCGAGCATGCCTGTCGAAATACTCGGACTTGAAGGAATGCCGAACGCCGGCGATCCCTTCCAGGTGACGGAAACAGAACGCATTGCGCGCCAAATATCCTCGAAGCGCCAGGAACTCAAGCGTTTCGAGAATTCGCGGAACATCAAGAAGGTTACGCTGGACAACCTGTACGACACCATCAACCAGGGAGAAATTCTCGAATTGAAGGTGATCATCAAGGGAGACGTTCAGGGATCGGTAGAGGCTCTCAAACAGTCTCTCGAAAAGCTTTCAACCCGCGACGTCCGTTTGAACGTAATTCACGCATCTGCCGGAGCGATCAACGATTCCGACGTAATGCTCGCCGCCGCCGACTCAAACGCGATAATCATCGGTTTCAACGTTCGTCCTACTCCCCAGGCGAAGCTGCTTGCCGAGCAGGAAAAAGTCGATATCAGGAAGTACAATATCATTTACAAAGCCGTCGAAGAAATCGAACAGGCTATGGAAGGCATGCTCAAGCCGGATATCAAGGAAGAGGTCATCGGTACTGTCGAAGTCCGCGACGTCATCAAAGTTCCGAAAATCGGAGCGATCGCCGGTTCCTACGTGCTTCAAGGACTTATCAAGAGAAGTTCTTCCGTCAACGTCATCCGCGAGGGCATCGTTGTTCATTCGGGCAAACTATCCTCGCTTCGCCGTTTCAAGGACGACGTCAAGGAAGTCGCTTCCGGTTTCGAATGCGGTATCGGTCTCGACAACTATTCCGACATCAAAGTCGGCGATCAGCTTGAAGTCATCGAATACGTCGAAGTCGCCCGCAAGCTCAAGGACAGCGAAAAGCTCGACAAGTCCGTACCTTCCAAGGAGAAAGCGGAGTAATCCGCGAATATTATGGGAGAATACAGACTTGACCGGTTGGGCGAACAGATCCGGGATGAAATATCCCGCCTGATTCTCGGCGCGAAAATTAAAGATCCCCGGGTTTCAACCTTTCTTTCAATTACAAGGGTTGAAGTATCCGGAGATCTGGGTTACGCAAAAGTGTATATTTCGAGTTTCCTTGAACCGTCGGAAACGAAGAAAGGCATCAAGGGCTTAGAGAGCGCCGCCGGCTTTATTCAGGGCGTGTTAGGGAAAAAGCTTAAAATCAGGCAATTTCCAAAACTGACTTTCGTTTTCGATGAAAGCATTCGGGAAGGTTTCGAAATGGTTCGTAAAATCGATAGCCTGGAGAAATCTTCCGAAACCGGCGAGAATTCGCCTGAGTGAAATCTATGACTCAATCGATTTCCGATGGAATCGTCCTGCTGGCTAAACAATCCGGCAGGACGAGTTTTTCATCTTTATGGCAGATTAAAAACGCGTTGGGAACGAAAAAAATCGGGCACACCGGGACTCTCGATTCGTTTGCAGACGGATTGCTCGTAGCTCTTGCCGGAAGATACACTCGATTAGGCGCCTGCATCTCCGATTCCGATAAATCATACAAAGCATTGGTGCTCTTCGGTTCAGAAACCGATACGCTCGATCCGGAAGGATCCGTGATCGGAACAACTTCTCTTCCCATATTAAGCGCTCTTAATTCAGCAATTCAGGATTTCACCGGCCCGATCATGCAAATCCCTCCCCATTACTCTGCCGTGCATGTCTCAGGCGAAAGAGCCTCGGATCGGGTCAGGCGCGGAGAGTCTATTTCTCTTGAACCTCGTCCTGTCGTTATACATTCGTTAGAATTGAGCGACGCAAAAAAAAGCGACGGCGCGCCTGCTTACGAATCGGATGAGGTATCATCAGCAGTACTCGATGTACGCTGTTCAAAGGGAACGTATGTCAGATCCCTGGCTCGCGACATCGTTCGGGCGGCCGGCAGCCTGGGGTATCTCGGCGCGCTCAGAAGAACTACCGTAGGCCCGTTTTTTCTTAAAGACGCCGCCGGGTTTGATCTCCTCCAACCCTTTGGAGCCCCGTATGCGCCTATCCCGCGCGAACAAAAAATAGAACAGGCAGATCCTGCCGATATTCGCTCGCATGTATTGGACTTAACGCCCGATTTTTCACGATTCTTGGGTCTTCCGCCCGTTCAACTGAAACCAGAGCAGATCAACTCCTTTTTAAAAGGCGTCGAACCCAGAGAGACATGGTTTTCAGAATCAATAGACGAACTTCGCACTGTATTTCATGATGGCGAGTTCATCGGCACCGTGGAATTAAAAGACCGGAAGTTGCGATACGGTTTTGTGGCAGGAAAGGCGCATGAAAATCGTTAGATGGGATCATTTGCACAGTCATGAGTCGATTTCGCTGTTCGATCATTTTTGGAGCAAAAAGAAGGGCAGCGCGCTGACGATCGGCGGATTCGACGGGCCTCACCGCGGCCATGAAGAATTATTTCATTCCGTATTAGATGCTTCTAGCAAGATGAGTTTAGCTTCCGGAGTTGTTACTTTTTCATCGTCCCCGGGAAGATTGAAGCATCCTTCGACCTATCCGGGCGATGTTTCAACCCTTAATTTGCGTTTACAGCGTCTGGAATCGTTAGGATTCGATTTCGTTATCCTCATTGACTTTTCTCCAGAATTCGGTAAAATGACTGGAGGTGATTTCTTGGATATTCTGGTAAATACTGTCCGAATGAAATATCTGGCCGTCGGCCCTGATTTTCGATGCGGACATCGCCTGGATACGGGAGTTTCGGAAATTGAGGCTCTCTCTCATATAAATGGTTTTCGTTTTGATTCCATAAAACGGATTGAATTAAACGGCATGAGAATAAGCTCTAGCGCTATTCGCACCGCTGTTTTAGACGCCGATTTTACCCTTGCGAAAACTCTTTTGGGACATCCATTTTTACTGGATTTGAACGAAGTTATATGGGCCTCCGGAGAATCCGGTCCTGTA
The DNA here is from genome assembly GCF_021021555.1 of Teretinema zuelzerae. Lineage (NCBI taxonomy): Bacteria > Pseudomonadati > Spirochaetota > Spirochaetia > Treponematales > Treponemataceae > Teretinema > Teretinema zuelzerae. Next base: position 277,838 of record NZ_JAINWA010000003.1, on the reverse strand, counting down.
GCTTCTCGTGCAGCGATCACTCAAATACTGCCCCGTTGGGGCGTGTATACGGTCATGATTCATACGAGATCCGGCGCTTTCGTGCCGGCAGATCTCAAGATAGAAGGAGATACGCTTTGTTTGATTCCAAAGGATCGAGCGGCGGATTCTCCGATATCCGGCGTTATGACCGCAGAATTCCAGGTTTTAAGATGATTATGATAGAGAAGGAGTAAGTATGGCACTTACAAAAGAAGAAACCACTGCGGTGGTAAACAAATTCGGTGGAAACGAAAAAGACACCGGCAATACGAAGGTTCAGATCGCTTTATTGACTGAGCGCATTAATCAGCTCACTGAGCACTGCAAAACATTCAAGAAGGACAAGAACAGCACCCGCGGATTGATCATCCTCGTTGGACAGCGCCGACGCCTTCTGAAGTACCTGCAGCGCCGCGACCTCGAAGGTTACCGGAGCTTGATCAAGGACCTTGGCCTCCGCAAGTGATGTGTAAGTTACCTGTACGGTCTCCGGCAGGTAACTTTTTTTCTTTACAGACTACATAAAGGTTTTTAAATGATTCAAAGAGTAACATATAAGATCGGCGATAACGAGCTGGTCCTTGAAACAGGCAAATTAGCGAAACAGGCGAACGGTTCCATTTACGCCCAGTACGCAGGTTCTGCCGTGCTGGCAACTGTATGCGCTTCGTCTTCAAGCCAGGAAGGCCTTGATTACGTTCCTCTCACCGTAGATTATAACGAGAAGTATTATGCCGCCGGAAAAATCCCCGGCGGTTTTATCAAGAGGGAAGGGCGGCCGAAAGACAAGGAAGTCCTTGTTTCCCGTTTGATTGATCGTCCCATGCGTCCTCTTTTCGAGAAGTCCTTCGGCCGCGATATTCAGATCGTTCCGACCTGCATTTCCTCGGACATGACCAATCCTCCCGACATTCTGGCAGTGATCGCGAGTTCCGCGGCGGTGACGATTTCCGATATTCCGTTCCACGGACCGGTCGCGGCGGCTCGAATTGCTTACATCGACGGCGGTTATGTGATCAATCCGACTTTCGAGCAGATTGAAAACGCCGAAATGGAAATCGTAGTTGCCGGAACCGCGGAAGGCATCACCATGGTCGAAGGCGGCGCCCACGAGGTTTCCGAAGAAGTCATGCTCGGAGCCCTCGATAAGGCTGAAGAATTCATTAAAATCATGTGCGGTCTTCAGAACGATCTTCGCGCATTGTGCGGAAAGGAAAAGCTTCCCCTCAACCCCGTGAAGGTAGAGTTGCTTAACGCCGACTCGATCAAGGCCGAAGCCTATCCCCGTCTTTCTGAAGCTCTTTTCGTTAAGGGCAAATTCGAGCGCAGGGACGCATGCGACGCTGTTAAAACCGATCTTTCCGCGAAGTATGCCGAACAGCTTAAGGATGAGGTTCAAAGCAAACTCTTCAACGCGCTGTTCGAAGATATGGAATATACGATTCTTCGCACCACTATTCTCGAAAAAGGCGTACGCGTCGACGGCCGCGGCACGGAAGACATTCGCGACATCACCTGCGATATCGATGTTCTTCCCTATCCCCACGGATCCGCAGTATTCACTCGCGGCGAAACCCAGGCCCTGGCAGTTTGTACGCTCGGAACCGTATTCGACGAACAGATTTACGACGACATCGAAGGCGATCGCCGCGAGAATTTCATCCTTCACTACAACTTCCCTCCGTACTCAGTCGGAGAAGTCGGAAGAATGGGAACAGGCCGCCGGGAAATCGGTCACGGCTATCTCGCCCGCCGCTCTCTTGAACCGATGGTTCCGTCCAGAGAAGCATTCCCGTACACTGTACGCGTCGTATCCGAGATTCTCGAATCGAACGGATCCTCCTCCATGGCTTCAGTGTGCGGAGGAACTCTTTCGATGCTCCATGCAGGCGTTCCCATGAAGAAGCCGGTTGCGGGAATCGCGATGGGTCTGATCACCGACGGAGAAAAGTACGCGGTTCTTTCCGATATCCTCGGCGAAGAAGACCACCTTGGAGATATGGACTTCAAGGTCGCAGGAACCGAAGAGGGAATCACCGGATTCCAGATGGACATAAAGATCGCCGGCGTTTCGACAGAAATCATGTCGAAGGCGCTTGCCCAGGCAAAGCGCGGCAGGCTCCATATTCTCGGAATCATGAACAAAACCATCTCCAAGCCCTCTGCCGAGATTTCCAAGTACGCTCCCCGCATTGAAACCATGAAGATTGAAACCGACAAGATCGGCGCTCTCATCGGACCCGGCGGAAAGAACATCAAGGCGATTTCCGAGAAGTATTCGGTCACGATCAATACTGAAAACGACGGTACCGTCACTATTTACGGAAAGAACGCCAAATGCGCTCTCGGAGCGAAGGAAGCCATCAAAGGCATCGTCGAAGATCCCGAGGTCGGCCGCATCTACGACGGCGTCGTGAAAAGAATCATGGATTTCGGCGCATTCATTGAAATTCTTCCGGGAAAAGAAGGTTTGTGCCATATATCCAAACTTTCCAGAACACGGATCGCAAATGTATCCGATGTCGTGAAAGAAGGACAGAAGATTCCCGTTAAACTCTTGGAAGTCGACAAGATGGGACGCCTCAACCTTTCGTATGTAGACGCCCTTGGAGAAGATGCCAATTAATGAGTTTCTTCTTTCGGGAGGAACCAGGTTTCTAGCTGAACCGATAGCGACGACAAAAGCCGTCGCTATCGGTTTTTGGTTTTTTTGCGGTTCCCGGGATGAAAGCGCGGATAGCAACGGAATAACTCATTTCGTTGAACACATGCTATTCAAAGGAACCTCCTCTCATTCCGCTAGAGACATATCGCGTTTTTTCGATAAAACCGGCGGGTATTGCAATGCATTCACGGAGCGTGAGGCTTTGTGTGTGCATTGCTTAGTGCCTTCCCTCTATGCAGTTGAGGCGATGCGGCTTCTTCGCGATATGACGTCTGATTCCCTCTTTATAACCTCGGACATAGAAGCGGAAAGAAAGGTTATTCTCAATGAAATAGTCAGCTCGCTCGATGAACCGGAGGAGCAGGCCGCGGATAGGTTTTTCGCCTCGCTTTTTCCCGGCAGTACGTATTCTCTGCCGGTCGCCGGAACCGTCGAATCTGTGAGCTCGCTTTCGGAAACGGATCTCGTTTCGTTCTGGAATTCCCTTGTGAAGAACGGACCTGCATTGGTCTCCGTCGCAGGAAACTTCGATGTGCAGCAGTGCAAAGAATTGCTTGATTCTTTCAGCTTTAACCCGTCTGCTCTGCAACCTTCGTTTCAACAAGAGCCCAAAACGGGTTGTTTCAATTTTCATGCCGGATTTGCCGGTTCGTATTCTCCTTTTTCGCAGACTCAGATATGGAGCGCTTCCTTGTTTCCGATGGAAAAAACCGCTGAATCCTGGTATGCCGGAGAGCTTCTCGCCTGCATCGTCGGCGATACTCCCGGTTCGCGGCTTTTTCAGGAATTGCGCGAAAAGGAAGGCTTATGCTACAACGTGTTCACGTCATTTCTTCCTACTCGGGAAGGCTTGTACCTTATCTCCGGCTGTTCAGTCAATCATGATGCTGCCGAAAAGACTATGGGCGTTCTTTTATCAGAGTTCGATAAATTGCGCATGTCAGGCATCAACCGGGAAGAATTCGATTATGCGCGCGAGCATTTGACAGGAGATCTCCTGTTGTCTGCAGAAGATACGGATACGCGGATGAAACGATTGGCGAGGCAATACCTGTACAATAAATCGGTATTCGGCATCGATCAAAGCGCCGGAATTATCGAGTCCCTGAACTTTGATTGTGTACATAATATCAGTAAAAAGGCTTTTGCTCCTGAATCTATGCATATCTTCACGTATGGAACAAAAAAGGCGGTTCGAAAATGCGTCAAGTTATTAAAGTGTTAATGAAAGACGGCCTGAACGATTCGCGTTTACCGAAATACGCGACCGACGGATCTGCCGGAGCGGATGTCTGCGCGTTTCTTTCCTCTCCAGTCGTTATCGGTCCAGGTGAACGCAAGCTCGTTCCTACGGGATTATTCGTTGAAATCCCTCAGGGATTCGAGATTCAGGTACGATCAAGATCCGGCCTTGCTTTGAAGCATGGAGTCGCTGTTCTCAATTCTCCCGGAACGATCGATTCGGATTATCGAGGAGAAATCGGCATCGTCCTTATCAATCATGGTAGCGAACCATTTACAGTCAGCGACGGCGACAGAATAGCTCAACTAGTGGTCTCTCCGGTAGTACAGGCGGGATTCGGTTTCTCCGAAGCTTTGACGGATTCAAGCCGCGGCGCGAACGGCTACGGTTCCACCGGTAGAAATTGAATGAAGGCTTATACTCTCTTTAGGTATATAGCAAGAGAAATGCTCTTGTATTTTTTTGTGTGTTTTCTTTTCTTCTTTCTCGTCTTTTTTGTAAACCAAATTCTGCTTATGGCTGAAGACATCCTTTCAAAAAAGGCGCCAGTCAGGGATGTCGCATCTCTCATTATCTTTTCTCTTCCCGCCATCATTGCAACAAGCGCTCCGTTCGCAGCACTCGTCGGAACGCTGATGGCTCTCGGCCGTCTGGTTTCAGACCGGGAGATTCTCTCGATAAACGCCCTCGGCATACCCGTCAGATTTGTGCTAATGCCAGTATTAGCCGTCGGTATATTGGTTTCGATCGGTTCTTTTTTTACTAACGACATCCTGCTTCCCGCGGGAACAATCAGATTCAACCGGCTATACAGAAAAATCATAACGTCGACTCCGGCTCTGGAGCTGGAATCGAACTCCATCAAACGAAACCAGAATGCAATTATCGTTTCCGGAACGATCAAAGACGGAGTCATGGATAGCCTGCTTGTTATCGACTCTACGGATTCCGGAAATAAACGCATCATCGCAGCGCCGTCTGCTGAAATTGTGCAGTCGTCGGACGCGGCCGTATTGATGACTCTCGACATGGCGGACGCCAAGATAATTTCGTTCGATAGAAAAAACAGGACAGACTACGACGTCCTCAATGCTTCAGGCCTTTCTTACAACGTGTTGTCGAAAAATATCTTGCCGTCTTATTCCGGCAAAGTTACCCCGAGAGAAATGAGCTCTAGGGACTTATATGCGCAACTTCTTGAAAAGAAAAAAGGCTCCGACGCAAAGCAGATTAATTTGTATCGAATGGAATTTCATAAGAAATTTTCCATTCCGTTCGGAGCTTTTTTCTTTGTCGTTCTCGCTTTTCCTCTCGGCATGTTCGCTAAAACAAACGGCCAGAGCGTCGGGTTTATTTTCGGATTGATCATAGCGGTTCTATATTGGGCACTATTGATAGGCGGCCAGACTTTGAGCGTCAGATTGGGCTTCGACGGCTTCGTCATGATGTGGCTTCCGAATGCGCTGGTGTTCGCCACTGGAGCGATTCTGGGCGGGAGGTATCTGATTAGATGAATCTTCTTCAACGGTATCTGCTGAAGCAATTCGTTCCGGTTTGCGTCGTAGCACTGCTCTTTTTCGTGTTGATGCTGCAGCTTGGCGACTTATTCGCGAATCTATGGAAATATCTCTCGAACGAAGTTCCTCTGCGCTCTGTGGTTAAAGTCCTTCTGCTGTACGCACCGAAATGCGTGTCGTTCGCTCTGCCGCTTTCGGTTCTTTTTGCCGCCGCTTATACGATGGGGAACATGTATGCCCGCAACGAGCTCACTTCGATTTTTGCTTCCGGCTACCCGTTGTATCTTTTAATTCTTCCTCTGTTGGTTGTCGGGCTTTTGCTATCCTTCGGCATGTTTTATTTCGAAGATCGAGTCGTTATACAAACACTTTCTGAAAAAAACAATCTCAACAGGTTGCTGCTCAAGCAGCAGCAAACGCTGAGCAATACGAACATCGTCGTGCTCTCTCACGACGGAAAGATAATCTATACCGCTGACTATTATCAGGATGCAGACAAAAAATTGTATTCCTTATTCGTAGTCGAACGCGATCAGGAGGGCAATATTGTTTCGATACTGCAATCGCCTTCCGCCCGATGGATAGATTCGAAATGGCAGCCGGAAGATTTCATCACCTACCTTTTTGCTGATGCATCGGACGTGCTTATTTCAAAAAAAACGATTCCGATGATGCTTGACGAACCTCCGGAAACCTTTCAGCGAAACGTCGCTTCGGTGGAAGAACTGACCGCTCCCGACGCGAAAAAATATATTCAGACATTGAAAAAAGCAGGCCTGCCGTTTTCAGAGCATTTGGCGAATTACTATAAGCGATTTTCCTTTCCGCTTACGATTTTCATCGTTCTGCTGTTCTCGATATCGTTGGGCGGACGTTTCAAGAAAAATATCATGCTGATGAGCTTGTTGCTGAGCCTCTCTATAGCAGTCTTGTACTATGTAACTCAAATGATCACCATGTTGTTCGCGAAATGGGAATATATATCGCCGCTCGCCGGCGCCTGGTCTCCGGTATTGTTGTTTATAATCGCCAGCATCGTTATACTCAAGTATGCAAGGACATAATGCAATGAATAAAAACAGTTCGATTTTTCGAATCAACCATGCCGACTCCGGTTCCAGGGCTCGTACCGGATTCATCGACTTGCCCCACGGCACCGTTCAAACTCCAGCCTTTATGCCGGTGGGGACCAATGCCACTGTGAAGGCAATGACGAAGGACTGGCTTGACGAAATTGGTTTCGAAATTATTTTGGCGAACACCTATCATTTGTATCTGAGGCCGGGCTCGAAATTGATTCGTGATGCCGGCGGATTGCACGGTTTTTCGGGGTGGAAAAAAAATTTCCTCACGGATTCGGGCGGCTTTCAGGTCTTTTCCCTGTCTTCTTTCCGGAAGATCACCCGCGAAGGAGTAAAGTTCCGCAGCCACATCGACGGCTCTTCACACTTTCTTACTCCCGAAAGCGTAGTAGGGCTTCAGGCAGATTTCAACAGCGATATACAAATGCAGCTGGACGTTTGCACGGGATTCGGTACTGAATGGAAAAAGGCGAAAGAAGCGCTCGTCATCACCACTGATTGGGCAAAACGGGCGAAAAAAGCCTGGCTTGAGACTCCGGACGAATATCAGGGAAAGCTGTTCTCAATAGTGCAGGGCAATTTTTACCAGGATCTTCGAAAGGAAAGCATCGATTCAGTAATCGATCTTGATACGCCGGGAATCGCCATCGGCGGCTTGTCGGTAGGAGAGCCGCCCGAAGTGTACCGCGATTTTCTCGCGTCTACTTCCGAATTGCTGCCGGACGACAAGCCTCGCTACGTAATGGGAATCGGCACCCCTGACTATATCCTCGACGCGGTGTTGAACGGAATCGACATTTTCGACTGCGTTCTTCCTACCCGAAACGCGCGAAACGGTTCTTTCTTCACCAGAGACGGGATAATTGCGATCAAGAAGGAACGATTTGCACGCGATTTCGGTCCGATAGATCCAGAATGCTCCTGCCGAGTATGCAGGGAATATTCCCGGGCGTATATGCGCCACTTGTATAAAAATGACGAGATACTCAGTTCAATGCTCGCATCGTATCACAATCTGGCCTTTCTTCACCAAATGATGAAGGAGATCCGGCTGGCAATACAAGAAAACAGGTTTGTCCAGTATCGATCGTCCTTTTTATCCCGTTTTTCCGGTGATTCCGTATGAAAAGGTTCTTAGCTCTTATCTGCGCTTTTGCATCCTCGATGTTCTTGTTTTCTCTGGAGAAAACAGATCTGGACATTCGAAGGGATATTCTTGCATACGGATTGGAGAACGAAATCGTCGAATTGATCGACGCGTTAATAAAAGAAGATGAATCCGGTTTGCAGAATGAGCTTCAGGCCTTGTTCGATTCTACGCGCAGCTCCGCTGTTAAAGAATCATTGCTGAAATATTACGGCGAAAAGAACGACCCGTATCCGAAAGAATGGGCTCTTTCAATAATCGCCGATCCCTGGGATCATAAAAAGACCACCGTATTATCAATTTTTTCATATATCGAAAAAATGAAAGCACAGGAAGCGGCGTCTTCTGTTCGTGCCATTCTCAAGTCGGAAAACACCGATTACAGGGATTCCGCGATCTCCCTGTTGGGTTCTATCGGAACAGAAGAAGACGCGGATTTTCTTTTTGATTTTCTTGAAGATGAATTTTCCGTAGATGAAAAGACAAGGCTGGTCATCAGACAAAACGTAATGACGGCTCTCGGAAAGCTCAAGGCTGAAAAATATCGTGTCCGTTTCGAAGAAGTCGCCGGGAACGAGGATGAAAACGCGGTCATCCGTTCTACGGCTGCCGTCGCTCTCGGCGAAATCGGAAATCCTGAATCCATTCCGATTCTCGAAAGCCTCTTTCTTGATAAGGATCCGCTTCTCCGCTCCGCTTCGGTAAAAGCTCTTTCCGGTTATTCATCCGAAGCATCCACAGCGATAATATTGGAGGGTTTCAAGGATCCGTATTATAAGGTTAGGCTCGACGCAATAGCGTCTGCGGAAAAGCTAAAGCTGAACGAATCGGTTCCGTATTTATTGTATCGATCGAAAAGCGACCCTGTTGAATCTGTTCGTTACCGATCTTATGAAGCGCTTGGATTGATCGGCGATCAAGAAGGGTATTCCTGGCTTGCTGAACAATTCGCGAATAAAAAGAATGCAGAGGGGTTGAGGCTGAAAGCCGCTTCGGTTCTCGCCGAGCACCACAAAACCTCTTTTTCACCATTGCTCTTAAAAGAGCTTATCTCAGTGCTCGAAGACGAAAAGAAAATTAAATACCGCTATGAATTGCTTAAGCTGATGATCGCCAAAAGGACAGAACTCGATTCATCGGTCTGTATCTCGCTTTTAACGAGCAAGGATCCTACGACAAAAAGTTTCGGCATCGATTTATTCGAACTATATAAATTCACTGAAGCAAAGTCGGAAATCGAAAAGATTGCCGCTGATGAAAAACAAGGCGCCTTACATCGGCGGGCGAAGCGAATTATCGAATCTGATAAAACCACGACGGCTTCTGGCGAGTAGCCGCGCCGCCGCCGCATGTATATCAGATGCTGATGGATCTCAGCATCTCGTTCAGCTTAATCACAGGATCTTCGTATTCGGCGAATCTGAATGAGACCTCGTAGCCTCTATCCGACACGATCTTGAAAGTTCTGCCGACGCAATCCGGTATTATATTGTTCGCTTCCAGCGGAAAGTATTCAGGCTTGATGATTGCAAGATCGCATTTTTCTCCGTCGTACCTGAGCTCGGCTATTCTCGAAGGGAACCGAACCAGGAATACGAGGAATGAAGAATTGTTTCCGCCGATCGAGAAACGCGAGCCAGGTTTTAAAACATGAATATTCCTCTTTCCGATATGCGGATTTTGCCTGTCGACGACAATCTCAAGCATGATCCGCTTGTTGGATTTAATTTCAATCTGTTGCGATGGATCGGCGCCTTTTCTTACGGTTTCCGCTTTGTGGTAGGCCGGCTTTGAGGCATTTAGTATTGCGAGCCTGTTGCGCTTCTCTTCTTCCTGCAAGCGGGCCAGAGCGGACACGGTTGATTGGTCCGGTTTCTTCTGAATCGAAGCCGCCAGTGTTTCGCCCGCTTGTTGTTTGCTTGCAGCGCCATCGGAGAATTCGTCGAGAGCGCTTGAATCATACGGCTTCGCCGTTTCAAACTGGAATATTTTTTTGCGGGATTCCGGCATTTGCGTAAGCGCATTCGAATTCGTGCGATCCAGTTGCTGTTGCTCGGTCGACAAACGGCTTGATGCGATTCTTTCTGACGAGTACGGTTTCGGAGTAATCTGTTCGATTTTTTTGGCCGATAGGGTATCGCCTGTTCCAGTCGATACCGCAAATTCCTTTGTTTCTCGGCGTTCATCAGTTTCGCCGTAATTCGCGCGGCGTAATACATGAGAGGGTTTGCTTGTGCGCTTCAAAATGAAAAAAGCGATTAGAAATGCCGAGAGAACCGTTAGAATGATAATGAAAACAGCATAGGAAAATGTTCTCCCGTTTTTCACGACTGTTGTAAAGGAAAACGGGACAAGCTGGACAGAAACCAATCCTTCCTGAGGCAGTACGCGAGTGTTCCCTGCGAATCGAAGCGTAAAGAGAAAATCATGCAACCCCAATTCTACGGTTGCAGGAATTTTGATTTGAGCTTTAAGCGTTGCCGTTTTTCCCGGATTGATGCGGATGAAGTTTTTTTCTTCCAAAACATCAGCACCGTTAAGGTAAATGCTGACAAGTTCCAGATTGAGATTCTGCGACGATGGATTGGTTATCTTCAAGGGTAGGGCGAACTGTCTTCCCCGTTTACCGAGATTATCCGGAAAAGAGACTTCAGGCATGCCGAAAGCCGAATCTGTGAAGGTCAGCTCGGCTCCCTCTTCCGGGAGAATGCTCGGGGTTATCGCAAGGGCATCTGTGAATGTGCTCGATATGTCCTGATATACTGTGCCGGTTGAAGTGGATTTTGTTGCATCGGGCGATCCGCCTGTTTCCCCGGCTTTAGACGTTACAACTGCTTTTTCCGAACCATCCGAATCGCTATTTCCGATATTATCCTGTATTGCTCGGCTGTGCTGCTCTTTCTTCTCTTTTGATCCTGGAACAGGATGAATTTGCGTTGTTCCGTCGAGGTTCGTAACAATGGCGTCGTCCGGAAAGGGCAACTTTACATAGTATACCTGCCATCCGGCGCCTCTGATTTTCGCAGTCATCATGTTGATTTCGGATTCTACCTGTTCAGTCGTCAAGGCTTGAAAGTCGCTGCTCTTCGGAGGATTGAATATTCCATCGGAAATGATGATGACTATTTTTTCGGTAGATTGGTTCAGGGTAGATAAATATTGCCAAGTGAAATGAAGACCGGAAATAAAGTCCGAGTTTTGTCCCAACGGATACAACAGCATAAATCTTGAAACGATTTTTGATATGTCTGATTCTGTTTTTACCGGTTGTACGATTTCAAGATTTACGCGGGAATTAAATGAAACCAGATGAAACGTGTCGCCCGGGCGAACGAATTTTTCCGTTATATCGACCAGAACCCGGCTATTTATCTGATCAAACCAGGGAAGTATCGTACCGGATGTATCCATCAAAACAACGATATCGGCGCTTGCCGCTTGAATTCTTAGAAGCGATCCGATGAGAAGAATCAGCGCAAGAAATCCCTGTTTTTTCTTCATAATGATACCCTTTTGCACTTCCACGGTTTTAATTTTCTTTTATATTGTTTTTCGCGAGTGCGTCCCGGAAAAACAAAAAGCACGCACCCGTTTTCAGAGTGCATGCTTCAACGAGCGTCGATTACATTCTAGAAAGAAGCCGCGGCAATGTTTTTGATGGAATAATTATATTCCTTTTCGTTGATCGTGAAGGTAAGGTTTTCGCCTTCCCGGTGATTCAATATTGCGTTTCCGAACGGCGACATGTAGGAAATAATCTTGTTGTCGGGATCGGATTCCCAGGGGCCGAGGATCGTGTAAGTTTCGTCGAGGCCGGTGTCGTTGTTTTTCAACGTTACAATTGTGCCGAAAGACACTCTGATGACGGTGACGGTAGTAGGATCGAAGGTCTGCGCCCGGTCGATTTCTTCCTGAAGCCTGGTCGCCGTTGTATTGAGAATATTCTGACGCTCCTTCGCCGCCTTGTATTCAGCGTTTTCTCTCAAGTCCCCGAGGGACAGGGCGAATCCGATTTCTTTCGAGTTGGCGGGAACTTCAACCTCGATAATCTGCTGCAGCTGCTTTTTCTTTTCTTCAAGCATGCGCGATGTGACGATAAGACCTCTCGATACGACGGTTTTTTCTTCCGAACCGAAGAACTTGAATCCCTTGTGATTCTCAAGGATCTTGTTTCGAAGATTCATCTTCAAGGAAGGATCGAGATCCTTCACGTCGTCGATGAGGGTATAAATTCGGGTAATGGTGTCTACGTCGCTCTTGAGGATGTAGTTCTCCAGCAAGGCATCCTTGCCGAAGAGGATGTTCAGCACCTGGCGGTTGATCTTTCTGTTTTCGGTTGTCTCCCGATGGTTGGCGATCTCGCGGTAGGTGATGTCGAGAATGTGAATAAGCGTGATGAGCTGCTTCTCATAGGGAATATTGAGTTCCTTGAACCACTCCGCTTCCTGCGAATTCTTGAAGAACCAGATCGCGCCCTCTCTGTAGTCCCGGTAATTATCGAAGCAAAGATCTGCCAGGGTCTGTACTTTCTCGGTATATCCGTCGAGAACAAGAGATTGGATGATGTCTACGCTCAGAACCGAAGGGAACAGCTTTACGTAGATGTCCGGCCAGTTGATGAGGAAATTCTTTATATCCTGAAGATAGCTTCTCTTAAGTCCGGAGTCTTTCAGCGCTATATAAACGGACGAAGGATCTTCGATTTCCGAGAAAAGCTCTGCGAAATTATAGTGAAGCCCCGGATTGAGGTGGGGATGCTTCGCTACGAGCTGTTTAACAACTAGATACGACGCGATGACCTGTTCGTTAACCTGATTGAACGCCTTGAGATAGCCGGCGAAGTATGAGAACATTTCAGCGAAATATTCCGAATCGGGCTCCGCTCGTTCCGAGAACATCATGAGCAGGTCGATTCTAGCGAAGAAGTTCTTTTGAGCCTTGAACTCGTTGAACAGTTTTTCTTCTATAGAGATGGGCCGATCGCGTACGACGTAAAGGTCGATGTTCGTAGGATTTACGCCGAAGCTTGGATCCTCCTGAAGTATCTTTCTCGCCTTCGTGCTCCAGCTCGTCCATTCATTCGCGGTTAAAATAGAAGGAACAAGTTCAGCTTTAACCTTTTTCAGGTCGCAATTATTGTCGTAGCTCTTGATAATCGTTTTCAAAGCCCAGGTGATGTCGCTCTTCACTTTGTCGTAAAGCTTCTCTTTTTTCCAGATGGCGCGGAGAACTGATATATGATCCTTCGATAAAGTTTGCAGGGAGCTCACGCCCATCTTGAGGCTCATCGTATGGCCCCTGTTCTTTGCGAAATCGATGGTAATCTCGTCGTTTTTTACGCTCGCGATGCGGCCTACGCCCCATGATCGATGGTATACGAAATTTCCCGCGTCGAATGAAATATGTTTTTCGAATTCAGCTATTGCTTCAAAAACATTTCGCCAGCTCTGATTGAGGTTCGAAGCGCGGATGTATTCGTCAAGCTGGCTGTGTCCGGCGTGCTTGCCCCGGAAGCATTCGACGATCTCTTTTCTCGCCCACGAATCCTTGTCGTCGTAACCGAGAATGATTTTCAATATGTCGATCGCGGTCGCCCATTCCTGTTTCGTCTTGTAGTACTCGTAGACTTCCTGCATGAGCATCGCGCTTCTGTCGTCGCCCATGATTTTGGAAATTTTGCGTTGTACATGATAGAAAAAATCGATTTCATCGGGAATCAACGCGACGAGATGCGACCAGATTTCCTTGACCGCGTTCGCCTGCTTTCGGTTGATGTATCTATACAGCGCTTTTTTATAAAACTCGACGGCTGGTTCCATTTCACCGTCTTTTTCATACTTTTCAGCCAGCTGTTTTGTGATGTCCGCTTCTTCATAGTCGATTTTGACCAGACGCTCCCAAATGTCGTAGATCTTTTCGTCGTCCGATTCCTTGTAGCAGTCTGCAAGAGTGCGGAGAGCGAATTTCGATTCGCCGTAATCGAGCATTCTGACGCACAGATACTCTACGATCGGGTTTTTGTGATTGTCTATGAAAATGCTTATCAAGCTTATAAGGGCCGAATCGTCGAGAAGCTGTCGTGAAAGCGCGGAAATTCCGGATATGTATAGCGCTATGATGCTGTTTTTCGTGTGAGACAAGTGTTCATCGCACAGAGCCTTGATTTCATCGATGCAGTTAGCCTGCTTTGCATCGCGTAGGATGGAATCCAGTTCCTTGAAGTTGCTGATTGAATAATTACTGATTGTGGCGCGGGTCCACTTCTCTTCATTCAGCATATCCTGGACAGATTTAATCAACGACTCGGACATATTCTTTTCTCCTGCAAATCCGGTTTACATTGTGTACTTGTTGTACACATCTGTATCCAATAATTTGATTTTAAGTAGTACTTCATTAATTCTCGACTTTTCATCCTCTACGTTAACGTAATGGTCGATAAGCCAAAAATACTGATTGATGAGCCGCGGTATCAGTACTGAACGATTCCCTGCAGCAGCATCCCGAATTTCATTCTCAAGAGCGAATATCGACTGTTTGAGTTTCCCGAACTCAAGCGCCCGTAATTCCCTTTTTATATTGAAAATACCGTATAAAACCCCGTATACCGGGATCCATTCGGCTAATTCTGCCCCTGAATATCCCAAAGCATGAACCTGGGCTTCAAGTCTTTTTATTACTTCCGACTCAAGGAAACACAGTTCAACTTGAGACGCTCCCTGAAAAAAAGCTTCCCTGAAAAGAACCTTCGAAAGTCTGGATTCGCCGCACAACGCATAACAGTCGGCCAGTTCGGCAAGAATCGCCGGTGAATCCTTCGTGCCGTCGTGCGCCTGTTCAAGCAGCTTCAGCGCTTGTTCATAATCTCCTAAAGCTTTATAACACAAACCTATCTTTCTATATAATTCCGGATCCTGAGAGTTAACATCCTCCCTGTACAGGGATTGGTAGAAACCGAGCGCTATTCTGAATGCACACTGCTTGAGCGCATAGAGTACAGGCTCTCTCTCCCGGCCTTGCTTCGACATAAACAGGGAGAATGGTTTCCATTGCGATACAAGAAACTCTCCTTTCTCAAAGGCCGTTGATGCGTTCTGTGCTTTTTTCAGCTTATCAGTCCAGAAATTGATGCCGGTTAGCGTATAGATAACGTCTTCGTTCTCAAGTTCATGTTGTAATAACTCTCTAATATCCCTATGCGCCTGTTCAAGCTCTCCCGTTTTGAGTACTTCGCAGACCTGGGGCAATGTTCCATGAACAGAATCTGTTATCATAATACCTACACAATTATACTCATTCTTTCCGTTTAGTCAATTAAGCTTTGTATTTACAGGTCGCTTCTACTTTGCTACTATTATACTATGAATAAAGAATACATCCTTGCCCCTTCGGTTTTAAGCGCTGACTTCTCCGCGTTGGGAGACGCGCTTCAGTTTATTGAACAAAAAGGCGGCGATTGGGTACATATCGATGTAATGGACGGACATTTCGTGCCGAATTTGACCTTCGGACCGCCGGTAATCGCGGCTTTGCGCAAACGAACATCGTTGCCCTTCGATGTCCATCTTATGACCTCAAATCCTGCGGAACATTTCGACTCATACATTGAAGCCGGAGCCGATTATCTTACATTTCATATCGAAGCCGAAATTCACGCCCATCGCCTTATTTCCCGCATTCATGAGGCGGGCAGGAAAGCCGGCATATCTCTAGTTCCGTCGACTCCTGTTTCAAGCCTGAAAGAGCTGCTGCCCCTTGTCGATTTAATACTCGTCATGACTGTGGACCCCGGCTTCGGAGGACAGAGCCTGATTCCGTCATGTCTTGAGAAAGTGAGAGAGCTGAAAAAGTTAAAGCAGGAAAACGATTTTTCGTATATAGTATCTGTGGACGGCGGTGTGAACTCACGCACCCTGGATTCCGCCTTGTCTGCCGGTTCTGATGTGATTGTTACCGGATCGGCTTTTTTCTCCGGAAATTTTCCGGTTTGAACATTGGATAAGTGTATTTAACTTCCATTGCTGGAGAGTTTGCATGAAAAAAACGAGTGTGTCTTTGTTTTTTGCTTTCGTATTATTAGTTTCTCTTACAGCGCAGGACGCGCTTGTGTCTGGACTGGACGCCTACGCGAAATCCGATTGGTCGACGGCTATTTTATCGTTCAGAAAGGCTCTTTCTTCCAGCGACGAGAAAAATCGGCCTGAGACATGGTTTTGGCTTATCATGTCAGAGCTATCCTCAGGAGACTACGAAACTGCGATGTCCGAAATGGAAAGATTCACCGCACGATATCCGGCAGACGCGCGCAACGCAGATTTGTCGTATCAAAAAGGACGAATCAAATATACCGAAGGAAAATATGAGGAATCCATTCAGGTTTTATATCGATATCTGAGCGAATGGCCCTCTCATGCGTCGATTTCCTCCGCTTATTACTGGATCGGCGAATGTTTGTATTCCACCGGCAGGTATGAAGAAGCCTCGTCGGTATTCAGGCTGGTCGTTGAACGATTCCCTGAATCGGTCAAAGGCGAAGCGGCCCGTTATCGGTTGGCCCTTATCGGGCAAACGGTTCGGGAAGACGAGTTGTTGCGACTGTTAAAACAAAGCCATGAGGAATCCTTAAAAATCATAGAAGAATACCAGCGCCGCGAGAAAACCTATGAACAGGCCATGACGGCATATCAAAAGCGCATCTCCGAGATGATAAAAGATACCCGCCTCGGCGATTTGGAAAAGCAATTAGGGGACGAAAAGCTCCGCAATTCTCGTTTGACCGACAGAATCGCAGTTTTGGAGAGCCAGAACGCCGAGTTGGCGGCTGCTTTGACCATGACAGGAGCCGCCCCGGCGGCTTTCCCTAACTCAGGCAAATCCGGCGAAGAGAGCGATTCTGTTGAACGAAAGCGAGCTTTGGAAGAATTGCGCACAAAGGCGCTCACTCTCGAAAACATATATTCCGATGCTCCAGTCGAGGTTTCGCCATGAAGAAGTTTTTTGCATTGATCTTACTCGCGGCCCTGATAACGCCGCTTTTCAGTTCTCAGCCGATTGAAGTCAGTTTTCGGAATTTGAAGCTTGTAGTGCATCCCGATTCAGGAAGTTTTTCTCTTCATCAACTTTCCGATGTCGGAAAAGGCCGTTATCGGGCATTGATCGAGGATCGAAACGCTTCAGCTACTTCATGGTTTTCAGTGCAGCTCGATAATAAGGTCTTCAAATTAGCGAGAAAAAGCGGAAGAAGCATCGAAGCTGAACGGACAGACGCCGGAGCGCGCGTAGTATTCACTCCTACAGACGACTTTCAGGCCATCCAGATTTTTACCTTTATCCCTGCACCCGGCCGCGTGGACTCGGCTTTTCTGAAGATCGAGACGATTATTGAAAACACCTCGGGGAAAACCCAAACAATAGCGTTAAAAGCCCTTTTCGATACGCTTCTCGGCGAGGCTTCAGGAATTCATTTCTCGACTCCGGTAAAAAAACGCATCTCCGCCGAGACAAGAATCAATCCTGCGCTCTCCAGGGACGCATATATCTCATCCCGTTCGGAAGACGCGTCGCTCGAGATTTTCTTGGACGATTCATCCGCGTCACGACCGGAAGAGGTGTATCTCGCAAATTGGGATCGTTTGAACACTCTTACCTGGAAACCCGACTATCTGGAGGGCCGTTCTTTTAACAGCATATATTCCATAAATGATTCCGCGATTTTATTCGTATGGCCGGCTTCGGAAATTCGCGCGAATAAAACCTATGAGAACGTCATGATCCTCGGCACGGATGCGTCTGTTATTATCGATGCAGGATCGACCTCGCTCGCAGCACCGAATTCGACTACGCCTGTTGGAACCGGTCTCTCTGAACCGATTCCTCTGACGGAAAATGAACGATTGAGACAGATACGTGAAATTCTGACGAGAATCGATGAATTGCAGAGAAACCCCGCGTCGACGACTGATGCGGAATTGCAGGCTTTAAATCAATCTCTCGATGTGCTGTTGTTGAATGCTCCTCGGTGATAGCTGAAATATGCCCCTGACCATACTGCAAAAAGCAAAAAAACTGTTCGACCAAAAAAAATACTCTCAAGTCATATCCCTTCTGGAGCCCAATATACTCCAATATAGGGAATCGTTTCAGTTTTATCTGTATCTTGGGCTTTCCTGTCTTCATACCGGAGATGCAGGAGGCGCTTCGTCTTATTTTCAAAGAGCCCGTCAGATTAAAATGCGCGATCCCGACTTATTGACGGCGCAGGCTGCGTTGTTTCTCCGGCGAGGCGAGACTGATCAGGCCGTCGAGTACTATCTGGATGCATTGGAGTATGATCCCGATCACGCTTTGGCGAAAAAGGCCTTGCAATTTATTCGTAAAAAAGGCGATAAGGAAACTTTTTTGAATATGGCCGAAACCGGAAAAATTACCGCTTTTTATCCGAAACCCCGCCGTACAAGCCTTCATCCAGCCGCAGTTGCAGCTCCTCTGGCGGTTTTCATTCTGTGCGCATCGATTTTCGGCATCAAAGCAGTTTCGCTGTCGGTCGGACAGGAAACTCGGGCTGATCTGTCGTCAATCAGTCTTCAGGCCATAGATCTGAAAAATTCTGTGGAAGCAGGCGGGAGCTATAGGTACATACTTACAGAAAAACAAGTGGTTCAGGCTTTCGAGAATTCTCAGAGGTATTTTCAGTCTTATCGTGACAACCAGGCGCAGGTGGAAATCAATAGAATACTCAATTCTAACGCTTCTATTGCTGTTCGCACCAAAGCGCGCCTGCTGATGGAGTATCTTTCGGAACCGGGATTCGATACTTTGAAGGATAATTTTTCCTACGCGACCGTTATTCAGGATGCGTACTTGTATCAGGATTGCTGGATTCGATGGAAGGGGATGGCCGCCAATGTCTCTGCTCCGGACGATCGATTCGGTTTTAATTTTCTGGTGGGGTACGACACGCGCAGCGCGCTTGAAGGAATAGTTCCCGTCAGTTTCGACAAGCCCGTCTTTCTTGACCCTTCGCGTCCGTTCGAGCTTCTGGCGAAGATTCGAATCGAAAACGGAAGTCTGTCGCTTCTCGGCGGCGGAATCTACCAGAGCGTTTCTCCCTAGCTTTCCTGGAAAGGTCCGTTGCGTTCAAGGTATTCAAGAGGGGAAAAGCCGTCGATAAGCGGCGCCATTTGCCTGTCCAGCGAAATCGTGAGCACGATATGAGCGCTCAAGGTAGTCGATTCGATGACTTCCATAAAGGACAGTTCTCGTTTCGTAGCCGGACAATCGATCGTGTCGCAGGCGACGAATCGATGGATCATTCCTTTGTCTTTAAGTTCCTGCAGGCGCGCGGCTGCCGGCTCGGACAACACAGGATGCACGATCATTACATTGATTTCGGCGCATTCCCGAGCGGATAATTCCTGAATTAACCCGTATATCGAACCGCCGGTATCGATCATATCGTCGATAATCCATATTATCTTGTCCTTCAGGGGGACAGCGGACAGAAGGTTGATGCACTCGACTGTATTGGCCTTTTCGAGGCTTCTCTGCTTATGTGCTACCATCAACTGCGTGCCGAACGCGCTCGCAAAACCCTTGGCAAGTTTTTCGCCTCCTGCGTCTACCGAACAGAATAAGAGCGAATCACGGTAAAATGTATTCATTTTCTCGGTAGACATGAACACATGTTCGCAGAGGTAGCGTTGAAGAAGCGATATGGCCGGCACGTCGTCGACGGCGCAAAGACAGGGGTCGAAAATGGTTTTCGATTTATCCGAATGGAGTTGATAGGTTATCAGATGGTCCGCGCCCAGCGAAATAAGCGTCTTGTAATGAATCCATAAGCCCACGGAATTCCTTCTGGTGGTTCTATCCGATCTGCTGCAGGATATGAAGGGCTCGAAAACGATGATTTCTTTAGCCTGAGAACGCTGCAGCACATCTATCGTGTGGTATAACTCCTGTTTACAGCTTTCCACCGAAAGACCCGCTTCATTTCTTGCGCAGGTAGTGAATAAAAAAACCGTTTTCCCTCTGACTGAATTATGCAGAACGACTTCCATTTCTCCGTCGGCGAATTGGAGCACCGACAGTTCTTCGGTGTAATCAAATCCATCCGGTAAAAGCAGTCTTTCGGGATTGCGCCGGATGGCGTTTACCACTTTTTTTGCATAACCAACGCACGATCTTGTCGCCAAAATCAAAAATGGTTCGATCATTTTTTAATAATACACTGACTTATCCTGTTATAGTGTTTTTTTTTTCCGTTTTTTTTGGTACAATGACAGGCAGGATTATGGATTGCGCCTATATCATAGTCAGGGAGGAAAAGGTGGCAAAGATGGCAAACGAATTTAATGCTAACGCTGATTTGGGGGAGAAATTAAAAGCCCTTGAAGTAGCGAGGCTCCAAATTGAAAAGCAGTTTGGACAGGGCTCCCTGATGAAATTGGGCACCGGTGCTAATACGCCGGGAATAGAAGCGATCCCGTCCGGAAGCATACTCCTTGACGAAGCGCTTGGAATCGGCGGCTATCCGAAGGGCAGAGTAATAGAAATATACGGCCCCGAATCGTCCGGTAAAACAACTCTCGCGCTTCATGCCATAGCGGAAGCCCAGAAAATGGGCGGAATTGCCGCTTTCATCGACGCTGAACACGCTCTCGATCCCGTATACGCCAGAAACTTAGGCGTAAACATCGACGATTTATGGGTGTCTCAGCCGGATACCGGCGAACAAGCCCTTGAAATAGCTGAAAGCCTGGTGAGATCCGGCGCCGTCGACATCATCGTAGTCGATTCGGTAGCCGCGCTCACGCCCCAGGCTGAAATCGAAGGCGATATGGGCGATTCTCATATGGGGCTACAGGCTCGATTGATGAGCCAGGCTCTGCGGAAGCTCACCGGCATTCTGGGAAAATCGAAGTGCATCATCATTTTCATAAATCAAATACGTATGAAAATCGGCGTCATGTTCGGCAACCCGGAAACAACGACAGGCGGAAACGCTTTGAAATTTTACGCGTCCTTAAGACTCGAGGTTAGAAAAATTGAAACGATCGACAAGGGCGAAGAAGACGCCGTCGGAAACCGCGTCCGAGTGAAGGTCGTGAAGAATAAGGTGTCTCCTCCCTTCCGCAAGGTTGAGCTGGACATTATATTCGGCAAGGGAATCTCTGCGGTTTCCAGCCTTCTAGATGCCGCCGTCAAGCACGAAATGATCGACAAGAAGGGCGCCTGGTATTCAATGGGCGATGAGAAAATCGGACAGGGCCGCGAAAATGCCATCACTTTTTTGCAGGGTAATGAGGAACTTCGAGCAACTCTCGAAACAAAGCTGCGGGCGAAGCTTTTTCCCGGTCAAATTATTAAGAAAATAGAGGCTCCCGCCCCCGATTCTTTGAAAAAGACCGAATCCGCCGCGAAAAAGCCCAAGGTCGAGGCGCCTGCGGCAGACGGCGGTTTGTTTTAATCAATGACTCAAGTCGTATTAGGTCTCGGGTCGAACTGCGGAGAATCCGTATCGTATTTTCGTCATGCCGTCGAATCTCTGGAAAAGGAGATTCATCAGATGAAAATGTCTTCAATATATAAGACAAAACCGATGGAGTATCTTCAACAGGACGATTTTTACAATATGGTAATCGCCGGAATGTATTCCGGAACGGCCGAACATCTGCTGGATGCCGTATTGGACATTGAAAACGTGAATTTACGCGATCGTTCCAGTGAAATTCGATACGGACCCCGGACGCTTGATATCGACGTCGAATTGTTCGGAAATTCGGTAATAGATACGCCTCGGCTGCAGGTGCCTCATCCGAGAATGAAGAATCGACAATTCGTGCTGATTCCCCTGCTTGAAATTCTTCCACAACTATCAGATCCTCTTACGGGACGGTTGTTTCAGGATATTTGCGCAGCATTACCCGATCAAGGGGTTCTAAAGGCAGGAACGCTCTATGGAAGCTGATAATCAGACTGCAAACGCGGAACAGGGAAATACGTTCCGTATTAACGATTTTGAAGGACCTCTGGATCTCCTGCTTTTTTTGATTAAAAAGAACGAGGTGAATATCTATGATATTCCGATAGGCCATATCACCGAGCAATATCTGGAATACCTCGATTATGCTGTGGGATCCGATCTTTCAAGTTTGACGGAATTTTATGCGTTAGCCGCAACTCTACTGTATATAAAGAGCAGAATGCTCCTTCCTGTCGAGATCGTTCTCGACGACGAAGAAATCGACGACCCCCGGCAGGAACTGGTCGACAAGCTTATCGAATACCAGAAATACAAAAAGCTCTCGGAATTGATGGAGCAAAAAGAAAGCGAAGCCGAGTGGGTTTTTGAAAGAAAGAAAATTCAGCGTCCGCTTCCTTTCGGCGAAGAAGAATTGTGGGAGCGCGTGGATACCTGGGATCTTTTAAAAACCTTTTCAAATCTCGTATCCAGTTATAATTCGGAGAGAATACTAGATTTATACGAAGAAGTATCCGTGAACGAAAAGATCACTCTGATGAACGAATTATTGGAAACTCGCGGAGAATGTCTGTTTACGGATTTGATCGTCCGGAAGGGCAATCTGATGGATGTAGTGTGCGCGTTTATGGCGATTCTCGAGGCAGTCAAGTTCAGAATGGCGAGCGTGTGGCAGAACCGCATGTTCGGCGATATAAAAATACGGCCCTGGGAGAAGATTTCCATCGACGAGATGGAATTGACGGTCGAGGGGTGACATAGAGTATGGAGTATAAAATGGAAAAAGAAACCGCCCTGGTCGAAGCCATCTTGTATTTGGAGAATGAACCGCTCGATGAAGCGGCGATCGTGAGGGTTTCCGGTCTTTCCCTGGATGTAGTCAACCAGACGCTTGAACTGTTGAAGGAACGATACGCCGACGAAGCCCATGGAATTGAAATGGTTCAGATCTCGGGGGATGGACGATAAGCCCCAAGAAAGAGTTGTGGGATTGCTTAAAAGATAAATACGGCAAAAAAAACGATAACAAGCTGTCGCGGGCCGCGATGGAGACTCTTTCAATTATCGCGTATTCGCAGCCGATCACCCGCTCTGAAATCGAAGCTATACGGGGAGTTTCGGCCGACAACATGATCCGGCTGCTCGCCGAGCGTAATTTGATCAAGGAAGTAGGCAAAAAGGACATTCCGGGAAAGCCCGTTCAATTCGGAACGACCAAGGAATTTTTAAAAGTATTCCGCCTCAGCAGCATCGCGGACTTGCCAAAATTGGATGAAACAGAAAGTGACAGATTTGAACTCGCCCGATAAAGAAATGCGCCTCCAGGTTTTTCTCGCTCACGCCGGTGCAGCCTCGCGACGCGGAGCTGAAAGATTGATTCTCGACGGACGGGTAAGCGTGAACGGAGCCGTAGTGTCCGAGATGGGCGTAAAAGTCCGCCTGGACGATCGGATATGTCTCGACGGCAATCCGCTTAGGCTCGAAGAAACGAAGCGGTATGTGCTTCTTCATAAACCTTCCGGACATGTTTGTTCTCTTTCGGACGAGAAGGGCCGTCCTGTAGCCGCCGATTTGCTGAAAGAAGCCTATTCGGAGCGACTGTATAATATCGGCAGGCTGGATATGTTTTCTTCGGGTGCCTTGATTTTTACCAATGACGGAGAATTCGCATCGATCGTCGGGCATCCGTCGGCTGAAATCGAGAAAGAGTATATTGTCGAGACAAGTCTTCCGTATCGCGACGATCTGGTATCGTCTTTTATCGGGGGCATCCGGATCGATTCGGTGTTTTATAAATGCAAGGAAGCTGAGCGCATTTCATCGAGACGATTGAGAATCGTTCTTGTAGAAGGGAAAAACAGGGAAATCCGCCGGGTTCTCGAACACTTCGACGTCCGGGTAAAAAAACTGATCAGAATTCGCATCGGATCGGTGCTCTTGGGAGATATGCCGCCGGGAGCCTTCAGGAATCTGACCGATGCGGAGGTGCAAAACCTCGCAAATAGAGCAAATCCCGCATCAACAGGTGACTATATATGATTATCGCTATCGACGGCCCGGCAGGATCCGGAAAGAGCACCATAGCCAAGATTATCGCTGAAAGAACCGGTTTAACCTTTATGAACACCGGAAGTTTTTACCGCGGCGTCACCCTGGCCCTTCTGCGCAGCCTGGGCGGTGCCCTGGACGGTTCGGGCGGAGCATCTCCAGATCTTTCAGATGAAGACGCGATAATATCTTTCGCGAAATCCGTCCCGCTCGCCTACAAAAATGGCAGGCTCTTCATCGGACCGGAGGACGTCGAGAGCTATTTACGCAGCGATTCCGTCGAATCAATCGTCGCTCCGTTGTCGGCTATCGTCGGCGTTCGTCACATCGTCAACGAAAAAATTCGCGCCGTTGCCCGCGAAACCGGCGTTGTGTGCGAAGGAAGAGATATGACCACCGTCGTATTCCCGGACGCGGACTGTAAGTTTTTTCTCGACGCTTCGCCTGCGTCGCGGGCAAAACGACGGTTCGATCAAGGCACCAGTTCGCTATCATTGAAAGAAATCGAAGCTTCGATTGCCGAAAGAGATCTAATAGATAGAAATAAAAAAGAAGGAAGCCTGAAAATCGCCCCCGATGCCGTCTATATCGATACATCGGACTTGACCATACAGAACGTTTGTGACATGATGATAACCAAAATTCACTTATAAGGGTTGGTTATGGATCAGATGGAAGTGGCAAAGGATGGTCAGAAGAACTCCGGCGAGGACATCCAGCAGACACGATTACAGGAAGAATACCTGAAGTCGTTCCAGTCTCTCGAAGAGGGACAGCTTGTTGACGGTATTGTCATCCAGGTAACAAACGAACAGGTTTTTATTGATGTCGGTTATAAATCCGAAGGCAAGATTCCGGTTGCGGAGTTTACCGAACTGCCGAAAGTGGGCGATACCGTCAGCGTAGTTCTCGAAAAGAAAGAGAATAAGCACGGCGAGGTTATCGTTTCCAAACAGAAGGCCGACGTAAAGGTTTTCTGGAAAAATCTCAGACAAGCTTTTCAGGACAAGGTTCCCGTAGAAGGAACTATCGATAAAGTAGTGAAGGGCGGATACGAAGTCCTGCTCGGCGCAGGCGTTCGCGCGTTCCTTCCGATCAGCCAATCAGACAGCCAGAAAGTTGAGAAGGCCGAAAAACTTCTCGCTCTCAAGGCGATGTTTTATGTAGAGCGCCTCTATTCAGACAACAAGGTCAATGTGGTCGTCAACCGCAGAAAGTACCTCGAGGAACAGACAGAGGTCAACCGCGAGAAATTCTTCAAGGATATCCAGATCGGAGATTCGGTCACCGGCGTCGTCAAAAGCTTCACCAGCTTCGGCGCCTTCATCGATCTCGGCGGCTTCGACGGCCTTCTTCATATCAACGATATGAGCTGGGGCCACGTTACCCGGCCTAAGGATTTCGTGAAGAAGGGACAGGAAATCACCCTCAAGGTAATCCGCCTCGATCCGGAAGACAAGAGAATCAATCTTTCTCTGAAGCACTTCTCCGAAGATCCGTGGCTGCACTTTGAAGACAAGTTCCATGTTAACGACGTCGTGAAGGGCAAGGTTACCAAGTTGACCGAGTTCGGCGCGTTCATCGAACTGGAAGAGGGAATCGAAGGCCTCGCGCACATCAGCGAGTTCAGCTGGGTTAAAAAAATCAACAAGCCCGAAGACATGGTCAAGATCGGCGACGAACTTGAATGCATGATTCTGGGATACGATATCCAAGCCGGACGCGTTTCGCTCGGACTCAAGCAGGTAACCGACAATCCTTGGGATTCCATCGCCAAGAAGTATCCCAGCGGCACCAAGCTGACCCGCAAAATCGTAAAGGTCACCAATGCCGGCGCATTCGTAGAACTCGAAGAAGGAATCGACGGTTTCCTTCATGTCGACGACCTTTCATGGACCCGCAAGATCAAGCATCCCGGCAGCGAACTTTCTGTTGATCAGGAAATCGAAGTCATGGTTATTGAGATCGATCCCGACAACAGACGCATCCGCGTCGGCGTTAAGCAGCTCTCGGACGATCCGTGGCAGAATTTCGCGGCAGCGAACCCTCCCGGAACATCCGTCGAAGGCGAGATTACCTCTATCACCGATTTCGGTGTTTTCCTCAAGGTAGCCGGGGGAATCGAAGGTTTGATCAACAAGCAGAACCTCACAGAATCCCGTGAAGAAACCTTCGAAGACGCTGTAAAAAAGTATACCGTCGGAGAAACCATTAAAGTAGTCGTTGTAGAAGTAAGCCCTGATAAGCAGAAGGTCGCTTTCTCAATCAAGGACTATAAAAAGAAAGTTCAAAGAGAAGAAATTTCCCGGTATATGTCTTCTGAAGAAGAGAAAAACGACGGCGCATATACGCTCGGAGATTTTTTGAAAAACAAGAACAACTGATTATGATTTCGATGAGCGGCATTGATGAAACTGTCTAGTTCCCTTGACACTGAAAAACTCAATGCTCTTATCGAGATTAATACGCTAATCAACTCTAATTATTCCGATGTAAGCGCATTGCTGGCTCATATACTTGAGTCGGCAATGCGTCTTGTTTCCGGCGAAGCTTCTTCCCTTCTTTTGGTAGATTCAAGTAAACAGTACCTTCGTTTCGAAATCGCTCTTGGCCCGAAAGGTCTCGAAGCAAAGAAATTCATTGTAAAAATGGACGAAGGCATAGCCGGCTGGGTTGTAAAAAACAACCGGAGCCTTATCGTAAACGATGTCGCAAACGATCCTCGTTTTAATCCCGCGGTTCAACAGTCCACCGGCTATCGTACTCAGAACATGCTCGCCGTCCCGATGAGGGTCAAAGACGAGTGCATCGGCGTTATTGAAATTTTGAATAAAGGCGCTGAATGCGGTTTTACCCTTCAGGACCTTGAAGTTCTTGAAATACTCGCTAATCAGGCAGCGCTTGCGTACCAGAACGCTCGTTTTCTGCAACGCTCGCGGGATGAAATCGTTGTTCTTCAGGATCAGATAGCAACTGATAGAGGCTATCATACGATGATAGCGCGCAGTCCTGTTATTCTGGAAAAGCTTGATATCGTTGAACGGGTGGCAAAATCAGATTCATCGGTGCTTATTCTCGGAGAGAGCGGGGTAGGCAAGGAATTGATTGCAGAACAGCTTCATCTGAAAAGCGATCGGGCTTCCAAGCCTTTTGTTCGGGTGAATTGCGCAGCGCTACCTGAAGGATTGCTCGAAAGCGAATTGTTCGGCCATGTCAAGGGAGCCTTCACCGATGCTATCAGCAACAGGAAGGGCCGCTTCGAGATGGCGGACCAGGGCACGATTTTTCTCGACGAAATCGGCGATCTGCCATTGGCTCTTCAATCGAAACTTCTTCGGGTTATTCAAAACAGAACCTTCGAAAAGCTGGGGTCGAGCGATACTATCACCGTTAATGTCCGTATCGTCGCCGCGACTAATAGAGATATCGAAAAACTGGTTGAAGAACAAAAGTTCCGGTCTGATCTGTACTACAGGCTCAATGTGTTGCCTATGTATATACCGCCGCTTCGCCAACGCCTCGAAGATATTCCCGAGCTTGCGCTTTTTTTTCTCAAAAAGTTCCGGCATGAGGTCAAAAAGGATTTTCTCGGATTCTCGGAAGGGGCGATGAGCGCGATCATTTCTTATTCCTGGCCGGGAAACATACGCGAACTGGAAAATACGATAGAAAGGGCGTGCGTCATAGGAAAGCCCCCGTACATACGGGAAGAAGATTTACTCTTGAATATCCGGACAATGCCTGATAATAATATAGACGGAGATAAAAGTCTTAAATCCGTTTTGAACCTTTTCAAGAAGCATTATATTCAGAAAGTTTTAGAAGAAAATCAATGGAATCAAACTGCGACGGCAGGGATTCTGGATATACAACGTACATATCTATCACGATTGATTAAGGAATTGGAAATTAAGGAGAAATGACGAAGATGGCTATTGCATCAAAAGGTGAAACTACCGCGGAAACTGTGAAATTGTCGCATAAGGTGTCGGAGATTCTACTTAAGCATCGACTTTGGATATTGACCGCCCTGGCCGCTTGTACCATTCTCTTTGCGGTTATCGCAACCGTCAGCGTTGTAATCGGTAAGTCGAACGAAAAAGCGTTTGAAATAATCGAACTCCGGGTTTCCGCCTGGGAGGAAGCTCGTATCTCTACGGACAAGGCTGCCATAACCGCCGCAGAGGATGCTCTTATTGCCGAATTGACTCCTATCGCCGAAAAACAGATGAAGCGTTTCGCGGGAATTCGCGCTGCGATGTCCCTGGGTGAAGTCTATTTCGCAAAAAAAGACTGGGCGACGGCGCAGAAGTGGTATGTTCAAGCAGGCCAGGCGGATGTTCAGGCTTATACTTCCGGCATCGCATTTTTCAACGCGGCTGTTTGCGCAGACGAACTGAACAATGCCGACGAAGCGGCGCTATACTTCAAGACAGCAAGCGATACTTCTTCGTTTTCGATGAAGCCCCGCGCTTTATTTAATCTGGGAAGAGTTGAAGAACAGAGAATGAATACCGAAGCCGCCGCAGAGGCGTATAAAAAACTTGCCGCCGATTATCCCGAAGACCAGTGGACCAAGCTTGCAAAGTCGCGTCTGGTCGCTATGGAAGTGAAATAACCCTCGAGAGGTATGCATGGCTGTCAAAAAATACGCCAAACTGTTGAAAACGCGCAACTTCGGATTGTGTATCGGTCTTTTTTTTGCGGTTTTACTGACGGTTATAGGCTCGGGTTCGGGATTTTTCAGGAATCTTGAGCCTGGAATCCTTGACAGCTATTTTTCATTGAAGGAATTTTATTCTCGCCGTTCAATACAGAAGGGCGTTTGGTTCAATCCGGAGGATGACAAGGTTTCTTCGGATATCGTAATCGTCGGGGTCGATCTTAAAACGCTGCAACGGTTCGGATCATGGCCGTTCCCCCGATCCGTTCATGCGGATCTCGTGAATTCATTCTCCCGAATTTCTGATCAGAGCGAACGCGAAAGAGCCTTGCTCCTCGATTTCTTTTTTATCGATGATTCGCGCAACCGCGAAGACGATGAAGCTTTGGAATCAAGCATACGCGAATCCGACAGAGTGTTTCTCGAGTCGATACTCGAGCAATTTCCCTCTGAAATCGACATCGATCAGGAAATGAAACACCGTCAATCCTATTTAGATGCAAAGACTCCATCCCTGACCAAGATCGGGCAGGGGTGGAAGGATATGGCATCGTTTCAAGGCTTGCAAACGAATCTCGCCGGTCTTAATTCCGCCGCCCGCGGCTATGGAGCGGCGAATATGGATTTTCAGGATACTGTAGTTAGGCGCCAGCCTCTTGTTTTTAAGTATTCTGAATTAGTCGGCGAAATCGCCTACGAAGAGCTTGTTCCAGGATTTTTAGCGGATGAATCTGTTTTCGAACGGTTAAGTTGGTTCGATTCGGAGGGCCTGGAACATCAAATAGAACAACCCCTTACAGAAGCCTCGATTGCTCGCTTAAGAAAGGCAATGGAACGAAAAGCTCCTCCGCTCGTCTACGATGCGGACGGCGACGGCGTTCCGGAAACCGAAACAAGAGTAATCGAAATATACCGCGATTCGTTTTACCCGTCGATCGCGCTCAGTCTTGCCTTGCATTCTTGGAACGCGAAGGCAGACGATTGTTCAGTTTTACCCGGCAAGGAAATCAGGATCGCGCGGACGGGTCAAAGCGATGCGGTTATACCCGTCGATTACCAGTGCGCCATGTGGATTAATTTCGCCGGGCGTCCTTCATCCTCCTCTTCTGAGGGCTATAGGACCTTTCCCGTTCGTTCCTACGCCGGCTATGTAAGAGACTCGTCTCCGGAAGTCGAACAACAGCCGGAGACGCGGGGTGTGAAGGATAAAATCCTGCTCGTCGGAGCCTTTGAAAAGGGGATGGCCGACGATGAGAAGCAAACCCCTTACGGGATGATGTTCGGCATAGAAATTCATGCAAACGCTCTCAACACCCTGTTGACTGAGCGGTTTATCGACAGACCGGACGGGATCGCATTCGCCCTTGCTGTATTTCTTTCGGTAATGCTCGTCGCCTTCCTGGCGGCCCGGATGAAGAGCCTTTTATCCCTTCCCCTGTCTCTCCTGTACGCTTCCCTGTTTTATCTCTTTTGCTCGTATTTATTCGATGAAGCAGGTATTCTTCTGAATTATTCAGTACCCGCGGCGGGAATGTTTTTCACCTATGTTACGATAATTCTATACCGTGCGACGACCGAAGAGAGGGATAAGCGCAAGCTGCGCAATATGTTCGGCAAATACGTCAGTCCCGACGTCGTCGCGCAGATGCTCGACAACCCTCCAGAGCTTGGAGGGGTCGATCGCGATTTGACCGTATTTTTCTCCGATATCCGCGGTTTCACCAGTTTGTCGGAAACCTTGACGCCTCAGGAGCTGGTCAAACACTTGAACGAGTATTTGTCTGCGATGACGGACATCATTCTCGAAACCGGCGGCACTCTGGACAAGTACGTGGGCGACGAGATCATGTGCTTCTGGGGGGCTCCGCTCGAAGTGAAGGATCATGCCAGCAGAGCCTGCAAGTGCGCCTTGCTTCAGAAGAAAAAACTTGAAGACTTGAACAACGCATGGCCGCAGGAAAAACGGCTCGCCATCGGAATCGGAATCAACACCGGCGTCATGACCGTCGGGAATATGGGCTCGGAGGGAAGAATGAATTATACCCTCATGGGCGACAACGTAAATCTCGGCGCACGGCTCGAAGGAACGAACAAGATGTACGGAACCATGATTATAGTAAGCGAGTACACCTATGCCCTTGTGCGCGACGAGTATATATTCCGGGAACTGGATATTATTCGCGTGAAGGGAAAGAACAAGCCTGTCGTTATATATGAATTGGTGGACTGGCTTTCGTGATTCATATTCGATCAGTACTTTCTTCTCTTTTCATTGTTTCTCTCGCGGTGTTTCTTCAAAGTTGCGGAATAGATAATTATATCTATCTTTTTCCCGTATCGCAGCAGCTGAATAATCCGACGGATTCAGAAGACGTAAGCGCCCAATATTTCCACGTGAGAACGAGCGATTCGCGCAATCAGGCTGAAGAACCGGACAGCTTCAGGGGTTTCGAAGTATATTATCGCATATACAACAGCTCGAGCGCGCGAAACCAGGACATTGCGGCCATCAGCACCTACTATGAAAGCTACGACGGGCTTATCCAAAACTGGCTTTCGAATACCAAAAAATTTCACCGCATGGCGAACAGTGTACGTGTAAACGAGTATCCTCTAATTCCTTCGGCTTCGGATAACCGCGAAGTGTATATCAGATTTACGCAATATACCGACAATGTTCCGTCAAGAATTTTCGTCGGAAATCTCGGAATAACCAGTGCCGCGGATCAAGACGAACAATTGGCGGGGTTGCTTACTACTTCTTTCGATTTGGGAATTCCCTTGCGCACCAATTCTGAAGGGGTAACCGACGCGTCAAGCGACGACTATCTATTCAGTTACGACGAAATCGACACAGACGACGACGACGTCACCTATACTTCTTCTGTTGAGACAGATAAATGGCACGTTCTCGCACTCGTATTCGCGTATGGAACCGATGCGACGTATAACAGCATTTACAGTCCCTCGTTTACCATGGGATCGATCATAATTACCGACAATTGACATCTCTTGACCTTTTTTATTCGATCTGATAGATTCTTGTTTATCGGGCGCTTAGCTCAGCTGGTACGAGCGTCTGGTTTACACCCAGAATGTCGGGGGTTCGATCCCCTCAGCGCCCAAAGTTAAATCCTTACTATGTAAGGAAAAAAAACTGCCTTGCAAAAAGAAGCTGTTGCCGCATCTTTTTGTGTGTCAAAATTGTGCCAAGTTTCGGCACAGTTTTGACCGTAAGGACGGTTTACAATGGAATACACCCTGTACGAGCGTTTGGTAAATGGCCAAACGTTTTTTTATTTCCACTACATCGATGAGAACGGGAAGCGCGTCCGCCGGTCAACCGGCTGTTCAAAAAGGTCTGACGCAAAGGCTTTTCTGGCGCGTCTTGAAATTCTTGAAGAACAAAAGAGGCGGAATTCGGAAAGAACCTTGTTCCTGGATTACGCTGAAAAGTTCTTTGATCCGAAAGGTCCTATCGTGAAGCGGTGGAATAAACATGGGAAGAATCCCAAAAACCGCACGCTGGCCAATCATCATGCCTACCTGAAAAACTATCTCATTCCGTGGTTTGGAAGCTCGTTCCTGGACTCTATCACGGCGAAGGCTCTTGATCTTAATCTGCTCGACGCCCGGACAATCGGACGAAACGAGAAGCCGTCCAGGCCGCTATCAGGATCTGCGAA
Organism: Teretinema zuelzerae; assembly: GCF_021021555.1. NCBI lineage: Bacteria > Pseudomonadati > Spirochaetota > Spirochaetia > Treponematales > Treponemataceae > Teretinema > Teretinema zuelzerae. Next base: position 245,784 of record NZ_JAINWA010000003.1, on the reverse strand, counting down.
GAACTCCATAAAAGACACCCTTATGATTATTCTCAGGGAAGCCCATTTCGACGGCTTGATTCCTTCTGTCCCGACATTCGTTACATATGCCCGCAATTCGAAGCGACAGAACACCCTTACCGAACAGGAATTACAACGATTATTCCCGTTTGCTCCGGAGGAATTCGGGAAAGTCTGGGAAACCGATAGCGACGAAGGGGACCCCATTCCGGGGCGGTGTTTTGCGACACTCTCGGCGATCGCGGTATCCTGCGGTCTCAGATCCGGCGAATCACTGGCTCTTTCCATGGATCAGATCGTTCCGGGGAAGGGGCTGATTATTGACCGCGCCCTGGATGAAAAGGGAAAAACCGATCATGTTAAGAAGGGAAGCGCCGCTGATCCACGTATCCGGGTTGTTCCGATGTCGGTATATACAATGAGCATTTTGACGCGCTGGATAGAGCTCCGGGGCGATCACCCGGGGTTATTGTTCACCTACCGCGGGCATAGTATTTCATCAGGGTATCTTTTGAAGCGGTTTCGCGCGGCGATGAAAAAAGCCGGAATCGATCTTTCCGGCCGGCGGATAACCTTCCACGGACTTCGGTATACCTATAACACCAGGATGAAAAACGCGATCCCGCGCGAAATGCTCCGGGATATCATCGGTCATAAAACCGACAGCATGACGGACCACTATGACCGCCCTGTCCTTGAAGAACGCCTGGACGAATACCGGGATAAAGTCCTGCCTGCGGTGAATGGATTCTGGAAGTTGGGATAAAAAAAGAGGCCGGGGAGACCCGGCCTTTTGTGTTTTACAGATTTCTTACTTTTTGAAGCTCTGAAGGAAGGCCCCGATTATTTCACCTTTCTTTTCCGTTGCAACAATCGTCATATCTATTGATTGCCTGTTTGCAGAATCTTTAAACCATTGGTAATCATCCTCTGTTACGATGTCTTTGAAGATATTCACATACTTTATAGTTTTACCATCGGTAGGATTAATAACGTCGAGATAAATTGTCTCTTCTTCAAAATGTATATCGGTGATGGTAAATTTCCCTTTATAAACAACTTGCTCAACAGGTCTTTTTTCTCTTGTAATTTTCGTCATTTCTGCAATTTCTACAGGAGTAACAGTTTCATTGTTTATTGAGAAAGACGTAAAATCCTGTTTCGACATTGATCTATAGAAACTGGACTGTGCCTCAAGAGCTGCTATTGCAACCTCATTAGTCGTTTTTTGGACATCAGTTACCAGCTCGTTTTGTGCCTGTATTCGGGCAATCTCTTTTTTTGAATCAATGTGTTTACCCACATTGAGGCTGACAGCTGCAATGGTAGAAACAATCGCTACTGAAGCAATAAATTCTTTTGTGGTCATTGTCCTTATTCTGTCTCCCACAGCCTTTGCAATATCTTTAATTAAAATCTCAATGTACGACGAACCCGGTTCAATTTTAACTCGGATTTCCAACATTTTCCTTTCTTCATCAGAAAGACGCTTAACATAGCCATAACAATAATGAGAGTATGCATCATATACTGCGTTTTGCAAGCTTAGCATACCACGCATTATTCCTGTAGTTATAGTCGAGTCAAAAACATCGCCTTCAACATGAATCTTGAATCCTCCCAAAGAGTCACTGAGTTTGACTTCCTTGTTTTCAAACCAACTCACATCGGTTGTTAGTTGTTGAAAAAGCGAATTCATCTGCGAATAATCCGAAATTACCAGTTCTTCCATTTTCAAAATCTCCAATATGTTAAATTATGCACCGTTTGCGCGGTTGCTTATTTCTTTATATAGTATAGATTTAAATGCAGTAAATCGGATTAGTAGGTCAGATAATACGTCTGTTGTAATGATCGTCAGTAATTTTAATTGTCAATAGTGACACATTTTTTTGAAAACCTTTCCCCCGCTTTTACCCAGCCGTTTGGGTTGAAAGATCAATAGCTTTTCTTTTTCCAAGGGCCTTTACAGTACAGAGAAGAACTTCTATATCATCTTCGGAAAGGTCATGCATAAAATTAATAATTTCTTTTTCGCTATCTCTTAATACTTTTACCTGTCGATCTGCGCCAGTAACCAGGTATTCAACTGAAACACCGAATAAACCAGCAATTTCTACAGCAATATCTGCGCGTGGCAAGATATCTTGTTTACGCCATCCGGAGATTGTCGTTTCCGGTATTCCGAGTTTCTCAGCTATCCATCTAAAAGTTGTGTTCTGTTTTTCAACTTCAACTTTTGTGCGATTCCAAAAGTTCATGCTTTCATTATCGTACAGAAAACTACTAATTTCAGTATTTTCCTTGTTGACAAGTACTTAAATCGGTAGTACGATGAATAAAACTACTGATTTGGGTAGTTTTAATCCGGCAAATCGCACCGGAGGAAAAGGTCAGATGTTTTTTACGGCACTGCCCGGGCGAACCGGGGGCGATCTTTGCTGTGACGAACATCTGACCTTTTCTTTTTTTCGGGACTGTACATCGGCGTTTTACTTCTTTGGATCAGAAGATCAGGGGGTTCGAATCCCCCCGGTCCCAGGCAACAGCTTCTTTTTAGGAGGTAGGTAAGTATGCAGAACGACCGACTGGTGACGCTTTCAACCCTGAATAGCGGAGCCGTCCTGGAGCTTTTCGAGGAAGAGTTCGAAAAAGCGTTAAAAAACATCGCGGATGATAATACATCCCCAACCGCTGTGAGGGCGATCACTATAAAGATCGAACTCAAACCCATGGCAGATCGGAGCATGGCCACAAGCAAGGTAAAGGTATCTTCCAGCCTGGCGCCCATGAATCCCCATGAATCAACTGTTTCCTTCGCTTTCAATGGCCGCTCTGTTGAAGCGTATGTAAACGGCCCGATTAATCAACCCGATCTCGACGGAATCAATCCGATCCCGTTTGAAAGACGAACAGTAGGAGAGAACTGATGGACGGCTCAGCTGTAAAAGAGATCGAGCGACTCGCCGACGAAAACCAGACGCTCGAAATATGCGGAACCACGTTCGCCCGAAAAGAATACAAACCCGTAATGTTCTGCCCGCGCCCGGACACCCTCCGGGGTTACACCCTTACCGGCCTTCTTGATTACATCAAGAATAACCGGGAACAAGTCCAGCTTGACCAGTGCATGATTCAGATAGAATCGCACCATTCGGTTCGGCTGTATGCCCGTTTCGACGATGAAGACCTGAAACGTTCCTGTTTCTACCAGGCAAAATTGGACGATGACCTTCCGGAATTTCCGTTCGACTCGTTTATCTATCCGGAAGAGTTCTGTATCAAAGCTCGTGCCCTGATTGGTCCATCGAATGACCTTGATATCGTTATTGCAATGGCCAGCAAGGTAGTCGCCCAAAACGAGGTGATTACTCAGGATGACGGCCTTTCGCAAGAGATTCAGGTTCGCCGCGGTGTTTCCGGGGCGGCAAAGGATTCTGTCGAAACCAAGGGTATCTATCGGCTCCGTCCGTACCGGACGTTCCGGGAAGTAGAACAGCCGGAAGCAAGCTTTATCCTTCGCTTCAAGCCAACCGAAAACGGCCTCCCCCGGATAGCCCTTTTCGACGCGGAAGGCGGAATCTGGAGGAATAACGCCATTCTGGCGATCAAGGACTACATCGAACAAAGCATCGTCTCTGATGTAGCAATCCCGGTACTGGCGTAAGGGAGGGCGCGAGATTATGACAATCCCCCTGGAAGTACCCGAGATAACTGAAATCAAAGAAATGCTTGAAAGGGCGCTCCGGGGGCAGTCAGCGCCGGAGTGGTACACCCTGGAACAGGCCTATGCCGTCAAATACGGCTCTCCCGAGCTCGGACCGTCTATTCTGACCATCAAGAAAAATACGGCTTTGCAACCGGCTGCCGGGCGCCCTGACGGGTGGCAACACTCGAAAAAGGCATGGAAGCGCGAAACTGTTGAACGCTGGGCCCGGGTATCGGACGAAACCCTTGGGCAATATCTTTCCGAGGTAGCGCCCGGGGAAAGGGTGCCGGAATTCATCGCCGCCGCGCTGCAGAAACGTAGCCGAATTGACCGGCGATTGCTTGCGGAGGCCGCGGTATGAATGTGCTGGGAGCAAAGTATCTTTCCATTCCTATTCACCGGCACCCTGAAGGCGGTTGGATTCTCTATCAAACAGTTTTCGGGTTCTACCTTCCGGGGCGGTTTTTAACCCTTTCAGAAATAATGCTGGCGATGGAAAACGCCAGAAAGGCCGCGTTGCGGCTTTCACAACCTCAGCCTTTACTTTCCGGGGCTGTAAAACCGGAAGTCGATACAGAAAAGGAAGTGCAATTAGTGGCGGTGGATCGGCACGTTGTTCTACCTTTTCGGCTTCTTTTGAAGATCATTCTCGATATAGCAATTGGAACCGCGATCATTGGATTTCTGGCGTTCATCAATCTCGTTTCGAAGGGATGGACGCCATGAATATAGATAGGGGTAGCCGGCCTGATTCCTGCGCGACATGTGCGCAGCGGATTGATTGCAAGCCTGAAAACTGCAAGGCCCGGCTCCTGTACCAAAGAAAAGAACCAGGAAAACCGGAATGCCGAAAACAGAGATAGAAAGGCTGAAAGACGAAATAGCGACATTGAAGGCGGAAAAACTTCAAATCCAGCGGGACATGATCCGGCGGGTGCGGAAACATAATGAATTGAAAAAAGCGTTTGCTCGTATGAGAGCGCGTTGCGTATACATGTCCAGGCGGATGATCAAGGAGGGAAAGGAATGATAATTCGGACGGATAATATGGAATCGACGGAATATCCGGAAACTGAAACCCTTTCGAGGCTGTATAAGGTATTCGACCTTGGGTATCAACCAGGCATCGAAGGACCTCAGCACGAAGTTGCTTTTTTATTTGAATTAGACGCCGTGACGGGCGACGGAAAACCGATGACGATAACGAAACGATTCACCGCTTCAATGCATCCGAAAGCAAATCTGAGGCGGTTTATCGAATCATGGCGCGGCAGGCCTTTCACCGATGAGGAAGTAAAGGTATTCGACACCGCCCCCCTGGAAAGCAAATATGCCTACCTGACCTTAACGAAGAAAAAATCAACGAAAACCGGAAAGGATTGGACGGATATCTTCCAGCTCCGAAGGAAGCCGAAAGAAGATCCACCTTTCCCGAAACGACTGCAGGATGGCTTTATTCCCGACTGGATTAAAACAGCGATCGAGAAGCAGATTAAAAATCCTGCTCAAGGCATGCAGGGCGGTTCCGCGGATGAACCGTTTATGGATTTTTGAGGGAGGAATACCATGGGAACTATCGAGCACACGCAGGAGCCTTGGAGAGTTGAAGAAATTGGAGATAGGAGAAATTTCCTAACAATCGCAAAGGAGAATGAAAGCATCCTCACAGTGGTCGAGGAATGCGGTCATGGCTTTGGAGCTTTTTATAAGCCCGATGATGCATTAAGGGTCGTCGCTTGCGTAAATGCTTGCCGTGGAATATCTCAGGAAATACTAGAAGACCCTGAATATTTGATCAAGAAAGAGCTGGATAGCATTGACGAACAATTTTCTATGCGGAAGAAGTCTGAGGCTGAACGGGATGAACTTAAGAAAGCTCTTTTTGCTCTTGAAGAGGCCGCAACCGCTGTTGAATCCGACATTGATACCGGTGCGCCGGTCGAATATGGAATTGAGCGTCTTCGCGATGAACTTATCCGGGTTCGGAAGGTTCTGAAGATACTACCCGAGGAGGAAGCGATTGAAAGCAAAAGATGAAGCGTTGATGAATCTTGTGAAGGTTCTATCGGATGCAGGATATTCGGTCATAGAAATTGATACTGCCCCGGAACCGTATACTCAATTTCGAGCGGAACGTTCCGGGGATGACATTTCACTTTTTGGAACTATCAGTCTTTTGATTGAGGCTCAATAGTTCCATGAACTACATACGTTCCAATTTTTTCTGCACCGGCAATTAAGGCATCAACGGCTTGACTTGGATGTAGACCGCTTAGCAATTCCGGTCGTCCTTCAAATAGTTTAAGAACTGTTTCAATAGCAGATTTTCTGCTTCCTTGATCGAGTATTGGCATTTTTCCCTCCGGGGACGTGATATTTTCCCGTTTGCATACGCTACGGGCTTTTGTGGTTAAAAGGAGTATATCACGGTATCCGGAGGGTTCTTTTCTACTTCTTTTTATTCGAGGTGTACCGATAATGTTGACAAATCCTTGCACACCGTTTATTCTGCTCTTGTACGGGTCAACTGCCGAAACCAGTCCCCGTACTCACATCGAACTAAGCGGAAACACTGATACATCAAGGACTCATAATAGGCCAGAAAGGTGGCCTCTTGGGCCTGTTTATCAACGCCGCTTAGTCGTTGGTTTGCAGGGTTTCGACCAAGAGGCTGCCTTTGTGGCCTTTTGTTTGTATACCCTGCAAATTATCCCTATTGCCCCGGAACCGTTGCCGAAACCAGCGACCGGGGAAAGGAAACTAAGCATGCAGGAAAAGACTGCCCATGACGGTACCGGCACGTCCGGACTACCGACCGCAAACGAAGCCACGAGGCGCACGAGAGCGCCCCGGAAAGCGACGATTTCGCTTGATCTTGACCCTACGACCGCCCGGTACCTCCGGACGATCTCCCGGATGGAACGGAGAACGGAGGAAGCGCAGGCGCTCTACATTCTCGAGAACGTTATCCAAGCCCTGTACTTTGGGTTTGAACCGAAAATATTCAACAAACGAAGCACTGGTATCGCCCCGGTAGCGGAGAAAAGGAGTCAATCATGACGAATTTTGTTCCCCCGGCGGAAGGCTATGCCGGAGACCTGTTTTCCGGAGAGCAACGGAAACCGTACCTCGGAAGTACTTCCGAGGATGAGTCAGGCAACGTTCCCTGTGTTGTAGAACACGAAAAAACAACAGACACACCCCGGAAGCCCCTTGAACTTGTATCCCTTGCTGATGCCGCCAAACCGTTTCCGGTGGATGCCCGGATGCTCTGGGAAGCCCTTGAGAGCAACCGAAAGTTTACCGACTGGATGGAATACCAGATCGAGCGCAACAATTTCCAGCAGGGCATCGACTTTTTCACAAAATTGGGAAAAACTCCCGCAGGGAAAACCGGCCGCCCAAGCACCGATTATTCCCTCACTATAGACGCCGCCAAGCACATCGCCCTGATGACCAACACGAGCGCCGGAAAGGCCGTCCGGGAGCACTTTATTTCCATCGAAAACGCCTGGAACACGCCTGAAATGGTAATGGTCCGGGGCCTGCAGGCCGCGCAGGAGGTTATCCGGAAGCAGGCGGAACGGATTGCTTCCCTTGCCGACGATGCCCGCGTCGCCAGAACGATCGCGATAGCGGAAGGACTCAAAACCATTACCGAAGTCGCGAAGATCAACGGAATCGGGCCACGGAAGCTCTTTGAGATGCTTTCCGGCCGGAAAATCCTGTATCGTCTCCGGGGCAACTGGATCCCTCACCAGGAATACATCGATCTTGGGTATTTCGTGGTAAAGGAACGCACCTACGGCGATGAGGAAAGCGCACATCTTTCTTCCCAGACCTACGTTACCGGCAAGGGTGAAGTATGGCTTGCTAAACGGATGTTCCCGGCGCCCGCGGGGGTACAGTCATGACCATAACCGTTGTTGACGATAAACAGGCCCTCCGGGAGCGGGTGGAGCAGATCAGCGTTGAAAAATCATACGACATTATTCCTATTTCGGTGGGGCTTTACAGCATGTTCCTGGCACACGGGAAAGATGGTTTAATCGCGAATATGGTGTACCAGCACCTGATCTATACCGCACGGCTGCAGGAGACAAATCAGGTATGGGCAAATGACGTATACCTTTCGAACGCCCTTCCTCTCGGGAAGGAAGCTATCCGGCGCGCAAAGACATTTTTGCACCGAAAAGGCCTGATAAAGTACGTACAGGACCGCATTAACGGGAAAATGGGGCCGGCGTATATTCGAATTTGCTTTATTCCTTCATCCGCTCTCTCACGCCCGGATGATTCCGTAGAGGTTCCTTTCCCTGATCCGGCCCCTGTAGCCCCGGAAACAGGCGGAGCAGAAGAGGCGGTGCTCACCGCAGAGGATATCTTTTTCGATGGTCCTGAACGGGACGGAGAGAATGCCGGTGTACCACTGGCCAGATACACCGAAGAACAGCTACAGCGGGAAGCCGGTACTCCTGACGACCGCTATACCGGTTCGCCGGTACCCCTGTTTTCAGGGGGTGCGGTAGACCGGTACACCGGTGCTGGGCAACAAATGCTTGAAGCGAAGAATGAAATGCTTGAAACGAAAAAGGAAATGTCTCTCTCTCCGCACGAACTGCACATCGATTCCGACGATCCGGAGGCACCTCCCTCCCGGCACTGGAACTGGAACCCCAACGAAACAGAACTACAGGCCGTTAACCAGGTTGGGAAGCGCCTCGTATTCCGCTGGTACAAAGAGTTCCAGTCCAGAACCTGCCGGATCCAGAATCCCGCCGCATCTGACGTAGCCGATGCTAAAAGCTTAATCTGGCAGTTCCCGGAACTGCTTTCCGGGGCATCCGAGGAAACAATATCCCGAGCCGTGGAGAAGCATTTTACGCTTTGGCGCCATGCCTGGTATTTGACCGCTGAGCACACCAGAAAAGCGCCTGAGGAACAGAAAAAGCCGTACTGGAACTTCCGGAACTTCTGCCGGCATTTTGCGGAAATTCTCGAGCTTGAAGCAGTTACGGTCGCGGCAGAAGCCGGGGACAGTTCCGGGGCTTCCCGGGGGAAAAGGCCTGCCGGGAAGTATTTGACCGAAGAGGATTTTAAGGCCATGGAAGCCAAGATTATCGCCGAGGAAGAAGCGGCGCTGCAGGGAGGTAGAACATGACAGCGTTTGAAGCGTTACAGGCGCTCCAGGAGTATTTCGGGCCGTGGTCCATCCCGGCCGTAAGCGAACACGTTTTGAAGGAACTCCGCCGATATGACGATTCAGAGCTTGAGGCGATTAGCGATGAAATTATTCGGACTCGTCCGGCCAGCTATGGAGCGCCGGACGTTCTATCCGTCGTATCTGTCGTAAAGAACCTGAGCCAGAAGCGAACCTTGCGTCTTCGCTCCGGGGCGCGGGTCAACACCAGGTCATGCCCTGTATGCAAGACGGTACTATCCGGCACGAAATATACCTGTTCCGTTTGCGGGTATGACGTCGCTGATGACGTTGAAGAGCATGCCCGCTGGTGGGAGGATTTCAAGGCCGGGAAGGCGAAGCGATTCACCGCGGATGATGTCCTGCGAAAAATCGTGTCCCTGGGAGAGAGGGAGGCGAGGAAGGACGCTGATGCCGTAATGAAGACCGTCTATCCGAATAGTTGTCGCTTCAAGAAAATAGGTTTTTCCGGGGCTGACTCAAGGTAAGATTTTATGCTGACCAGCATAGATTTAGTTCGACGGATTGACGCGCCGCATAACTGCGTCATGCGGACGGTCAACTAAACCGCCCGAAAGGAGTAACCAGTGGAATATGTTTTACATCTTTATGACATAAGCAAAGGAGGTAGTGATTACGGATATTATATAGGCAAGAAATATTCACACCAAGGAGATATTTTCCCTTGTACCTGTAGCTCCATTGAAGATGCAAAGAAGTACACATCGTTGAACCGTGCAAAACTTGCACTGGAATCTCTCAATAAAATTACTACATACAAGATGGAATGCACGATTTATTTTCGGGCGGCGTCGAACAACAAGTTCGAGCCGACTCGCGAATAGCTCGCGGCTCAACTCAATGTTAGAACGACAAACAACCGTGTACCGGCCTTCGGCCACTACACGGATAATTTGCGGGAAGAAAAGGAGAAGAATATGAAGAAAGCAATTATCGCAATCATGGCTGTTTTTCTGGTGGCAGTATTCACCGGATGCTCGGATGCTTCAGTCGCGCGGGCTAATCTTGAAACCGCCGAGCAGAACTTTCAGGTATATCGCCGTGTCGTTTTCTATAACGGCATAACCGGCGAGTATATTCTCACCATCGAAGGCAATCTCGCGGTCACGGTCGATACCGATGGTGATCTCGTCGTAACGGTAAAAACCGAAGACGGCCAATACCTCAAGCACTATCTTGGTCTTTCGGACAACGTGACGTATTTTTCTGAAGCGTTGAGGCCGAATGATGTTTCAGTGAAAGGCTACAAGGTTATTTTCAAGCCGTCTGTTATCGTTCCGACTATCGAAGTCAAGTAAGAGTTTCTAACAACTGGTTACACCTGACAATCCTACGGATTGCAGGTGAACCAAATGTTAAAAGGAGAAGGTATGAATGATATCAATTTTTTGAATGAGGTTAAGGAGCTTCTTATCTGCGGAAGGGATATGCTCTCAACATTGGATAAACATGGAATAGATGTTCCTGCTGAGCTAATTACGCGTTATGACAAGGCAATTATAAAACTTGAAAAAGAAAAATAAACGTGATACCATAGTCTTATCCACCGCTACTAATTACTTCCCTTCTGTTCGTCTGGATCAATTATGGACGAACAAAAATTTCAAGCACAATATTCATTCGCAATAAAAGTACTCCTTTCATCAATCGTCTTTATGGGATTGATTGGAGTGCTTTTTAAAGTCGCTAAGTGGACTATTAATATAGTTTTCGGATGAACGCGACAGACGAATATTTAAAAGCGTTAACCATTCTGATGAGGCATGATCTTCAAGATGCAGACCTATCGCAAGAATGGTTTATCGTTTGTATTGATAATGCGAAAAGATTCTCACGATCAATACAACGGAAGCTTCCAAATATTCGCGATCATGATGATGTCGCCAATGATGCAACTACGTCTTTATGGGAGAACTGTTTTATCAAAGGGCAGATCGTTCGGAAGTCAATTACGACAATGCTCTTTTATCGGGTGAAACATTTTGCATTATACCGGAGAAAGAAAGATTTTGATATTAGCTACGAATCGATAATTGATGAACTTGGGGAAGGTAATAGTTATGGGAATCTGCAGAATATGCAAGAAGTTAACCGAATCGGGAATCTATTGCCCAGAGCATCTTCAGGTAGAAGAGAACGAAACAAAACTCCAGTTAGCACACCTGGAAAAAAACTACAAAGGAAAGAGGGAAGCGTTTTACCGAAGCGCAGCTTGGCGCCGCCTGTCAAGGAATATACTCAGCTCACGCTTGATCTGTGAAGAGTGTGGGAAGGAACCGTCCTCAGAGGTGCACCATAAGGATTATTCTGATCCACTAAATCCTGATACCTTGATCGCAATTGGAAAAAAGTGTCATGCAAAATATTACGGAGCGAAACGAAAATGAAAAAAGATAACCGGATAGGGGGTCAAGGGAAAATGAGGTGGATAAAAATATGTACCACAGCCCTGACGTAGAATGTACGCTAACGTGTTAATGGCTCGATTTTTAGAAGGGGGAGAAAATTGGCACCACCAAGGAAGACCATTCAGGAATTGAAAGAAACTGGAAATTACCGGCCTTCCCGGCAAGGGAAACGTACAGAGGTTCAAGGAACCGCATCTGACAAGATCGTCATTTCTATCCCGAAATCTTATGACAAAGTTACTGCTGCAGAGTTCAAAAGAGTCGCAGGTTTTTTGAAGAAGAACGGAGTCCTGACGGTAATGGACTTAACTTCTCTCTATGAGGCGTTTAATGTCTATGCGGAAAATCAACGAGTGTATACGGTTCTGAAGGAAACGCCCGTTACATCTGAAATTTACAAACGTCTTTCCACTCTTTATTCCACAGGTGTGAAAACATTTAATCAGATCATCAAGCAGTTCGGTGCTGTACCCTCAGAGAGGACGAAGGTGTCTGATTTGATGAATAAGAAAAAAGTTGAAAAAAAGAATCCGTTGCTTGAAGCGTTGAAGAATGACTGAGAAGAAGAAAAGATATCATTCATATTGTTCTGATATCATAGATAATAGAATTCCCCATTGTTCATTGGTCAACTTGTCCGTTAAACGATTCCTTTCTGATCTTGAAAGGTCTAAGGAATCAGACTATCCGTATTATTTTGATGAGCGTCGCGCGGATAAAATGATCGCTTTCCTGGAACTATTAAAACAGTTTGAAGGCGAGTTCAATAATAAGTTCCTGGTATTGTCCGATTGGCAGTGTTTCATAATTGCAAATATCGTCGGATGGAGATTGAAAATCGATCCGACAAGCCGAAGATTTCTCCGGGCCTTCATCATGGTAGCACGTAAAAACGGAAAATCTTTTCTCTTTTCCGGATTTGCTCTTGAGAATCTTTTAACCGAACCAGGAGCCCAGGTATGTAGTTTTGCCACAACCAGAGAACAAGCTCAAATTATACTCCGAAATCTCAAGCAAATAATTGCTAAAAACTCTGACCTTGAAGAATTGCTTACTGTCTATCGAGCTGAAATCCAGAACAAGGGGAGCGCCGGGCGGTTCTTCTGCCTTTCGAAGGAATCAAAGTTTCAAGATGGAATGTCGATATCTTATGGACTTGCCGATGAAGTGGCCGCGATGCGGGATTCTTACCTTGTTGATGTCGTTCAGTCTTCAATGGGATCCCGGCGTAATCCTGCACTGGTACAAATAACAACCGCCGGTTATAACTTCGAATCCCCCGGTTACCAGGAGTATGAAAAGTCCAGAAAGATTTTAACCGGCGCTTTGGAAGATGAACGCTTTTTTACGATCATCTATCAATACGATAAAGAAGATCGATGGGACGACCCGACCTGTTTTATCAAGGCGAATCCAAATCTCAATGTTTCCGTAAAGGAGTCTTTTTTACTTTCTCAGCTACAGGATGCAAAAAACTCCGGATCCAAACGGGCCGAGTTTATGACCAAACACTGTAATATTTTCTTGAAATCGTTCGACTCATGGATTACTCCGGAAGTGTTAAAAAAAGCTGAGCCGGATGAAGTAAGCAAAGCTCTGGACTTAACGGAATATCCATGCTTCGGCGCTATCGACTTATCAATAAAAAACGACTTCACCGCGTATACGCTTTGCTGGTTTATCCCAGTACTTCGACGATTTATTTTACGACATAAGTTTTATATTCCAGATGCAACCGTAACCCAGCGATTCGCATCAGATTCGAAACATATATTTGACTGGATTGAAAAAGGATTTATAAAACCATGTGATGGTGAAATGATCGACATGGAAAACCTGTACGAAGACATCAACGACGATTTAGAAAAATACAATCTTCGCGCAATTGGTGTTGATCCGTATCGAGCACAAGAAATATCCGCCTTATATCCCGACCTGGTTCATAAGTTTTCGCAATCACACTTGAATATGAGCGGTCCTATTTCGCTTTTTGAAAGAGAAATATCCAGGGGAAATATTACAGATTTAGACAATAATCCGGTTTTCAAATGGATGATGTCGAACGCCCAATGCAAGACGTTGCCGAAAAACCTACTGAAACTTACGAAAGTGAACGAGGATAAAACATCCGGATCCCGCATCGATGGAGTAATTACAAGCGTGATGGCCGTCTCCCTTGCCGCTGGAAATATGCCGGAAGAAACGAGCGCAAAGACCATTATCAATTTTGATTCGCTGATGTTCTGATCTGACTATATGTCTATGAAAATATTCGGATGGAACATAACGAAGGAAACCCGTAGTAGTAAAACAGATTTTTATTATCCGCTTTTAAATTTTGGTAGCCCTTCGCTGTATACTTCAAATATTGCAAATCCAACTGTTTCGGCTGCTATAAATCTCATTGCCGGAACAATCGCAAAGCTTCCGATTGTTCTGTATTTTAAAAAAAATGATGATAGCCGTGTCCGCGCAACCTGGCATCCTCTTTTTACGTTACTGAAAAGGAAGCCGAACGGAGAAGAAAGTGTTTTCACCTTTATATACCGCCTGATCAGGTATTTGCTTGAAAATGGAAATGCGTTCATCTTTAAAGCTCAGGATGGTTCAGGAAATATTATCGAATTACGATTCCTCAATCCCGTTTATGTGAACGTCACTCGTGATAAAACAGGAAGAAAGATTTTCTTATATGCCGGCACTGAATATACAGCTGAACAAATCCTTCATATCCCCTCATTACATTACGATGGACTTGTCGGACACTCGCCTATGGAAGCGGCGAAATATGCCGTTGAAGTTGGTAATACCCTTGACGAATTTGCAAAGAATTCAATCGGAAACGGAATTAATACAGGGCTGTTAATCGACACAACGGAGTATCTTAACCAATATGGGGAGGATGAAGATAAAACAACGACCGCCTTGAACAACATCGGGCGGTACTATGCAAATCATGGCACTGGACCTGCTAACGCAGGGAAGGCCCTCGTAATGCTCCCAAAAACGAAGGGAACGCCAGTGGATATATCAAGCAACCGAGACGCTCAGTTGAATGAGTCTCGTGAAATGCAGGTTAAAGAAATCGCTAAGGTTTTCAATTTGCCGCTTCCACTTTTAACCGGGACCGGAACCGAAGACCTTGAAAAAACAAATCAGCTTTTCCTTTCGTACACACTTTCCCCCTGGATCAGGCTCATCGATACATACCTGAATCAACTTCTCACGCCTTACGAAGAAGAGCGGTATTATTTTGAGACTTCGACCGATCCAATCCTGACCGTCTCAATGTCGGCAAAATATACAGCTTATCGTGCCGCGATTGAGGGCGGTATTTATTCTGTTAACGAAATCCGCGCGAAAGAAAACATGCCGGCCTTGGATGAAGCATATGCTGGTAACGTTCATTTTATACCGGTCAATATTATGCCGCTCACGGATGATAATGTTCGGGCGGTTCTCGCACAGTCAAAACTTGCTCTTCAAAAGTCGGCGGCAGAATCCAAGCATAATAAAAGCGGAGATGATAAATCCTGATCTGACTATATAACAAGGGAGCTAGTGATAATGGCAAAGAGATATGAACTGCGCGAATACCAGGCGAAAATTGAAATCCGGGAACAGGAAGGCGCTGCGAAAGTTCTTACGGGTGTGATTCCGTATCTTTCGCGTTCTGAAAATATGGGCGGTTTCTTTGAGGTAATCGCTCCAAGCGCATTCGCGCATACTCTGAATGATGGTGCGGACGTTAAATGTCTCATCGATCATGACCGGAGCAAAATTCTCGGCCGCGTAAAGAACGAGACCCTTAAGCTTCGATCTGAATCTGATGGACTCCATTTCGAAGTAGAACTGGCAAATACATCCTATGCAAACGATCTTTACGAGAACGTGAGAACCGGGAATATAACCAGTATCTCTTTCGGTTTTTATACGCTCATCGATGAATGGGATACCACCGTAACACCCGCCCTGAGAACGCTCAAGGATGTGAAACTGATCGAAATTTCTTTCGTCGTTTTTCCGGCTTATCCCGAAGCACAGGCGCAGGCCCGGTCGAAAGCCTTCGAAGACTCAGGATTCGAAGAACTAGAAGGACTCTTGCTTCGGGCGCAGAACCAATCGTATCAGTTTTCAGAAGATGATAAAAAAACCATAGTTGCTTTACAGACTGCGTTGCAGTCTTTAACTAAGAGGTCAGAGAACAAGATTCAGGAACCGAAAGTCGCCGTCATTCCGGAAACCTATTACGAGAACCTCAAAAAAGAGATTCCCAGATAAAGGATGATGTATGAACAAGAAAAAACTTGAAGAACTCCGGAAGGCGAATGACGCGCTTCTTGATCAGATCAAGAAAGAAAACCGAGAACTTACGCCGGCTGAAAAAGAACTCTTCGAAGCCAGAAACGAAGTTCTCGCGTTCCACTCCGAAGAGCCTCCGGCCCAGCCAACCGAAAAGCGATCAGACCCCGCGGCCCCGCAGGCGCCGGAAACTCGTTCGGCCCCCCCGGCGCCAGGCGTTGCCGGAATAGTCGTCGCCGAAACCAGGGCGCTTGAGCTGGCTGCCGTGGAGATGAAAGAAGAGGCCGAGTCCCGGGCAATTGCTACGGCGTTGCTTGAGAAACGCGCGGTCGCTGTAGGAGCAAATGGAGACAGCCAGTTTTCCAACAGGGTGTTCGAAATACCCGGCGATCTCACGAATATTCTCAACGCAATCACGATGGAGACAAATGCCGCTCCGAATACGAAGTTCCCTCTGTTCTCGCCGAACCTGGACAACGTAAAGCGGGTTTCCGAAGATGGTACTGGATCAACCGTATCAACTACGGCGTTTACTCCTGTCGTGGTTACTCCGGCGCCGTACCTCGCCTTTGTACCTGTTTCTGACAGCTTCTTGAAGCAGAACCCCGGCGGAGCTGTCGCCAAGCTTGCCCCGATGTTCAACAAACAATTCCTTCGCAAGATGGCAAAAGAAATCGTTTTCGGAACCGGAAGCGGCGAAATGCTTGGCGTTTTCAAGGATACCGGGATAACCGCAAACGCTACTACCGCGGCGCCGGGAGGCCCGAAGATCGTGGATATCACCGCACTCATCGCAAAGCTGACCGGAAAATTCCTCCGTTCAGAATTGTCCATCGTGATAAATCCCATTTTCTGGGGCGCGATCATGGCTGAGGATATTTATCACACTCATGTGACTTTCCAGAATGGAATATTCGCTTTCGATGGTGTGAAGATATTCGAGAACGACAATGCCCCGACCACTCTTACCGCTGGAAGCAAGGTCGCGGTAATTGGTAACTTCACTGATTACGGCGTTGCGGTTGCTCAGAACGTCGAGCTCCGGATGATCAACCCGGTAGCCGGAAGCCTGAATAGCAACCTGCAGGGCGTTTCCTACTTCGATGGGAAAGCAATTGTCACCGATTCCTTCGCGTATCTGAAGACCGGAGCGCAGACCTGATCCGGTAGCGGTTAAGGGCGCCGGCCTGCGATGTTCAGATTTCCTGCACATCATGTAGGCCGGCATTTTTCTTTAAGAGGTATGTATGGCTGCATTGGTGACAGCATCTGCAATAAAAGACTTTTCAGCAATATTCCCGGAAACTGATTCTATCGTCAATGAATGCGAAGCTTCCGCGGAAGATATTGTAACCGAGTACCTTGGGTTTCATCCGGTGAAAAAGGGGTACACTCATGATGTCGTTGGTCTAGGCGATGGAAACCTTTACCTTCAAGCATTTCCTGTCTCTGGATCCATCACCGTTGACGGAACGATTTACGAATCGGGAAGTTTTGACCTTAATCAAAATATAGTTACGATTCGCGATACGACATTTACGTTTAAGTCACGAATTCCGGTATCCTATGAAGCTGGGTTTGAAACAGTTCCTGATTCTATCTTGCATGTGATTCTTCAAATAGCTTCGCTTCTTCTCACCGAACGGGGGAAAGTCGGGATTTCTGGATATAGTGATCAAAATACAGGCTCAAGAACCTTCATCAGTTACTCTAATTTTGACCGTTACCTGAAAAATATCAAAAAGTACAAATTATTCAAGGCGCTGGTATGATCGTAATAAATGTACAAGGTGATTTCAAAAATGCAATCAGTGAGCTTGAACGCCTTGGAGCATCGACAAAATTTTATAAAATCGACATGCTCCGCGCGGTCGGTCGCGCTTCGCTTGCAGAGGTGAAAAGAGGATACAAGAAATATTTACGGCAGCCGACCGGAGGTTTATATAAATCGTATAAAGTAAAGACGAACAGAAAGAAGGGCTTTGCAATTGTGTATAGCCCGACAAAACAATACATCGCTACAGCGTTCGAACGCGGATCAACGATTCAATCAAAAAAATATAAGTACCTGACATATCGAGTCGGGGACACCTGGGTAAAAACAAAAAGCATTACTTTACCGCGAGCTCCGTTTTTTTCCGAAGGCGTTGGCTCTTACCAATCCGGAAAACTCCAGGGAGACATCGACAAGATTCTTGAAAAGGCAATCGTTAAGTTCAATAAGCAGGCGGAGGGAAAATAAGAAATGGAAGAACTTCTCGAGAGTTTTAAAGCTTACATCGTTGCGGAACTTCCGTTATATCTAACGGCTTCAACAGAAGAAGTTCCGCTTCCTGACTTATCGACTTCAAACATTGTCATTGGTGATTGTGATATCGCAAAACATTCCGCTGCGAATACGCTTTTCATCAATCCTGATTCAATTTCATTCTCTGATTTAAGTATCAGCGATTATGAGCAGTCGCTTTCTCTTGATCTACTTATGGTGTGTCGTAATAGTGCTCCGGAGATTCTCTACAAGAAAGTTCTCCGATATGGAAAAGCGTTAAAAGACCTTTTTATCGCTGATTTGAATCTTGCCGGGATCGGGACCATTGATATAAAAAGCGGAGATTATTTCGACGGAATGGAAGGAAATTCTTCGATAAAGGCCTTTATGCTTTCGTGCGAAATCGTTTGGTGATCTGACTATAAAGGGAGAGGTAGTCATAATGAATATTAACGGTATAGATACAACCCTGCAAATCGGAAAAGAGTCTGTCTGGGGTACCAAGGTTCCGGCAACCCAGAACATCAATTTTCTGTCTGAGTCGTTCAAGATGGAACCGGAATTCATCGAAGAAGATTCTGTGATAGGCTCGATTTCCGCGCGCGATAAGGATATCGCGGCTTTCAATGTTTCTGGCGGATACGACTCGATTTTGAAACCAGAGAACGCAGTTTCTTTTTTCGCCTTGGCCCTTGGGTTACAGGCCGCTCCGGTTTCCCATGACGGCGCGACCGTAGCGAAAGACCATGTTATTACTCCAGTCGGGGCGAATGTCGCGCTGCCGAGTTTTACAGCAATTGTTGACCGTAAGCTCCATGTCAAAGCCTATGCCGGATGTCAGGTCGGCACCTTTGAGATTTCTGCAAAGTCGAAGGATTACATCAGAACAAAGGTAACGGCAATTTGCAAATCGGAAGAAACCGGGACAATTACGACCCTTCCGAAACCTTCGAAGAAAGCGTACAAATTCGTTAACGGTGTTTGTGCGATTGATGGGACACCCTTCGCCGATGTAACGAATGTTGTCTTTTCAGGGAACAATGCCGCGACTGTCGGAGATCATACCCTTGGTTCCGGCTTGCTTCCTTCCGAAGGTGGTCATGGGATCCGGGAGTATTCGGTCACTCTTGATACGAAGTTCAACGCGGCCGCGAATTCGCTAATCGAGACGAAGTATAAAACCGGCGACACGGTAGAAGTCGAGTTGACCTTTGAAAGCCCGGAGGAGATAGAAGCTGGTATAAAACACCAGTTTGAAATTTCGCTTCCTGCCGTGTTGATTAACGGCGGTCTTCCGAACATCAATGGGAAAGAAGATCTTACTGTATCTATAACCGGTGTGGCTTTGGAAAAAGATGGCGTTTCCCCGTGTACGGTGACTGTCGTTTCCGACATCGCAACCATCTTTTAAATAAAGGAGCTTATTTTGATTATTGAAAAGAACCGGTATTTGATTAGAACAAAGATTTTAATAGGGAACTTTCTCGGCGGATCGCCGGAGGATTGTTTCGTAGAACTCAGAGAGCCTTCAACGACCGAGCTATACGATCTGAAAGAAAAGTGGCGGGTTACCCGCGGATCAGCTTCACAGTCGATGTATGCGCTTGTGGACCTCCTGCCGAACTTGATTGTAGAGCACAACGGATACAAATCCGAGAATGAAAAGTATTCGAGCCAGGAGATGGTCGAGACAATTCTTTCCAAGATTGAAATGTTCGAACATGTAGTCATGCAATACTATGAGAAAGTCCTTTTTATTATCATGCCCGAGATGAAAGAGGAGGAGAGCTCAGATCGGGGGAAGAAAACAGATTAATCCATAATGTGGCCCATGATTATTTTAATTATGGGCGTATTTCAGATGATGTATTATCTGAGGGAGGTGATCAATATCTATTCTGGTGTCAAATGCTTTACAGCCTTATTGATAACCAGAATGCCTACTATGTTCATTATCCATATCCAGGAGGATACCTTGAACAGGGCGCAATCACGATGTTTATACTGGACATAATAAAAAATGAATATATCGATTACCTGAAATCGAAACAGAAATAGCCCGGAATCCCCGGGCTTATTTCTTCTCTGACCTGACTATACAGTCATGGCAGCAGAAGCAAAGTTTAT
Organism: Teretinema zuelzerae; assembly: GCF_021021555.1. NCBI lineage: Bacteria > Pseudomonadati > Spirochaetota > Spirochaetia > Treponematales > Treponemataceae > Teretinema > Teretinema zuelzerae. Next base: position 225,748 of record NZ_JAINWA010000003.1, on the reverse strand, counting down.
AATCAGCGCACAGGATAAAACCTCATCAGCAATTAGTGGCGTGAAAAAGAATTTCGCCGATGGTGAAAAATCTGCTGGTTCATTCTCGGATACCCTAACAAAATTTGCATCTATTACCGCGTTCACAGTTCTCGCGAAGAAAATTTCAGATTTCACCGGGGCTTGTATATCTGATTTCGCAACTGCCGAACGCGCTCAATTGCGTCTTGGAAATAGCTTTGATCGTTTATCCGATGTGATCGACACGATGGGAAGGAGCTACGAGGGTTCAAAGGATGACATTGATAATGTTGTTTCGGCTCTTTCTGCTCTTGGAAAATCAGATGAACAGATAGAAGCAATCACGCGGGCGTCGGTTAACCTGGCTAACGCAACCGGGCAGGATTTGAATTCCTCATATCTCCTGCTTGCTGATACCTTCGAAGGGAAGGTTTCTGCGCGACTTTCTAAGCTTATCCCAGAACTTGGAAATCTGACGGAATCGCAGGCGAAGGCTGGCGCGGCGACTGAAATAATCAACGAACGATTGCAGGATATGACGGACAGACTGGCCGGTGGTGCCGCTCAAAGAATCAGAAATCTTTCGGAGTCGTTCGGAGACCTGAAAGAAAACATCGGGACTGATTCATTCAATATGTTTTCTCCGATGCTTGACTGGCTTCAAAAGCTGATCGATCGAACCAATGACGCAATCGAAGCCAGCCGCCTTCATCAGAAAGTCATGAAGGAAGGCGCGAATGCATCGCTTTCTGATCGTATAAAGGATAAAAAAAATCAGGCATCCGATTTGCAAACTGATATGGAAATTGGTCTGCGAAGTCAAGGTCTTGGGAGTTTCGAAACGTGGTTAAAGAACCAACGCGCGCTTGATTATGATCGATACTCCGGAAATTCAAATGCTGATCGTCAAAAATACAATATGGAATTTTCCAGGGAAAGATCAAGAATGACATCTAAAGAAGATGTCGCTCTTCTTGAAAAACTGCAAAAGGAAATAAATGATCTAACCGCCGAACTCGAAAAAAATACCAAGGTCACTGAGGAGGGTAAAAAAGGAAGTGGCTCTGGTTCTGGTGTTTCAAGCGGATTGAATGTTTCCGATCTCTTCGGAGAGGATATATCAAAGCTCCGTTTTTCTCTTCTTCCTGGGGCAGATAATGGCCTTGGGACTGGCGGTTCTTTGCTTGACTTCTCCGGAGCCGGTGCGACCAGCAAGCCCGAAGTTCAAACACCTGGATTCGGATTTAACCCATTCGATGGAATGGGAAAAATGGGAGATGTAATCACAAAGGTTGTTGGAGGCCTCGATTCTTTTTTCGGTGGGATAACCGGAATGATCGGTTCTCTTACGACGGTGAAAGCGATTCTTAATCCGTTCGGCGTAATCCTGCAAGGTATAATGAATGTTCTCGGCCCGATCATTAATGATTTGCTGACTCCTTTAATTGGGATTCTTACAATTGTAGGTGAGTTCCTTGGGACCCTTATTGCCCCGGCACTGAAAATGCTGGCGCCGGTAATCAGTTTTATTACAGAAGCATTCATATGGGTATATAACAAGGCATTAGTTCCATTCCAGAATGGAATGATCGATATCGTTGAGGCAATCGCGAACTTTTTTATCGAGGCGGCTAATAAAGTTATAGGAGCCTTGAATAGACTTCCTTTTGTGGATATTGATAAAATCCCCAAATTGAATTTGGAAGATGAAAAACTACAAGCTTTAACCGGAGCTCAAATTATTGCGGCTGGCGGTGGAACGGTCAATAGTATGAACAACTCAAGTTCGGGCGGAGCAACCTATACCGGATCACAAAACATAATCATAAATATTTATCAGAACGCACCGTTAGTCGGCAGTAACGGAATGAAGGAATTCACGTTGATGCTGAGAGATGAACTGGACACCTTGGGGTATTACAATCAATGACAATAAATCTTGTAATTAATGATGTAGGGTATGACGTAACCAATGATGTAATCATCGAGTCGATGGTTTTCACAAAGCCCCTTTTTCGTGCTCTGGAACCATCGAGCGCGACCTTTAATTTTTCGCTGTTACAGCAATCTAATATTTATGATGATCTGCTAACAGCTATAGACGAAATTGAATGTCTCGTTACAGAAAGCGGTGTTCCTGTTTTCACAGGATTTCTGACCGATAACTGGTCTTTTGGCGTTGATGCAAAAGGCAGGCAACAGATAAGTCTAGTTGCAGAAGATTGTTTAAATAAAAAGCTTAAGAAGTCCTGGCAATCATTAAACGGTAAACAAACCGTTTATAATAATGTATCTGCAATCTCAGTGGTCTCAGATATTTGTTCACTCGCTGGAATTGTATTTGTCACTTCCTCATATTACTTGGGCGATCTTGATACAAAAAAGATTTTTAAAGTAATCCGGGATGTTGATGATGTTCAATATTACTCTGTTCTTAAACCGTTGCTTCTCGATTTCGGATATACATTTTACATCGATGAATCAGGTAGCTTGCGACTATACAAACTGATTAACACAGGGTCTGATGTTGCTCCCATTATTTCCGATCTTTGCGTCGTTCGTTTGGAAAAAAATAGAACTCGCTACGATCAGATAAATGTGAACTGGAAGTCCGTTAAGACTCTATCTAATACGGTTGTCTTTGAAGATACTACCGGCGCAGACGATACGAACCCCTGCAATATCACGGTAGAAGCAGGGGCGGTATATCCGTCTTCCAGTGATGGCCAGGCGGTACTATCCCAGTATCAATTACAGACCGGAGAAAAAATACTGCTGGTCGTTGGCGCGGCTCCGGATGTAGTTCGAAGCCCAAGTAGTACACTTTCGTTTACAGATCTTGGCTTGTATGCCGATCTGAAAATTACCGCGGGAGCCTCACCGTGTTCAATAACAAAATTGAGAATCACAGCAACGACCGTATACGCTGAAAATGAAACTAATATCACAACCAGTAATAAGGGTGGAAAGAAAAAATATAAATATGATGCCCAGTATCTTAATTCGACTTCTGCAGCCGAAGAACTTGCTGATCTACTCTATAATTATTTCAACAATCTCGATTTTTCTTATACCGTAAAATCAAAAGCCGATTTACTTGTCGGCTCATTCGTTACACTTTCGGAACAAACCTTTTCTGGAATTTCTCAAAAGTGCCGGATAGTAAAGAAAATCACCAGGTATAAATCGATAACGTCAAAATCGTATGAATACTCTATTGAAGCAGTTGGCGCGGCAACCGTAACCGAAAAAGAAATTGAGAGAATCGCCCCTCCGAAGAATAATACTGTCGGCCCGCAGGGGCTTCCGGCCACCGTCTATTCAATCTCCTCCGCCTCTCCCGTCCTTGCAAAAAGCGTTGCCGGGGTGTTCACTCCCGCCGCCGCATCGTTCTCTTTCTTTTCTACAACCGGTACCGCCGCTCCTGTCCCGTATGCGGGATACTGGAAAATCTACGAGACAACCGACGGATCAAGCTGGGTGCTCAAGGAAACGGCATCGGCGAACGCCACGGGTAAAACCCGCACGCCGACTGACTCATCAGTGAATGGGATTCGGTGCGAGCTGTACGCGGCCGGGGGCGTTACCACGCTCCTTGATACCCTGACCGTTCTTGTGGTCTCCGATGGATCAACCGGAACCCCCGGCTCTACCGGTGCCTCCGCAATCTCCGGCATCCTACAGAACGAATCGCACTCCGTACCCGCCGACGCTGACGGCAACGTCACCAGTTACACCGGATCAGGTACGGAAATCCGGGTGTACGAAGGGGCGACCCTGCTTGCTTACGATGGAGTCGGCACCGCAAACGGATCATGGAAGGTAACAGCGGCCGGTACCGGAATTACTCCGGGCGGAATCTCCGACTCAGGCGCATTCGCTACCGTAGCCGTTCACTCCGAGATGCCAGCCGGTACCGCTATCGCAACTATCCTTTATACCATTACCGGGAAGACCTCGGCTGGTGTTTCGTTCTCGTTCACGAAGACCCAGACCATCACGAAGGCGAAGACGGGGGCTACCGGGGAGCAGGGAATTCGCGGCGCAAACGGTAACGAGTGCTATAACTCTACACTGGAAAACGGTACGGATGGGTGGGTATTTGGAGCAAATTCGCCGGTTTCTACATTTGGAGTAAATCTGAGCCTGGACTGGAACCTACTCGGCGGTCTTACCGGATATATTAGGCAATCGTCCGCAACCGCCGGCGGATATAGCGACCTACACTCAAGGTCAATTCCGGTAATCGGTGGGGAGACATACGAATATCAGGTGAGGTCTGGAGCGCATAGGTGTAAGGCCGAGGTGTTTGTTTATTGGTACGATGTTTCGGGCGCTACGGTTGGAAACTCACCTCTCTATGCTAATAATGGGGAGATGGCCGGCGGAAAATATCTAACCGCATATAAACTTATTGGGGGTATTGCAACCGCGCCGGCAAATGCGGTTTACGCACGGCTTATTCTTAGAAAGAGCGGTACAATATCAGGCTCCGACTCATACTTTTTCTTCACCCAGCCTCTTTTCGCGCGCGCATCGCCCGGCCAGACAGGCCTTTCTCCGTGGACCCCGACGGCTATACAAGGGCCGCAAGGGTCTACTGGCCCAACCGGTGCTACCGGCCCCAAGGGCAATCCTCGCTCGGCATCGGCGTTAAAAAGGGATACGCCGCCTTCGCAGATATCAACGATGGTGAATGTTATATCCACGGGTTTACGACAGCAGGAGTCGCCGCCGACGTTCCCGGATTTATCTACTTCGATGAAAAGAAACTCACCGTCAATAATAACATGCTTAATCCGAACTATGCACTCGACGGGTACATCCTGCTCCCTGTCGCTGGCGGTGTCCCGGTTGTGGGGTTTTTCAGGATATCAAACCAGACATGGTATAGTATTGTTGAAGGGACGTTCACCGCCTTAACGGAAGCCAGTTGGCTTGCGATCGGCGAGATGATAAACACCGGCGCCGAGGTAACGGAATCGGTATCCCTCTATCCCCGTGCGGTACGACTCTCGGATGTGCGAATCGCCCTCAAGCAGCAGTTCCTTGGTATCGCCGGGGCGGTTACAAACGGGTCCGGTTCGGTATCGCTCTACCAGACAACCTCAGCGCCGTACAAGTTCTCCGCATCTGCGGTAGGGAAGAGGGCGCGGCCGGGGGACTGCGTATTCGTTCGCGGCGGGACACTGGTACAGGCAGGTACGAGCGATTCAATCAAGGCGCTCCGGGTGTTCGACGGCTACTACTGGGAGGCTCCCAGAACCGAGGATTACCTCAAGTACCGGTCAATGGCGCTGATCGATCTCGCGGCATCAGCTCGAGTGTACAAGGCGAATGGTGTGGCGATCCCGGCCGACATCGATGCGGCGTATGATGTGCTTGTGACGAATGTTTTGATGGCAGAGAAAATAAAGACGCTGGAAATCCAGTTCGAGGAATTCGTCGCATCTATAGCCGGAAATACTCTCGTCCCACGATCTGGATCAACTCCGGGCACAAGACAGATTTACATGGGGAAGAATCCGCGCTATCCTAATGATGCAACACGCGAGTATGAATTCGCGATGCAAGAATATTTAGGCATGGATGGAACAAGGGAGGTTTGGATGAAGCACTTCTGGACTCGAATGCTGGCAACCGGAGCCGCGGCGCTAACGCTTGCTGGGTGTGTTCAGGCAAATGATGGCGTGGAATCACATCCGGGCGTTGTTTGGGAAAGACTATCAAGTGTGTTCGGATCAGATACCATAAGGTCAATTGCATATGGGAATGGAAGGTGGGTCGCCGTTGGTGGAAGCAAGATTGCCTATTCAACCAATGGAACCACCTTTACTCTTGGAACTAGTCCATTTGGTACATCTAGCATCCAGGATATTGCATATGGGAATGGAATGTGGGTCGCCGTTGGTGATGCTGGAAAGATTGCCTATTCAACCAATGGAACCACCTTTACTCTTGGAAGTAGTCCATTCGGATCAACAATCATATGGGCAATTTCCTACGGAAATGGAATGTGGGTCGCTGGTGGTAATGTTGGAAAGATTGCATATTCAACCAATGGAACCTCCTTTACTCTTGGAAGTAGTCCATTCGGATCTAATGCTATACTTGATGTTGCTTATGGAAATGAAACATGGGTAGCCGTTGGAAATAGTGGAATTATATCCTATTCAACCAATGGCACATCTTTCTCCCTTGGAAGTAGTCCATTCGGTGTCAGCATTATTGAAGGTGTTGCTTACGGGAACGGAATGTGGGTCGCCGTTGGATGGCAAGGCAAGGTTGCATATTCTACAACCGGAACATCTTTTACGCTAGGATCAAGTTCATTTGGGACAAATACAATACTGGATGTTGTCTATGGAAGTGGAAAATGGGTCGCCGTTGGTGGAAGCGGAAAGATTGCCTTTTCGACAACCGGCAAAGATTTTAGTGAAGAGAATATACAGCAACCATTTGGAGCAGTCGGTGACTTTTCATGCGTCGCAACCGATGATAATGGAGTGTTTATTGCTGGCGGATATATTAGCCCAGGTTCCGGTATATTAATCCGCTCCGATCCCCTTGAAGCCGGTGGCGGCGTCGTAGGAAAGGTGTACGATGCCACCAGAGGAGAACTTAACAAACTCTGGGATGGACGGTATTTCCCTTCATATGCCAACGTGGCCGATGTTGCTCCGAAGCTCTATAAATACTTCGCCCCCGGAACGACACAGGCAGCAGTATATACGGCATTGAGCCCTTATTTAAACCCAGCAGTTGGAACCAGTATTGGTTGTGACGGAAGGTATCTACATAATGAAATAGCTAGACTTCATCGTGTTACTTCTACACAGCTTGAGTTTGTTCATAACGGTAATGGCTCTTTCTTGGTTATAACAAGTGGATCAGGAACTACCTTATCTGGATCATTACAGGTAGAGTTCATAATTTATCAAGCATAAAATCCTAACCTGACTATAGTGTCAGGGGGATTTAAATGGAGAGAGTACAATACATCCCGACCGCCGGCTGGCTGGTGATCGGGATGGGATTGATTCTGCTTTTTGTGCTTGTATGGTTCCGCGGCCTTAAGCTCGGCGCCGGAGACAAAAGCGTTTCTATTGGCGATACGGTTGATAAAAAACTCAATTCGTTAAAAAAAGAGCTCGACGAAAAAGAAGCCGCACGCGCACACGATGAAGAAATCAGGAAGTCGCTTTTCCGCGAATCGAACATCATCGACGATAAAGTAAAAGCAGACATGCGCCGGATCGTCCGCTCCTTGAGCGACGATATTTACCGCGTCTTTACCCAATATGTTAAATGCGAGTTTCCGGCCGTCCAGGTGGAGAATTTCATTAAGGGCGAGTTGTTTCAACGAATCGATGAAAATCACATGCGGGAGAAGCTTTCCTTTAATGAAATTGCTGGGTATCTCGCAGATGTTCTTCATGACATTCAGAAGGAGTATGCCGTATTTCTGACGGCGACCCATAAAACAACCTGCGGGGAAGGGTACCCCTCCTGGGATATCATATCCCAAGGAATTAGTATCATTTTGTACACTTGGGCAAATAAAACGAGAGACGTAATCTGTACCAGAACAAGGGAGAAAATATTTCTCTACAAGGCATCCCGCGACCGGTTCATCCTGCCCGAATTTCGGAAGACGTCTGTTGATGACCCTATCTTGAAGAACGAAGGGTATCTCTTGTCCCTTGAAGGCGGTCCCGTATGAGCCGCGCATTATCCGATCTGAAAGAACCGGCCAGAAGCCGGGCGGAAGAAGCCCTTGCCGAACTGAGGAGGCTTGGGGTCCGGGTATCGGTTGTTTCGACCTTGAGAACAACTGAAGAGCAGCAGGCTCTTTTTGCTCAAGGGCGAAAGGATTTGGCCGAGGTAAACAGGCTGCGGGCTATCGCCGGTCTCGGGACTCTTCCGGAAAAGGAAAATCGATATACCGTTACCAACGCTGATGGTATCCAGAACCGAAGCCGGCACCAAAGCGGGAAGGCCCTTGACGTTGTGCCGCTTGAAGGCGGGCGGGCTGTTTGGCCACCTGCAACAGATCCCCGATGGCAAGTAATCGCGAATGTTTTCAAAGCGCGCGGATTTGCCTGGGGAGGTGATTGGAAAGATTATCCGGATTACCCTCATTATCAGTTGGGATCATGAAAACCTATGAAGCAAAAAACATCTGCCTTTATATTCTTGTTCTTTCTCTTTTTGGGTGCCGTACACCCGGAAGCGTGGTTTCTGGCGAACTCGAACGAACTGGACCGACTAGAGAAGCTCTGGGAGACCTCTCAGAGCAACAGGCAGAATTGGGAATCACAGGTTCAAGAATTGAGGATGAAAGCAGAATCCTTGAACAAGGACTCGCAACTCTTGAACTCTCAATTGAGGACGGAACGGACGACAACGACGAGTTTACGGAAATCCTTCGAAGTATACGCGATCGGCCAGTCCCGGGTCCTCTCACAGAAAGAAGGAGAAATAGGGCGAATCAATAATGAATTAGCCAGGTGCAAAGTGCAGCGAAATATACTTTTCTCGATCGTTAGCACCGCTGCCTTTGTTATAATAACCTTAATTTTGTTAAGAAAGAGGCCTCATTAGGTGGAGAACCAAGGAAGGAATAGGGAGAAATTCGGCATAAGGTTGGCCGGATTTCTCCTTTTTTTTGGCACAATTCTGGCACACTAAAAACGCCTTTGTGCCGGCTGTCTCACTTACCAGAATGTCTTGTGTGTCAAAATTGTGCCACAATATAAATATTTCATTTACAGGTATTGATTTATTCTTCTATATTATACTATTCTATTTACTGGTAATAAGCCTATGTCGCAAGGCGGGAATGAGTTTACACCCAGAATGTCGGGGGTTCGATCCCCTCAGCGCCCAAAAGACCACGTATTTACGTGGTCTTTTTTTTGTCCTCATCCCTGATAATTGACCGCGGGACGAACAAGAGGTATTATCAATTTCATGAAGCAACTTCAAGCAAAAAGCCCTCGCGGACATGATCGTATTTTCGTGAAGGGCGCTCGAGAACATAATTTAAAAAACATCGATATAGAACTTCCGCGCGACGCCCTAATTGTCATTTCAGGATTGTCCGGATCCGGAAAAAGTTCCTTGGCATTCGACACAATATTCGCCGAAGGCCAGAGGCGCTATGTAGAATCCCTTTCATCCTACGCCAGGCAATTTCTCGGCAGGATGGACAAGCCGGACATCGATTACATTGAAGGCTTGTCCCCGGCTATATCCATCGAGCAGAAAACCACCCACAATAATCCGCGGTCCACCGTAGGCACCGTTACCGAGATATACGACTATTACCGGCTTTTATTTGCCCGCGTCGGCCATGTTCATTGTCCCCAGTGCGGAAACGAAATCAGGGAACAGTCGGTTGATCAAATAGTCAACACCATCGTGGGATGGGACGAAGGATCGAAAATCCAGATTCTCGCGCCGATAATCAAGGCGAAAAAGGGTGAGCATCAAAAAGTCATCGCAGACGCGAAAAAAGCCGGTTTCGTGCGCGCGAGAATCGACGGCCTTCTCGTAAGCCTGGAAGACGATATTAAACTCGACAAGCAAAAAAAACACACGATAGAAGTCGTTGTCGACCGCATCGTCGTATCGAAGGAATCGCAAAAAAGAATCGCAGAATCCGTCGAGACTGCGTTGTCGAGTTCGGGCGGCATAATTCTCGTTACCAGACAAAACAAAGAGGGGCCTGATTCCGAGACTCTGTTTTCCCAGAAAAACGCCTGTCCCGATTGCGGAATATCGATACCGGAATTGCAGCCGCGTTTGTTTTCGTTCAACAATCCGTTCGGCGCCTGTCCCGAATGCACCGGTCTGGGGGCGAAGCAGGAATTCGACCCGGACTTGATCATACCCGATCCTAATTTGTCTTTTAACGAAGGCGGAATACTCCCGTATAATCCCGAAAGCGCCTGGAACCGCAGCCAGTTCGAAGCTCTTGCCAAGAAATATTCGTTTTCTCTTTCCACTCCGATTTGCGATTTATCTAAAAAAATATACAACATTTTGTTGCATGGAACTGGCGAAGAATCCATAGACTTCGTCTATAAGAACAGGGAAGGGACAGGGCATTTTAATTATCATCGTCCATGGCCTGGAATCATGGCCGATCTCAAGCGGCGCTACACCGAAACTTTTTCCCAGTCGCAACGCGAGAATTACGAGAAATACATGTCCAATCGCGAGTGCGAGCTGTGCCATGGAATGAGGCTTAAGCCGGAAGTGCTTGCTGTTACCGTCGGAGACAAGAACATCCACGATCTTTCCGCTCTTTCCGTTGCCGACTCGCTCGTTTTCTTCGAACGACTGGCCCTTACAGAAACCGAATCGCAAATAGCTTCCCAAATTTTAAAAGAAATTACTTCGCGCCTCGAGTTCATGAAAAACGTCGGGCTCGACTATCTTTCGTTGGAACGGAAAGCGGCTACGCTCTCGGGCGGCGAAGCCCAGCGCATACGGCTTGCGACTCAGATCGGATCGAGTTTGATAGGGGTTCTGTACATTCTCGACGAACCTTCCATCGGACTACATCAGCGCGATAATCAGCGCCTGATCGACACTCTGTTGTATCTCCGCGATCTTGGAAACACCCTCATAGTAGTCGAACACGACGAACAGACTCTCAGAACGGCGGATCATGTGGTGGATCTCGGGCCCGGTGCCGGCGTACACGGCGGCTATATCGTAGCTCAAGGGACGCCCGAAGAAGTCATGAAGGTTAAGGAAAGCCTTACCGGGCAGTATCTCGCCGGAACGTTGAAGATGGAGATCCCGAAAAACCGCCGAACCGGCAACGGACATTTTATTTCACTCGTCGGCGCAACCGAACATAATTTGAAAAACATCGATGTCCGTATTCCTCTGGGAACCTTCACCTGCATAACGGGAGTTTCCGGCTCGGGCAAGTCGACGCTGCTATCTGACGTTCTGTATCCGGCGATATCGAACCGGGTAATGCGGTCTTCCCATGCCGAAGGAGCCTACGCCTCGATTGAAGGCCTGGATCAGCTAGATAAGGTTATCAACATCGATCAAAGCCCCATCGGAAGAACGCCCCGATCCAATCCCGCGACGTATGTCGGCGTCTTCACCGGAATTCGCGATCTATTCGCAAGCCTTCCGGACGCAAAACAGCGCGGGTACAAGGCCGGAAGATTTTCATTTAATGTGAAGGGCGGAAGGTGCGAAAACTGCCAGGGCGACGGTACGTTGACGATAGAAATGAATTTTCTTCCGGACGTATACGTAGCCTGCGATGTATGCGGGGGAAAAAGGTTCAACAGGGAAACCCTGGAAGTGAGATATAAAGGAAAGAACATCTCGGACGTCCTTGAAATGACCATCGAGGAAGCCGCGGAGTTTTTCGCTCCCATACCCCATATCGCCCGCAAGCTCGAAACTCTTCTGTCCGTCGGGCTCGGCTATGTCCGCCTCGGACAGTCCGCCTTAACCCTCTCGGGCGGCGAAGCTCAGCGGGTGAAGCTCGCAAACGAACTTGCGCGCAGATCCACCGGAAAAACGCTGTACATTCTCGACGAGCCGACTACCGGACTTCATTTCGCCGATGTCATGCAGCTTATGGTCGTCATTCAGCGCCTGGTGGACCAGGGAAACACGGTTCTGATGATCGAGCACAATCTTGATGTGATACTGCAGGCCGACCGTCTCATAGACCTCGGTCCTGAAGGGGGAATACGAGGCGGCACGATAATCGCCGAGGGAACCCCCGAAGAATTAGCGGATTGTTCAGAGTCGTACACCGGATACTATATAAAAGAGCTTTTGGACCGCATGGGATGAAGCTCCGCATTATCCTGGCGCTTGCGGTCGTCTGCGCTTCCGCCGTTTCGGCGGCCGACCGCACCGTTACGATCGAATCCGCAAGATCTACGGAATATATTTCAGATTCTCAAGACGGCTCGTCGAAAGACCGCGAGCTCATCCGGTTTAGGGGAGACGTCAAGATTGTCGTTACCGAGGGAACCTCTGTTTCCAAGATCGGCGCCGACGAAGTCACCTACGATAAAAACAAAGACATGCTTGAAGCGCGCGGCAACGTCACCTACGAACATACAACCGGAAAATCAGGCTCTCAGAAATTCAAGGGTCAGGCGCTCCGTTTCGATATAAAAAAACAGGAAGGCGTTTTCCTTTCAGGCGCGGTGACCCAGGAGACCGGAAAGGCTAAATCCGATCCGTACATCATACAGGCAGAAATTTCCGGTCGCGACTCGAGCACGACGATGGCGTTTAAGAACGGCGTTCTGACGACCTGCGACGCAGACAATCCGCATTGGTCAATAAACGCGTCGCGCATCTGGCTCTTGCCGGGAAACGAGATCGCCATATTGAACGGCATTTTCTTCATCGGCCCCTTGCCTGTTTTCTACATCCCCGCATTTTACTATCCCTCCGACGAAATGATCTTTCATCCCGTATTCGGTTTCCGCAACCGGGAGGGGTACTTTGTTCAAACTTCGACCTATTTGTACGGACGAAAACCGATCGCGGCGAAGAGTTCGACAACGTCGGGAACATCATTTTCGGACTTTTTGCAAAGCGATACGCTGAAAGAACAGAAGCGCGAAGGGTTGTTTCTGCGAAACCTTGAATCCGACGCAAAGTCGACCTCGTCGGACTATTTCAAAATAGTCGCCGATACGTACTCATCACTGGGATATATGACCGGAGCCGACGGATCCTTCTCCGGCACCGGTTTGATTAAAAGCCTTTCGTTTTCCGGATATGCCGGATTTTCGAGAACCCTGTTCCCACCGTCTTCAGGTTTGTTTTACAGTACGTACGATTCAACAGGAACTGAATACTGGAATTCGGGATGGTTTTTCGGGAACGAATTGCCGTTCAGGTATCGGGCAAATCTATCCCTGACTTTCGATAAAAAACCGTTTCGGCTCACGGCAACGCTGCCTCTGATATCGGATCCTTTTTTCAAACAGGACTTTCTCGATAGAAGCGAAGATTTGAACTGGTTCACCCTGCTTACGGATCAGGCGGAGCTTGCGTCCGGATCTTCCATCAGCCAGGAAACTTCGTTTTCCTGGAACCTGAACGGGTCGGTTCAACCTGATGTGAGTTTTGCGGCTCCCTGGTTGACGACTTTTTCGATATCTTCTTTTTCCGGGCTTCTCTCTTTCAATTCAAAGCCGAACGCGACGATAACCGGGTCGGAATCGTCGTATTCTCCGGAGCGGAGATTCTTTTATCCTGAAATGATTAAGCCGGAATTCAAGGCGGCCTTAGCTGGTACTCTTATCTCTTCTTCAAAGACCCGGAGTCCAAAGAAAAAAGAGGCGGAGAAGGAGAAGCCGGACATCGGTTCGCTGGAGAATCCTTTCACTGACAGTTCAGCAGAACCTGACGATACGCTTTCCGCTCAGAAAGCGCCTGACAAGACCGAGGCGGAAAGATTCATTCCTGCCGCCGGCACCACAGGAACTTCTGCGATTACTTCGTCTTCCGGGCAATCAGCGTGGTCTGTGACCTGGAATGTCGACCCTTCGGTTGTTCAGGAAATAAGGTATAATCCGACGGATTGGGAGTCTCCCGATGAAATCGGATGGAACACGTACTCATCGATTTATTATCAGGCTAAGGCGACCGGCGCTCTCAAGGGGGCTTGGTCTTACGATCAGAACTTTTTAGACGTTTCTTCGTCGGTTTCCCTTAACGGGACTCGCCAGGACCATCCCTGGCTTTCGGATGAAGTGTACGACACCGAAGCGAAAAAAAACACGGTTAAGCTTGTCGATTATAAGGCAAGCACCTACACTGTCGAGAATTCCTCATCCGTAAAGTGCGTTCCGCTTAACAGGCATGCCGTGTTGAAGCCCGTATCGTTTGCCTGGAATTTTACCGGCGATCTTATAAAATCCGAGTTCACCGGCACGGTCGATGAACCTGAATGGGAAACCAAGCCTCTTGAATGGGAGAAGGATTTCATCGATGTTCATTCCGCCACAGCGGTCATCGGAGCGAAGCTCGGAGGCTATGATCAGAAATTCACTTTGGTCAGCAATCTCCCTCCTTTGCTCGAATCCTGGACCGGCACGGCGGCTTTCGCTACTTCCTTTTTGAATGCGTCGTTCAGCTCGAAATTGTATGAAAAGACGGTCGACGACGAAGACGATTGGTTGTGGGATCCGTTTAAAGCGTCTTTAACCTGGACTCTGCCGTTCGGAGTAAAAGCCGGACAGGAATATGCCTATGACCTTCAAGGCGACGAACCCTCGCGGCTTCATTTTTCACTTTCAAAGAACGGCGCGTCTGCGTTTTACACTTTTACGAATACGGTTCCCTACGAGCTGGTAGCCGGTTCAGGATGGAAGCTGAGCGCTGACGAAAAAGAATTTCTTCCTTCCGCGGCGGGGCTTTCCTACACGAACAGCGCAAAACCCCTGTCCTTGAATCTTTGGAAAAACCGGGTATCTCTGCAGGCGAAGGTATCCACCAACGTCAAATTCAATCTTCTTAAACTGACGGAAAGTTCCTTCGATTTCGTCCCTACTATTACGTTCAAAATATATGAATTCCTCGATTTGTCGTTCAGTTCCACCAGCAGAAACTCGGAAATCGCGCGCTATTTTCAGGATTGGATGGATCTTCCCGCGCCGCTTCCGGGCGAAACAAATTTGGTTACGGATCTAGTCAAATCATTTAATTTCTGGAACGAACAGGATAGAACAGCTACCGGCTATAAACTTAAGAGCCTGAGCATGGAAATGACTCATTATCTTCATGACTGGACCGCGAATCTCAAGGTGTCCGTCAAGCCTGAGCTTCAAACCGACGGCGGCTATCGATACGAATTCACCCCGATCATCACCTTCGTCGTTCAGTGGAAACCCATATCCGACATAAAAACGACGGTGACATCCGAAAAAGGGGTGTTTTCCTTGAATACCACGGACGAAACCGATGAATGAAGAAAGACTCCTTGACGGTGCTCGGTTCTTCTATGTACACTTCTGAAACGAGGTTCATTTGGATACTGGATACACGATTGTCGTAGGCGATCAGGAACGTCTTTTTTCATTGTGCGGCGTCAACGACGGCAATCTGCGCGCGATTGAAGACTATCTTGGAGCGCCGGTTGTCTCTCGGGGTAATGAACTGAGCGTCGCTTCATCTGACGAGTCCGTTTGCAGGAAATTTCAGATTATCGTCGAGAGGCTTATTTCGTCATACACGGAAACTCCCTGTCCCGATATGATCGCGGCGCTCGTATCGTCCTTAGAGCACGAAACGCCTTCCGAGGAGGCGTACATCCAGATTCCCCATGGAATTAAACGCGTCTATCCTAAAACCGTAAAACAGGCCGAATTGATTCAGCGGCTTCAACGGAACGAAATAGTATTCGCGGTTGGACCAGCCGGAACGGGAAAAACCTTTATCGCGGTAGCGGAAGCTCTTCGTCTTGTCTTGTCGAGGCAGGCGAGGAAGATGGTTCTGACCAGGCCTGTCGTCGAAGCAGGCGAGAGCCTCGGTTTTCTCCCCGGCGACCTTGAGCAGAAGCTGAGTCCCTATCTTCGACCGCTGTACGATTCGATGGAGACCCTTCTTCCGCCGGAAATTTTGCGTAAAATGGAAGATTCGCGGATGATCGAGATGGCTCCCCTGGCGTATATGCGCGGCAGAACCCTGGATCATTGCGTGGTAATTCTGGACGAAGCCCAGAACGCTACACCTGAGCAAATGAAGATGTTCTTAACCCGGCTCGGGGAAGGATCCCGAGCGATAATAACCGGAGATCCAAGCCAGACCGATCTGCCCGGGAGAATGAGCGGGGGTTTGTCTCATGCCCTTGATCTTTTACGAAATATACCTGAGATTGGTATAGTTCAGATGGAGAATCGCGATGTCATCCGCCATCCCTTGGTCAAAAAAATAATACAGGCATATGAACAAGAAAAAAAATAGCCTTTTCGCACATTTGATTTCTCTTGCAGTGCAAACGATACGCGCGAAATTAGCGTTGCTGATACTCTTCTCTTCGGTGTTTGCGATATTGGCGTTTGCGACGTATTTCAGCTTTCTGGAAATGAACGGCTTCCGGCAGGTGAATCTGCTGGATTTCGAGGTAGGTAAAGTCGCAGAACGAGACGTTACCACGTCCCGTGAAATATCCTTCGTAGACGAAAACGCCACCAGAATACGCCGGGAAGCCAGGCAAAAACTGATAACTGCCGTTTTCCGATACGACAACGCGCTCTCCGCGTCGATGCAGAATAATTTTTCATCCTTCGCTCTGTTTTTAACGCAATCGTTCAACGAGTACCGCCAATTTGATCAGTTCATGCTGAATCTTCAACAGGAATATCCCGGCATTCTTGAACAGAAAGAGGCAAAAAAACTGTTCTCGGCTCAAAACAGGGATGACGTGCTGTTGACTGCGCGAAGTCTTTTTAAGCAGCTTGTTAATGAGGGCGTCACGGCCTTTCCCGATGCGGGCATGGAGCGTTTCAACGAACTTGAGGTTGAGGTCGTTCGGTCGCGAAACGACCGTGTCGAACGGCAGGAAGTGCCGATCAAGACTTTGCTGACCAGAGACGGTTTACGGTCCTATGTCGTGAAGTCTCTTTCTCTCATGCAGAAAAAAACTGAACTGGCAGATTTGATTATGCCGCTCTTTTTACCCTTCGTCTCTGAAAACCTGGTGTATCAGGCGGACGAAAGCGAAGCTAAGCTGGAAGCCGCTATCCGCCAGGTTCAGCCTGTGCTGGTTGTTCTCCAAAAGGGCCAGAAAATAATCAAAAGGGGTTTCATTATAACTGATGAAAGCTTCCGCCAGCTTCACGCGCTTGCTAATTCAGGCGTATACATAGATATACGCCAATTCAGCGGTTCCTTGCTGTTTCTGCTTCTTACTATTTTCTTGTCCTTTTATATGTTTTTCACCGCGCTTCCCCAGGAGTTGGCCGAGTTCCGGACGATAGTTCTTTTATGCGTCTTCTTTTCCCTCAATTATCTGATCGTTCTCATCGCGGGGAGAATTCACTTTTTCTCCCTTCCCCTGGATATGGTTATGATCATTCCGTCGGCCATGATCGCCATGCTGGTGACTATATTGATAAATCAGCGCGTCGCCGTGCTGTTCTCCGTGATTTTGGCGTGCGGATCTTTGATCGCCTCGAATTTCACTCTGGCTCCCGCCTTGTTTTCCCTGTTTTCTGGCATCAGCGGCATCGCGGTGATGCGGGTATCGGGAAAGCGCATCGATCTTGTTAAATCTGCCTGTATTCTCGCAGTATTGAATCCTCTTCTTGTTGTCTTTTTAAGCGTTGTATTTCCCTCCTCATCGAGGGATGCGTGGACTCCGGTATTCGGATCTTCGATAAACGGATTCATGAGCGGCATATTCGTGCTCGGTTTTTTGCCGATCATCGAATCTCTTTTAAATACTTCGAGCAGCTTCAGATTGATGGAGTTTTCCGATCTTAATTCTCCCATCATGAAAAAAATGCTGCTCTCGGTTTCCGGGACGTATAATCATTCCATCATGGTAGCGACTCTGGCAGAGAGCGCGTGCCGCGAAATAGGCGCCGATCCCCTCATCGCGCGAGTCGGGGCGTATTATCACGACATCGGAAAAATGGATCAAAGCGAATATTTCGTCGAAAATCAAACGGATTACAATAAGCACCTGGACATCAATCCGAGGCTATCGGCGACAGTCATCCGCAGCCATGTGAAGCAGGGCATCGAAAAAGCGCGCCAGCTGCGGCTCCCCAGAGAAATCATCGATATTATCTCCGAACACCACGGCAACAGCCTGATCACCTATTTTTATAACGAAGCGAAGAAGCTTGACGATTCAGTCGATCCCGAAGATTTCACGTATCCCGGAAATCCTCCTAAAACGAAGGAGTCCGCCGTCGTCATGCTGGCGGACGTCGTAGAAGCCGCGTGCCGCACATTGGACAAGCCGTCCGTTCCGCGTTTGGAGAAATTCATCGGAGAGCTAATTTCACAGAAGATCAACGCCCATCAATTGGATTCCTCTGAATTGACATTCCGCGACATCGGAATCATAACGCGAACATTTGTGAATATTCTGGCCGGATATTATCATTCAAGAATCGAGTATCCGAACCAAAAAGATCCGGATGCCCAGGAACAAAAGATAAAAGACCTAATCGGTAAAGGGAAAAGAAATGAGTAACAAGATCGAAGTATCGTCGGACGAAGCGCTTGCTGAACCTGTTTGGATAACCGGGGTTGAACCATTTATTCAGAAAGTGTTCAATCGTCTCGATATCGATCAGTGGGAGTTGTCGGTATTGTTCTGCCATGACCCCTTTATCGCCGATCTCAACAAGCGCTTCAGGGATATAGAAGGTCCGACGGACGTTCTTTCATTCGAACAGGGAGACGAGTACATCGACGACGACGAGGTTACCTGGTTCAACGCCGGAGACATCGTGATCAGCGTAGACGCCCTTGCCCGGAATTGCGAGGAATTCAACGTGTCGATGAACGACGAACTCAAACGGCTCCTCGTCCACGGCATTCTGCACCTGGACGGCATGGATCATGCGGACAATTCTCCGGAACAGGAAATGCTTCAATTCCAGGAGCACCTGCTCTCCGGTTTTTCTTCGATATCATTGGTTGGTGAATCGTAATGGACATTCGCGCTTTTTTTAAAAACAAAAAGAATGCAGATCCGGTGCTGGATCTCAAAGAAAGCATAGCCGAAAATTTAAACGAAGAAAAACGCGATATGATCAAGGGAATCGTAGATCTATCGGAGACGTCTGTCAAAGAAGTAATGATTCCGAGAATCGACGTGGATTTTCTGCCCTTTGAAACTTCGGGAGACGAACTGTTGACCCGAGTAGCCGAGAGCGGCCATTCGAGATTCCCCGTGTACAGGGATTCCATCGACAACGTCATCGGCGTGCTCTATGTGAAAGATCTCATCAAGCTGTCATCGCGTAAGGAACCGATCGAGCTTGAGAAAATTGTACGCAAGCCTTTTTTCGTTCCCGAATCGAAACGCATAGACTCCCTTCTGCGGGAATTTAAAAGACGGCATGTCCATATCGCGATCGCCGTCGACGAGTACGGCGGCGTTTCAGGCATAGTCTGCATGGAGGACATCATCGAAGAAATCGTCGGAGACATTCAGGACG
This sequence comes from Teretinema zuelzerae, assembly GCF_021021555.1. NCBI lineage: Bacteria > Pseudomonadati > Spirochaetota > Spirochaetia > Treponematales > Treponemataceae > Teretinema > Teretinema zuelzerae. The sequence goes on along the minus strand of NZ_JAINWA010000003.1, from coordinate 206,555 downwards.
AATTCGACAACGAACGCGAGGATATCCTTTCGATAGGCGAGGGCTCGTGGCTGTGCGACGCCCGCATGAATCTCGACGAATTGTCTCCGATTCTCGGAGAGGAGTTTCCTGAAAACGAGTTCGACACGCTCGGCGGTTTCGTTTTCGATCTGTTCGGGAAAATCCCGGTAAAATTCGAGAAGGTTTCATGGAAGAACTTCGATTTCGTCATCCAGGATATGGACGGACATAGAATAAATACGGTGAAAATAGCGAAGCAAAAGGAAGGTTGATTCCGTGAAACGACTGATCGCTCTGTTCTTTCTATCGATGTTATGCTCGGTAATCGCAGCCGACGCGGTTGATTTGTTCGAAAGAGCCCGTCGTTATCAGGACAGCGAGGATTGGTATTCAGCGATCGAGGCATATCAAGAATCGCTGCGCGTCAATCCGAACCATAAGGAATCATATGCAGGTTTGGCCGAATGCTTCTACTCATTGGGAGAGTTCGTTCAATCGCTCGATCAGATAGAAAAGGCGGCGCGATTCGGCAAGGACGATCCGATGCTGCTGAATCTGAAGGCGTTCAATCTGGTAGGTTTGGGAAAACTTGACGATGCACGCGTTCTTTTTTCCCGAATCCTTACGATTTGGCCGAACGATGTTCAAGCAAGGTTCGGCAAAGCAGAAATCGAATTAGCCTTGGGACGCACGTCGAGCGCTGCAGGCCTGTATCAGGAAGCCCTGCACCGACAGCCTGAAAACAGAAAGGCCTTGCTATCCCTCGCGCTCGTGAGCCTTGAAAGCGGCAAGGGCGAACTTGCCCGGGACTACATTCAAAAAGCCCTGCGTTTTCACGGCGAAAATCCTCAAGTGTTTTACATAGCCGGGTATCTCGCAGCAAGGGACGGCCAATACGGAGAGGCAGAAAACAGGCTTAGATCGGCCCTTGCCCTTAAGCCAGAGTATGAAGAAGCCGAAGAACTTCTCTCCGCTCTATTATTTTCTCAAAAAAGGTATGCGGAAGTTTCCGAGCTTTGCGATAAACGAATCGAACGCGATAGAAACATTTCAAACGCCTGGTATATGAAGGCATTGGTGCATCAGCTTTCCGGCAGAACCGACGATGCGATACGGGCAGCCGCCGTCGGAGTTGAAATAGATCCTTCCGACGAGATTCTCAGGGCCTATCTTGAAAATCTCGTCATCGACCATGCACCCCTCGAAGATACCTCCCGTTCTAAATGGGCAAAGTGGCATGGAGACCGGGCGCATCAATTCCTCGATAAAAACCTTTCGGACCAGTCCCTATTCTCCTTCCGCCGGGCGTTGAAGATCGATCCGTACAATGTAGCGCTCCGGAAGTCTTATGCTTCTTTGCTGTTGTCGCGGGGGCTTCCATCCCGCCATGTGGAACAGCTGGAGTTCATCCAGTCCCTGGTAAAAAGCGACAGAACCGTGAACGATTCGGTTGAATCTTATAAGAAAATGCTTCAATCCTCTGTTCAAAACAGATGGAAGATCGATCCGTTATATTTGTCGAAGTCGCATATACAGGTAGGCTTGTATTTCGTCTCCGACCCGGAAAATATTCTTCATCCCGAGGCGGATAAAATTACGACCCGCATGTTGGCTGAAACGCTTTCCTACAATCAACGCATCAAGGTGCGATATTCAGAGATTCCGTCTGAAAGCTATTCGGAAGCTTTTCGGGCTTCCCGCACCTCCGGCGACGATTATTTTGCCATGCTTGAGCTGAGGGAAAACGATCAGGACCTTTCGCTGGTCCTGGACGTGTATGTTTCCAGAACGGGAGCTCTGGCTGAGCGGTTCACCGTGTTCAGAACCGGAAACGATCGGTACTCCTCGTCGCTCAGGCGCATGGCTCAAGCGCTCACCCAAGCTCTTCCCGTCCGCGCGGCCGTCGTCGGAAGATACCAGTCGGATGCGGTTATTGATCTGGGAAAAACGGACGGAATTAAAAAAGGCGACAAATTTGAGATTCTCGCTCCGGGGAAGGCAAGGGTCTCAAATGAAGGCTTCGGTCTTGAATACGCTCCCGAGTCGATAATCGGTACAATTACGATTGCTGAGGTCGACGAGGATGTGTCTTTGGGAAGGATCGATCGCAACGGCGTGTTCGATCGGGTAAAAGCAGGCGATACCGTTATTCCCTCGGTCGAAAAAGAAAAGGATCCGGCTTCGGCCGAGCGTCTTGCCGGTGAAGAAATGAAAAGTCCTCTGTTCGCTTTATTGCGGTCGATCAGATAATCGTCGTTTCATCGCGCAGCTGTATTCCGCGATGAAGAGGCCATGAGTTCGAGAGAATATTGAATCCATTCCTGCGATTTTTCATATACGCTTTCACGGATGAGCAAAAATTCCAATAGCGCTTTCTCGGGTCTTCCTGAATAATAGTGAGCCTGGCCGAGATAAAACCTTGCCCGGGAGGCGACTTCGGGAGACCTTCGTATCGAAAGAAATGTTTCTATTTCAGCGCATGCATCTTCCCAATTCGATTGAATAAAACTCGTTTCGATTATTTTTCGTAGAGCCAGTTCTTCGCCTGCTCCCTGAAACGGCCCCTTTTCCGCGGGAAACACGTAGGGCATGCGCGCTTTGATTTTCTGCCGATCCGCCATTTCCGCGATCTCGCGTATCATTCGCTCCGTGGCCGTTGAAAATACAATTTTTTCCCGCGCCAACGATTGAGAGGGGTTGAGCCACGGCAGCGGCATCGGGCGCACAGCGGGAAGCGGTTTTCTGGAAAGTCCGATGTACAGAACCGGAATTTCAACCGGAATCCGGTTCGTATTCGATCCGTCCAAAAATGAAATAGCCCCGCTTCGTAAAAGATCCTCGTCCAGCATTGCATAGAAAAAAGGTATTCCCGGCACCGGGTAGTCGACGAAGGGCATGTTCGTGTCGATGAAGGAACCAACCACTACAGCCTGAGCAAGATCGGAGATCCCGGTAAAGGGAGCGGTAGAACGGTACAACACAAGCTGTTTGCCCGGGACGGACGCCTTCCATGTGATAATAACGGACTCGTTTCGCGTCATGACGTCGAACGACGAGAAGACAGCGGGAACTTGTGCGGCGGATCCGCCTGAAGCCACCGGTATCAGCAATGAATTGCCGGCCGGGATGAACAAGCCGAATTCTCCCCCGTCGGGGTTTGTGGAAAGCACCGCGTAATACCATGATTCTCCCGGTTCTATCGCTTCCGACCATTCGGTTGAGTCGGGCGAGAGCCGGGCGCGCTGTTCCGCCGAAAACCATGAAATCGATGAAATCGGCTTGTCCGATCTGAGAATGACGAATCCGCCGGCGGGCGTCGGCGGGCTGTTCCATGAAAGGCTGACAACTGTTTCGGAAATAGAGGCGCGAAGATCGGTAACCACGGGAGCGGGCGGTACGGTTCTGTCGAAATCTTCCGTACGCGCATCGTCCGGTAAAATCGAAGGATCGGCTTCCTGCGAAAAGAGCGGAACAAGCAGCGCAATATACGTCAGCATAACGATTTTTTTCATCAGAATCTCCGTCCTTTTATTTTCGCAGTTAATTGATGATTTGACAAGATAATTTCTTTCCCGTATTCTAGGCTATGTTTGTATCTGTTGTTCTCGATCCCGGCGGGGAGGAATCAGCGCGTCAATTAGCGGAAATACTTGCGACCTGGGGCTTTGAAAAAGTTCAGCGGGCGTGTTGGGAATCGGTCTCGATTTCCGAGCATTCCGCCGCTCAATTGAAGCAGGAGATCGATAGGGTTACCGATTACTACGATTCGGTTCGGCTCTATCAGTTTCCGGTTGATGGAGCAATGGCCGTCACCGTTTTGTCGAAGAAAAAATGGAAGAGGATACTCGTAAAACCTCCTGTTCCGCCTTCTCCCGGCCGCGCAAAAACGAGCGGAAGGGCATAAATCAAATACTATCAGAGCAGAGGAGTTTAGATAATGATATTAGAAGAATGCAAAGCGCCGGTTTATGAATTAAAAACCGCAGTCGATGAAATCTGGGGGCGTCTTTGACCCGGATACCATTCGCGAAAAAATAGCGGAAAAAGAGGATTTTTCCGCGTCCCCGGGTTTTTGGAACGATCAGAAGAAAGCTGAAAAAACCATGGCCGAACTCAAGAGTCTGAAGGCGCGAATCGAGCCCTGGAGCGTTCTTCGCACCCAGATCGCCGATTTGGAAGCCCTGTACGAACTCGCCGAGGAATCCGGCGACGATTCGCTGGTTCCTGAAATCGAACAGGGCTTGAAGGCTTCTCGAGAACGATTCGAAAAACTCAATATTCTCAATCTGCTTTCCGATGAAGTCGACCGAAACGGCGCCTGGCTATCCATACATGCCGGAGCGGGCGGCACGGAAGCCTGCGATTGGGCTCAGATGCTCGCGCGCATGTACGTCCGCTGGGCGGAGCGGCGGGGTTTGAAAATAGATACGGTCGATATTCTCGAAGCCGACGGCGGCATTAAATCCGTGACCTACCAGATAACCGGAGAATACGCGTTCGGCTATTTGAAAGGCGAGTCGGGCGTTCATCGTCTGGTGCGCATCAGTCCTTTCGACGCCAATGCGCGCCGGCATACTTCTTTCACCTCCGTCCATGCGTTCCCGATTCTCGACGACACCATCGAAGTCGATATCCGCCCTGAGGATCTCCGCGTTGATACGTATCGTGCGGGAGGAGCCGGAGGCCAGCACGTCAATAAAACCGATTCTGCAGTACGCTTTACGCACCTTCCGACCGGCATCGTCGTAGCATGCCAGTCCGAACGCAGCCAGATCATGAATAGACAGACTGCGATGAACATACTGAAAGCCAGATTATACGAGTATTACAAGGAGAAGAAAGAACAGGAAAACCAGAAATTTTCCGCCGAAAAAAAGGATATTTCCTGGGGTAACCAGATACGTTCCTATGTGTTTCAGCCGTATACCATGGTCAAGGATCTCCGCACCCGCCACGAAACCGGAAATATACAGGCCGTCATGGACGGAGACCTGGATCCCTTCATGGAAGCGTGGCTTAACAGCAAATGGAAAGGATTGCCGCTGGAAGGAGACGACGAAGATTTATGATCGCAGTGCTGAGCAGGTCCAGGTTTCTTGCCGATGAGATTTCTCTGAATATCGCGGGAAGGAAGGTTCTCTCCTGTCTTTCCGCTATATCAGAAGATTCGACAGCCGAATCGCTCTCTTGGCTGAGCGGAACATTATCCTCTTCGAATGTTTTCGCCGTTTTTTACGAATCTCTTTTTTTCGTAGATCCCGCTCCCCTGAAATCGCTCAGCCCTTCGACTCATTTCATTTTCATTTCATCGCCGGGAGAAGAAGACCTCGTTGAAAAAGCGCTTTCATGCGGGGCTTCCGCCTTCGTTCAAAAACCTTTCTCCTGTCCCGATATTCCCGGAGTTCTCGACCTTGTCTCTCATTAGGCGCATTTCGCCGGCCGTCCTGGCTTTCTTGTTCGTTTCCCGGCTTTGCGCGCAAGACGCTTGGGTTATCGCGGCCGAAGAGTTCTCTTTGACGGAACCGAATCCCCTCTATGCTCCGTATTCGAAGGCTATTCCGTCTCTCCTTCTCGGCAGGATCTCTACCGTGTCGTCCCGCATGGTGCTTCCCGACGAATTGCAGGCCAGGAAGCTGAAAGAACTGTCGGACGCAAAGCTGGCCCTCGTCAAATCCCGTTCGGATCTGCTTCTAAGCCGGGATAAGATTCTGTTCTCCGCCGAAGACGATTCCGAAAAAGAAAAAAAACGACGGAAGGCGGCGGATGATATCGCCGCAAAACAAGCTGAAATCGATGCAAAATCGAAAGAAATCGACGTATTCCTGTCCGACCCGTCTCCGCAAACTTCGATGCGAAAGATCGGTCTTTGGAAGGACGGAAATCAATACTGGACGAGAAAAGAAGGGGCAAGCCTTGCATCGGAGTTGAAAGCCGCCGGCGTATCGGCCCTCTTGACCGGAACCGTCGAAGACATTGCCGGCTATGCTTGCGTATCCGCCTCGTTTCAAACAGGTTTGCCGGGTTTACCGGCAGAACCCGTAGTGGCCGCGGGCGCCTGGGAAGACCTGGACCAGCTCGTTACGTTGCTCGCCCTCAGATTGACGCCGACTCTGTCGAATCGCCCCTCTGTTGTGCTTCGAATCAAGGCGGACCCCGCGGAAGCCCGAGTCTTTCTGGACGGTTCATTGCTGGATATTGCAGACGGAGAAGTCCGCACCCATGAGGGCGAACATGTTCTGCGCGTCGAGGCTCCGGGCTACCGTTCAGCCGAAAAGAAGGCGGCTTTTTTCGATGCGTCCGAGTTCGATGTTGCCATTTCCCTCGAACCCCTGCAGACAGTGCAGGTCGCTTTCAATCCTGGTTCCCTCGATTCGACCGTTTATATTCACGATAAGACGCTGAAAACCGATTCTTCATCCGTGCTTGATCTTGTCCCCGGAGAAGCGGTCGGCAACATCGAAACTGGGAACGTCCGCACCTGGTTCGTTCTCGACATCCCGTCAACCGAGCAGGAAGACGCGTTCGAAGCGCAGGTGAGACTCAATAAAACGAACACTGAAAAACGCATGGAAAAGGCGCGCAAAACCTTTTATTGGTCGCTGGGCGCGCTCTATCTTTCGCTCCCGCCGACGTTGATGCTTCAGGGGAAAAGCCTTAATATGTATCGGGCATACAACGAGGGCAGGCTGGAGCAAACGGCGGATATCGCCGAATCGATCAATGCGTGGACTCAGGCCGCCGCCGTTTCCCGGGGGGTCAGCATCGGACTGGGAATCAATCTGGCCGTTCAATTGGTCAGATATATTTTGGCGGCCGAACAGGCTGTCCCGCGCAGAGCTTCTTTCTCCGCCGAAAAGGAATAGGGTGATGGCTGGTACTTCTTTTGCACAGAAATTGAAACGCTTTTTCGGGCTTCACGGCAGCATGGACGATGCTTTCTTCGAAGATCTCGCCGACGCCTTGATAGAGGGCGATTTCGGAGCCAGGGCGGCTTTTGAAATCGTGGAGACGCTGGAGAAACGCTGCAAAACCGAGGGCTTAACGGAAAAATCCGAAATTCTGGGGAAGCTCGGGGAGCTGTTGGCTCCGGATGTCCGCGAATGTTCTCTGGTTCCTGAAATCGGCAAAACGAATGTGTATCTTCTTCTGGGAGTCAACGGAGTAGGTAAAACCACCTCAGCCGCGAAGATGGCCCATGCCTACAACGCCCAGGGATATGTGCCAGTCGTATTGGCCGCCGCCGACACCTTCCGCGCCGCGGCCATCGAACAATTGCAGCTTCACGGCGAGCGTCTTTCGCTGAGGGTCGTCGCCCAGGCGCACGGAGCCGATCCCGGCGCGGTGATATACGACGCCGCCGAAGCGGTCCGCTCGCAGGGCGGCGGCTTGGTGATCGCCGACACGGCTGGCCGGCTGCACAATAAGGACAATCTTGTCCGGGAACTCCAGAAAATCGACCGCATCGCCGCATCGCGCTCGGACCACGGCTGCTATAAAAAGCTGCTCGTGCTCGACGCGACCACCGGTCAGAACGGATTGCGCCAGGCGGAAGTCTTTCACGAAGCCGTCGGCGTCGACGCCTTGATATTGACGAAATACGACTCCACCGCACGCGGAGGCGTCGCGCTCGCGGCGGGGAGGGAGTTGGGGCTTCCCGTCGCCTTTGTCGGCACCGGAGAAGGCTACGGAGATTTTTCCCGGTTCTCGGCATCGAAATATCTTGACGAGTTCATCGGACTGACAGAGTGATGAAATCTATTCTGCCTCTTGCCTCGGCTTGCTTCGTTCTTTTCTCCTCATTTTCCGCATTTTCACAGGAGAACGCACAGCCGTCCTATGCGAGAACCGGACGAGATTCGACCATTCTCGTCACGGGCGACGAATGGATTCTTGAAGAGTACGATCAATTAACCCGGCCGTCGTCGGCGTTGACCTGGGTGAATAACGCGATTACCGTAGAAACCTCCTGGGTCTATGAAGGAAACAGCTCTATTCCGACCTTCCGCATAGATACGAAGGAAACGGAAACGATAGAACAAAAATGGGATTCCGCCGGAAATCCCGTTTCCCGCGAAAGCAAGGACGCCGAAGGATCGATTCTTGAACGGGAATCGTGGACCTGGGACGAACAAAACAGGTTGACCTCGTACGAAAAATCGGCCGGCGCGGTTGTTACGCGCAAGGAAATCCGCTACAGCGACGAGCCGTACCTTAAGACGGTGGATTTTTTCCGGAATTCCGCGATGCAAAGCAGATCCGTATACACGGATGAAGACGACTGGACGGAAACTATTTATAGAAACGGCCTGGAGATTTTAACTATCGAATGGGTCGACGGCATTCGAACCGGGATGGTTTCCCGATGAGATTACGCCTTGCCGACGCGCGTTGGATATCTTTTACCGCCCGAAGATTCGGATCGGTCGATTACAAGGGCCGATCCGCCGTGACGAGCCTTCTTTCGGTATTGGGCATCGGCTTCGGAGTCATGACCCTCATTGTCATTTTATCCGTGATGAACGGATTTCAGATGGGTTATATCGAGAGCATCCTTGAATTCAGCTCCGCCCATGTCCAGGTCGAAGGCGCGGATCCCGGTCCGATCGAGATTATAGGCCTTCCCGGTGTACGGACGGCGTACCAATACAGCGAAACGCAGGCTCTGATACGGGGCAGGTATAGCCGTGAATCCGGCGTGCTCCTGAGGGGCATTCCGGAAGATTTGCCGTCGATCGACGCCGGTTTTAAAAACAAAGTCGAAATGCAGACGGGCTCGTTTTCTCTCGAATCACCTTCGTCGATCCTGCTCGGATACGAGCTTGCCCGGCTTATCTCCGTGCGCACGGGCGACAGGGTGTCTCTCGTCGCGGTTGCCGGAGGAGCGGACACGGACTTGTTTCCTGAAAACGCCGAGTTCATCGTCCGGGGATTATTTAAAACCGGCTATTACGAAATCGACAGCTCCTTCGCGCTGGTGAGCCAGGAGGCCGGCTTGCTTCTCGGCGGCGGATCGAACATAAAAACGGCGGTGAAATTAAACTCTCTCGAACGAGACTCGGCCTTTATTCGCGAGCTCTCCTCGATGTATCCCGGCGCTAAGATCCGTTCCTGGCGCGACTACAATCGGGCGTTTTTCAACGCCTTGCGCATAGAAAAGAACATGCTTCTTTTTTTGACTGTATTGATTTTTCTCGTCGTTACGGTGAATATCTACAACGCAATGCGCCGGTCCGTCTATGAACGAAGGGAAGAGATCAGCGTATTGACTGCGATGGGAGCCGCTCCGAAACACGTCCAATACGTATTCGTTTTTAACGGTTTGGGAATCGGGCTTGCCGGCTCGGTCATCGGCCTTCTTTCAGGTTTGCTCGTCTCGGTGCGCATCAACGATTTTTTCTCCTTCGCAGAAACCGCGGTGAACGGAATACAGACCTTCGTTTCGGCGCTCCTGCTTTCCGCTCCGGGCTCTTCGTTCACTTTGTTCAGTCCCGATTATTTTTACATGGATGAAATTCCCGTCCGCATTCTTTTCCCTGAAGTCGTTTTCGTGTTTTTATTCGGAGTATTTTCAGCATCCTGCGCTGCATGGCTGGCGAGCCGTGCTATCACGCGGCTGAAACCGGCGGAGGTCCTTCGGTATGAGTGATATAGTTCTGGAATTGCAGGACGTTTCAAAAACCTATCCCAGCGAAGCCGAAGTGCTGCGCATATTGAACGGCGCGAGCCTTGCGCTCTCCAGGGGCGAGAAAATCGCGATAACAGGAGAGTCGGGATGCGGTAAGAGCACCCTTCTCAATATCATCGGAGGGCTGGATACTCCGGATGCAGGAACGATACAGGCCGGTTCCTTTTCGGTTCATGCCTTGAGCGAACGCGATCTTGCGCGGTATAGAAGCTCGTATCTCGGGCTGGTGTTTCAGTTCCATTACCTGTTAAAGGATTTTTCCGCCCTCGAAAACGTGATGCTGCCTGCTTTCATGGCGGGCGTATCCCGGAGGGAAGCTCTTGAGAGGGCGAAAGAGCTGCTTGCAGACGTCGGTTTGGAACACCGGCTGCATCATTTCCCTTCGCAATTATCGGGCGGAGAGAGGCAGCGGGCAGCCGTCGCCCGGGCCCTGGTGAACAGGCCTGCATTAATGCTCGCCGACGAGCCGACGGGAAATCTCGATCCCGCGAACGCTCTGATGATCCAGGATGTGCTATTCTCGGCCGCCGATCGTCACAACGCTTCGCTGATCATCGTCACTCACGATCCGGCTATGGCTTCGCGGGCCGATCATCTGTATCGGCTTCAGGAAGGAAGGCTGGTCCGCTCATGAGAATGGGTGTCTCGGTTCTTTTCGCGCTGCGCCTTATGGGAATCGGATCACGGCTTTCGCTCTCTAACGCCCGCAAGAGTTTGATAGGCGCCGTGGCGGGAATCGGAATCAGCCTCGTTCCGCTCATCGCGGTTCTCGTCGTAGCCGACGGCATGATTGAAGGCATTTCGGGGCGCATTATCGAATTATCCTCGGGCCATCTGCGAGTCGCCGATTATTCGGGACTTTCGGACGCTTCAGGGGATGCGGGCGCTCTTGAGTCATTGAGAGCCGAACTGCCCCGGTATTCGGCCTCGATTGCGGACGCCGCGGCAGAACGCCAGGGGCTCGGAATCGCCATCGGGCCGAAGGGAAGAAGCGGTTCGACGATTCGCGCCGTGTCAGATGCTTTCTTTACCCGATCCTTCGGATCGGACGGATTCCTCCGCGTGGTTGCGGGAACGGGCGGGGCTCCTGAACAGGGCGAAGCCGTCATCGGAGAGAAACTTGCCGAAACTGTCGGCCTCGCTCCCGGAGACCGCATCAGGCTGCTCACCATACATCGAAGCCCTTCCGGCAAGGAAACGCCGAAGTTCGCCTCGAGAACAGTGCGCTCGGTCGTTTCCTCAGGCTATCAGGAGCTCGACGCGCTGTGGGTTTTCGTGCCCTTCGCCTCGGACTCAAGCATCCTCGATCCGGACACTGCTCATTCCTTCATCAGCGTGTATACGGACGATCCCTACGGCGATTTGTCCGGCGTCCGGGATGAACTTCTCGGAAGTCTCCCCGACGGATTCGATTGCTATACCTGGAAGGAATTGAACAGATCCCAGCTTCAGTCCTTCAATACAACGCGCATCCTCCTGCTGTTCATCATGTTTCTCATATTGTGCATAGCCTCGGTGAACGTTTCTTCGGCCCTGGTTATGACCGTAATGGAAAGGCGGAAGGAAATCGCGATACTGAAAAGCATCGGCGCTCATCCGTCGGACATCGCCTTCGCCTTCGTTCTGGCCGGCTTCTTCACGGGGCTGGGAGGAGTCGTCGCGGGCCTTCCGCTGGGAATCCTGTGCGCATTGAACATCAACGAGATTTTTTCGTTTTTGGAGCAGGTTTTAAACGGCATTTCGGGATTCGCCTATGCGTTGGGCTCTTCTTCCTCGTCGGCCCCTCCCGCCGCAGTCAAGCTGCTCGATCCGGCGTATTATATTCAGGGCATACCCGTTCGGCTCGATGCGGCCGAACTGTATCTCGTGGCGGCCGGAACCCTGCTGCTTTCTTCGCTTGTTTCGATTTTTCCGGCTTTGAGGGCGGGATCGGAAAAACCGCTCGATACCTTAAGGAAGGTGTGATGAAGTGCGATATTTGCAGGCGTAAGTCCGCCGTTATTTTCGTTCAACAGGTTTCGCGGGACGGATCGATCGAATTGCATTTATGCGAAGAATGCGCCCGCGAGAGGGGTTTCACCACCGGCGAAAGCAAGATGGATATATCCCTGGGCGGCATATTTTCCGGAATAACCGAAGGTTCAGCCGATGCGGGAAAACTCATTCCCTCCTGTCCCCAATGCGGTACCGCGCTTTCTGAAATACGAAAAACCGGCCGCGCAGGCTGCGCGGAATGCTATCATGCATTTCAAGCGGAAATCATCGGCATTCTGCGCAAGGACGGCATAGACTTCTCCTATACAGGCCCGCTTCCCGCAATCCATGAAGCCTTTCAAAACGAACGGGTCGCTCCGGAAAACATGCGCGAAGAATTGAGAAAGGCGATTGAACGCGAAGATTACGAGTTGGCGGCGTATTATCGGGATCGAATACGGGCGCTCGGAGATAAAAATGACTAACGGCGTATCCCCAAAAGACGCATGGTACACCTGCGACGGTCCGGATTCTGACGTATGCCTTTCTTCGCGCCTTCGCTTGGCGAGAAACCTGGGCGGCTTCGTCTTCCCGGCCGTTCTCAAATCCGATGAAGCCGAGCGCATACAATCCCTCGTGTTCGACGCGTTCAATCATGTGGATGAAGTCGACCTCTATCAGATGATTCGACTTTCCGGCATAGACGGTCCGGGACGCAAGATTCTCGCGGAGCGCGGCCTTCTGGAAACCGGAGCTGGAAGCGAACCATGGAAAGCGGTAATACTCCGCGAAGACGGAGTGCTTTCGGCCACGGTGAACATCGAGGACCATCTCAGAATCGCGGCCTACCAGCCGGGTTTGTCGCTGAAGACCGTATTCGATCTGGCAACCGCCCTGGAAGGTAAAATGCAGGAGCGCCTCCATTTCGCTTCTCTCGCCGGTTTCGGGTACCTTGCTTCTTCGCTGTCGAACACGGGTTCCGGCATGAAGATTTCAGCGCTTTTAAATCTTCCGGCTCTTGAAATGACCGGACTGATCGAGCGGGTGATCCGGGAATTCCTTTCCCAGCAATACATAATCCGCGGGTATTACGGAGCCGGCCGGGACTCCGCCCAATCTCAGGTTGCGTCGTTAGGGGCTCTGTATCACATTTCCAACGCGTCGGCGGGAGTCGGAACCATCGAGTCCCAATTGGCCTTCATGGAGCAGGGGGCGGCAAAGCTTGTCGAGCTTGAGCGCAAAGCTCGCGAAGACCTGTGGGCCCGGCGGAAAACAGAGGTCGAAGACGCGGTTTTCCGTGCTATCGTCACCGCGAAATACGCCCGTTTCATCAGTTTAACCGAGGGCGTATCCTTGCTCGGGTCCTTGAGGCTCGGCCTCTATCTGGGTCTTGTGACCGGAGTTCTGCACCGCGATTTAACGGCCCTGCTGTATCGAATACAAACTGCCCATATCGGTTTTGTTATTTCGTCGACCGGTATTATTATTGAAGAGGACATAACGTCGGAAGAAATGAAATTAGACCGGTTGAGAGCTATGGTGATTCAGGAAGTGCTTAAAACCGCCGACATACACGAGAGGAGATAGCCGCCATATGTTTAAGGGATTGTCGCAACGGGCTCAAAAGCTGTTAACCATACTGGGACAGGAAGAAGCGAAAAGATCTAACGCCGATCAGCTTCTTCCCGAGCACATTCTGCTCGCCCTCGTCCGCGCGGCGGACAGCACCGCGTTCTCCGTATTGCAGGGGCTGAAAATCAATATTCTCGCACTGCAGCTTCAGCTTGAACAGGCGCTTCCCGCCCGCGTCGGAACCATCGTCTTCGGCGATATTCCTCCCTCCAGGCGACTGCGGGGCATGCTGGACGCAGCCTCGATCGAAGCGCGCACGCTACGCCATGATTATATCGGAACCGAACATATTCTTCTTGCCTGCATCAGGGAATCCCAGAGCGTGATGAACCAGTTTTTCGAGCAGGAAACGATAACGGTGGACGAAGTACGCCAGTTGATTCTCGAAATGACCAGCGCCCGGGACGTTACAGTCGTAACCCGTCCGAAACGGCCCTCGCAGAACGAAACCGCCAATCAGAGAAACGCGAGCCTGCTTCAGGAATTCAGCCGGGATTTAACCGCGATGAGCAGGGAAGGGCGCCTGGACCCGGTCATAGGCCGTGAAAATGAAATCAAGCGGATGGTGCAGATACTTTCCCGGAGAAATAAAAATAATCCGGTTCTCGTAGGAGAGCCGGGTGTCGGAAAAACCGCCATTGTAGAAGGCCTCGCCCAGCGGATAGTCGCCGAAAAAGTTCCCCATAATCTGGTAGGAAAGCGCCTTCTCGTTCTCGATCTCGCTTCCGTAATAGCCGGAACGAAATATCGGGGCGAGTTCGAGGAACGGCTGAAAAGGATCATGAAAGAAATCGCGGAAGCCGGCAACATAATTCTTTTTATAGACGAGCTTCATACGATTATCGGAGCCGGCGGAGCCGAGGGCGCGATGGACGCTTCCAACATGCTCAAACCAGCCTTGGCCCGCGGCGATTTGCAGTGCATCGGAGCGACCACTCTCGCCGAATATCGAAAGTATTTCGAAAAAGACGCGGCTCTCGAGCGGAGGTTTCAAACTATCCTCGTCCATGAAAGCGACCCTGCCGACACCTTGAAGATACTAAAGGGTATTCGTTCGCGCTATGAAACCCATCACTCGGTCGTGTATACGGAAGAAACCCTTCAAAGCATCGTTGATCTTTCCCGGCGCTACCTTACGGACCGTTTTTTCCCGGACAAGGCCATTGATGTCCTCGACGAAGCCGGTGCCATGAAGAAAATCGAGGGCGACGTACGTCCGGACGAATTGAATACGCTCGAACAGCGGATCAACGAACTTGCCGAACAGAAGAAAGAGTTGGTTCAAACGCAGAATTACGAGCGCGCCGCCCTGATACGGGATGAAGTACGCCGTTTAAAGAGCGAAATCGAGGATATCCGTGCCAAATGGCAGAATCCCGAGCCTGCCTCGGTCAATACGGTGACTCCTCAGGATATCTGCGATGTAATCTCCGTAATGACCGGCATTCCTGCGAGCGCGTTGAACGAGTCCGAGTCCGTACGGCTTGTAAACCTGGAAAAAGAGCTCCATCAGACGATCATCGGGCAGAACGACGCCATATCCGTCATAGCGAGCGCGATCAGGCGCTCGCGGGCGGGCATTTCCTCGACGCGCAGGCCGATGGGCTCGTTCATCTTCCTCGGGCCCACAGGAGTCGGAAAAACCCTCCTCGCTAAAACGCTTGCAAAATTTTTGTTCGGCGCCGAAGACTCCCTTGTTCGCATAGACATGAGCGACTATATGGAGAAGCACAACGCGTCCCGCCTGGTCGGCGCTCCTCCCGGCTATGTGGGCTTCGAAGACGGAGGATTATTAACGGAAAAAATCCGACGGAATCCGTACGCGGTGATCCTTCTAGACGAGATAGAAAAAGCTCACCCGGATGTTTTCAATCTGCTCCTGCAGGTGCTCGAGGAAGGCGAACTAAAGGACAACCTCGGACATACCGTCAACTTCCGCAATACGGTCATCATCATGACGAGCAACGCCGGCGCTCGACTCATCAACCGCGAGAACCGCCTCGGCTTCTCGCTCGGGCGGGACGGAGTGATGGATTATGAAGAAATTCGATCGAGCGCGATGAGCGAACTCAAGCGTCTTTTCAATCCCGAGTTCATCAACCGCATAGACGATATCATCGTGTTCAACGCGCTTACCCGGCCCGAGATCGCGTCGATCCTGAAAATACAGATCGGAGAGCTGCAATCAAGGCTGTCTGAACAGAAAATCGCTCTCGATCTCAAGCCCGCCGCCCGTTCGTATCTCGTCGAAAACGGATATGAGCCTTCCATGGGCGCTCGGCCCATGCGTCGCCTGATTCAAAAGGAAATCGAGGATCCGCTTTCGCTGTTGATCATTTCAGGACAATTGCAGCCCGGAGATACCGTCCGCGTGGACGGCCGCAGCGGAAAGCTGGCGATCAGCGTGAAAAAACCGCTGTTGCCGGTTTTGCGCTCGGATTCCGCCTCGCCGACTGACTCTTTGCGCAGCAGGGACGAGGATTTATCGGGAGTTCCGGAACACGAAAACGAAGAGCCGTGCACAAAGAGATGATAATTTGATATACTCGTTTTCATGAATTTTTCCTCGTTCGGTAAAAAATTGACCGGAGATTCCGGAATTCTGAGGCTTATGGATGATTTGGGACGCCCGCTGCCCGAGGGCGTCGTTCCGCGGATGCTGGGCGGCGGCAATCCCGCGCGCATAACCAAGGTGGAACAGGCCTACCGGCGTGAAATGGAATCGCTGTTGGCCCGTCCGGATGAGTTTGAAAACGCGATCAGCAGATACGACGCTCCTCAGGGACGCATTCGATTTATCGAATCCCTCGTCGGCTTTTTCCGCGGCCAGTACGGTTGGGACATAGGACCGGAGAACATCGCCATAACGAACGGCAGCCAGTCCGCCTTTTTTTATCTCTTTAATCTTTTTTCCGAGAACGGAAAGGAACGGAAAACCATTCTGTTTCCCCTCGTTCCCGAGTACGTCGGGTACGCCGATCAGGGCATAGACCCGGACACCTTCGTAACGCTTCCTGCCAGAACAACCAACGACGACGAACATACCTTCAAGTACAGGATCGATTTGCCCTTGGTTACGGAATATCTCGCCGATCATCCGGAAGTAGGGGCTCTGTGCGTTTCCCGGCCGACGAATCCGACAGGAAACGTTCTAACCGATGACGAAATCCGCGCCCTTGCCCGATTGGCCGCCCGGCACGGAATTCCGCTTATGATCGACAACGCCTACGGAATGCCGTTTCCCGACATCATATTCCCGGACATGCTGGACGGAACGCCTGCGCCCTACTGGGACGAACACACGATTTTATCGATGAGCCTCTCGAAAATCGGCCTGCCTTCGCTGCGCACCGGAATCGTGATTGCCTCTGCGGAAATCGTCCGGGCGATTTCTTCTCTCAATTCCATCGTCGCCCTTGCGTCCGGGTCGCTCGGCCAGGTACTCGCCGAAGGGATGATTCTCAGCGGGGAGCTCAAATCTCTCGCGAGCGATGTCGTTCAGCCCTTTTACCGCGGAAAATCGCGAGAAGCCCAGGCCTGGGTTTCCGAGTTCTGGGAAGGCAGGCCCTGGCAGATTCATCGCAATGAAGGATCTATTTTTCTCTGGCTCTATCTTCCAGATCTGACTATTCCGGCAATCGAGTTATACGCTCATCTGAAAAGCAGGGGAGTCGTGGTCGTTCCGGGCGAGTATTTTTTCTTCGGCCGCGAAAAGGGCTCCGACGCAGAACAATCTTGGAAAAACCACCCGCATCGCGAAAAATGCCTCCGACTGAATTATTCCCGGCCAGCGGAAGAGGTTCGGGAAGGTTTGCGAATCATTTCGGAAGTCTCCGGAATATACCGGTAAATAAAAAAGGTTTGCGCCGGCGTCCCGAATTGTATTCGGACGCTTCGAACGCAAACCTCTATTTCAATTTCAGCCGTCGGCTTTGAGCCTTTAAATCACAGTTCCGTCCGGTACGCAGGCGTTCTTGGTGATGACATAGATGCCGTCCACCACATGATACCAGCCGTAGTCTCCGTCTTCGGGAATCTTTCCCATTCCGATCGAGACGTCTTTTCCTATTCTTGCGTTTTTGTCGATGATCGATCTGCGTATTACGCAGCGTTCTCCGATTCCGATGTTGGGAATTTTCTTCGCCGCGTTGTCCGCTTTTTCGGAATCTGTTTCGTAACAGTCCGCGCCCATGCAGATTACGCCTTCAAGATAGGATCCGCTTTCTATTATCGAGCGGATGCCGATCACAGAGCGCTTAATCGTGGCGTTAGTGATGACGCATCCTTCGGAGGTGGTAACCTGGTCGAGAGTCGCCATATTCACTTTCGATGACGGAAGGTTTCTGTTATGCGTGTAGATCGGAGCGTCTTCGTCGTAAAAATTGAATTTCGGCGTTATTCCAGTGAGATCGAGCGTCGCATCGTAAAAGCTTCTGATCGTTCCGATGTCTTCCCAATATCCGTCGTAGACATAGGCGTTGACCGCGTATTTTTTTATTCCCTCGGGGATGATTTCTTTGCCGAAATCCGTGAGCGTATTGTTCAAGGATTCTTCCATGACGTTTGCATTGAAAATGTATATGCCCATGGAAGCGAGGTAGTCCTTCCCTTTCACGGCGCCGGGAGTCCGGGTTTCGTCGGGAATGATCCATTCGGATATATCCTTTGTCGAACCGGGTTTCTCCATGAATTCGGTGATTTTATTGGTTTTGTCCGCCTTCAATATGCCGAATCCGGATGCGTCGGCGCGATTGACCGCCGTACACGCTATGGTGATGTCTGCTCCGGATTCTTGGTGCTTTTTGAGAAATTCGGCCAGGTCCATATGATACAGCTGATCGCCGGAAAGAATGATGTAGTGGGTCGGCTTTTGCGTTTTAAAGTGCATGAAGTTTTTCCGCACCGCGTCTGCGGTTCCCTCGTACCAGCCGGAGTGTTCGAAGGTTTGTTCTGCCGCAAGAATCTCTACGAAGCCGCCTGAAAACGAATCGAAGTTATACGCGTGCGCCACATGCATATGCAAAGACGCCGAGTTGAACTGTGTCAAAACATAAATCTGATTGAATCCCGAGTTGATGCAGTTCGATATCGGAATATCGACGATTCTATGCTTTCCCCCGAACGGTACGGCCGGTTTTGATCGTTCCTTTGTTAATGGATACAGGCGGGTTCCTTTTCCGCCGCCGAGAATTATCGAGAGGACTTTTGACACGATGATCTCCTTCAAGTTGTTATCAAGCAGTCTAGATTATACTCCCGCCGTCGGCGGTCTGCCACTTTAAAAAGCGGCTTAACCGGTTTAGATATTCACTTTTTTTGTCGCTGTGCTATACTCCCCTCATGACTACCGAGGACTCTCTTTCCCGCATTCTCTCCGATCCCGCGTTCGCTCCCTACATCGGGAACATTCAAAAGATTCCCGCGAAGGACGGAATACTGGTTCCCTTTCCGGAAAATCTGGATCCCCGGCTTGAAGAGTCTTGCCGCGACCGGGGAATGAAGCAGCTGTACTCTCATCAAAGGGAATCCTGGGCCTCGGTACGCGGAGGATCGCACACAGTCATCGTAACGCCGACTGCATCCGGAAAAACGCTTTGCTACAACCTGCCCGTCATGCAAACCCTTCTCGAGAATCCGGACGCCCGGGCCCTCTATCTTTTTCCGACTAAGGCGCTGAGCCAGGATCAGCAGAACGAAATCAACGGAATGGTCGGCAATGTAGAGCGGGGCGGCGGCCTGGAAGGGAGCCGCATTCCCTTGCGAGTGTGCATCTACGACGGAGACACTCCTCAGTCGCTGAGAAACGACGCCCGGGACAAGGGACGCATCATCATATCGAATCCTGATATGCTCCATTCGGGAGTTCTGCCCAATCACACCAGATGGATCCGCTTTTTTTCCAACCTCAAATTCATCGTGATCGATGAAATGCACATGTACCGGGGTATTTTCGGCAGCCACATGGCGAATCTGCTGAGACGCCTGTTGCGTGTCGCGCGATTCTACGGCTCCGAGCCTGTATTCATCCTGTGTTCCGCCACGATCGGCAATCCCGGCGAGCTTGCGGAAAAACTGATCGGAGCGCCGGTCAATCTCATTGATAAAAACGGCGCGCCCTCGGGAGAGAAAACGGTTATTCTGTACAATCCGCCGCTCGTGGACGCGGTGCAGGGCATCAGGCGCAGCGTCATGAACGAAAGCCAGCGCTGGGCCCTGTCCTTTCTGAAGGCAGGGATTAAGACGATACTGTTCGCCCATTCGCGGGTGAAAACAGAGGTGATCGCCTCCTACATCAACGATTCGCTCGCGAACGTGTTCAATCAGAACCATGGCATCACCGTCGTTCCGTACCGGGGCGGACTCTTGCCGCTGGAACGGCGAAAAATCGAAAAAGGACTGCGCGAAGGCGATATTCAGGGCGTCGTGTCCACGAACGCGCTTGAGCTGGGCATCGATATAGGAGGCCTCGACGCGGCCGTCGTCGCAGGCTTTCCCGGTTCGTTCTCCTCCTTTTGGCAGCAGGCGGGCCGCGCAGGCAGGAGACGGGGGGCCTCTGTCGCCGTATTCATCGCTTCGGCTTCTCCGCTCGATCAATACATTATGAACCATCCTGATTATTTCTTTGCGCGCCCCCAGGAGACCGCCTGGCTCGATCCCGATAATCCCTACGTTATTTCGGACCATATCAAATGCGCGGCCTTCGAACTGCCGTTTACCGATGCGGAGCTTGAACGCGGCGGCTTCCCTGAAACCGCCGCAACTGAAATTCTTGAATATCTGCAGGAGGACGGCATTCTCCGCCATACCGGAGGCAGGTGGCACTGGTCGGACCGCTCCTATCCGGCGGAAGCGGTCAGCCTCCGTTCCGCTACTGCCGACAATGTCGTCGTAGTGGACATGACGAAGGGCCGCAATGCGGTGATCGGCGAAATGGACCGGCCTTCAGCGCGCGAGCTGCTTTTTCCGCGGGCGATCTACATCCACCTGGGACGCCAATACGTCGTAACTTCTCTCGACATTCCGAACCGGCGCGCCGAAGTCGAGGAAACCGAGGTTAATTACTATACCGATGCGGTGGTGAAAACGGACATCAAGGTTTTGTCGGAAGACGAGCGCATCGAACCTGCGCCGCAAGGATCCGAGGTGATTCTCGGAGATCTGTTAGTACGGACCCAGGTGTCCAAGTTCAAGAAAATTCGATTTCATACGCACGAGAACATCGGTTTCGGAGAAATCGCTCTCGATGCGGAAGAGCATGAAACGCGCGGCATGATCATTTTGATGCCCGAAGCCCCGGACAGCCCTTTATATCCTCCGGGATACGCAGAACTCGACGAAGCCGCAAGGGCAGAGGCCTTGTCCGGCATCGGCTCGATTCTGCGTTCAGTAGCCCCGTTCTTTCTGCTGTGCGACCGCCGCGACATAGGCTTTGCCCCCCGTGTGCGCGATCCTCATTTCGGCTGCCCCGCGCTCTACGTGTTCGACTCGGCTCCCGGGGGGTCTGGGCTGTCCGAGGCTCTGTCCTTGCGCCTTCCCGAGGTATTCGCCGCGGCTTCCGAGCGGGCTCGCACCTGCGGCTGCGATTCCGGATGTCCGTCGTGCATCGGAGTACTTGCGACCGGAGCGGAGGTTAAGTCCGCCGCGGTCTCCCTTCTTGCCGCGCTTTCGGGAAGTTGAACCGATGGCGAAGCGCAGCGGATTATCCGGACGGCTTGAGCGGATTCGCGCCGGGAAAACCTCATCGCCGGCCGGCATGGTCGAGGCGATTCCTGAAGTAGAAACCGGTCTCGATGCGACAGGAGCGGATGGTTCGATGTTAACCGGATGGACGGCGCATGACGGCCAGTATTATGAAAAGGAATCCCGAGTCGCGCTCGATTTCGGACCTGTGAAAGCGTTTTCGCCTCATCTTCCTCTGTTGTTTCCCTCGCAGAGAGATATGTTGTTGCATTGTAATGATTTTGAATTGTCAAAACGGCTTGTCTTTTTCGATCTGGAGACGACGGGTCTTTCACACGGAAGCGGTACCGTCGCGTTCATGGCTGCTGTCGGAAAACTGGAAGACGGAGGAGCGGTTTTGACCGTGCATCAGCTCATCCTTGCCGATTATCCGGGAGAGCCCTATTTTCTTGAACGGCTTGAAGCCTTGATCGGGAAAGACCCGATACTCGTGTCTTTCAACGGAAAGTGCTTCGACAGCCAGATACTCGTAACCCGAAATCTCATGAACGGACTGCGGCCTTCCTATCTTTCGAGTTCGATTCTCCATCTCGATCTATTGCATCCTTCCCGGCGTTTATGGAAAAGAAAGCTTGAATCATGCCGGCTGCAGACGATCGAAGCTGCGATGCTCGGCGTCGTCAGGGAGGACGATCTTCCGGGAAGCGAGGCGCCGGAAGCCTGGTTTTCCTGGCTTAAAACCGGCGACAGCGGAAATCTGCTCAGGATAGGCGAGCATAATCTGATCGATTGCGTGAGCCTTGCGCGGCTGCTTTTCCGCCTCGATTCCGCAATCGAAGCTGCGGAGGGACGGGCGGCACTGATCCGTGCCCTCGCGCTCAGATCCGAAAAAAAATACATGGAAGCGGCTTCCTTTCTGAAGGACTGCGTTCTCGAAGGCGATCCCCTGGCGCTCCGCCTTTCGGCTGTCGACAACGAGCATCGGCTGGGCGATCTGGAAGAAGCCCTCCGGTGCGCCGAAGCGCTCGGCGACGAAAAGCGGGCGGCTCGCCTCGTTTCTAAAATCTCGAAACTGAATGCACAGGGAGAATTTCCCGAACATGGCTGAACTGCCCATAACAGCGCATCTTTCATCGATCGCAGAGACTCTCAAAAAATCCCCATCCAATATTGCCGTATTGACGGCCGAAACCGCCGCCGGAAAATCTACCGCGGTTCCCCCGTTTTTCCTTTCGGCCTTCCCGGGACGCATACTCATGCTCGAACCCAGGCGCGTGGCCGCTCTCGCCATCGCCGAACGGATAGCGGAAACGCTCGGCGAGCGGTGCGGAGAAACGGTCGGTTACCGGATGCGGCTTGAATCCCGGATTTCGCGAAACACCCGCATCGAAATAATAACCGAAGCGGTTCTGACCCGGATGATTCAAAACGATCCTGCGTTGACGGGAGTTTCGGTCGTTATTCTCGATGAATTCCACGAGCGGTCGCTTCACGGAGATCTTGCGCTCGCGCTCTTGAGGGAAGTGGTTACGCTTCGCGGCGACCTCAGGGTTTTAGTGATGTCCGCCACGATTAACGCGGAAAAGATCGCCGCGATCCTCGACTCTCCCGTCGTTTCCGTTCCCGGACGGACCTGGCCGGTGGAAATCGTGCACAAAGCATCCTCTCAGCCGCGGAGAATCGGGGATGCGGTCGCGGACGCGGTTCTTGAAGAATTGCGGGAGACCGATTCGACCGGGATTCTCTGTTTTCTGCCGGGAATAGCCGACATCCGTCTCGCAGAACAGCGGCTGCAGAATTGCGGAGCCGAGGTCGCCGTTCTCCACGGATCCCTCTCTTTTTCCGAACAAAAGATGGCTCTGCGGAACCCGGACGGAAAACGCCGGGTTATACTGTCGTCCTCCATCGCGGAGACCAGCCTTACCGTTCCGGGCGTTTCCACCGTCGTCGATTGTGGTTTCGCCCGCATCAGCCGTCTCGATCCGCGCACCGGGATGACTCGCCTTGAAACCGAACCGGAAAGCGTATTTTCGGCCGCTCAGCGAGCCGGGCGCGCAGGCAGAACCGGCCCCGGCCGCTGCGTCAGGCTGTGGGCGCAGCAGGATCTGCGCGTGGCGGAAACTCCCCCGGAAATCGTGCGATCCGATCTGATTCCCCTCGTGCTTGAATGCGCGGTTTGGGGCGCGAGAAAGGCCGAAGACCTTCAGTGGATAGACCCTCCGAACAGCGGAGCCTGGGCTGCCTCGCGCGAAATTCTCGCCGCTATGGGGGCGATCGACGAATCCGGCGCGATCACCGAGCGGGGGAAGTTTCTTTCCTCTCTCGGCCTGCATCCCCGGCTCGCAGCGGTCGCGCTTGCGGGAGGCTTCGAAAAGGCTGCCTCGCTGGCGGACCGTTCGGGAAATCCGCGGGAAAAGGAATTGGCCCTTAAGGATTTGAAGCGCCGCCTTGCGCAGGTCCCCGCGCGATTCTTTTCCGCGGCTGGGTCTCCTTCCATGAGCCTTCTCGAAGGCTTCCCCGACCGCATAGCCCGGCATCAACAGGACGGATTGTATAAATTCCCCTCAGGGCGCGTCGCTCGCCTTGCCGGAAGCGATGCCGCCTCGTATGCGGTCTTTCCCGAGTGGATCGTAGCGCCCGATGTTGACGCAGGCGAGCGGGAAGGCCGCATATATTCCTGCGAAATCCTCCCTTCCGAGGAGGCTCTTCGCTGGATCGAGGCAAAGGCTTCGACTGAAACGTCAATCGAACTCTCGGGTTCCGGCCCGCTCGCGAACCGGAAAATCAGAAAGGTTCGCCGTACGTTTTACGGAAAACTGATATTAAGGGAAATTCAGACCCAGGCGTCTCCTGAGGATATTCCGGAAGCTTTCTGCCGCCTTCTCCGCGATGAAGGAATCGATATTCTGCCCTGGAATCAGGCTTCGCGGCTTTTTTACGCGCGATGCCGTTTTTTGCGTCATCGCAGATCCGGCGCCGTTCCGTCCGCGAATGAGCTTCTCGAAGATCCGGAGAACTGGCTCGTTCCCTTTCTCGACGGATCGGGAAACCTCGCCGAGCAGCGTTTTCTCGAGGCTCTCAGATGGAAGTTCGACGGGGCGGAGGTCGACTCGTTCGTGCCGCTTAAAATAAAGCTGGCTAACGGAATCGAGCGTCCGCTCTCATGGGAAGAATCCGCCGCCGGGGAGCTGCCGACCCCTGTCCTGGAAACCCGCGTGCAGGATCTGTACGGCTGCTGTTCGACTCCCGAGATACTGGGGGAGCCGATCGTGCTCAAGCTTCTGTCGCCGGCTCGCCGTCCCGTGCAGATCACCCGCGACCTTGCGGGGTTCTGGGCCGGTTCCTGGAAAGAAGTCAGAAAGGACATGAAGGGCCGCTATCCCCGACACGACTGGCCCGAAAATCCGGCGGAATCCGCTCCGCTTCGATCCAGCCGCGGACCGAATTGACCGCCCATATTCTGTCCGCCCGATGCCAGTCGTCCATGTAGAGCTTCTTTTCCTGCACGAGGCCCCTTTCAAGGATGCCTGCTCTGAATACACCCGGGAGAATTCCGGAATCGAGGGGCGGCGTGTATTTTTTTCCGTCGATTTCCAGCACGATGTTCGCCCTCGTCGTTTCCATCAATTCGCCTCTGGAGTTGACCAGAACAGCGTCGGCCAACGCTTCGCCGTACATGATCCGCGCTTCGCGAAGCGCAGCGTCGAGATGCTCTCTGCGCGATGTTTTGTGCGCGAAGAAGGGATTGTCCGCCGCGAGCCGTCCGGGAGCAGGAGCAACGCAATAGGGAGCGGGAAGCGGGGGAACCGGATCGCATTCGATTTTTCGCGTACCGTTAGCGCTGCAGAGTATTCTGACCTTCCAACTGCCGTCCGTAGTATTTCGGCACAGACTTAAGAGCTCGTTTTCCAAACCGTCGTGCGTCGATTCGGGCAGAAAGAAATAACGGCAGCTCTTCCGCAAGCGCGCAAGATGCGCGTCCAGATCCGAAATCCCGCCGTTTTCCAGCAGCATGCTGTCGAATACGTAAAAGCCGTCATCAGAGTCGAGCACCGCCGTTTTATCAAGGCATTCGCGCCGTTCGGCGAGCGCATCCGATCCCCAGACGATTCCGCTCCCCGTTCCGTAGCGCGCGCTCTTGCCCGCATGGTCGAAGACGGCGGTTCTGATCGCGACGCGTACATTCGCGACGTTCGACACGTAATCGGCTTCGGTTCTTCCGGTTGCGTTACCCGGTACAGCGGATCGAAGGCGGGCGAGGCTTCGTAGGCCATCCAGAGCGCGGCGTATTCTCCTGCCTCGCATCGCTTGTCTGCCGTTTCCAAAAGAGAAGGAATCTCCTGCGCGCGATGCGTTTCGAGTATATCAAGCTCGTCTTCAAGCATTCTCCAGCTTGAATCGGAGTGTTCATAAAACACGACTTTCATGGGGAAGACTATACCCTGAATAAATATCTCAGTTCCAGAGCCGAAATTCCGATAATCATATAAGAATCGGCAATGCCCGCGATTATGAGAATAGGAGAAATCA
The DNA here is from genome assembly GCF_021021555.1 of Teretinema zuelzerae. NCBI lineage: Bacteria > Pseudomonadati > Spirochaetota > Spirochaetia > Treponematales > Treponemataceae > Teretinema > Teretinema zuelzerae. Next base: position 181,054 of record NZ_JAINWA010000003.1, on the reverse strand, counting down.
ATGGTACGTGGATGGTATACCGGCGCGAGCGGAATGCTTGCCCAGCAGCATCGGCTCGACGCTATATCGAACAATCTCGCGAACGTCGATACGACGAGCTACAAGCGCGATGTGACCGTCAGCAAGAATTTCCCCGAGCTTCTTTTGCGCAGGCTCCAGGACGACGGAGTGTATAAGAATCCCTTCGGCTCCGCCGACGCGGCCCCCATAATCGGCAAAATCGGACTCGGCGTAGAACTGAACGAACTGTTCACCGATTTCTCGCAAGGTTCCTACAAACAGACCTCCTCGCCTTCCGACATGGCGCTGGAGGGCAGGGGATTCTTTGCCGTGGAAACCCCTCACGGCGAACGCTATACGCGCAACGGCAATTTCACACTCGGCCAGGAAGGCTATCTCATGACGAAGGAAGGCTTTCCCCTGCTCGGCGAAAAAGGCCGGATCTTCCTGCAGGATTCTGTGTATACAGTCAACAAAAACGGCGAAGTATGGGCCCGGCCGATCGGAAACCCCGAGGCCGACTCTGAACTCGTCGACAGGCTCAAGCTCGTCGGCTTTGAAAACGACCGGTACCTGAAAAAACAGGGTTCGAGCCTCTATATCGACACGCCCGTATCCGGGCCCGCCTTGCCGGCTGAAGGACCGGAGCGGCCGCTGGTGACCCAGGGCTTCATCGAGGCGTCCAACGTGAACGTCGTGCACGAAATGGTGCAGATGATCGAAGTGAACCGCGCCTACGAAGCGAACCAGAAATCGATACAATCAGAAGACACGATGATGGCGAAACTCTGGGGCGAGACGGTAAAGATGAGATAAACGCTTTGACTGACAAGATCGACGCTGCATTCGAAGGAGATGTGAAATGGTAAGAAGTTTATGGACTGCCGCCACCGGAATGAACGGCCAGCAGGCAAATATTGATACGATATCGAACAATCTGTCCAACGTGAACACCACCGGCTTCAAGAAGCAGCGGGTTGAATTCGAAGACCTGTTGTATCAGACGGTTAAAACCGCGGGAACGCCGGCCACCGAAGACACCATAACTCCCGTAGGCGTGCAGATGGGCCACGGCGTGAAAGTCGCCTCAACCTTGAGAATGTTCGACCAGGGTTCTCTTCAGAACACCGGGAACATCAGCGACATCGCGATACAGGGAGAAGGCTTTTTTAGGGTGCTCCAGTACGACGGCTCCTATGCCTATACCCGCGACGGCTCGTTCAAAATAGACGCCGAGCGGCAACTGGTCACCTCTAACGGCTTGAAGGTGCTTCCTGAAATCACCTTTCCCGACGGTTTCCGCCAGGATACCCTCACCGTGACTCAGGACGGCCGCGTCTCCGTTAAAGTGGACGACCTCGACGATCCTGTGGATGTCGGTATGATAGAACTCTATCGTTTCCAGAATCCCGCGGGATTATCGTCTGTGGGCGAGAATCTCTATAAGCAGACCCCCGCGTCGGGAAATTCGATTGCGGGAAGGCCCGGATTCGAAGGCTTCGGCAAAGCGATCCATAAATTCCTTGAAATGTCGAACGTATCGACAGTAGGCGAGATGGTAGGCATGATCGTCGCGCAGAGAGCGTACGAGTTCAGTTCGAAGGCCATTCAAACGAGCGACAATATGCTTCAGACCGCGGTAAGCCTCAAGCGCTGAACCTGATCGGCCGATAATCTGAAGCGGAGGGCACACTGATGACGGGACTTCTTTCCAGCGCAACTCTTGCCGCCGGTTCGGCAGGACTCGGGGCAGGCATATCGGGCATCGGCGGCATGGGCGGATTGCTCGACAACGCGAAGGCGCAGGAAACCGAGCGCCGTTTTTCCGCTCTCATCGACGGAATCCGCTCCGGAATAGACGAAGACGACGCGTCTTCGTCCAGCACCTCCTTAGGCGGCGCCCTTTCGAAAAACCTCTCGCAGAACGGTCTCCAGGATCCCCGGCTTCCCGGAGACTTCATCAGTTCACTTGCGAAAAAAGATATCACGTCAATAGACAAGGACTCCCCGCTTGTGGGAGCGGCGGCCAATGCAGGACAGAAAGGCAAGATCGACCGATCATCAAAAATCTATGAACAGGCGTTGGAGCTCGAATCGTATTTCGTAAAAATAATGCTCTCCTCCATGAAAAACACCATACAGAAAACAGGCATCGACGGAAAAGAAAGCTTCGCATCCGGAATGTACAACGACATGTTTTACGACGAACTCGCCAGAACGGTCACAAAATCCGCCGGATTCGGCCTTGCCGACCAGGTCTATCTTCAGCTTACACGCTCGTAACACGCAGGGAAAGCTGGCATATTTTCAATAGCAATGCTATACTATTGACAATATTTTCCAGAAAAGAGGTGCGTAATGAATCCCCGATATGCAGTTCATGCCTTCCTGGGCAGACATAATTTCCAGGCCGGCGGCCCGAGCGTTAATTCGATAATTCAGACGATGATGTACGATATGGAAGAAGGCCTTGTCCGAGATCCTTCGAACCCTCCCGCTCAGGGACCCTCGATGGACATGATTCCCACCTGGGCTGTGCCTCCGAAAAGCTCTCCGAAAAATAAATCCGTCATCGTAATCGACGCCGGCGGCACCAATTTCCGTTCCTGCCTGGTAACTTTCGACGCGAACGGTACCCCGACTATTTCAGATATGGAAAAAAAGGCGATGCCCGCGACGGATCGCGAATATACAAAAAAAGAATTTTTCGAAACAATCGCTTCGTTTCTCGATCACCTGAAGAATAAGGCCGACCTAATCGGTTTCTGCTTCTCCTATGCGATGTCGATCACCCCTGAGGGCGACGGCAAGGTGATTCAGTTCTCCAAGGAAATTAAAGCGAAGGAAGTCATCGGTTCGCTCGTCGGCGAAAGCCTCTCTGACGCTCTTGTGGAACGCGGCTGGAATCGCCCGAAAAAAGTCGTTCTGCTTAATGATACAACCGCGGCTCTCCTTGCGGGAGCGTCTGCCGCGACGAACGGTAAAGAATACGATTCCTACGTCGGCTTTATCCTTGGAACCGGAATGAACGCTGCCTACATCGAATCCGGCGCGATACCGAAGATAGCTTCTCTGGGAGCGCCCGCTCCCGAAAGCCAGATAATCGTCTGCGAATCAGGCAAGTGCAACAAGGTCGCGCGCAGCGATTTCGACGCTGTTCTGGATAACTCCACCAACTCTCCCGGCCTCTACGGATACGAAAAGATGTGCTCCGGCGCCTATCTGGGCCCGGTCTCCCGCCTCGCTCTCGTAGAAGCGGCTAAGGAAGGCCTGTTTTCTTCAGCCGTTTCGGCGAAACTCGCCGCTGTAGATACTCTTGAGCTCAAAGACATGGACCAGTTCTTCTACGGACCATACCGGACCGACACCAAGCTCGGCGCGATCCTCGCTGCAGGAAACGAAGCGGACCGCGAAACAGCGTTCCGTCTTCTCGACGCCTTCGTCGAGCGTTCAGCCCGGCTCGCAGCCGCGAACATCGCAGCCGCGATAATAAAAAGCGGAAAGGGCACGAGTCCCGTCCGCCCGGTCAGCGTGCTTTGCGAAGGAACCACATTCCTTCGCACCCACAATCTCAGAGAGCGGGTAACCGGATATCTCAACCAGGCGCTCACTGAAGAGCGGGGAATCTGGTACGAGATAGTCACGATGGACAACGCGGTGACTCTTGGTTCTGCTGTTGCGGGACTCATTTAATTTTCCATGTATATCGCGTTACTGATCCTGATCGCGGTGATTTTCCTCTCGGTTATCGCTTTTTTGCTGACCGAGAGGGGAAAGAATCTGCGCGAAAAAATACTTTTCTTCTCCGCGGGTCTGGACTCGGGCTTTAAGCCCGGCCAGATACTGCTATTGTTAAAAGTAGGAGAATACGCGGAACTCGAAAACCTTCAATCCCTTTTCTGGTCTCTTCCCGCTCTGGACCGGTGCATCGCCGAGATAGTCCGCCGGGCGCACCAGAGGGGAACCGAAAATACGGAGGAGCACCAGAGCTTGATGGCTCGCCTCTACTCGTACCGGACGGAGGTCGAGCTCGAACAGTCCAGAAAGAAGCGCGGCCTTGAATCGACCCGCGACATTCAGGTCGGTCAGAAAGTGAGAATCCTGCTTCCGGGAGTCGGCGTTTTCAGCTCGAAGGTTGTAAAGAACAATTCCCGAGACCTCGTGTTCGACTATCCCTCGAGTCCGAAAATCCAGGCTACATCGATCGATTGGGCGAACAGAAACATCAGCGTCTATTTCTGGCGTCATGAAGACGCGGGCTATGTATTCGATACGGTCGTCCTTCCCGATCCTCTGTCCGCGGGACGGGCCATACTGCACGCCGCGCATTCGTTCCAGCTGGTGAGATCCCAGAAACGAAAATCGGTAAGGGCGAAATGCTCGATTTACGCGCAGCTGTATCTCGTCAAGCCCGGCGAAACCCTCAACTCTTCTCTCGAAGGCGATCCCGGCATGAAATGCCTTCTCGAGGATCTTTCCGAAGACGGAGCTATGTTCGTCGTCGGGGGAAGGCGATGAAGGGGATGCAAGTAAAAATCCAGTTCGCGGTTCACGACGTCGTCATTGTAATGCCGGGGGTCATACGCGCCGTCGAATACAACGCTTCTACCAATCAGTCGCGCCTTCATCTCGAATGCACGGAATTGAATCAACGGATGAAAAACGCCATACTTACCTTTGTATACAATGTGCTCCCCGAAGAAGAACGGGAGCGTTTCGATGCTATCCGGCTCAGCGAGGAAGACAGTCTGGACGGCAAGCCAGGAGCATCCGCAACAGTCGGCGATGAAGCAGAAATCCTTCCGCTTGTGTCCAATATTGACGAGGACGCACTGCCGGAATTGCCGGATTTCGCAGCGAAATAACTGCCTCACGGAGGTGATGAATTGAAAAAACGAGCTCTATTCCTGTTTCTTTTGATCGGAACTCTGGTATCGGCCCAATCGGCGGATCCTGTCGTTCTATCGTATCAGCGGAATTTCATTCGCGCGAGCATGAGCACGAAAATCGAGCTTCTCAACGATGCCTCGCGCATCAGCACGGTGAACATGACGCCGTTGTATCTCGACGCGATGCAGTTCGTTCTCCAAACGCTGCCGGTTCTCGGAACCGATTCGCAGTTGATGGATTTAGCGGCCGCCGCGGCTCAGCGCGTCGCTGCATGGCCAGATCAATCGGTGCTTCCGGTTTTGAAAGTCCTTTTCGAGAACGTTCCCGATCCCCGGCCGAGAATAGCCTGTCTTGAGACCTTCGCTGTTCTCGCCTCGGACAACGAAGAATACATCGGTTTTCTTTCAGACTGGCTGTCCACTTCCCTTGATGCTCTTGATCAGGGAAAAACGGTCGATTTGAGATCGGCAACCGCCTGCGCAGCCGTACTTGGAAAAATGGGCTCGGTCGTTTCCTTTCCGGTCCTGTTCCGCGGTTCTTCGGGGCAGTACGATACAGGGCTGGTTAAGGCCTCGGAAACAGCGGTCAATCAAATACAAAACGGGTATGCCGACGCCGTTTTGGGCAAAATAGCTGATCGCGACATATCTATCGTACATAAGGCGTTTTCGCTCTCCCGGAAAAAAAGCGATCTATCGTCCGCGGACTCGGGCCGCATTGCCGAAGCCGTTTTTTCTCGTTCCGTCGCTGTCCTGTCTGAAAGCGGAAGCATACCCAATCGGCTTGTTTCTCAAATGACGACAGATTCAATGGAGCAGCTTACGCGGCTTAAATGGTCGAACGCGTCCCCGATGGTTGTAAAGTATTTCTACGCGGTTCAAGGCGAATACAAAACAGGCAAAGCCAGCGTCGAGTCTCTCGTTCCCGTCGTCGGCTGTTTAGGCGCAATGGGCACAAACGAAGCGGCTCAAGCCCTGTCGATCTTTCTTGGATTGCTCAATTCCGAAACCGAGCAGAAGAAAACCTTTAACGAGCAATTAATGCTCGCACTAATTCAAGCGTTGGGAGACCTTGGCGATAAAACCGCTTTTGACTATCTTCTCTATGTAGGTTATCTCGAATATCCCGAATCGGTTAAAAAGGCCTCTCGCGACGCGCTCGCGAGGCTTCAATGGTAAGAGAGTCGACACACGTTCCTCCTGTAGTTCCTGTGGCTGTTTCGGCGGCGTGCGCTTTTTATGCGTTCACCGCATTGTCGTCTCTTCTGACGCTTGAACGCCGGCTTGCTGCCGTAATTGATTTCGGCGTCGCAGTGACGGCCGCCGGCATCGCAGCCTCGCTCTATATATCGCTCCGCTCCCGCCCTGAGACCGGATGCAGAACAATCCGTTTTATATATGCCGGCATTCTGCTCGCTTTTACTGCGTGGAGCGTTCATGCGACGACAGCCGGCAGGTATGCAAGCCTTTTGCCACGCGATCAGTGGCGGACGGTGTATTGCACAGCCCGGGGAGAACCCCGCAACTGGGGCGAAAAATTCCGTGTTTTAACCTGCGATGTCCGCGAAGTTACAGACGCTGCCGGCGCCGTATTTTCCGCAAGCGGAACTATGGAGGCCGTCCTTCCGGCCGAACTAGTCCGATCCGGTTTGCCGGGGGGAATCGCGGACGGTAGGGGAACGAGATCCTATATTGCAGATGGATTCCCCCTCGTTCTTTCAGGCGAAACGCGGAAAGATAGAAACGGACGATCGGCCTTTTATGCCGATGCGATCGTGGCGCGGCAAACGGTTCCAACGGATTCGGATCAAGGCGTCGGCATACCGATGCGGCTGCGCTCTGCACTGAGGCTTCGCCTTATACGTTTGCTCTACGAATTGGGAGCATCCGGAGGATTTCTTCTGGCGCTTCTTTCCGGAAGCAGAGAATATCTCGAGCCTGATACGGCAGAAGCGTTTAGATCGACAGGGCTTTCGCATATTCTTGCCTTGTCGGGAATGCATTTATCTCTTTTGGGCGGAGTCGCCCTGGGAGCCGGAACTAAAATAGGCGGCAGGAAGCTGGGAATCAGGCTTGCGCTGCCGGCAATGCTTTTTTTCGTCTGGTTCGCCGGATCTTCTCCCTCGTTATTGAGGGCCCTCCTCATGTCCCTTTTATCGCATGGATGCCTTCTTCTGGGAATTCCGGTTAAAGCGGGGGCTCTTTTGGCAGGGGCAGTGATCCTTCATATGATGATCGCTCCGGCCGACATGGTTTCAATCGCCTTCATGCTCTCGACCGGGGCTCTTCTCGGCATAATCGTCATCGGCGAATCGCTTACTGCTATCGTAAAACCGTCTATTCCCGTATCTCTTGCCTCTCCGATCGCCGCGTCCATCGGCGCCCAATGCATGACGGCTCCTCTTGTTTCTCTTGTCTTCGGATGCCTCGCTCCCTGCGGCATTCTCGCATCCGTATTCGTCAGCCCGTTCGCATCGTTTTTTTTGGTTTCCGGACTGGCGGTTGTAACTATTTCCCTGCTAGTTCCAGCATTCGCCCACGCTGCCGGCGCCTTGATCGAGATTCAGTATGCATGCATCCTTCGAATTATCGATTTTTTCAGAGCGTTTCCCCCATTGTCATTATCATCTGCGGCGGGTAAAATGACCGCCGGCTTTATGCCGCTGCTCATAGGCCTTTGCTTTGTATATCTCTCTTTCAGAAGTTCCAAGAGGAGGTCTTCGCTTGAATACTTTACCGGATTATGATTCTCCCACCGCGCTGAAACTCTACCTCGAGGAAAGAGGGCTGGGCATGCAGAAGAAATTCGGACAGAACTTTTTGGTAAACCGAAGCAGCCGCACTCGTCTGGTCGACGCCCTCGGAATAGAGAAAGGCTCTACGGTATGGGAAGTCGGACCGGGATTGGGTTCAATGACGCATGAAATACTGGAGCGCGGAGCCGAGTTGACCGCGTTCGAAATAGATCGCGGTTTCGCGGCCGTTCTCAGGGATATTTTTTCGGAATATCCCAATTTTTCCCTGATCGAAGGCGATGTCTTAAAAACCTGGGAAAAAGAATTTACCCGGGCCGGAACGCCCCAATGCCTGTTCGGAAACCTTCCGTATAACATCGCGGCTGTTATCCTGGGAGATTTCATCTCGGCGGGAATCAGGTTTGAACGCATCGTTGTTACCGTTCAAAAGGAAGTCGCCCTCAGGATGGCGGCAAAACCCGATTCAGAGGATTACTCTTCGTTTTCCGTATTATGCCAGTGGGGGTACGATGTAAAACCGCTGATGGATCTTGCGGGAGGTTCGTTCTGGCCGCAGCCGAATGTCACAAGCCGGGCAGTCGTGCTTGCAAAGCGTTCGGACTGGCCTCGTTGTTCCTCTCCTAAGGTGTTCATGTCTCTATTGCGCGGTCTTTTTTCCTCGCGCCGCAAAACGCTTCGCAATAATTTCACCGCATGGATGGCGCTCCGCTCGGAATTTACCGGTTTTTCGAAGGAGTTCCCGGAGCAAATTCTTATAGAAGCAGGCATTGATCCGTCAGCAAGGGCAGAGACATTGAAGGTCGATGATTTTCTCAGGCTTTCCGATACGGTGGTTTCCAAATGGGCGTGAAAGAGAATTTGGACGACATCCGCGAACGGATAGCTAAAGCGTGCCATCGTTCCGGCCGTTCTCCCGATTCAGTCGCCTTGGCGGCAGTGAGCAAATTCCATTCCCGCGATGAAATCTTGGAAGCTCTGCAAGCCGGGCACGTATTGTTCGCTGAAAACCGCGCGCAGGAAATCGTCGATAAATTTCCCGATATTCTGGCGCATCATGCCGGCGCGGCCGTCCATTTCATCGGTTCCCTTCAACGGAATAAGGTGAAGAAAATCCTCCCTCTCGTGTCCTGCATACAATCCGTAGATCGCCGCGAAATATTGGCGGAAATCGGCAAGGAAGCCGCTGCGCTTCAAAAAACGATGCCGATTCTGTTCGAGCTGCATACGGGAGAGGATTCGAAAGCGGGATTCGCTGGCGAACAAAGCCTTTTCGAGGCGATAGATCTGTTATCAGAATATCCTTATCTCCGCTGTTCGGGCTTGATGACGATGGCTCCGTTCACCCGGGAAGAAAAGCCGATCCGCGATTCATTCAGAAAAGCGATAGCCGTAAGGGATGAATGCGTGAAAAGATATCCTTCGCTCGATTTTTCGTGCATATCGATGGGAATGACGAACGATTTTGAAATAGCGATAGAAGAAGGATCAACCCTTTTGAGAATCGGAACCGCTATTTTCGGAGAGCGCGCATGAAGCCCCTGCTCGCGCTGGTGTTACTCGTTTTTTCTCTTTCGTTCGCGGGCGCGGCCGAAGCAGAGAAGCCGGAACCCTACGGACCGGACGAGTTTTCAGGCTGGCAGCAGGATCTGCGACGGGCCGAAATACTGTCCTTCGGCGCTCTTCCGTTCGTGACCTTTTTCTCTTCAATCTATTACGATGTGTGGCGGTATTACGACCATGATCAGGATGAAGGCTATCTTCCCTGGCCGTTCAAGAACTCGGATACCGCGGTGCCTCTCTCGGAGGATGAACAGAAAAAAGTGTTCATTACTTCGATCGGCATATCGATCGGAGTCGCGGTCGTCGACTTTGCCTGGCAGACGATTCAGAGAAGCCGGAAAAAAAAGGAAATCCGCAGGCAATTACGGGATTACAAGGATCCCATCGTCGTGACTCCAGTTAATCCGGAGGAAAGCGTTGCCCCGCAATAAATATACGGTAGATTCCTCGGCGGGGTCCGGCATGCGGCTGGATAAGTACTGCGCAACGCTCGAGGGCGCTCCGAGCCGTTCGAGGCTTAAAAACGGAGCTCTCCAGATAGTCGTAAACGACGCACCCGCTAAGATGTCCCGCCAGGTGCGCGCCGGCGACGTTATAATAATCGAATGGGAAGATCCTTTGCCTGAAACTCCCGAACCAGAGAACATCCCGTTGGACATCCTTTACGAAGACGAAAACGTCACCGTCGTAAACAAGAAGCAGGGAATGGTGACACATCCGGCCGCCGGAAATTGGACGGGGACTCTTGTGCACGCCCTGTTATGGCATTGGGGCGGCAGATGTTCCTGCGGAGGCATGCGCCCTGGAATCGTCCATCGATTGGACAAGGACACTTCGGGAGTCCTCATAACCGCGAAAAATCGAGAGAGCGAAACCTGGCTGCAGGATCAATTCAGCGGGAGAAAGGTGAAAAAAATCTACGCCGCTATTTTGTCCGGAGTGCCGAAAAAAAAAGACGGCGAAATCAAGACGCATCTATTTCGCGATCCGAGAAACCGTAAACGCTTTACCTGGTCTGAAGAATCGGGCAGGGGCAAGGCCTCGTGGACAAGCTATCAGGTTGTTGCCGTGTACGGAAGCTACTCGCTAGTACTGTTCACTCTGCATACTGGTCGAACCCATCAACTCCGGGTTCACAGCAAATTCTTGGGCTGCCCCATTCTCGGCGATCCTGTTTACGGTAAAAAAGACCCTCTGTTCCCGTCGGCTACGCTCATGCTCCATGCGCGCTCGCTGACTATAGCCCTGCCGTTTTCCTCCGAAATAAAAACGTTCATCGCTCCCTTTCCCCGGAGATTCGCCAAGGTAATTCGAAAGCTCAGGGATACCTATGACCGCAGGAAAGAGCTTTGATTCAGGAACCCCGCGTCATAGCCGATTCGCTCAGCTGGACTTTGCTTGAAAAACCCCACGGATTGCCGAGCGCGCCTTTAAAAATCGATGAAACGCTCAATCTGACTAGTTGGTTTCTGGATCGCTTTCCGGAGGGCAGGAACGTGAAGGGCTATAAGGATATTGAATTCGGTTTAGTTCATCGGCTGGACACCGCGACAACGGGCCTGGTGCTTTTTGCGAAAACGCAAAGCGCCTTCGACTTTTTCAAACAGCAACAGGAACGCGATCAAATCAATAAAACCTATCATGCTTTATCGACTCGATTATCCGATGCGTTTGCCTCACCCTGGACAGAAATTTCTCAATTCCGTTCGTGGGGTCCGGGAAGAAAAGAGGTGAGGCCGGTATACAGAGGCATGAAGGGCTGGATCGACGGCGGCAAAGAGTATCGTACCGAAATACGCGCTATCGAGCCGGTTGATTTCCCTTCATATGATTACAACTCTTCGGGAAAAACCGTTTTGATCGAATGCAACATTACGAAAGGGTTCAGGCATCAGATCCGGTCGCATCTATCAATGCGCGGATACCCGATAATCGGCGACCGTCTTTATCATCCCGGCTGGAAGGGCGTCCCTGAATCCGAAGACCCTCCGCTCCAGCTCTTTGCGACAGGAATCCGGTTTATCGATCCGGATTCAATGAAGCAAGCAGTTTTTTCGCTTCAGCCACCAGATAAAAGGAACCGGTGATCAAAAGAGGTCTTCCCTCGTCCCGTGATCGCTGAACGGCTGTCGTTATCGCATTTTGATACTCAGGCATCCCTTCCAGCCGGGAATCAGCTTTACTCCCGCGTTCCCTCTCGAAGGCTGCGAGGACGCGGTCGAAGTCGCTTTGTTTTTTATCTCCGGGCCGGGTGACGGTGATATGGGCAAAATCAGCATCGAAAAGCCGAGCCATTTCGTCGACGTTTTTGTCGGCCGCGCATGCGAACACCAGGTTCGCCGGCCCTGAATAACGGGAGCGGAATGTCTTCATGGTCAGCGCAAGGCTTTTTACCGTATGGGCTCCGTCAAGCACAAGCGGCGGGTTATTGCCGACTATTTCGAACCTGCCGGGCAGCCAGGCGCGCGACAAGCCTTCTTCAATGACCGATTCTTCAAGATCGGGGATGATCGCTTTTGCGGCGCAGGCCGCGAGCGCCGCGTTTTCGGCTTGGATGATCGAAGGGAGGGACAAAGTAAATGAAAGCGGACGTGAAAACTCAGGATTGAATGCCCCTCGGTTATGTTTAAATGAGATTTCTACCTTCAATCCTGTATCGACGGGTTCGGCATGCAGGGAATCTATTACTTCCGTCAGCTCGATCAACGGAGCTTGCATCGATTGGGCTTTGGCCCGGAGAACCGATAGAGCCTTCGCGTCCTGGGGAGCCGTAAAAACAGGCACGCCCGGCTTTATAATGCCTGCCTTCTCTCCTGCGATGGCCTCGATCGTATTACCCAGATATTCGGTATGCTCCAGCTCGATCGGCGTTATAACCGATGCTTCGGGGAGAATTACATTGGTCGCGTCCAGTCGGCCGCCCAGCCCCGTTTCAATGACGGCCCAGGGCAGTTTCGCTTCCTGAAAAACGACGAAGGAAAAGAGGGTAACCAGCTCGAACCAGCTCGGTTCCCCATGGCCGGGAATGGATCCCGGGATGATCGAATCCACCAGCGGAACAACCCGATCGCAGGCTCTTCCGTATATTTCTTCGGAAAACGGCTGTCCGGATCTGGTTACCCGTTCGGTGAAATCGAGCAGATGGGGCGAGGTATACAGGCCTGATTGCCTGCCGGAGGCTTCCAGTATGGAGGAAAGCATTACAGAAACCGAACCCTTGCCCTTCGAGCCTGCGACATGAATCGAACGAAACGAAGCTTGCGGATTCTTAAAACGCTGAACAAGGAATCGGATCGTCTCCAGAGAGAAATCCTCTTTTTTGCGTATCCGTTCATAATCGAGATAATTTTCGAGCCATTCACAGAATAGTTCTGTCTGTCGACGTGGACGCATCCCGTTATTATGCTGTAAAAACACCTTGCGGTAAAGTACCCATATTGGTATTATTCTTGAATGAAGCACTTCGTTTTACCCGAGGATCTGAATGGATTCAGGATTCATTTGGTCGGAATTAAGGGTACAGGCATGGCGGCTTTGACGGAATTGTTGTGCGCGAAAGGAGCTGTCGTTACCGGCAGCGACGTGCCGGAGATTTTTTATACCGACGCCATTTTAAATGCGTTGGGCGTCAAGGTGTTCGCCTCTTTTTCGCCGGAAAATATTCATCCCGATACGCGGCTTGTCATCCATTCGTCGGCCTACTCAAGACAGTCGAATCCCGAACTGATCGAAGCCGCCAAGCTGAGCATTCCGATGCTTTTATATTCCGAGGCGCTTGGAGAATTTTCCGCTCATTCCTACTCCTGCGGAATCGCCGGCGTTCACGGAAAGACCACCACGACCGGCATGGCCGGAACCCTCCTGAAGGGCTTGGATCTTGACGGATCGGCTCTTGCGGGGAGCGTTATTTCCAGTTTCGACGACCATTGCACCATGATCAACGGGAACCGCTTTTTCATCGCAGAAACCTGCGAGTATCAGTATCATTTCCTTTCGTTTCATCCCAGAAAAATACTCCTTACGAGCATAGAAAGCGATCATCAAGACTGTTTTCCGACCTACGAATCGATTCTTTCCGCCTTTATGCAATACATCAACAAGCTTCCCCAATACGGAGAGCTCATTTATTGCGCAGACGACCCGGGCGCCTGCGAAGCGGCGCGCATGATCTTTTCAAGCCGGCCTGACATGGTTTTCACCGGCTATGGAGAAAAGGCCACCGGAGATTACCGGATAGAATTCAAGGGCATCAGGAACGAGCGCCAGGTCTTTTCGGTGAAGGGGTTTCCCGGCGATTTCAAGTTGAAAGTTCCCGGGCGCCATAACGTGAAGAACGCGGCCGGAGCCCTGGCCTTGACGTTCTCACTCGCGAAGGAAGCCGGAAAGGAAATCGACTTCTCTCTGCTCGGCAAAGCACGGGAAGCCCTGGAGTCTTTTTCAGGTTCGCGCAGAAGATGCGAAATTATCGGCGAAAGCGGCGGAGTGCTCATTATCGACGACTACGGCCATCATCCGACTGCTATCCGTTCGACCCTCGAAGGGCTTAAAGAATTTTATCCTGAACGGAGAATCATCGTGGATTTTATGAGCCATACCAATTCGAGAACCGAAGCCCTCCTCGAAGATTTCGCAGCTTCATTCGGCGCCGCTCATGAAGTGATTCTGCACAAGGTGTATGCTTCGGCCAGGGAGGGTCCCGATACGGGAGCAACCGGAATGAAACTTTTCGAAGCCGCTAAAAAGAAACATAAGAACGTCAAATTTTTTCAGGAAGTGCTTGAGGCTCGACCCTGGCTTAAGGAACATCTCCTTCCCGGAGATCTTTTCGTTACGATGGGAGCGGGGGATAATTGGCGTCTCGGAAAAGCGGTTTTGGAGGATCGGAGAAACGTATGAAAAGCATGACCGGCTATGCGTATAAAGAATGCTCGATAGAGGATGGAACTCTTTCCATCGAAATAAAGTGCTATAATTCACGCTTCCTTGACCTTACTGTCAACCAGCCGTGGTGGCTCAGCAGAATAGAAACAAAATTGAGGGAGTTCGCCTCCAAGAAGGTTCAGCGCGGCAAAATGGATGTAACGGTGAGGGTCCGGGAACGGAACGCCAATATTCAGGTTACAGCGGATCCTGGTGCGGCCCGTTCATACATGGAAGCCATCACTGAGATCGCAGACGCCTTGTCCCACACCGATGCGATACCGCTGTCTTTGATCGTAGCTCAGGAAGGGGTGCTCAAGTCCGAACGAACCATCGATCCTGAACGTTATTGGCTGTTGCTTGAACCGGTTTTGGAATCCGCCTTCGCCGATTTCGAAGCTTCGCGCATCACCGAAGGTCTTGCGCTCAAACGCGATATTTTAAACATGATATCGAGGCTTGATAAGGACGCTGAAATATTCGAATCCTGGGTGCCCGAGATGGAGAAAATCTTCAAGGACTCCGTTCGATCCAGATTCGAAGAACTCCTCGGTTCCGCTGTAGACGAACAGCGTGTTATGCAGGAAACGGCGGCCCTGTTGATGAAGTATACGATAAACGAGGAAATAGTTCGGTTGCGCGCCCATCTTGTGTCTTTGCGGAACGAACTGGAGAGCAATCCGGCTCCGGGAAGAAAAGCGGATTTCATCTGCCAGGAGATCAACAGGGAAGTGAACACCATCGGTTCCAAGAATCAGATTCTAGAGGTCGGAGCCGCCGTCATAGACGCAAAAGACGCGCTCGAGAATATCCGCGAGCAGATGCGCAACATCGAATAACGAACGAGGAGCTTTCATGAGAGACGCTTTTTGGATTCCGGACGGAAAAGAAGTCAGAATCGCCATATCGGGCCGTTCGGGCTGCGGAAATACGACCGTTTCCCGCCTTTTGGCAGAAGTTTTGGATATTTCATTTGTTAATTATACATTCCGCAGTCTTTCAGACGAATTGAGAATTCCCCTGTCTGAAATAATCGAAAAGGCTAAAACCGACGATTCCTTCGATCGCCAGGTCGACACCCGGCAGGTCGAACTCGCACGCCGGTCGTCCTGCGTTCTCGGCTCACGATTAGCGGTGTGGATGCTGCCCGAGGCTGATTTGAAGGTCTATCTTACCGCTTCGCCGGAAGTACGCTCAAAACGCATTCAAAGCAGGGAAGGGGGCTCTTTGGAGGACATCCAGGCCTTCACCGCTATGCGCGACAGCGAAGACACCCGGCGGTATAAGGAACTCTATGATATCGACAACACCGATTATTCGTTCGCAGATTTGGTAATCGATACGGAATCGAAAACTCCCGAGATGATCGTCGGCGAGATTCTTCAGGCCTTAGCAGATCGTGGCTTCATCAACAGACGCTAATCTCCCGCCTCAAAAGGCTGTATCAGAGTTTCAACACACAATCCTTGATCATTACCAGAACTCTGGCAGAGCGTTTCCCTGGCGGGAGACGAGGGATCCCTACGCGATTCTGGTTTCGGAGTTCATGCTCCAGCAGACTCAGACGGATCGGGTCGTTCCGAAATATCTCGCGTGGATGTCCCGCTTCCCTACAGTGGAGTCCTTGGCGTCTTCCACTCTATCGGAAGTTCTCGAGCAGTGGAGCGGCCTCGGATACAATAGGCGAGCCAGATTTCTTAGGGAAACAGCGATGCTTATTACGAAAAAGCACGGCAGCCTGGTGCCCGAAGATCCAGAGGCGCTCGATTCATTACCGGGCATCGGGCCGTATACGGCCCGCGCCATTTCCACCTTTTCCTACGGCCTGCCCCACGCGTTCATAGAGACGAATATACGCGCCGTCTATTTGTTTTTCTTTTTCCCCGAGAAGGAAAATGTTCCGGACTCGGAAGTTCTTTCGATAATCGAGCGGACTGTTTGGAAAGACGATCCGAGATCCTGGTATTATGCTTTGATGGACTACGGCGCGGAGCTCAAAAAAAAGGTTCACAACCCGAACCGCAGAAGCAAACATTATTCGAAACAGTCTCCATTCGAAGGATCGTTGCGCCAGGCGCGCGGCGCGGTAATCAGGCAGCTGGGTAATTTGGGACGCTCGGATTCGAGGACTATAGCCGCCGCGGAGAATCTTCCCGAAGAAAAAGTGTCGCAGGCTTTGTCCGCTCTGTGCCTTGAAGGCATGGTTGCCGAAGACGAATCCGGATATTATATACCATAGTTTTTTTTCTGTATGTATTGACACGGAGATCGTTTTTTTGGTATAAAGATCATGCGCAGAACGAAATGCGCGTGCAAGACTCGATAGAGCGGATGTCGTATAACGGCTATTACCCCAGCCTTCCAAGCTGGAGACGAGGGTTCGACTCCCTTCATCCGCTCTATCGAGTCTTTTTTTATTTTAAAATCTTCCTTCAGAGCGCTTTCGTTGACAACCACAAATTCGGGTGATACTATATAATCTGTGCGCCTCATAATAAAACCACGGTGGTAATAATGTCAGACTCCATATTAAATGAATCAATACTGGAAAAATCAAATTCATATGCTTGTCTTTTAAGCTCTTCAGGAACGATTTTATCGATCAATAATAGATTCGCCCGGATTATGGGCGCCTTGGACAAAAAAACTCTAGTCGGAAAAAAGGCTTCTGATTCGGTAATCGGTTCAGTGGAGCTTACTTCTTTCTTTTTGAATGTCACGGATAAAGCGGAACTCGATAATGAAGTTCTTGTTCAACCCATACACAGAAACTCAGAGAAGCCTGTTTGGATCAAGTTCGACGTTTCGTGGGTAACCTGTCCGGACGGACAACCGGGAATTTACATTTGCGGAATCGATATAACCGCGGAGATTCATGCGCGCAGAGAAGCAGAACAGCGAGCGCTTGAAAGAAGCAGCTTTCTCGTCCGAATGGGTCATGAGCTGAGAACTCCCATTAATACTGTTCTCGGCTACGCCCAGCTCCTCCACGGGCTTGAAGGCATGCCTCCTGTGGCCCTTGAGTATGTTAGAACGATTATAAACAACGAGAACAATTTGCTTCATCTGTTGAGCGATGTCCTGGAACTTTCAAAGTACGAGGCAGGACAGACGGTTCCTCTTCTCGTCGAGACCAACATTAAAAAGCTCGTGCATGAAGTCACTAAAAGCTATATCGATCAGTTTTCCGATAAGTATCTGTCGCTTACCGTCGACTACAAAACCGACATTCCGGACGCGATTCTTACCGATCCCCAGAAACTCACCCAGATACTTGCAAACATTCTGGGCAACTCGCTGAAGTTTACTCGCAAGGGCGGCGTTACCGTCACCGTATCCTATACCAACCAATTGATCATCGATGTTGAAGATACCGGAATCGGTATCAGTTCCGACGACTCGCCGTATCTTTTCGATGTGTTCGCTCAGGCGGGAAGCGGTAAAGAGCATATGACCGGCGCGGGCATCGGGCTCCCTGTAGCGCGTATTTTCGCAAGAATGCTTGGAGGCGATGTCGTGCTGCTTCGCTCGAATCCCGGAGTAGGATCTACTTTCAGATTCGCAATGGAAGCGAAAATCGTCCGTTCTTCAAAGACAGAAGTTCCTCAAATTACCGATTATACGCAGATATCCGGCATATCGAAGCCGTGCAAGATTCTGCTTGTAGACGATGTGGACATAAATCTCGCAATGCTCGAGATTTTTCTTTCTCCCGCAGGATTCGAGGTTCAAATAGCGGCTAACGGTTTCGAAGCCGTCGCGAAATATAAAGAATTTCAGCCGGATATCGTTTTCATGGATCTTATTATGCCCGAAAAAGACGGCTTCGAAGCGACGAGAGAGATTAAAAGCTATAACGCGAGCGTCCCGGTCGTCGCGTTGACCGCGAGCATCGTAGACAGCGTAAAGGAACAGGCTCTGGAGTCGGGCGTGAACGATTTTATGACCAAGCCTTTCATTCCTGAAAGGCTGTTTGAAATCATCGCCGAACACACTGGTATCGCGTATACGTACAAGTAACGCGCAACAGGGTCGAGGCTTCTTTTCCTAGTAGTGGAGCCCGATTCCTATGAATAATTCCCTGACGGCAGAGTCGTCTCTTTCGGCTCTCGCTCCGGTATCCCCGCCGTTATTCAGTACTTCTGGAATATCGAATCCCGCCATGATCCTTCCGTAAATGCTGCGCATCTTCATCGGATACACGATCAACTCCATTCCGCCTGAATACCAACCGTCCGCGGGATTGTACAGCCTTCCGGTTTCGGAATCGCGCGTCAATGCCATATCGAAAAAGGGCGACGCGTGCATCTCATAGCTTATATACTTCGTCCATGAGACTCCGGTTATTTCGTGGAAATTTACGCGCATAACGCGAACAGGCATGTCTATATTGAGCATGATCGCTGAATCCGTGTCGATTCTATCGTTCGCTATGCCGCGAAGCTGTTCGGCGATCTTATCGTTTGTCGTGTCGTAAAACGCCTGATAGAAAGCTATCCGCGAGGTGAGGCCCAGCCGATCCATGAAGCTGGAATATCCCTTCAATTCGAGTTGAATGTCCGGACGAACCCCGTCGTTATAGTGAAAATTCCAGCCCCAGGAGTTGGAGATCGAAGCTGATGCTCCTTTCCTGAAATTACCAACCCAATCGACTCTTCCCGCAGAAAGAGAATGGGAGAGGCTGTATGCGGGTCCTTTCAGGTCTTCGAAATGAACCCCGTCCGGAGACCAATTTGTGGTAAAGGCCATGGAAGGAGTCCACGATACGTCGCCGAAATAATCAAGCTTCGCGAGAACGATCGGAAGGCCGACGCTGAATTTTTCAGTGAAATAGAGCGGGTCGTCCTTAAGAAGCTCGTCGTCGCTGCGGGGATTAATAGCGGTGGTGTGATCGAGCGCGAATTGAAGCAAATAGCTTCCGAGCGAACGTTCGAATGAAAGACCTGTCGTGTATTTAAATTCGGGCACTTCGTTCATCGGAAATTCCATGAAAAAATCATTGGTCCATTCAAGATCATAATCCATGAAGGCGAAGGGGATGGCGAATTCGACATTAGTACCCAATGACGATTTGCCGTCGTCGCTCAGTTCATACACGATATCGCTGTTCAATTCCTGCATGGATCCGAAGAAATTATAGTTCTTCAATTTAAGCTTGAACTGAAAGCCGGTATTCGAATCGTACTTGGGGTAAGGCATTCCTATGATGTTCCAGGTGTCTACGACGTTGACGTGAAGCGCTACCGGAATTACGCCGTTATCGTTTTTCGGACCGAACACGGTTTGGATATCGACCGATTCAAGAACGCGCTGATTGGAAAAAAGAATCCTCAGATCGTCGATGTACGCGTCGAGAGCCGATCGCCCGGAAAACACCTTTTTTGTATCGATGTCTACGGCCCGAGACAAAGGGTGAATTCGGGTGCTTCCGTCGACATGATAGACGACTTCATCGATTTTATATTCAACTGCTTCAGGTGTTTGAGCGGACGCCGCTCCTGCGATAGCAAGTCCGAATACGAGACAAAAAAGGATCATAAAACGATTCATGTAGCACTCCAAAATTGCGTCCTTGATTAACGGCCTGAACGGCGAAGGACAGTCGCTATAGTCTTAAAAAATATCGATAGATCGAGCATGGTCGATCTGTTCTTAATGTAATACAGATCCATTTGCAGTTTTTTATAGGTATCTTCAACGGAAGGCGAGTGGTATTCCCCTGAAACCTGATCCCATCCGGTGATTCCGGGTTTTACAATCAGACGCTGGCGGTAATAAGGAATTGCCTTCTCCAGTTCTACGGCGAGCTCTGGGCGTTCGGGCCTGGGGCCGATCAGAGACATATCGCCTCGGAATACGTTTATCACCTGTGGTATCTCGTCGATGCGGCTCTTCCTGAGAAAGTTTCCCAGCGGAGTGATGCGGTTGTCGTTCGTTCCTGTAGGAGCAAACGAATTTCCCGCTACGCGCATGGTTCGGAATTTCAGGATATTGAACGGCTTGCTTTTCCGGCCTTCGCGTATTTGCTGGAAAAACACCGGACCGGGACTTTCGAGCTTGATTATCAACGCTATGAACGGCCACAACGGGGCGGTGAGAAGCAGTATCGACGAAGAGAAAACAAGGTCGAACATTCGTTTGAAAAAATCGAAGCCGAAGCGGGGCGCCGCGTCCAGATGGCTTAACAGCCACGTGTCGTTGATTGATCCGATCGGGATTTTGCGCGTAACCAGTTCGAAAAAATCCGGCAGGCTGAAAAAAACAACTCCCTGTTCGAGCATCGAAAACAACAATTGGCGCATTTCGAGGGAATATTCCTTTTCCGCTGCTAAAATGCAGTAATCTACGGTGTTGGAATCGAGCAGTTGATTAAAATCTGCATCGTTTGAATAAAAAGGAAGGTTCTTGCAATGGACGCTTTCAGGATCCGGATCGTACACGGCCAACGGCTCAAAATTCAGGTAGGAGAACTCCTTAAACTGGGAAATCAGATCGCATACCGTCTGGTTGTTCCCGACGAATACAATTTTCGGTCTTGATTTTCGAACGCCGAAAAAGAAATTATAGAGAAGCCGCCAGGCGAACAATAAGAAGAAACCGAGGATGCAGTAAATGACGAGCACTGTCTTAGGTGTTATGCCGTCGCCGAGAAACAGATAAAACAGGGCAAAGCCGAATAACAGGGATACCGCCGCGGCCATCGAAAGCTTAACGGTTATGTTTAAGCCGCGATACGGCTTTTCAAGCGAATAAAGGGCCGCTCCGTACATGAGTATTTCCCAGAATGCGATGATGGGAATGAATGTAATAATATGTTCCGCTACATTCGGAAAAGTGGGCATATGAAATTTTCTGAGGAACAGGGTAAGCGGAATAGCGGAGACAAGAATAAGGAGATCAACGCTGAATATTAAAAACTGTCTTCGCTTTCTTGAAATATGAGAGGTCATGCGTTCCTTCCTTGTACCAGAATTTCTAAGTATTTCTTGGAAACGATTTCGTCGGAGAATCGACTCACCGCGACTTTTCGCGATTCCGTCCCCATTTTTCGCCGCTCATCCGGCGTCAGCTTCAAGAAATCAAGCATGCATCTTGCCAAATCCTTTCCTGACGCCGGCTCGCACAGGTAGCCGTTGATGCCGTCGCTGATCGGTTCCCTGGTTCCGATGCTGTCGGCCGCGATCAAGGGTTTCCCCATAGCCGCTCCTTCCAGAAGAATGCGGGGAACTCCTTCCCGGTAATAGGATGGAAGCACCACGCAATCCGCTGTTTCAAGCCACTTTCTCGAACCCTGCGCGTTGCCGTGATATGCAACACGCCCCGTCGATACCGCTGCTTCCAGTTCTTCGCGGGTAATAAAACTTTCGTAATCGAGCATTTCTCCGATTATATCGAACACGGCGTTTTCGTGCGTTTGCTTAACGATGCCTGCCGCTTCGATGAACTCTCTGATTCCCTTGGCGATTACCAGGCGGCTCGCAAATAAAAAATGAGTCGGCTCTTCAGCGCCCTTCGTCGCATCGACCGGAGCGTAGGATTGAATATCCACTCCAGAACCGGGAAGAACCGAGCATCTATTTTGCGGGACAATTTTCAACTGCAGGAAGAGATCTCTGTCCTCTGAATTTTGGAAAAAGACGTAACTTTTTTTTCCCAGAAAAGCGATACGGTAGAGCATATTGACGATTTTTCTCACCAATCTATCGGGTCCGACGTACACGGTGCCTAAGCCTGTAATATTGCTGATCGAACGGATTCCCAACATCGAAGCCGCGAGCGTTCCGTAAATATCGGGTTTGCTGTTGTAATGCAACACTGCGTCGGGTTTTATCTTGCGATACATAGTAAAAAAAGATGCGAAGGTTTTCAGATCCGAGAATATTCCGGTGCCCTTGTTTTCCATGGGCAGTTCTACGAAATCAATGCCCATTTTTACGAGTTCTTCCGTTCCTCCGTCGATGCAGCCCGCGGCTGATATCGTCCACCCTTCCTTTTGCAAAGCTGAGAGGAGATTTTTTCTGCTGAGAATATTCGACGATAGGTTTGCGGTTACAATCAGCCTCATCGTTTTTTCTCCGTTATAACCGGAAGGTTCCATCTTTTCGGCCTGGGAACGCCTCTGACATATATCGCCCCTTTGGCGGGTGCGTACAACTCCAGTTTGATAAGAGGGGCTGAAAAGACGAGTTTGCTCACCTGAACGCCGTACGAGTTTTGAAAAAGAAGGGGCGTAAGCGATTTGAATCCGAATTTTTTCTCATACCGGGCAGTGCCGATTTCGATGAAAGATTCGTATTCGCTGTTTAAAAAAATATCAAGGGCGTTTTGATTGTTCGAAAGGATTGCTCCTGTTTCGATTCGTTGCAGGACGGAAACCGGAAGAATGGCCAGTACGCGCTCATCGCCCAGATTATAGATATTCTCTGTTGCTCTCAGGGAATCTCCTGTAATTACCATGCGTATCCGTTCGTCTATCGCATATCGATGCATGCAATCGATCAGTTCGAACACGTTGATCGCCAGTTCGGACGCCTTGCCGATGAGTTTTTCCGTTTCAGCGGAAGACAACACATGTTCGGACCCGTGCGGAATCCGGAAAGAGGATAAAACATTGAAAATTTCAGGAACGGCACTATCGGCGCCGATGCGTTCAAGAGAAAAGGCGGACAATCCGCAGAGCCAGCATATCAGTATAAAAATCTTCTTCATCTCAATATTCACCTGGGTACAGTAGCATGAACTCCCGTATATAATAAAGCATCTGTGCGAACCGACGAACACTTCTTATAAAGTCTGAATGTCTGGAAAGGTTTCAAATAATGTCCGTTATATCGTGATTATCGCCGCGCAATTTTCTTTGCAATCTTATAGAACGTCGCTATAAATCCTAACCCGTAAATCGCAAAGTATAAGATTAATACCCAGGGGAGCTGCTTAAAAAAAAGTCCTGCGGCATATAATACCGGCATATATCCGGTTATGCCGATTTCTTCGCTGAATCGCTTTTCCTTGCCGGGTGTCTGCTGGATTCCGGCGGCCAGTTCCGCGTTTTTAAATGCCTGGTGGTAAAGCCTCATCATCAGATTCGCGGAGACGGCGAGAAAGGCGATCCATATCCAGATTCCAGGAATCTTGGATATAGCCGCGAGGTCTGTATTCAAAAAGGGTACTACGAGTTTTCCCTGTCCGGGCAGATTCGTTGATGCCGCCATTGAAGCGATAAGCGCGAAATAGGCGAAATATCCCCCTGCTGCGTCAACCCAGCCTCCGTAGATGTTTTTCTTTCCGATGGTGCGGGCCATATTGCCGTCCGTGCAGTCCAAGATACCGAAAACAAAAAACAAAACAACGGCAGCTATATGAAGCGTCATGTAAGGAGTGAAGGAAAAAAACAGGGCTACCAAACAACACAGGCCGCTGAGAGCGGTTACCATGTTCGGCGTGAACCCGAGTGCCAGAAAAAACCATGAGGCCGGCCACGATAAGGGCCTCAGAATGAAGGTCGTTATCGTTCCGTCGGATTTGCGTTTTTCAGGAGGCAATGAGGCGAGAATAGATTTCATCGGGTATTTCATTGAATTATTTCCTTTATTGTTGAATCGAAGCGCTCAGGCATCGCGTCGAGCGCTTCTTTATACGCGGCGGCGGCGTTCCTGACGATGCGCTGTCTCTCCTGATCGGCCTCAAGCATTGTTTCAGCCGTTTCTACAAGGGTCTTCGCATCCCAGTCGAAGGGCACGTAGGTTTCTCCGGGTATGAACACATTCGGCCAGGTTTCCAGATGCGACATATCCGGTTTCAGGAGGAGGGCGCCGCTGCGCACCGTCTCGAAGTCGCGCAGACATAATTCTCCCCAACCGAAGGGACTCAGCACTATTTTCGAATGCGCCGTTTCTTTGTTGAATTGCGACTGAGACGCGTAGCCGGTGAGAAACAAAGGGTTCCCGGAGATTTTATCAAGAATGAGGCTCCGCTGATACGATATGGACGGGCGCGAAATCAAGCCGATTCTCGCATGAACAGGCCACAGTCCCTTGTTGTCGCGTACAGCCGCCTCGGGGTCTAACTCTTTTCTGAGCGCGAAAAAACGGGCCGTAGCGGGGCCGAAAACCCTTGCTGCGGCAACCCCCGCGCGTTGCCTCAATTGATGGCGAGGGTAGTCCCCGATGCCTATATTCCAGGAAAGGCGGAGCTTGTCCAACTGAGCCGCATCCTTGACAGCGGGGCGTTCGCGGTAGTCGGGATCGACTACGCCGTAGACCGTGTGATAATAGTCCGAATACAGCTCTTTTCCATAAAGAGGCCGTTCATATAGAGTTCGATCTTTGAAGAGGGCTTTTGAATAAAAGAGATCCACGAAAGGGAGGACTTCCAGACGAGGGATTCCTCCTCCCGCGTCGTCGTGGAAAAAAGCGATGCGTCGATACTTGTTCCGAAGCTTCTCTAGAAGGGAAAGATCGACTCTGTCGGGTTTGATGAATTGCCTCATTAAAATGAGAATTGTGTTCTTGTCTTTATTAAGGCACCACTCGGAATCGGTTGTATAGGTAAAATTCGCCGCCTTGTTTTTTGAAGTAAAAAAGGGAGTAAGCGAATAGAAAGTTGAAACCCGATCCACAAGCGTCAGGACGGTTATATTGATCATACTGGTTCTAAATTATATAGTATTTTCAATGACGCGTACAGGCAGACCGCTCAAGGTTGCGGTGACAACAAAACCTTTGGATAACTGGAAATCCGGCTCCGGACATCATCTTGATGAACTGTTAACGCATGTTCTTGATGTTGCAAATCGGGAATTTTCAGGATGTTTCGACTTTACCTTCGTTCACTATTCGAAAAGCGGAAATTCTCTGTATAGTCGCGTCAACGAGCTGTTGATTCCCCGAAATCCATTATCGGCAAGCAGAGCGCTCGGCAGTCAGAACTTCGACATTATACATTACACGCCCTTATCTATTTTCGCCCCGATCTGGGTTAACTCCCCGAAAAAGACTGCGACCATACACGGCATAGAAGAGCACCTTTTCCCTCAAGGATATCCCCTGTATCACCGCTTGCATGAATACTATCTCCAGCCCCTCTATATGAGGATGATGGACGGAATCGCGACAGTTTCAGAGACCGGTAAAGCTTGGTTTATTGAACATTACGGAATAAAAAAAGACAGAATAATCGTAACCCCGAACGCGGTTTCGCCGCAGTACAGGGTTCTTCCGGCCTCCGAAACCCAAAAAACCGGGAAGCCGTACATCCTGCATATCAGCCGATTTTCCGAAAGGAAAAATCCCCAAGGGATAATGGGCGGTTTCGCGGAATTTATTGCGCTATCCGGCCTGGATGTCGATCTTGTCTGCGCAGGCAAGGGATGGAACTCAGACGAAGCTCTTGAGTTCGCCCGTTTTTACGGCATATTCGATCGCTACCATGCGCCGGGATTTATTGAAACGGAGGAAGCCGTCAGGCTATTAAACGGTGCTGAAGCATTTCTCTTTCCTTCATGGGCGGAAGGCTTCGGCATGCCTAATCTCGAAGCCATGGCCTGCGGCTGCCCGGTTGTAACGAGCTCTATATTCGCAATCCCCGAAGTTGTCGGAGAAGCGGGAATCCTCGTATCCCGTCCGGATGCCCGTTCGGAAATCGCCCGCGCGCTCGCAGATATCTGCACGAACCCCTCGCTTCGCTCGTCGTTGATAGAAAAAGGATTCACGCAATCAAAGAAATTCGATTGGGACGAAAGCGCCCGCGCTATTCTGTCGTTTTGGAAGTCTCTCGCCTGAAAACCATGAACTTGCCGAGAAAATAGTTGAGGACGATTACGATCACGGTTGTAATCATTTTTCCGATATGTTCGGACATTCCCATCAGACTGACCAAAACGACGAGACCGAACCAGTCGATCAGCATTGTTCCTCCGCGGGCTAGCGCGAACCGGGCGAACTCCGATGCAAGCTCTATCGGTTTGCTTGTTTTACTCCTGAAGACGAATACTTTATTCACGGCATAGGCGAACAAAACAGCCGCGACAAGGGAGATCAGATTCGCGGGCCGATAATCCATTCCGGCTATAAACAGAGCTTCGAAAATACCGAAATTTACGAGCGTCGTGAGAACTCCGAAAACGCCGTATGAAATTACTTCCCTGTTCAGAAATGCCGTGCGTAAACGGATAATCGAAGGCATCGAGTTAGTTAGATATACTTTCCAATTCATGATACCAGTTCTTCAAAGTCGCGGCAAGAATCCGGGTGTCGTATGCTGAACCGACGAAAGCTATTCCTTTTTCACCCATATTCCGAGCTTTCTCAGGATTTTCGAGAAGATCGCAAACCGCTTGCGCAAGGGCGCTTGAATCCTTTTCAGGCACAAGAAACCCTGTTATTCCATCTTTCACGCCGTCCGGAATTCCGTTGTGAAGGGTGGAGACGACAGGTATTCCGCAGTATTGCGCTTCCTGCAGAACCAGCCCCTGTCCCTCCATGTCGCCGTCCGGAGCAGTAACGCTGGGAAGAATAAAAACTGCGGCTCGGGAATACAAATCTTTCACAGCCTCGTTATCGCATTGGCCGAGAAAAACGACTGACTCTGCTACTCCGAGCTCGGCGGCCATCTTTATCAACACGCCTTCGAGATGGCCGCTCCCCGCGACATACCAGCGGACATCAGGAAAACGTTTGCATATAGCTGGCAACGCCTTCAGCATATATTCATGGCCTTTTTTTTCAACCAAACGTCCGACCGTCAGCAGTGCAAAGGCATCGGGGTCTTTCTTGCGAATCCCATCGTATTCGGTCGTTATAAGGCCTACAGGAAGAACCCGAATTTTATCCGGACTGCAGCCGTTTACCGCCACTTTTCCGCCTGTGAAACTTGTGTTCACGGTAATCATGTCGGCTCTCTCGTACATCCACCGATAGACGCCTTCTCCATACCGGGCAGGATAGCTGTTTATATCAGAACCGTGGAAGGTAACGATCAAAGAACGAACATATCCTGAATCTTTTAAGAAAGCCCCGATCAGTCCGTTCGGGCCGAAGTGGCAATGCACGATATCATAGGTATTTTTCGGAAAATCAGCGGCAAACCAGATCAGTTTTCCGTTTTTAGCAGCTGTCCCGTATTTACTGGAATCAAAGCAGCGAAAAGCCGTTGCAGGTGATGATACCAAGAGTTTTATAAACCGAAAGATGGTTCCGGGTATTCTTTTCTTCAGCGAACGCGGAATATTTAGATAAGTAACTTTGTCTTCGACATGATGCTTGTCGAAGATATCGTGGCGCATGCTTGAAGAAGGCTTGAGCGATGCGACGACTGTAATATCAACATCGGCGTCGATCAATGATATAACCTGGTTAAGGAGGAATTTCTCCGATATTTCCGGAAAAGAATTGACAATCATCGCAGTTCGCATTTATTCAATGGTTCCTTTTATCGTATTAATAGTCGAAATGAATCGATCGTTATCGCTTCCGTTCCGCACAGCTATGCGAACCCATGAAGTTCCATCGATTCCTTTTTTACCGGTCAAGTCTTTTATAAAGATATTGTGATCCGCCAGAAGCGTTTTAGCCAGAGCCCTGGCCGTTATCGGCATGGTCAACTTACACAGGAAGTAGTTCGCCTGCGAGGGATATACTTTAAATAATCCGGTTTTCTCAAGCAGGATTTTAAAGCGCTCGCGCTCTCCAATGATCTGCGAACAGGCCAGCGCATAATCCTTTCGATATTTTCCGATGATTTGGAGGAAGAACTCTCCGAAGGAATTGATGTTCCATATGGAGAGCGATTTGCGAGCCTTCTTAATAAGAGTTGAATTCGAGCTGGCAAGAACGCCGAGCCTGATCCCTGGAACGCCATAGCTCTTGCTTATGCTTTTAATAAGAACTAAATTCGGATAAGAATCAATTACATCCTGAGAAAAGAGACTTTCAGAAGCCCCCAGCGAACAGAAGTCAATAAACGATTCGTCGAGCACGAGCGTTTTGCCTGTATCCTTCATTTTATCCAGCAGACGAATTACATCGTTTTTTGGAATGAAATTGCCGGAAGGATTGTCGGGATTGATCAATAAAAGGTTGTCGCATTGCTCAGTCCATCTCAGCAGCTCGGACAGGCCGTACTGCATGTCGGCCGGAAAGAGTGGAACTATTTGATGCGACGGAAGGCTTTCAGGGTATTCGTTGAATGAAGGATAGACGACTCCTACCGAGCCTTTCAGCGAAGCGTCGAGGGAGCGTATCAGCTCTGCCGCTCCGTTTCCGGTAAGAATCTGCTCCTCATCTATAGAGAACATTTTTCCGGCCAGAAGATTTTGTACATTGAGGCCTGAAGGGTATTCGGAAATCAAGTCGTGAAACGAGGATTTCATTTCATTGAGCATCACCGGAGTAGGGAAATAGGGATTCACAAGATAACAATAATCGAGCATTCCAGGGAATCGCCAATAACCTCCGAAGCGTTTCGACATGCGCGAGAGCTTTTCATCGGAATCGTCGCAAAACATCACTTCTGCGATATCCCGGTCCTGAGCGTCGTCGATTTCATACCATTTCTGTCCGGACAGGCAAAACGCCTTTAGTTCATTTTTTTCTAAAGTAGTAATGACGCGCAATACCTGTTCGTAGTATTCGTTTTTTCCCATCGCCGTCGAATACGCTTCGAGAAAAGGGACGTAGGACTCAACAAGGAATTCGCGCGAAAATTTATATATATTGACGGTTTTATAGTAGGTGTGGCGTTCCTGATAATCGAAAAACTTTTTTGGAATGAAGTTGGTGATGACCTTTTGATTGTTCACCTGTACCACAGTTCCGTCCATCCATGACTGATAGAGATCGACGACGGCGAGCGTCGGTTCCGGATCATGTAAAAGATCGGAGATAATGCGGTTCTCGAATATTAAATCGCTTTCCAACAGAATGGTATCGTCTTTTAAGAGCCAATCCTTCGCCAGCCACAGGGAATAGATATTATTTGTCTTATCGTAGACGTCGTTGCTAACGTAGACGATTTCCATTCCTTTATAATTGGTTCCTACAAAATCGATGAGATTCTGCTTCTGGTACCCCACGACTATGACGCATCGAGGAATCCCGTTCGCCGCGAGCGC
This sequence comes from Teretinema zuelzerae, assembly GCF_021021555.1. Classification (NCBI taxonomy): domain Bacteria; kingdom Pseudomonadati; phylum Spirochaetota; class Spirochaetia; order Treponematales; family Treponemataceae; genus Teretinema; species Teretinema zuelzerae. The sequence continues at coordinate 151,820 of NZ_JAINWA010000003.1, read as the reverse complement.
GTCGAGATCGCGCTCGATCAAGGTTGTACCGTTGATTTCCAGCATGCACTTTGTATTATTCTTCGTATATTTGCCGAGCCTGTTTCCCATTCCGGCAGCGAGTATGACAGCCTGCATTATGTTGTTCCTCCAAAATAATAATTAAAAACGCGAAATAATTGAATGTATCGGTCCCTTAAGGATTTTTCGGTAAAAAACTTTGATCAGAGGAAATTTTCTCATGGCTGCTTCTTTCTGCATAGCCATCCATTCGTCTGTAACCTCGATCAATTCATTCATTTCAGGAGTGTAGCATCGATGCCATATAAAAGGAATTCCCGATTGTTCGCATAATTTTTTAAATAGCCTCGTTTGTTCGATTAATGGAGCATTTTCCACGGGATCGCTGAAAGACCTGTATCCCGGACGCATTGAATGATGATCGCTTTCCACTTGCGAGAAATGCTCCTTGCCTCCGCCGTCGTATAAATTATGACCGCAACCAATAAGATGAATCTCCGAAGCACCCATTAATAATGCCATGTAGATGCATGTATGCAAGCAAGAGCCATGCCCACCCCAGAATCTTGCTTTGTTACGTACTGTCTGTTGTATTTTATAATTAGTAAAACTTTCACTGATATCGCCACGTAATCCGTGGGGCGGGTAAGATACCATTCTATGAAAGTATACATCTTTGCATGTAGATAATATCTTTTTTGTCTCGGATTTTGTCGCTCCGTATAATGGGTATGCCGCCAAAAGAGGTTTTTCTTTGTAATCTGTTGTCTTATCAAGTAAGTATTTAGACCTATCCGGTTCGCTCGAGTACCGATATGTTGCGTTCGGAAATTTTATGTGGGAAAGATGAAGCGTTATCGCAATTTTGTCATCTAAAAATGAATCCGGATAATTGGAAAGGGATGGATCGGACCCCACAATCCACACAGGATTTCCTCTAATTTGTTGATGCAATTCACGACAATCGTGAAAATTTGAAGTTCTAAATCTCATTATTAACCTATCCTGTTAAAAAATGTATTAACGATATGTTCATATATCATTTTTGAAGATGATTTTTTAAGATAAACACGGTCTAATGTGTTGTTCCGAATTTCATTTAATGGGTCTTGTTTTTTTATAACGATTCTTTCGATAGCCATTTCTACCTCGTTCCATGCTTTACAGGAATAATAACTTGAAATGATTTCTTTTCCCAATTCGTTGTATCCTGCCGATTCGGTATTTTCCAGCAAAATAACGGGATTTCCCGAGGGCAGGTATTCTCCGAGAAACGAAATGCAATCGGTAATCAATAAATCAGATTCCTGGAAAAGCCTTATGTAGTCTCCCGAATTATAGAACTCCGAGTTGTCCATCGATGCCCATGAATCATAGTAATCGTTCGCTTCTTCAAGAGTCATGATCTTCTGCTCAACCAATTCGTATTTTAAGCGCGGATGTGGCTTGAAGACCCATGATATTTCGGAATGTCGACGCGCATACTCGAGCATTTCTCTTCCGTTCCATCGGAAAGTAGCGAAGCGAAGCCGTCCTGAAAAGCTGTGGTGAGGAGCGTATAAAATTTTCGGTTGATTCTTTGTTTTCTGCACAGGCTTTGCATAATCGTCCAGTTTCGGATAACCGCTCACGACGCAGTTTTTACCTTTATTCAACATCTCCTTTTGATTGAGTTTCAATGATATGGCTGACGGTACATAAAAAAAGGTTATAAGTTGATGAAACGTTAATTGATTGTCGTTAGGATCGTTGCAAATGGGCAGCGAGTAGGGGATGTACGCAGTGAGCGATTTTTTCCTGATAGTTGTTAAATCGTATAATTTTCTAGTCCAACCCCACGGCTGGATATAAAACACAAGATCGGGCGAGTATGATGATACAGGTATATCTTTTTTGATCGACTCATCATAGCCAGGAATGAAAGGAATGTTCCGTTTCCTGAAAAAAGCGCAATCCTCGGCATAACCATTTCTGGTTTTTTTTTCGGATTCGCTTTGCTCCTGACGACAGACAAATATTCGCGCGTCGAATCTGGGGTCCTTACGGAAAACCTCGAAAACCGATTGAGCGTTCCATTTTGTGTTGTCGTTTACAAGAAAAAGAATGCGGAATTTGCGCTTTACTCCCAATGTAACAAAAGTCTTGATTGCGAAAATTCTCAAGGCGTCTGCGATGCGAATAATCCGAACGATGAAAAATTGAGCTGTTTTTTTAAGTTTCATCGCGGTTCCTTTCTCTGTAGATTGTCCATCATTGCCGAGTTCCAACGATCGCACCAGTCGAACCGGAAATAATCAGCTCTGTTCGAACAAATTTCCCTGATTCTGTGGTATTCATCCTTGCTTCTGATGCACCGCTCCAGCAAGTCGGCCATGCCTCTCACATCTTCCGGATGAAACATTAGTTCCGGATTTTTAAGTATATCGGGAATCCCTCCCCGGTTAGACGCAATAACAGGACAACCCGCATGCAAGGCTTCCAGAACTGTATCCGGAAAAGCATCGTAATATGACGGAAAAACCAGGATAGATGATTCGGCTAAATATGGAAAAGGGAGGGTATATCCTGCAAAATGAATACTATTCTCTATTTCCATTTTTCTTATCATGGCGATAATGGATTCGATAGAGTCGTTTTTTCCCAACACTGTCAGTTTAATGTCGTGCAGGCCTCTTTCCTTGAGCATTTTCAATATTGAGAATACCTGGAAAAGACCTTTGCTTAGGCTCAATACGCCGACATATAAAAGGTCTTTGCAAGTTTCGCTTTTATTAACGTTTTTCCATTCTTCAGAACAGCGGGGCAACCCGATATTACCGGGAATGACGATTCTTTTAGTAGTCGTTTCTTTATTTCTGGAAATCCAGTCTTGCTCGTCGGAAGTACTTTGAAACGTCACCATATCGGCGTATAACGCAACTTTCTTTTCCCGCGCTTTATATATTGTTTCAAAAAAGAGGGCTTTTGAGTATTCAACAGGATTCAGACATCCGCTTTCCCGTAAATACTTCGATCGGAGTATGTCGTTGCAGCGATATGCAAAAAACAACTGCGAATGAAGCAAATCTTTCAATTTGACCGCAAGATTCAAATGCATGTCGCCGTGAATCAGGATCCAGTCAATGCGTTGTCCGGACTTATTTCGTATGGCTTCCTTCACTAAAAGCGAAATGTTATTAGCTTTTAGCTTGAAAAGAAAAGAAGCAGGGGGGAAGCCTTTTCTGATATAAGACACAGGAATAGAAATCTTCGTAAATGACGCGGCATCGTAATGCAACAGGGAATTCATCACGACAATGACGTTGTTTCCTTTTTCGGCGAGGCCTTCCATCAATTCCAGATACCGCCTGTTTGCCCCGGTTCTGATCTCTTTATTCAGGAATAAACCCAGAATGGTCATATGAAGAATTTCCTTGTCTTGATGTCTCGGACAATATAATCTGTATTTTCGGAAAACGTGTGCGTGCAGACGGCGGATAAATGCTTCTCCGGAAGAAGACGCGATCTTTCCGTTTCTCGATATGTAGTTGTAGTCAGCTCGTTGACTTCATAAAAGACCAAATGCTCTCCGTATTCTTTCCTGCAACTTTGCGCAGGCCTTATGAGAGCATCATCCTGGCGGAGAAAAGAACCCGCCATTCTGCTTGCAGAATATTTCCTTGAAACCGGATTTAACGGATGAGGAGTCCATTCCTCCGAGTCGAACGCGTTCGAAAAATAGATATTTAACGAGTTATTGAAGTTCGTATCGGTTCCGTTCACCGATGTAAAGAGCCACCATAAATCGCCATGCTTAAGAATCGTTGCGTCGACAGCGCTAATGCCTTTGATCAAAGTTTTATAATGCGACCACTTATCGGGAAAACCGGTGCTTCGATATAAGGTAATTTGATTATTCTCATGAGTTTCAGGAATCATGAAATAGTTCGTATCTCCATTTACACCGGGTTGGAAAACGCACGGATATGAAAGATGATATCCCGCTTTTAGTATTTCAATAAAACCGCTATGTGATCCATCCTCGAAGATTTCAATATAGCCGAGAGTGCCGTTTTGATTTCTTCTTTGTTGCTCGATGAACACATAGGTTCTGTTCTCGTGCTTCACAATAAAAGGATCTGCCCAAATGATGTTTGAGGAGGGAGGGATGATGCGATAAGTTATATTATTCAGTTTATTTTGGATAAGCAGAGACCATTGTTCTCTATAAAAGAGTTTCTGAATGCGTCTTTGCAGTTTACTCATATTCACAATCCACCTCTTGATAATACCGAACTATTCAGAATCATTCTTTTTTAACCACAAATATCTATGTGAACCGAATGGAAAAAGAAAATTTGCTATTTTATTCAATGATTCAACTCCAGATTCCGGTATTGACCATCTTGGCTTTAAAAAACAATCAGAAATGTTGTACTTATTCCTTATATTATTTATCAGGCTGGGGTAGACAGCATAGTTTTTATCTGTTAAGGCTTGTTTTAATATCTTGGGAACAGATAACCCGCTATCACATTTAACCCAGGTTGCAGAAAAGTGGTGGCATAGGCACGTATGTTCATTAAATGAAGTTATGGTCATTAAACCAGCTCTTTTCGTAACGGGTGAAAACCATTCAGCAGGATAAATTTTGATTCCATGTGTTGTAAGTGGCGAATTTAAACTTGGAAAAACACCCAAATTTGTTGGTGCAGAATCATTGACAGGATTTTCTATGAAGTATAAAGACATCAGATATGGCATATCGAAACGTTTTATGATATGCCGCAATGGTCCTGAAAATGATGTTTCATATAGGTTCATCATAAAACGCAGAATGGGATTAGAAGAACCATCTTTAACGCCCATTGAATGGGCTGTCAATCGACCGTTTCCTGCGCTCTCGATTCCGATGAAAAGAGAGTAATCTGAAGCGGCTTGTGCTTCATCGTAGACTTGTCTGAATACATTCCCGTCGAGTACTTCGATGTCTGCATCGAGATAGACTCCGCCGTATTTTTCTAAAAGCCAACACCTGAAGTAATCACTGAGAAACGCATGATTCTTTTCCGCCGCCATATTTGCTGTATACTGGTTTAGGTTGATCGGCAAATTGTTTTTATCCCAATACTTTATTTCAAAATCGGGCAATTCTTTTTTCCAAGTTTCTAGATAAGGAAGAAAAGGATCAGGTCCGTCATCGAAATTAAAAAAAATCCGATGAAGAATTCTGCTCATATGAAATCCTTGAAATACTCTATCGTCCTCGATAATCCGTCTTCGAGCGAAACCTTCGGGCTCCATCCAAGCTTTGATTTCGCTAAGCTGATATCGGGCTGACGTTGTTTTGGATCGTCGGCAGGGAGCGGCATGAAAACAAGTTTTGATTTTCCACCAGTCAACATAATGATTTTTTCCGCCAATTCAAGCATCGTAAATTCGCCCGGATTGCCGATATTAACGGGGCCGGTGAAATCAGGTGAAGACTCCATCATGAGCATGAATGCGTCTATCAAATCATCAACATAGCAGAAGGAACGGGTCTGCTGGCCGTCTCCGTAAATAGTGATATTCTCGCCGCGCAGAGCCTGCATGATGAAGTTGCTCACGACACGTCCGTCGTTCGGATGCATTCGAGGCCCGTAAGTATTGAATATGCGGACGACCTTGATTTCAACGCTGTTTTGACGGTAGTAGTCGAAAAACAGCGTCTCTGCGCACCTTTTGCCTTCATCGTAGCAAGAACGAATTCCTATCGGGTTCACGTTCCCCCAGTACGATTCGACCTGCGGATGCACAGAGGGGTCTCCGTAGACTTCGCTTGTAGAAGCCTGGAGGATTCTTGCCTTTGTCCTCTTGGCTAGTCCAAGCATATTGATGGCTCCGTGAACGCTTGTTTTCGTCGTTTGAACGGGATCATATTGATAGTGAGGCGGACTTGCAGGACAGGCGAGATTGAAAATACGGTCGACTTCCACATAATAAGGGAAGGTAACGTCGTGTCGGACAAGCTCGAAGTAGGGATTCCCGACTAGATGCGCAACATTCCGCTTTTGACCGGTGAAAAAATTATCGAGGCAAATGACGTCGTGCTTTTCTTTGATCAGACGCTCGCATAAATGGCTTCCCAGAAAACCTGCACCTCCTGTCACCAGCGCTCGCGGATTCAATGCGTAATTATACTTCTTATTATGCTCCATAGATATCAATCTCCTTCCTATCCTTAAATACTTCTGAGTCGATGATTCTCATCGACTTATACTTGTCCGCAATGGTTCTATTCCTGAAAAGAGTATGCAAATATGATTTAAATAGACAGTAGTATGAAAAAATGAAATGAGCCTTTACGCATTCAAGATTGCCAAAAGTCTTCCTTAAATACAAATATTTACTTTCATATACGATTCGTTTTACTCCCTCTATTTTTTCTAGTGACGCTCCCTTGAGATGCAGTATCTTCGCCTGCGGAACTGAAAAGACTTTATATCCCGCATTAATGATTCTGTGCGTAAGCTCTGTTTCTTCGTAATACATAAAGAAATCCGAGTCGAATCCTCCGCTTTCCAAAAACAGTTTTCTTGATATCATGAGATCGGCGCCAGTGATATAACCAACTTCTCTTGGTTCTTCCGTTCGATTAAACCAAGCATTCGGACCCTCGAAGATTTCGGTCAATCTAGGGATGAATCTGGCAAGCTCTGTCCATGCTGAAGGTAGTTTCATTGCATAACTGTGTTGCGGACTTAGATCGGTATTATAGAGATTTCCGCCGGCTATTCCGCATTCCGGCGTTGCTAAGTAAAAATCGGATAAAATCCGAACTGCGTCGTTTATGAGTTCGGTATCGCTATTTAGAAAGAACAACAATTCCCCCATCGCCTGTGCGGCGCCGAGATTATTCGCTTTTCCGAATCCGATGTTCTCCGGAGATGCAATGATTTTTACTGTCGGAAAAAGCGTAGAAATCATTTTAACAGAATCATCACTGGACGAATTATCTACCACTAGTATTTCATAGTCTATGGAATTGGTCTTTTCATAAATAGACTCGATGCATTTTTGGAGAAGCATTCCAGTATTATAATTGACGATAATAATAGAAACGTTCATTTCAGGTGTTGTTCCAATCGATTACAGGCGCTAGGTATTTCACTTCTGCATGTGTAGCTTTTGCGGGAACTGCCGATATCAGTTTTTTCAGCTTTTTTCGAAATAATATGTTTTTACCGAGTATAAAAGTTTCTTTTTTCATTCTTCTTAAGAAGTAAGAAAAAAAGTCTGACGGCTCACCTTGTGTAATCGACATGAAGCCATGAAAATCATCGGGAATTCTGCCGTTCGTATATTTTTCCCATATTTGAAGGTCCTCTATTAATGTTGCAACTTTGCATGCAAACGACATGGTTGTGGAATCAGTTTCTCTCCAATGCGAACTTGGCGTGACATATAAACGGGTCTTGTGAAATTTATTGAAGTTGAACGGACTTCCGCCTGTAGATTCAATAATATATTTGTCAGGATGATCATATAGTGTCACATAATCTGATATTGCTAATCCTTCTTCAAGGCTTATTTTACTTCCTGGTAAGTGGATATAGTCATCTTCAAGAAGATAAACATAATCAAACGGATTATGTGAAGCAATAATCTTTTTAATCATGTATATGAAAGAAGCAGAATTTCCCAGAGATGTTTCTTCATAAGAAAGCTGCATATTGCGAATATTGTCGATTGTTGCAAGTTCGCAATTATCAGCAATGACGTATATTTGTTCTTTGCCAAATTCGCGGATGGCATTACATAAACAATCCATCTTTCCTGCGTTCAGAATTTTCTCTTTTGGATTACCTTTATCAGAGATTCTATAATAAACCTTAATCATTTCGCTCCTCCTCCATTTATTAAACGATTAAACAAATAATAGGGCAATAAAACCAATGCAGATAAATATGAATTGATATAGAGACTCTTTCTTATGTTCCATTTTCCAAAAAAAATGGAAATACAATATTTTACACAGTTAACAAAGCGTCTAGAAAGTTCTTGATGAATTGTGTGATAAGATTCGTTTTTGATTATATACAACAGCTGATTTCTAAAAATATAAAACCTTATGCGTGGGTTATTCTTACTAGATCCTGAATGTATATGTCTAACAATTGCTGATGGACAAAAAATAATAGGGAAACCTTTTTTTTTCACTCTTGCAGATAAATCAGTATCTTCATAATACATGAAGAATAATTCATCGAAACCTTTAATTTTATGAAATAATTCTTTATTGATACAGAAAGCTGCTCCACATGCGAACTGAACTTCTTTTTCTGTGTTAAATAATAAACCATCTGGTTGAGCAAATCCTATATCCTGTCCTTCATTTTGTTCATTTAGAAAAGAGCCAGCATTTTGAATCAACTGAACAGCTTCTAATTGAACATCGTTAACAGATAAATATAATTGTTTGATTGAATCATTACAAACAAATTGTATTTCATAAGAAGAAGAGTTTCCATATATTAGGGGAATATATATCTCTGAATTCTCGATACAAGTAATTGAATCCGAACTGATTGTTGCTTGTTTAACAAATCTATTATCTATAATATAATCTGACCCATTAATTTTGACTTCTAAGTCTATTTTCTGATTTTCTTTTATTGGTAATTTAATAAAGTCATAAAAAAAAAGTAGCTTACAAGTTATAACGCAGTCTTTTTTGTTCATGCATTTATCAATTTCAATTAGAAAATTTTGATCAACAGATGTATCATTGTTAAGAAATATTAAATTTTTCCCTTTCGCATAGGTTGCCGCTATATTGTTTGCTTTAGCGAAACCCATATTCACATCATTTTGTATTACTTTAAGATTTTCAAACCTTTTACTAAACGAATTTGTTAGTAATTCAATAGATTTATCGTCTGAGTTATTATCAATAACTATAATCTCATAGATGATAGATGCTGTGAGTAATTTACTGAGCGATGCAAACAAAGTCTCAAAATATTTTGAGCCGTTATAGTTTACAATTATAATAGAATAATCAATCATAATATTTTTTCCGAAAAGATTCTGTCACAATTAGTATAAAAATTCTCTACTGAATAATTGTATGATTTATTTATTGCTTCATTAGATATTTTTTGTTGTAGTTCATAATTATCAATTACAATTCTATTATATTCTATCCATTCATTAAGCGTATCCCACTTATAACCATTTATTCCATGGTCAACAATTTCACATTGTCCACCTTTGTTTATCACAATTGGAATAATACCATAGGACATAGCTTCTACAGTTGTTATTCCGAAATGTTCCATTTTCTCAGGGTTTACATCAACATCAACTCCGAAACCTGTTGCATGCCAATAAATTTTAGCTGATTCATAAAGCTTATGTAAGTCTCCTATTGGCATATCAAAATGTAAAAAAATATTACAACCTTTTGAAGCCTTTAGTATAATATCCTCTATATATTTCTTATCCTCTTTGTTTATCTGTCTATTTCCTACAAGATGTAATTCCCATCCGATGAATTCATTATGATTGTTATTCCAAAAATCAATCATGATATCTTGTCTTTTTGAATGTGCTCCGAAAAAAAATCTACCGACTGATAATATAATATTTTTTTTGGGTTTCTTTATTCGTGAAAAAATTTCATGTTCTGTAAACACAGGGGGATAAATACACTGTGATTGAATTTCATAACCCCAGTATCTATGTAACCATTGATTAGTGAAATCAGAATTGCTTATAAAACATAAGTAAGATTTCTTAAATAATTGATTCAATAAGTCGTCATTATCTTCTTTTTTTGGTGGGAACATGCAGTTATAAAAATTTCTTTTTGCAAAGCCTATCAGTCTACTATCAATTGTAGAATTAATAAAAATATCATAATTAAAAGAAAACTTAGTAAGAAAATCTTGATTAATTGCTTTCCTTTTTATAATTGAAGTCTTTGATAAGTCAATATTAAATTGTTTATTGATATCCTGAATTGTCGGATATTTAGGATCAAAAACACAAATACTTCTAGAATCTTCAACAAGAATATGAATAATTGCTTCAGAATTGTAGAGTTCAAAATACTTACAGAATAAAGCCATATGTTTTTCACCACCACCAAGAGCAGGTAGGTTTTTGTTATATATAAGAACTTTTGGGCTTTTTGGCTTTTTATTCTCATTGAAAATAGCTACATCAAATTTATAATAATCTATATATTTTTTTCCCCCCAACCATCTATATAATGATAGTTCTGTCCTAATATCAATAATATAAAGTTTAGTTATACGAAGTAGTTTTCGTAGGAATTGATTTTTTAATTTCATCTATTACTCCTTTCGTTTTGTTACTGACAACTAAATGAACTGAAATGATGCAAGTAGTTTTCTTTCATATGTATTATTAATTATTTATTGAATAATCTTCCACTTCCATGATGGTTCTATCGCATCAAGTCTATTTTCTGAGGAATGCCTATGATTGCTAGTGTTAAAAACCTCAAAAAAAAGTTTCAGCTCTGGACTAACGATTCTCTTGTATCCATGTATTGCAAAGTCAAATTCGATATGATATTCACCTGTAGCGAACAGTGTAGAATCAATTAATAATTTAATTGAATGGAGTCCTTTTGATTTAAGTTTTTCATATTGCTCATCGGTTGATACGTCAGATATTGAACTAAAACAAATACGATGATTATTTTTATTATAAAATAAAATGGAAAATACATAATCCAATCCGGGATTATGTATTTCATATGTAATAACTAATTCAAGTATATTGGTGTTCTGTATTAGCTCAGCCTTTAATAATGAAAGATTATGATCTCCTTCTACACCAGACCAGCTGCTTCTATTACTCTCATCCTCGACTGAATGATATTTTCTTACACAATCTTCAATGTCTCCGGATGCAGTTAATCTTCCCTTCTCAAGTATGACGCCCTTGTTACACAAGGCTTGAACTGATTGCATATTGTGGCTCACGAATAAAACTGTTCTGCCTTGTTCAGAACTGATGCTGTTCATTTTACCAATTGCTTTTTGTTGAAACTTGATATCTCCGACAGCTAGTACTTCATCAGCAATAAGTATTTCACTGTCAAGATGCGCGGCGACGGCAAATCCCAAACGAACATACATACCACTTGAATAACGTTTGACTGGAGTATCTATATGTCTTTCTATTCCACTGAAGTCGATAATCTCGTCGATTTTTTTATCGATTATCTTTTTTTTCATGCCAAGAATGGATCCGTTCAGATATATATTTTCTCTGCCTGTTAATTCTTTATGAAAGCCGGTTCCAACTTCAAGAAGGCTCGCAACTCTGCCGTTAATTCGAATACATCCTTCCGTAGGGGCAGATATTCTTGATATTAATTTTAACAAGGTACTTTTTCCGGCACCATTTCTCCCGATAATTCCAACTCTGTCTCCCTGTCTGATATCCAGCGAGACGTCTTTCAGCGCCCAGAAACTATCCTGCCCGTCATGATATTCATCACCAATTTTAGCATGGGGATCGGGCTTACCTTGTTTTCTTGCGATGAGCGTCTGCATATCGCGGAAAAAAGTTCCTGTATTAATAACACCCAAATCATATTTCTTCGATATATGTTCTATCTGAACAGCTAAGTCATTCATTTTTATTGTTCCTTATACGACATCGATAAAAGTGCGTTCGCCTTTATTGAAAGCGATCAGTCCCATGAAGAAAAATATTGCGGTCATAAGAAGACTGGATACAATCATTTGAGCACTGACATTTCCTGCTCCGTAGAACCAAATACGGAACAATTCTATTGGCGCAGAAGCTGGATTCAAATAAAAGATCCATGCATAAGATTCTGGTACTTGTGACAACGGATATACAATCGGTGTCGCATACATCCATAAATTCATACCGAATGTAATCAGCTGTTTTAAATCACGATATTTTGTAGTTATTGCCGAAACTATCAAGCCCATTCCGGTTCCAAGCAATGCCAGCCAAATAATGATTAATGGAAATAAAAATGACTTGAATGAAAAATGGATCGGTGCTCTAATGACGAAGAAATAAACAATGAAGACAAGGAGCAACATAAATTGGACTAAAAGACCAATACCATTGATAAAAATTTTCGATATCGGAACTGTGAGTCTTGGAAAATAAACCTTGCTGAAAACATCAGCGTTTGAAGTGAATGTGTCGCTTGAATCCTTGAAACATTTCTCAAAAAAAGTCCAGAGCATTGTTCCACTATAATAAAACAAGATATATGGAATTCCATTTGTGGAAAGACGAGCAAGATTTCCAAATATAAAAGTAAATAATACAGTCGATATGAGAGGTTGTATCACATACCAGAGAGGGCCGAGAATCGTTTGCTTATACTGGGTAGTGAAATCTCTTTTAACAAAAAGAAAAATCAAATCCCGATATCGGATTACTTCACGGAGCTTAAGATTCAAGAGATTCTCTTCTGGAACTAAAACAGTGGTCCATTGATTTTTAAGAGATTGTTGATTTTCAATTTCATCTAATTTCATGTGAGATCCTAAAATTTATATGTAATTCCTGATATAATATTGCACCCAATTCTTTTATTTGCAATATTCCAGCTTTGTGTTTTATATATAGGATTTAAAGACATAACCACTGAACCTGATCCAAATAATATCCAGTTATCAAGTATGTTGAGTGTTCCCGCACAACCGAAAGCCAAATTAGCTTTTATGTCTTCAATATGTGTAGTCCCAGTATTATCATCGGGATCATAACCGTCTACTGCTTTTGCATAAATAAAATCGTTATCAGGATTCGTTCTGTGAACAAATATCGTCGCGTTTCCTTTCGGGAAATATCCGGTAATTCCGAGATACTGGCTGTTTCCGCCGGTGCCGTTTCCCGCTCCCAGCCACTGGCCCGAGGAAGTATAGCCTTGCTTAATCTGATGGTGGGCATAGAATGTGGACGGCCACTGGAATTGGAAATCCTGAGACATCTCAAGATTGGACCACTCAGCAAGGATTTCTACAGGAATTCCGCCGAACAAAGGAAGCGTCGCCTTTTTAACGAGTCCTCCGGTGTACACCATCGAATGGAAGGGGTACCGGATATAACCGTCCAAACTAGGGCAGTAATCGTTGATTCCTGCTTCGCCGTATACTTCGATTCCGCCTTTCGCGGAAAGCCAGGAGAATGACACCGACGCCCGTTGATCCCAAACGTCCTGGTCACCGCTGTTATTCCATTTAAAGAAAAAGAGAGATGGAATGGTAGCGTAGCTTTCGATTTTCCAGGGCGCGAGATACACCCTGTTCGCGGACAGGGTCAGCCCTTCCAAAAAGGACGGAGCCCAGGAGACCGTGAGGCCCGAGATCATGTTGCGGTCGTTTTCGGGGTTGTTGTCGAACCAATCGGATTCGGAGAGCTGGCCGACCCAGGTTCGCGCTTCGAACTTTCCCAGATTCCAGCCGAGGTAGGGAAGCTCGACTTGCGTCGGGCGGATTCCGATGTCTGCCTTGGGGTAGGGGGCTGCGTTGTTAGAGTGAAGGATCGGATTGATTCTCGCCGGGCCGAGCCAGATCAGCTGCGTGCCGAAGCCCGCGGTGAGGGTTTTCCATGTATAGCGGATTTCCGAATCTCCCCAGCTCAGCGTATAAAAGGAATCGTCGCCGAAGCGCTGGGGCGCGTCTATGGAGGCGATGCCGTAGTAGCCGTATTCCCCGGCCTTCCCTGCATAGGCGTCGTTCTCGGAATACGCAGTATTCGGCGCGACCAAATCGAAGGAGAGGTTTTGCGAAAAAGAGACTTCCGGCTTCAAGGTGAGTTCGAAGCCGAATCCTTCGAGCCGCGCGCCGGCCGAAAAGCTCGAGTTAAAGCCTTTTCCCTGCCACAGGGCTCCGTCGTTCTGGCCGTAGGGAGCGGCGCTGTTCCACGATGTATAGAGTGAAGGGCCGTACAGGCGGAAGGACATATCTTCTGTCAGAGACTTCATGCCTCCCAGCCGCTCGCCGGCCCAGGGGCCTTCGATTCCGGAGACGTCCCATGACGAATCGGAAAGCGTGCGGTAATTCAAATACGGTTTATCGACGGATCCGTCGAGTGAGAGAAACTGGTAATAGTTTTCTTCGACCGACAACAGCGCTTCCTGTGCGGAAACGAAGCCCGCGCCGATGCAGAGAAGACTGAAAAATCCGGCCGAAAGCCTCGGTAATCTCATTTGCCGACCGCGTGGTAGACGAAGCCCTTCGATTCGACGTCTTCCCGTTTGTAGACGTTCCTGAGGTCGAAGAAGAGCGGGCGGTTTAAAAGGGTCTTAACCCGGTCGAGATCCAGATTCCGGTATTGATTCCATTCCGTCATGAGAACGAGTGCGTCGGCTTTTTCCATCGACTCGTATTCGGAAGCGCAGAACGCGACGGAATCCTTTACGGATTCGAGGCGCCATTTCGCTTCGGCGACGGCCGCGGGGTCGCAGGCGCGGATTTTCGCTCCCAGGGCGACCAGTCCTTCGATGATGGTGATGGCCGGGGCCTCGCGCATATCGTCGGTGTTGGGTTTGAAGGCGAGTCCGAGAACCGCGATCGTTTTACCCTTGAGGCTGCCGCTTCCGCCCATGCCGGCTTCGATTTTATGAACCATTCGGTTCTTCTGGCGCTCGTTCGCTTCGATGGTAGTTTCGACGATGCTCAGCGGTTCGCCGTTGTCCCGACCGATGCGGGCCATTGCCTGCGTATCCTTTGGGAAGCAGCTTCCGCCGTATCCGGGACCGGGATGCAGGAACTTGCCGCCGATGCGTCCGTCGCGACCCATCGCCTTCGCGACGTCCTGAACATTCGCGCCGACTTTTTCGCAGAGGTTAGCGACCTCGTTGATGAAGGTTATTTTAACCGCAAGGAAGGAGTTCGACGCGTATTTAATCATTTCCGCGGTTTCGATATTCGTTTCGATGTACGGAGTTTCGTTGATGTAGAGGGAGCGGTATACGTCCTTCATGAGGGCGCGCGCCTTGAGGCTCTCCGCGCCGATGACCACCCGGTCCGGGTGCATGAAGTCCTGGACGGCCGATCCTTCGCGCAGGAATTCGGGATTTGAGACGACGTCGAAGCCGTATCCGGCCGCTTCGGCTCCGCGCTTTCCGAGCTCCTCCGCCATCCAGGCCTTCACCTTTCTGCCGGTTCCGACGGGAACGGTGCTTTTATCCACGACAACCTTGTATCCGTCCATGGCCCGCGCGATTTCCCTCGCGACCGCTTCGACGTATTTCAGATCCGCGCTGCCGTCGTCCGCGGGGGGAGTGCCGACGGCGATAAAGACGACGTCCGAGGCGCGCACGGCGGCCGCCATGTCGGTAGTGAAGGAGAGCCTTCCGGACGCGACGTTCCGCTGCACTACGTCTTCGAGGCCGGGCTCGTATATGGGAATTCCGCCGGCTTTCAGCGTTTTGATCTTATCGGGATTGTTGTCCACGCACACGACGGTGTTTCCGAAATCCGCGAGACATGCTCCGGAAACCAAGCCGACGTATCCGGTTCCTGCGACTGCTATTGTAGCCATGGTTGCTTCTCCTTATACCAGCGAGCGAATCTTACTAGTCCTGTTTCAAGCGGCGTCGACGGCGCCCAGCCGAAATCGTTCAAAAGGGCTGTGGTGTCTGCCGAGGTCATATAAACGTCTCCTGCCTGCATGGGCAGATAGTTTTTTTGCGCGGTTTTTCCGAGGCTTTTCTCCAAAAGGCCGATGAAGGTTTCCAGTTTCTCGGGATTGCTGTTGCCGATGTTGTAAATCCTGTACGGGGCGGACGAGCTGTCGGGCCTTGGGTGTTCGGCATCGAAGCTTTTGTCTGCAGGAGCGGGCCTGTCCGCTATCAGGCAAACGGCTTTCACCACATCGTCGATATAGGTAAAGTCCCGAAGAAGGTCTCCGTTATTGTACACATCTATCGTCTGGTTTTTCAGAATGGCGTCCGCGAATTTAAAATACGCCATGTCGGGGCGTCCCATCGGTCCGTAGACGGTGAAAAATCGCATTCCGGTGACGGGGAGGCCGTAGAGATGGGCGTATGTGTGGGCCATCAGTTCGTTTGCGCGTTTCGTCGCGGCGTACAGACTGACGGGATGGTCGACAGGATCTTGCTCGGAAAACGGCGCCTTGCGGTTCATGCCGTACACCGAGGAGCTCGACGCGAATGCAAGGTGCGGAATCCGGTGGTTCCTGCACGCCTCCAGAACATTAAGGAAGCCCCTCAAGTTGCTGTCGCAATAAGCTCCCGGATTTTCAATGCTATAGCGGACTCCCGCCTGGGCGGCCAGATGAATCACCCGGTCGAATGCGTTGCGGGAGAAAATTTCATCGAGAGACGCCTGATCCTCGAGCCGTGCGTGATGGAAGGTCCACCGGCCTTCTATTTGGGACTCGGGAAGGGAGGAGAGCATGGACAGCCGGTCCTGCTTTAAATCGACCCGGTAATAGTCGTTGATCGAATCGAAACCGACTACCGAGTGTCCTTCCTCGAGAAGCTTTTTGCATACGAAGGAGCCGATGAAACCCGCGGCTCCGGTCACGAAATATTTCACGCCAATCCCTTTTGCTTTAATATCGAAAGCGCGTCCTTGACCAGGTTTGTTTCTCCCCGGCGGGCGACCAACGCTTTTCCGTTTTTAATGACTACGACCAGATCGTCGACTCCGCAGAGCGCTACCGGTATGTCCGACTGGACGAAGCAATTGCGCGTATCGACGGGGGCCGCGTTTTCGGGGTAGCCGTCGAAATACGCCGCGAGAGAATCCCAGGTGCCCACGTCGTCCCACAGAAACGACGCCCTGACGGAGACGGTTTTCTTCGATTTCTCGCTCACCGCGTAGTCGATGGAGACGGCGGGAGTCTGTTCGTAGGCTTCGGCAATGCCGGGAGATACGGTCATTACGCCGACTCCCGATGCATGCTCGACGATGCTGCCGTTTCCGGTGTTCTCGAACGCCTTCGCGATTTCAGGGGAATACTCGGCGAGTTCGGAAAGGAAAAAGTCGGCCCTGAAGGCGTAGAGGCCCGAGTTCCAGAAATAATGCCCGTCTTCGACCCAGGCTCGGGCGGTCGCCGCGTCTGGTTTTTCCTTGAACGAGTCGACCTTGAACGCTCTGCCGGAGCTGCCGTCCGCAACGGAGATCTGCGCGCCTGCCTTGATGTATCCATAGCCGGTTGCGGGAGATGCGGGAGGAATCGAAAAGGTGACGAGATTTCCCTCGTTCGCGAGGCTCGAGGCGAGTTCCGCGTCGGATATAAAGGCGTCGGCCGGCTTGATGATATGGTCGCTCGCCATCATCAGGATATTGACGGGTTCGCTTCTTTTCAGGGACAGCAGGTATCGGGCGGTCCACGCGATCGCCGGAGCGGTGTTTCTTCCGCGCGGCTCGCTCATGACGAGGGTCTTTGCGAGAAGCGAAGGCTCCTTCATTCTCTCCGATAGATCGAGCACGTCCTGAACGACCAGATCTGTCCAGTCCTTACGCGTCACGATGCAGATATTCCCGGAGATTCCGAGGGAAAAAGCTTTGCGGATCGCGGATTGCAGAAAACTGTCTCCGTCGCCGAGGGACATGAACTGTTTCGGTTTTTTCGCGTCCGAAACCGGCCAGAGTCGTTCTCCGGAACCGCCGGCAAGAATCAACACATCGGTGCACATATTTTTTCTCCTGTAAGCAGGGTATAGACCGTCGTGGAATCGCGGCAGGCCTGGTTCCAGCTTCCCTTCCAGTTTTCGGACACGAACACGAACGCGTCCGCGGGTATTTGAGTCTCTTGCATTACGGTCGTAAAATGAAGTCCAGCGCGCGACGCCGCGTATTCGACGATGAAGTCGAGATCGCTGTCGCCGAGAAGAATGATCTGTGAGTGTCCGGTCGCTGCGGCCGTTTCGACGAGCTGTTGAACCTGGTCCCTGCAGTCGGACACCTTTTTGATGGTGCGCTTCAGCGAGCGCCATGTCCTGCGCGCCAGCTCGTTCAAGCCTTCAGGAGTCAATACATAGGTAACCGTGCGGGAAGAAACCCTGCGAACTCTGATAAGACCCTTTTCCGCGAGGCGCTTGAGGATTACGTTGGTCATCCCCAGAGATAGCTGAACCTCGCGCGAAAGATCGCGCTGGCTGATGCTTTCCTGTTTTTCGCCGAGATCTTTTATGCTTTCAAGCAGCAGATATTCAGAATCCTGTTCCATAGTTTTAAAGCATATTCTCCATAGGGTTTTCGGGCGTTCAACTTTTGAACACTATCATAGTGGACAATCAATGACAAGAGAAATGGTTACAAAAGGGTGTTTGATATGCTATTATTCGAGAAAGGAGCTTAACACTATGCCTGTCGCACCATCCATTAAAGAGTCCATGGCCTCTTCATCCTTTATCAGAAAAATGTTCGAAGAAGGAATCCAGCTCAAAGCGCAGTACGGCGCCGATAATGTATATGATTTCAGCATCGGAAACCCCGATCTCGAGCCGCCCGCCAAAGTTCACGCGGTTCTCGCGGAGATAGCGGCATCCCCGGAAAAAGGCCTTCACGCGTACATGCCGAATCCCGGATACAAGGAAACCCGCGAAGCAATGGCGAAAAAAACGAGCGCGGAGCAGGGCGTTCCGGTCGATTTTTCCCATATCGTAATGGCTGTCGGCGCGGCCGGCGCTATGAACTCCGTTTTCAAGGCGGTTCTTTCTCCCGGGGACGAAGTCGCCGTTCCCGCCCCGTTTTTCGCCGAATACACCCATTACGCGCGCAATCACGGAGCTTCGTTGAAGCAGATACCGACTAAAGAGGATTTCTCCCTCGATTTCGACGCGATCGCGTCGGCACTTACGGAGAAAACTTCGGTATTCATCATCAACTCGCCGAACAACCCGACCGGAAAAATTTATACCGCCGCAGAAATTGCAGGCCTCGCCGCCGTCCTTGAAAGCCACCGCGTAAAAACGGGCAAGACGGTAGTTCTCGTAGCGGACGAGCCGTACCGCGACATCGTCTACGACAACCGCGCTGTGTCGCCCGTGTTTCCGCATTGGCCCGCGACGGTCGTCGTCACCTCCTTCGCGAAAAACTTGAGCCTTCCCGGGGAGCGGATCGGCTTCGCCGCGGTGAATCCCGCCTGCCCGGACGCAAAAGACATGCTCGACGCGATCATATTCTCTACCCGCGTTCTCGGCTTCGTCAACGCGCCGGCTATTTTTCAGCGCGTAGTCGCTAAATGCTGGAACGAGCCGGTCGATTACTCCCTCTACGCCGCGCGCCGCGAAAAACTCGCCGCAGTGCTGGACGCAGCCGGAATCGAATACTTTCTGCCGGAAGGCGCCTTTTATCTGTTCTGCAAGGTTCCCGCCCCGCGCGAAGCCGCTCACACGGCCGGTTCGGACGGAGAGTTTTGCGACCATATGAAAAAACACCGCATTCTCGGCGTTCCCGGAACCGGGTTCGGTAAAAAAGGGTGGTTCCGGCTCGCGTTCTGCGCTCCGATGCGTTCGATCGAACTTTCCGCCGAAGCCTTCAAGGCGGCGCGGGCAAGCTGGTAACCGCTGTATTATACTGAAAAGGTGGAGGATCCTGAATGAAGATTTTAATGGTTACGAGCGAGGCTGTTCCATTCGCGAAAACCGGAGGCCTTGCCGATGCTGTTTCCGCCCTTTCGATCGCCCTTTCAAAGCAGGGCCACGATGTGCGCATCGTCATGCCCAGGTACTATAAAATCGATCGTTCCAAGCTGGAACATATTCCCGGGCCTATGGGCGTTCATCCGGGCTACCAGGAGATTTGGACAGGCGTGTATCAGGGGGCTTTGCCCGATTCGACGGTTCCCGTCTATTTTATCGATCATGAACAGAGTTTCGGAAGAGACGGCGTGTACGGAGTTCCCGGCGAAACCGATTTCAACGACAATCCACAACGCTTTTCCCTTCTCGGACACGCGGCGTTTCAGTTGTGCAGAAAAATTCAATGGTATCCGGACGTCATCCATGCCCATGACTGGGCGGCGGCACTAGCGCCGATACTGTTGAAATTCAACGAACGAAAAGGCGAATTCGCGAAAACCGCGAGCGTATTCACGATCCACAACATCGGCTATCAGGGCGTTTACGGGAAGCATCTTTTCCCGTACACCGGACTGAGCTGGGATAATTTCTACGCCGCGGGCTTCGAAGACTGGGACAGAATGAACTTCCTCAAAGCAGCCCTCGTCTCTTCGGACAAGCTCACCACCGTTTCTCCGACCTACGCGAAAGAAATACAGCGGCCCGAATACGGATTCAGGATGGACGGAATCCTCCGCTACCGTTCGACGGATCTTGTCGGAATTTTGAACGGCGTCGATACCGATATCTGGAATCCGGGAAAGGATCAGCTGATTCCCGTTCAATACACCGCGAAAACGCTTGATAAGAAAAAGGCGAATAAGGAAGCTCTCCAGAAAAAGATGGGGCTGCCGGTAGATCCCGATGTTCCGATAATCGGTATTATCACCCGTCTTGCCGATCAGAAGGGCGTGTCAGAACTCTTCGGTCCGGCGTACGGCTCGGTTTGGAGAATGTGTTCGGACATAAAGCTTCAGATGGCGGTGCTCGGAGCGGGAGAGGCGTGGTGCGAGGCCGAACTGAAATCCCTCAGCGCGAATCTTCCGAATTTCAAGGCCTATGTCGGCTACGATGAATCGCTGAGCCATTTGATCGAAGCGGGCTCCGATTTCTTCCTGATGCCGTCGAGGTATGAACCGTGCGGACTCAACCAGATGTATTCGCTGCTGTACGGCACCTTGCCGATAGTCAGGAACACCGGCGGGCTTGCGGACACGGTGCAGAATTATAATGAACAGACGGGCGAGGGGACGGGCTTCATTCTTGAAAACCTCACCCCTCAAAGCATCTATGATACCGTCGGCTGGGCGGCCTACGCCTGGTTCAACAAGAAGGAACACATACTCGCCATGCAAAAGCGCGCCATGGCGAGCGAATTCGGCTGGGACACCTCCGCGAAACGCTATGAAGATGTCTACAAAAGCGCACTATCCCGGTTATCTTGATTGATCGACAAGGTCGGTGGCCCGCAGCAGGCGGATGCCGCCTTCCTTGTTCTGCACCAAGAGTCCGCGGGGCGTTACCACGATTGCCGTAGCAGGGTTGACCTGAACAGCGGACTTCGCCTTTACCGCCAATTCCTGATCGAAGCGTCCGACGACGAAATTTCCCGATTCGCCTTCAATCACCGCGTACCAATCGTTTCCGCCCTTAACCAATACGCTCTGCTCCGCGATAGGATCTTCTCCCTGCTTCGCCATTTCAAGCGATTTGGGATCGATCAGAACCAGGCGGATCGCTCCGGAACCGCTTTTTTTACCTGCTATAGCTACCAAATGCGTTCCGGTGTCGTATATCGTTCTTCCTCGAATGGAATTAACCGGAGACGTTTTCAATATCTTGCCGTCCACCAGGTTGATTTGCACTAATTCCGACAATAGAGCGGCGTCGTCGGTCAATCTGAGCGTCCAGGCGGGTTCAGCCGATGAGAGAGCCGCCTCGTTCTGTCGTTTTTCCTCTTCCTTGCGCGCGTCTTCTGCCTTTTGCTCGTCGGCGGCAACTTCTTTTTTATCAGTGCGGGACTCGCTTTCTTTTTTATCGGCAAGCGTCTGATCCTTTGCGGACTCTTCTTCTTTCTTCGTTATTTCTTGTTGTATTTGAGCGAGCTCTTCTTCTTTTTTTTCAGCTTCGGCTGTCTGTTGCTGCGCTTTTTTCTCGGCATCCTCTGCCTTTTGTCGGGCCGCTTCATCCCCGGGATTCGCTTCCGCTTCCGAGCGGGCCTTTTCGGCTTCTTTTACCGCTGCGCCGGCTTCCTTTTTAGCTTCGGCTGCTTCCGTTTTCTTATCTGACTCGGCTTTTTTGGCATCCGCCGAGGCCTTCTGCGATTCCGTCGCCCTGGACGCTGCCTGATCCGCTTCCTTTTCCTTGATGTCGGCTAGTTTTTTTCTATCGTCTATGCCGGCTCCGTCGTCTTCCCTCATTTTAGAAACGACCTCGGGGCTGCTGATCGCGCTGGTGTCTATGCTGCTAAGCGTTCCGGCAAGGCGGGGCTCGGAAAGCGGAACGACAAGCTGGGTATTCCCCGGCCATTCATCGTATTTCAGCGCGATTCCGACCTTGGCGGGCTCGAGCCAGCCGAGGACCGCTTGTTTGTAGCGCGAACGGAAAAAGTCTATTTTTCCGCGGTTCACCGCGTTGTAGGCGGTGATGAAGACTGCCAGAGTGGACGAATCGCTTTCTGAATATCCGTACGCGGAGGAAAGGTAGGCCGAAAGAATCCGGTGAATATTGTCTATGTGGTCGACCCCTGCCTGAGGCCCGAGGATAAGGATGTCCGCGTCGAAGCCGGACGCGGCTGAGGGATCGACCGCGTGAATGATCCGATACTTCTCGCCGTCTCCGGTTTCCCGCGGGGTTCCGGAAAGGGCGGCTGGCCGTATGACGCTTCCCATGCCGCTTCCGATGGCGCGGATCTCCGCCGCGGTATTCACGACGCTTTGCGGCCCGGTATAATTGATGAATTCGATAACCGGCGCGCCGGAGGTAGGAGAAATCTCGGTCCGGTTTACTTCAAGGGAAAAGGCTGCGGCGAGCAGCCCAAAGAACAGCGGAATCAATACAGCTTTTTTCATCTACATCCTCCAAGTTAATCCAATAACCGCGCGAGCAAAAATCGCGCTCGATTCGATATGCGATCGCTGTAGGGAGCGACTGCGAAAGACGCGAGCATCTGAGTGCCGTTGTAAGCTACCGATCCGCCGGTATAGCGGATAACGCTGTACAACGCGTCGCACAAGGCGAGCTGGAGCGATTCATTTCCCGAATGCCCCTCGCCGGACATATAGCGCAGAGCCTCCAGCACCGAGCCGTCGAAATCGGGCCCGCACTCCGTTAACCCCGCAAGGATGCCTTCCATTACGAAGGGATCCTTGTTTTTATAGGCATATTCGAGAAGGAATGCCCGATATTCGAGGGAACCGAGCTGTCCGAGGAGAGCCGCAGCCCGCTGCCTGTTTGAACTCAGGCTTGCCGGGTTCTCAAGAATCCGAACCAGTTCGCGCGCGTATCTGGGTTCTCTGGTGCTCGGCCCGTATTCCGACAAATCCGCCGTAATCCGGGAGAAAAGCGTTGTTTCCGCGCCGTTCTGGGCCGGGAAAAGGCCGATCCAGGGATTTTCCTCAGAAACCAGTATAGCGTATCTTTGGGTTTTCCGGTGTTTTTTTTCAGTTCCGATCCTGTTTTCAAGACGGACTCCGTCGATAATGCTGTCCGTTCTCGACAGGTAGGCAAAACCCGAAGACGTCATGGCCGGTTCGCGGATCGACGCGACGGTTTTTTTCCGGTATGCCGAAGAACCTGTAAAAGACCATGAACTTGCGGTCCCGCTGTGTATCACCGTTATTTGATCCCGGCTCACATCGACGACTGCCGGTTCCAGAACAGGGCCTCCCGTGCCGCCGCGCCACAGAAGGGCGCCGTCGGTCGAGTTTCTTGCGGACAGGGAGCCGTCCTCGCAGAGAAGAACGAGGGCGGACTCTATGGCATTCCACGCCGAAACGGAAGCGGATTCCCGAATTTCCCAGATTGCTTCCGTCGGCTGGGCGTTCGGTGCGCGAGTATCCCGGACGTCGAAACAGACGATCCTGCCGTCGCTTGAATATGCGTAGTATCCGCCCGGATTGGGAAGAAGTCCTGCGATTGAAAGCGGAGAATCGCTCAAACTTGAAGCTGCGACGCGTTCCACTATTTCGCCGAACGGCGAAACGCGAATCACATCCTTTGCGTCCCCGCATACCAACAGATTGCCCGATCCGTCCTGCGACAGGATTCTTGAACGATGGCCCGCCGCGTCTTCAGGGAGATCCGCGGCCCATTTGATTCGCCCGACGGAAGAAAGACAGAGAATCTCATCGGCATACACGATATAGATTCGCCCGTCTGGAGCGAACACCGGAGCGCCGGAGGGAAGCTTGCTCCGTTTCATCCTCCATAACAGATATCCGTCCTGGCTCACTGCAGTGATCGTTCCCGGCTCGGAAAACGCCAGAATCAAACCTTCAGGCGACACACCTATAAATGGGGCAGGGCGTCCAGATATTCCGCGGCTCCACAGAAACCGCCCGTCGACGTCCAGCGCCGCGACCGAGCGATCGTCGGTAACGATGAAGCACCGGTCTCCGAACGGAACCGGCCCCGCCGCTGCGTCGCCGGCCAGGACCCGGGTCCAGGAGGAATCGATGCGGGGAGACGGATCGGTGCGCGCCTCGTCGACGCAAAAGAGGGATGTGGTCATTCCGACAAGGCATATGCCGAAAACGAACGGGATTTTACTCATCTGATGAAAATTCCGCATGCCTCCATATGGGCGGTGTGGGGATAAAAATCGTAGAGCGTCGTTTCGATAAGGCGATATCCGGCTTCCTGCAAACGAGAGGCGTCTCTGGCAAGGGTGACCGGATCGCAGGAAACATAGCGGAGAACCGGAATTTTGGAAGACGCGAACCACTGCAGCGCGGTTTTCGACATTCCCTGGCGCGGAGGATCGATAAGCGCAGAATCGTATTGTTTTCGGGACTCCGCGCGCGAAGGCCACGCATCGTCCGAACAGGAGCAGAACCGAGATTTGCCGCTATAGGGCTCGAGGTTTTTTTTCGCTTGATGCAGCGCGCGTTTGTTGTGTTCGACCAGCGTGCAGGATGAAAAATGATCCGATAACAGAACCGAAAAGGTTCCCACCCCCGCGTAGAAATCCAGGAACGATCCGTCCTCGGGGGTGCCCCAGCGGCAAAAATCCTCGTTAAGCCGGCAGGCCAGCTTCTGGAAAACAGGCAGATTGGATTGAAAAAATCCCCTGACGTCGAAGCCGATTTTCCGGCCGCACAGCGTTACCTCGCAGTCTTCGTCTGCATCTTCCTGCCAAAGGGCGTCTCCGTCTGAAAACACGTGAAAGCGCGTTTCGCTGTTCCGTTCGGCGGCTCTTTTCGCGATAGTTCCGTCTTTCAGCCCTTCTCGGATCGGTCTTGCGGCGATCGGGCAGTCGGCAAGCATGACGGGCGTATCCGAATCGGATTCCTTCAACCCGACTCCGGCAGTCATTCGGTGAAACTGAAAGCGGGAACGGTATCCGAACGGATCTCCGGATACGACTTCTATCGGTTCGGCTGTTGTAACTCCCGCACGCTGAAAGATGTCTTCAAGCATCTTTTTTTTCAGTTCAAGCTGGTATCCGTAATCGGCCATCTGAAGACTGCATCCGCCGCATCGGCCGAAGAGGGGGCATTCCGCCGTAATTCTATGCTCTGAAGCTTCGATCAACTCAAGCACGCGGGCAAAGGCGTAATCCTTTTTATCGCGGATTATTTCGATATCGGCTCGTTCTCCGGGGAGAAGGCCGGGTACGAATACAGCCTTGCCGTCTATTTTTGCGAGGCAGGATCCCCCGGCGACCATTTTTTCTGCTATAATAATCATGAGAAACAGGAGTATATCATATTTCGGAGGCGCATACATGACCGCAGAAACCTTTTTTCTTACAGCATCGGACGGAGAAAAAATCGCCGTGCATCGCTGGGCTCCGGACAAGCCGGTGCGCACGGTCCTTCAGATAAGCCACGGCATGGCCGAATTCGCCATGCGCTACGATCAATTCGCCCGCGAAGCCGCCGCCCAGGGCATCGAGGTATTCGCCGCCGACCACCGCGGACACGGTGAAACGGCGGGAACCCTGAACCGCCTCGGATA
This sequence comes from Teretinema zuelzerae, assembly GCF_021021555.1. Taxonomy (NCBI): domain Bacteria; kingdom Pseudomonadati; phylum Spirochaetota; class Spirochaetia; order Treponematales; family Treponemataceae; genus Teretinema; species Teretinema zuelzerae. The sequence continues at coordinate 126,046 of NZ_JAINWA010000003.1, read as the reverse complement.
TCTTGCGGACAAAAACGGCTTCGACCGCGTAATGCTCGATCAAAAAGAGCTTACAGATGAAATACGCCGGCGGCTTCACGGCATGCCTGTGTTTTTATTCGCTCATTCCTTCGGGTCGTTCATCGGACAGTATTATATAGAAAATCATGGAAACCTTCTTTCCGGATGCGTTCTGTGCGGAACACGCGGCCCCGACCCGGTAATGACCATTTTAGGAAAGTTCGCGGCCGATTGCGTTTGCGCGGCGAACGGCAGGAAAAAGCCTTCTCCCTTGCTGACTCAGCTATCGTTCGGAACCTACAATGCTAAAATCGATGCTCCGTCCAGCCCGAACGCCTGGCTTTCCCGCGACGAAAAGGAAGTGGAAAAATACGACGCGTCTCCCTGGACAGGCTTTACCTGCACGGCAGGGTTTTTCCAGGACCTCACCTCAGGCCTTTTAAAAATTCATAAACAGGCTAATCTCGACCGTATTCCTCGAGATCTGCCTGTTTTTCTCATTGCGGGAGACCATGACCCGGTGGGAGGCTACGGTAAAACAGTAGAAAAACTGTGCAGCATGTACCGGAACCGGGGAATCGCGGCGGAAATCAAGCTCTATCCCGGCGCCCGACATGAATTGCTGAATGAAACATGCAGGGACGAGGTTTCATCCGATATCAGGGGATGGATAGATCAGATTCTTTCGTCGACAGCCGCACCTGCCGGCTCCCGTTGACAGGAAGCTCCTTTCCGTAGAAAATAGATATCACTCATGTTAACCAGATATAGCCCCGATTCGCGGGGCAAGGCAGTGCGTAAAGCCCTGATCTACACAAAAAACGAGCATGCAATACGCCGCGAGCTGATCGATCCCGAAGCAGTGCGGATCGTCAGCCATCTGCGTAATTACGGATACGAAGGGTACCTGGTCGGCGGCGCCGTCAGGGATTTGCTCATTGGCAAAACCCCGAAAGACTTCGATATCGTAACAAATGCCGAGCCGGCAAAAATCAAGCGCCTGTTCAGGAATTCCCGCATCATCGGGAAACGCTTCAGGCTGGTGCATATTTTCTTCGGCGAAAAAATCTTCGAGGTTTCTACTTTCCGTTCGTTGGCCGACGGCACGACCGGAAACAGTTTCGGCACGATGGATGAAGACGTTCAGCGAAGAGATTTTACCATGAACGCCTTGTACTACGATCCCCTGAAAGAACAGTTGATCGACTATGTCGGCGGAGTGAAAGATATCCGAAACAGGATACTGAAGCCGGTCATTCCTTTAAAAATAATTTTCAAGGATGATCCGGTGCGAATGCTCCGCGCAGTAAAATACTCGGTGAGCACCGGATGCAGGATTCCTTTTTCACTCCGTTTCACTCTTAACAAATCCGCGCCGTTGTTGCAGCCGGTATCGCCCTCCCGCCTGACGGAAGAAATAATCAAGATAGTCAATTCAGGAAACGCGCACGGCATCGTAGAAAACGCGATACGATACGGACTTTTTATGTATCTTCAGCCTGCTGCCGCGAGCATGATCGACGGAAGTGCGGGATTTTCGCGGAATTACGCCTCGAGCCTTGAACAACTCGACCTTATGGTCGCGAAAGGCGAGGATTGCCGTCTCGGAAGAAAACTCGTGTTCCTGATCAAAGATCTCGTGCAAATCATTGCCGATTGGAACGGACCGCCTTCCGAGGTGTATAACAAAGTCTATCATGAATGCAGACGCTACATTATGCCGATGAATCCGCCGCGCATCGAATTGGAATTCGCCGTGAGATTTTGCCTGAAGGAAGGCGGTTTGCATGTGCGCATGCCGAAACCGCGCGATAAAAAGGGTCCCGAGGGCGACAGAAACAGGCCCCGCGGGGACGCCGGTCCCGACGAGGGCAGAGAAGGCAAACCTGCTCCGCGCAGGCGGAGAAGAAGAAAACCTGAAAGCGTATAGATTAAGAAGATCGAATCGCTATCAGGGCGAAGGAATCGACTGAAGAAGCTTATCCGCTCGTTCCCCGTATTTGCCGGGGTTGGTTTCCTTCACGGAGAGCAGGTGCTTTTTCGCTTCGGCCATATCGCCTGAACTCCACGCGTTGAGAGCGAGGGCCCAGAGCACTGTCGACGCTTCCGCCCCGAACTGCTGGGCCTGAATATACCGGGTCCGGGCTTCTTCATAATTCTTCTCCGAATACGCGACCAAGCCCAGGTAATACGAAACAAGAGGATCCTGCGGACGGATCAGAGCGGCTTCCCTGAGGCGTTTGCCTGCAGCCGCGTACTCTCCAGAGTTGTATAAAGTAACGCCGAATTGAATCAATTCATTAAAAGTATATTTTCCCGATAGCCACACGGCGAAATTTTCATCCGCTTCCGCAACGTCGAAAAAACGAACGAAGCGGATCTTCACCGAATCGGTGTTCTCCTGGAGGCTCGAATCGTTATACCGTCCATTGTTTCCGAGTATAATGAAGGTTTCATAGAGAAATCTTTGATATTCGGGATTCTCGGTTGTCTTCAAAAATGTAGCGAAAGCCCATGCCTGGGGGTAAAAGCGGACTGCTTCGTATGAACCGGTGACTGCCGAAAGGATGGCGGATGCAGGGAGCCGTTTCTGGGAGTCGGCATACAAGCTTTTTGCAGACTCAAGCCATGGTTCCCCGCTCGTTTCTCTTACGGCACCGGTTTGCGAATCCCAGTTCAACGTTTCAAAACAGGCCTGAAACCCGTCTCGAACCCACAGAGGCGGTTCTGAAACGTGAGCGTATAGATACTGCAGGTACAGCTGGCGCAGCAGGACAGGCCCGGCGAACGCGTCAAAACCCCGGAGCGTTTCACCTGAAGCCGAAAGGGAAGGATACAACACCAATTCCGAAAGCTCTTTTTTGGCGTATTTCAGGAATAAAAAGCCGCTTCTCCGTTCTCCGATTCTGTTTTGAATGTAGGTTTCGAATGAATCGCGGTCAGGCAAAATCACGACGCGCAATAAGGACGTCCCGCTTTGATCTGCGAATCTGAAAAAATCGGAATAATATCGATGGAAAGACGTAAATGCACGGGAAACTTCTTCGATCCCGTCGAAGGTTTCCGGATACTCGAACTGATATATTCCGTCTGTGTGAAGCAGCGTCGCTTGTGCGAATCCACAGGACACAACCGCGCTAAACAGCGTTATAAGCATGACGCGTTTTATGTTCATCGCATTCCTCCGGGAGTTTTAGTTATTTTATCGATAATGATATGCACATCCTCGATAAGGATGCCGGTAAATCGTTCGATATTTTCAATTACATACGCTTGCATTTTATGAATTTTTCCGGTTAATTGCGTGCCGAACGGCACATCTATGATGATAACCAGCCGATAGCCCTGAGAGTCGGACTTGATGGTGAGTTTCTTAATCCGTATGTCGGAATCGAACTCATGCACGCAATGAATTACCATCTGGCTCAACGCTGCTTCGGATATGGTGACCCTGCCGCCCTTGGAGAACTCGGGCCTGACGACGGACTTCTCGAATACCTTCGAGTGCTGTTTCGCCCCGAGCGGGTTCGATTTTCGTTTCAACAGAACCCGAACGCGATCATAAAAAATCTGGGGATAATTGCGCTGCACTTCTATAGAGGGAACCGGAATGACGTGTTTTCCCTCGACTCTGCGCGAACGGATCGCATGTTCAATCTCTTCCTGAGTCGCGATTTCTTCTATTTTGATGATGCGTTGCGGAGGCGGCAACTGAAGCCTCGTCGCTATCCTGTTCACCATCTTTTCCGATGTTCCGAGAATAAGAATCTTCTTGAAGCTCTGCGACTGAAGAGCCTTAGCGACCAGGTCCCGATGCGTTTTATCGTCGAACAAAGCCACCCGGACGGCGGCGAGAAATGTCTGTTCCCTTTTAGCGGAATGACCGGCCAGAATTTTATCGTCCCTGATCAATAAGCCGTCGTCGATGATGAGTTCAATGCCGTATTTTTGCGCGAGAAGTTTGGCGCGGAAGCTTTTACCGGTGCCGCTTTCACCCACAAGGGCGAAGACCTGAACGCCCTTGAAAAACCAATACAGATCACTGAAGCTCTTCATTCTCGCTACAGTATACGGCTTTGCTCTGCACCAACGCAAGCACATTTTCCGGAAAGTCTTTACGAAGCAGAGAGATAAACCGTTCGGGAAGGGGTGCGGTTATTTCCGGGGGCAAACCCTCCAAGCGGTCTTCGGGGAATTTCAGGCATCCAGCATGCAGATAATACGGCCCGCCCTTTTTTGATCCGTAGCGAGCGTCTCCCAGAAGCGGATAGCCCCGTAACGAAGACTGAATGCGTATCTGATGCTTTCGTCCGGTTTCAATCCGGTAGAGAATCAAAGAGATATTTCTCAGGCTCCCTGACCCATCCGAAATCGGCAGTATTCGGGTAATCATCGGACGGCCGTATTCATCCCTGTCTTCCCATCTCTCCGGTTCCTCCAGACGGCCTTCTACGATTCCGAGATAGAGTTTGTTAAAGGCATGTGTCTGCATGCCTTCTGAAAACCATTGAGCCCCATGCAGCGAGCGCGAAAATGCGATTACTCCGCTTGTTTCCTTGTCGAGGCGGTGCAAGGGGCCAGAACGGAACGAGAGGGATCTTGAGGCAGACTCTGCCTGTCCGATCAATCTGTCCAATCCGCCGTCGCCGTGAACAGGGACTCCCGAGGGCTTATTAATAAAAAGAAGATCTGAATTTTCAAAGAGTACCGGAAACGGGCAGGGCGACCTATCATCGCCTGTTTGCGGCATCGTGGGATCCTGGAAATCAGATGCCGTTCGGCGAAGATCGGACAGGGTTTCATCTATGACCGCTATGGTTATGTCGTTACCGACATGCACAACAGTATCGGGATTGCAGCGGGCCGCATCTACCCGGATCAAGCCCTTTCTTATTAACCGATAGAGGGCTGAAAGCGATGAAGACGGCAGCATCCGCTTTATAACGCGGTCAAGCCGTCTTCCTTCGTCGTCGCTGGTTGTGGTAAAATGCTGAAATTCCATGGAAGGGAAGTATATACCGGCTTTGCCCCTTGACAAAAGGCCTCGTTTCAACAAAATACTATCGAAATGGATCAAAAGGTGATGCAACAGGTACAGACTCTCATCCACAACCCCATTTTCTTGGCGGCTGTTTCCAGCTGGATCATAAGTCAATTTATAAAAACGCTCATAACGCTCCTCACGAACGAAGTCAGATCAGCGAAAGAACTCATCGAGCTGTTGTTTTGGAAAACCGGCGGCATGCCCTCCAGCCACTCGGCCTTAGTGTCTTCAGTTTCAACGGCAATCGGTTTTAAATGCGGTGCCGGTTCGGATCTTTTTATTTTTTCCTGTTGCTTCGCTCTCGTCGTCATCCGCGACGCAGTAGGCGTCCGCAGATCAAGCGGACAACAGGCGAGAGCCTTGAACGAACTTGGAACGAAGGTAGCTACCAGGTTCCGGTATCAATTCAAGCCGGTTAAGGAGATTCAGGGGCACAGACCGATGGAAGTGTTGGCCGGCATTCTGCTCGGCTTTTTCATCGGGGTAGCCTTCTCAGTCCTTTAACCCGAGCATGAATATCTTTCCAGGTAAAATCAAAAAAACGCCGTACATAGCGCTCATTCTTCTCATTTTCTCATTTATTTGTCTTGTACAATTCCCCGTCAGAAAGTACTCGAGCGTCTGGAAAGGCTACCGTGTACTCGCCGTCGGGTCGTCGATCGAGGAATCAACCGTATTGGATAGATTGGAGAGAGCGGGGATCGACGGCTGCGTCACTGAATCCAATTCCATGCTGTCGAGTCCTAATCCGATGGTTCCGGTTCATCCGGTGCTCGACGAAGCGAATTCCCGACGGTCGCAATGGTTCATATCGAAACCTGATGGGTTGCGCTACTTTTACATTCCGCGCGCAGCTAACGCCGGAAAGGACAAGCAGACGGATAAAAAAATTCAACAGGCTTTTGCCGGAATCGTCGATTCGTGGTTTTTTGAACAATCTCCGGGATACTCCCCCTATCCGTTGATTGTCGCGGCTTGTTTGATCCTTATAGGAATGTTTCTCTTTAAAAAGCGGTGTTTCTTCGTTTTGATAATCAGTCCATGGATAGTATACTTGTGGTCCTGCAATACTATGGAAGGCCTTGGCTCAGGACTATTCAGTATTCTCTTCATCTTGTATACAGATAAAACATACGAGCATCTCAATAATTCGTTATTACGGATCTACTTGAGAACCAATCCGATAAAACCCCTGTATTTCCTGCTGATGCCGCTGACAGCTTTCTTACTTGCAGTTCTCGGAGGTACTCATACAATGCTCCTTTGGATGCTTGCCGTAATTTCATCCGCCGGCATGCTCGTATGCATTCGTTCCGTTAAGCAAAAAGCGACCGAAATACGCGAGCGAAAACGGTTACACCCTTTTTTCACCGCCATCCCCATGTCGCCGGCTTCAATTGTGCCGGCGTATAAACGTGGTACTATTCTCGGCATCCTTTTGATTACGATAGCGTTTATTTTAACGGGAATTCCTTTCATTTCGAGCAACGCCCGACTCGTTTCCGGAGGCATTCGCCAATCGCTGCCTCAGCAGTTGTATATTCCGTCGCCCTCGGGATATAATGCCCAAAACGGTTTTACCGTCAAGAGTTTTTTGGAATTGCAGAATCAGCGTACAGAACGAAGTCTTCCCGATCTGGGAGATTATATCGAGACTTATTGGATGCTGACTCTGGCTTCGATGATCCGAATCGGCGACGCTATTCCTTCGCCTCAGAAGGGATACTCTGTATCCATTGAAGAATGGAACATGGAATCCGACGGCAGCATAGTTTCCCGCAACGGCCATCCGGTAGTTTTCGATGATGATTTTATTCGGAAAGCTCTTTCTTTGGTTCAAACGCCCCTGGATATCCTGCTTTTGAATCAAGGCCGCTTTACAACTGTAACAATGACGAGGCTGAAGGAATGATGCAAAACATACCCTTTCTCCGCGGAGGGGAAAAAATCTGGTTTGAAACGCCTGAAGTTTCTTTCAGCGGAAACGCATTTCTCCCTGTTACTGCGATTGTTCCTGTACGACAGCATGCGGGCTCAGACGCCAGACCCCTTATACGCGCAGGAGATCGGGTGAGGGAAGGGCAGCTCATCGCTCGGTCTCAGGACCAAGCTTCCTCGAATATTCACGCGCCGATTCCCGGAATACTCCATTCATGGAAAGAAACGTCTTTGCCCGACGGAACTCTCGGATTGGCGGCGGTAATTCATCTTTCAGGATCATTTGATATTCTGGGACGAAAAGAGGAACACTATCCATGGCAGTCATCGCCCGTATCGGAAATTTTCAGGCTGCTGGAAGACAGGGGCGCTGTTAATACCGTCTACGGGGGAGCCCCGCTTGTTCCTCAAATGCGCGCCCTTAAACAAGAACCCACGCGAGCGCTTATACTGCGGGCGTTCGACGAAGATCCGACTACGATGTTGGATACCCTTCTGTGGAACTCGTTTCAAGACCATGTGTTAATCGGCGCGGCCATTATCGCTAAAGCACTCGAAGCGAAAACGACGTGCATCCTGCATCATGACAAGCAATGGACTGTCGCATCGCCTACCTCGTTGGAGCAGCTTTTCCCTGTTTCTGACGTTATTCCGGTTAAAGCCGCAAAAAAATATCCAGGCGGAAACATTCACAGAATTTTCAATATACTGGATTCATTGAAAGAATCGATACCATCGAACAGGATCGTAATAGATCCATCTACCGCATTATCGGTATACGATATTATCGTAAAAAATCAGCCCATCGTACAGCAGCGGATTCTGGTAACCGGCCCGGCAGTACAGCGCACGTCCTTTTTTACAACCCGCATCGGAACCACTATCGGCGACGTTATAGAAGAATGCGGAGGTTTTAAAAGCGAGCCCGGCAGAATCATTATTAACGGCCTTTTGTCCGGTATATCGATACACGACCTGGATACTCCCATAACAAAGTCGGTAAAATCCGTTCATTTACTGGATCATGACGCCAGTCCGGATCAAAAAACCAAGGAGTGCATCCACTGCGGGCTTTGCCTTCGCGTGTGCCCTGCGAATCTTGATCCGATGAAGCTGGCTGCGGGAATCCGCAAAAACAATGAGTCCCGCGAATTAATCGAATCTTGCGAACGCTGCCAACATTGCGGCTGCTGCGCGATGGTGTGTCCTTCCCGAATACCGCTCCATCATATAATCAGGGAAGCTTCTTTTATGGTTAAGGAATCCGCAGAATGAAAAAATCGCCATGGATAGTGACGCCCTCTCCTTTTATTCTCGTTCGAAATACGGTAGACAACATGAATTTGACGACGCTTCTGTGTCTTCTCCCTCATGTCATGATGATTCTTATCGATCGAGACTTCGCGGCTCTTCTGATTGCAGCGGTTTCTGTAACTGCCTCGCTATTATCCGAAGTTTTTCTCTCTTTTACCGTCCGAAGGAAAGTCTATGATCCGTTGGCGGTGCTTTTGGCTGGATTGCTTTCAGGCCTTCTTTTACCTTCCGTAATGCCGCCTTTAATCGCCTTCGGCTCGGTTTTTATCGGAATGTGCATATCGCGGGTTCTTTTCGGCGGAAACGGTTCGTATTGGATGCATCCCGTAGCGGTTGCGATCGGCATCGCATGGATAAGCAGACCCGATGTATTTCCCGGACAGTTGGTGTCCATCGAGGGAGTTCGCGGAGTCGGCTCCTTTTTCGAAGCCTTGAAGCTCGATAATTTCGCGGTTTTGCCTCAAGACGCGATAATCACATCCCAATTGAATACAGGATTCCTGTCGCATTTGGGCATTAAACTTCCAGAAGGATACATCACCCTTTTTTGGAATTCTCCTTCGACTATCCCTGCATTCAGATATAATGTGTTCACCCTTATCAGTTCCATTTTTTTGATTGCGATGAGAAACATCGATGCGATCGTTCCCTCTGTTTTTATTCTGACTTACGCTGCCGCTGTTCGCGTCTTGTCTTTGGTTCCGATAACAGCGGCATTCATGGGCGGAGATATATTATTCAGCCTTTTAACCGGCGGAATTTTATTCATCGCTTTTTTTCTCGCAGGCGATTATTCTGTGAATCCGAGGACGCTGCAGGCGAAAATAGTCATGGGAATCATCTCAGGTGCAACCGCTTTTCTTGTATGCGGTCCCGGGGGCACGCCGGTAGGAGGCATATTCACGTTGCTGGCGATGAATTCAATCGCTCCTTTCATCGAAAAAATTGAAAGCAGGCGCTTTGTCGACAGGAGCAAAACCCGATGAACGAACATGCAAAAAAAAACCTTGTCGCGTATACCTATACGCTTCTGTTAGTTACCTTGCTATGCCTTATCATTGGAGCCGCTCATTTCCTCGTTACCCCCTACTACAAGGCAAACTTGAGAAATTCGGTTGCTAAAACCATTGCCGGCATATCGAATCCTCCTCTCGTTCCCGGGTCAGAAACCGATTTGAGGGGAAACGGAATCTCCCGAATTACTGCGTGGAAGGTTGAAGGAAAAAACCGCGGCGGAGAATTGATCGTCGCGGTTCCCGTCACCGGCGATTCCGGGCCGTATACGGCAGTATTCCATTACAAAAATGATAACGACGTGCGTTTTCTCGCCCTGGCTGGAATTCCGGAATCAAGTCTTGATCCGGTAAGGTTCGGCTTCTCCGAGAGGCTGCTTCAATTCAGGATACAGAAGCTCAAGCACGACCTTCTCGAACTAAAGGACGCAAAATGAAGAATACCCCTGTGATTTTTATTTTTGCCCTGTGTCCCCTCATTCCCGCCGCCTCGAATTTCGCGTATGCGTTAATTTTCGGTCTCGCTTTTTTATGGTACCTTGCAGCGGGAATTTTCTTTCGCGAAATCGTAAAAAAGATAGACGCGCCTGAAGTCGGTCCGTATATTGAATTGTCAGGACTCGCTGCAAGCGTTGCTCTGTTTTCGAGCATAGCCTCTTTTTTCTTCCCGACGATTGTTTCCAGCATTTCATTATACCTGTACGTATCCGCGTTTTCGTATTTATTGATGATCAGCATTGACGGTTACTCGCTGGAGAAAATCAATATTTCTCCGATTATCGCGTTTATTCCTTTCATGATTTTATTTTCCGCGTTTAGAGAGCTTATCGGTCAGGGAACGATTACGCTCCCCGGAAAAGGAGGATTAATCATTCATCATATCCTGCCGGCTTTTCCGCAATGGGGCATTGGATTCTGGGCGACTTCAGGCGGATCGCTCATTCTGCTCGGTTTGATCACGTGGGCGGGAAAATACGTGCAACGGAAAGTCCGTTCCCTCAGGAGATTGCCCTGATGTATTATTTTGAAACATTTATTTTCTATATCATCTCTTCATCGGTACTTCTCGTATACGGAATCGGTTTAGAAAAAGTCTTCATCGATTCGCGTTCACGCGTTAAACTCAGCGCAGATTTGTTTCTATTATTTTTTCAAATTATCCTCAGCGTCGCGGTATTGTATTATCCTCTTTCTGCGCTCCTGCAGCCGCACGGCGTTTCATTTCTCGCGCCGATGTATATTGTTCTAGGGTGCGGCCTTATCCAGGGCGTCTTGAACTTGGCGAGCCGGCGCATGCGAAGTTTCAACGCAAGCGACAGATTCTATCTGTTTGCCATTGTTTTTTTCTCGCTTCATGAGGGAACAAGCTTCAAAGAGTGCCTGTTGATCTCCTTTTTTTCAATGCTGTCGCTGCTTATAGGAATCGTGCTTCTCAAAGCGATCAGAACCCGTTATAGAGAATCAAATCTTCAGGCCGATTTCAAGGGAGCTCCTCTTGCCCTTATATCTTTAGGGATGCTATTCATGGTTCTTCACGTAACAGAAGCGTCATGGTGGCTTGAAGAGGCTTTTAAATGATTTTTACAGCAATTCTTACCGCGCTGCTCGTTTTTGCGTCGCTTTTAGTCCTGGTTTTTTTATTATTTCTGTTCTTTCATAAACTGGGCGTTCGGAATCAAGCAGAATCGATTCGGCCTGCTGCTTTTCCGAAGGACGATTCGATAGTTCATGCAGATCCGCAAAAGATGAAAGCGATTATTCATTGCGACAGAATTTCTCCTGAATCTCCTGAGTTTTTTTCTGTTTCAGGATATATGAATTGCAGCACCCTTTCAAAGGTCTTCCAGGGTAATCTCATGTGCCGTTACGGATGCCTCGGCCTGGGATCCTGCGCTGTCGCGTGCCCATCCGATGCGATAATCTTAAAAAAAGGAAGAATTTTCGTTACTGAACAATGCACTGGATGCGGTACTTGCGTTCGAATGTGTCCGAAAAATCTGATATCGCTCGTTTCGATCGAATCAGCTTCGTCCTGGACTTGCCCGGTAAGCGGACATAACGAGCAGTTTGCATTTTGCGCAACCGCTGACCACGGCTGTCTCATAGAGCGTAAAAACTTTCCTGAAACCCGCTTTAAAATACTGTCCACTTGGGGTATAATCAACGGAAAGTCGAGGTGATGGTGAAAAACGAGGCAAAACATATCCAGCTGTGTTTCGGCACTTGTTGCGCTTTCCCGGCGGGGCTAGATTCAAAAGACTGCGAAGAAATATATCAAAACTCCTATAAGCCCCTGGTCTCGGCTCTCTATAACCTGCCTGAATTTCCCTTCTCGATCGCATTAACCGGAATATTCTGCGAATGGGTTGAACGCCATCATCCTGAGTTCTTTATGATTCTCGAGGAGATGACCTCGCGAAAGCAAATTGAAATTCTTGGGGGAGGGTATTATTCTCCGCTGTTTCCTTTTCTGCCGCCCATAGACCGGGTAGGCCAGATAGAAATGCTTACGACGGCGATCAGGAAGAATTTCGGAAAAAGGCCGAGAGGCGCATGGCTCCCTGCCAGCGCATGGGAACCCTCGATGATTGCCTCGTTGACGTCCTGCTGCATGGAATATGTCCTCATAGACAGGCTCATGATCGAAACAAGCGATTTTCCCGGCGTTACAGGTCTTAATCCGGTAATCCTCGAAGACAGCGGAAAAACGATCATTGCCGTTCCTATGGATAACACATACCGAAATCTGGAGCGATTTTCAGTCCGGTCTTTTATCGAATCCATCACGGGCAACCCCGATGATCAGATCAAAAAAAACATTACTGTATTTATCGAGCGCGAATCTATTGATGCAATTTTTACGCCTGTTTTCGGGGAGCAGGAACCATGGATAACGCAATTCTATTCTGCTGTTCAGGAATCCGAGTCGAAAATTATGCTGAGCACTCCCGGCCAGATTTTAAAATCTCAAACTATGCTGCACAGAGCATTTCTCCCCTCAGGCATGTCGCCGTACGACTACGACAAGGTTGAAGCTCCGGACGACGTGAGATTTCTCGCCAGAACTTCAGTAAAGTATCTCCTGCTTGAATCCGACAACGTCATGAATATTTACGCGAAAATGATGTATGTTCATTCACTGGTAACCCTTTTGAGAGGCGATAAGGCGCGGAGAAAAACGGGAAAAGAAGAACTATGGAAAGCGCAAAACGAGTTCATTTATCGAACTAAGATACCTCCTCATGAAAAAGCTGTTTCGCCTCGCCAGCTACGGTTGGCAGCCTACAAGAATTTACTGGCTGCGGAAAGAATGTCGCGCCTCAGGGGCGTTTTTGCTCCCTCGATTCACAGTTTCGATTTCGATCTTGACGGTTTGAAAGAATACCTTTGCCAGCTCGAAAACCTGAATTTTTATATTCATCCCCTCGGAGGAAGAATTTTCGAGTTGGATATACTTTCATTGCATAAAAACTATAGCGATGTAGATATATCTCGTTCTGGACTTTTCATCGATCATCTGTATCCTTCGGAAGAATCTGAAAACATCGAAAACGGAACCTTGCCCGATTCGCCTCCGGTATTCGCTAAAAGCCTGTATCAGGAATTATCGGTCGACGCGGCGCGCCATGAAGTTTCTCTGCGCGCTTCAGGCTTATTCGGAATTTTTCAACAGCCCGTTTCGTTGAAGAAAACTTTTTCCTTTCGGAATGAAGGCATACAAGTTCAATACATTCTCAAAAATGACAGTCCGTTCAATATTTCAGGCATATTTCTCATCGAAATCGATTTAGCCCTGCAGGGTTTCAAAAACATGATTCCAACCATGGCGGCGTATGCACAGGATAATCGGATAGAAGGCATTGCGGAACAAAGCAGTTTTTCGGATTTGTCCTGGATTCGTCTCGACGATCCGGAATCCGGCAGCCATTTCACCTTCGAGGCGAATGAGAATCCGCAAGCGACTCTTGTTCCGATACTGGACAAAGGCGGCGTACGGCTTTATCTGTATTGGAAGGTTGAACTAGGGCCTAATTTCGAAACCGAGAAAATGCTGTTTCTTAAAATCGACGCCTGATCTTCGAAACTTCAATCCCCGTTGACTGTTTTTCCTCTACAATTTATCATGCCTTCATGAAGAGAAAACTGATTACCTCTGCTCTCCCATATGTCAATAATATTCCCCATCTCGGCAACCTTATACAGGTTCTTTCAGCCGACGTGTATTCGCGTTTTTGCCGCCTGAAAGGCTATGAAACCCTGTATGTCTGCGGAACCGATGAATACGGAACGGCGACAGAGACCCGCGCCCAGGAAGAAGGCAAGACTCCCCGCGAATTATGCGATTATTATCATGCAATTCATAGCGACATCTATCAATGGTTTCATATCGCGTTCGACCATTTCGGCCGGACATCGACGCCTCAGCAAACAGTCGTAACCCAGGGCATATTTGAAGATCTGGAACATAACGGCTACATCAAAGAGCATGCGATCGATCAGCTTTTCTGTTCATCATGCAACCGCTTCCTCGCGGACAGATACGTCCGCGGCGTGTGCCCCTCCTGCGGCTATGAAGACGCCCGCGGAGATCAGTGCGAACACTGCGGAAAACTGCTTGACCCCACGGAGTTGAAATCTCCCCGTTGTTCAAGCTGCAGCACGACTCCTGAAGTACGGACCACCAGCCACCTGTACATCGATCTTCCCGGTATTCTTCCCAAATACGAAAAATGGATGAAGGAAACGAGCGTCTCCGGCCAGTGGGCAAAGAACGCGCTGCAAATGACCCAGGCATGGATCCGCGACGGATTGCAGGAACGGGCGATAACGCGCGACTTGAAGTGGGGTATCCCCGTGCCAAGAGAAGGCTTCGAGAGCAAGGTTTTTTATGTCTGGTTCGACGCTCCCATTGGATATATTTCTATTGCCCGGTGCCTGTTCGACCGAATTTCCGGCTCTCCAGAAAATAGCGAGAAGGAATGGGCATCCTGGTGGCTCGATCCTGATAATGTCGAACTCTTCCAATTCATCGGCAAGGATAACATTCCCTTCCATACAGTGATATTCCCGTCGAGCTTGTTGGGTTCGGGAAAAAACTGGACAAAACTCCATCACATGTCGAGCACGGAATACCTCAATTACGAATCAGGAAAATTTTCCAAGTCTAAGGGTATTGGGGTGTTCGGTTCAGACGCTCGAGAGTCGGGCATACACGCGGATATTTGGCGATTCTATATTTTCTATAATCGTCCTGAAAAAGCCGACGCACAGTTCACCTGGAAGGACTTTCAGGAAAAAATGAACAGCGAGTTGATAGGAAATCTTGGAAACCTCGTCAACCGTACGCTCACCTTTGTAGCCCGCTATTACGAAGGACGCATCCCGGCCCGGGACGGACTTACATCCGAGCGCAAGGACATTCGCGAAATGACGGCGCATTTGAGAGATTCAACGGCAAAAACAGTGAAACGGGCGACAGAACTGCTTGAGTGGGCCGAACTCAGAGAAGCATTCAGGGAGCTCTTTCTGCTTTCGTCCGTCGCAAATAAGGCTTTTCAGGATGGCGAACCCTGGAAGGCGAGAACCGAAGATCCTGAAAAAGCGGAAGTGCTCGTCACCGAATTATGCTACCTCATCAAAGACATCATGATTATGGCACATCCCTATCTCCCCCAATTCGCCTCGAAGGTATTATCGTTCTTCGGTAAAGAGATATGGTCGGGGCAGGTATTCGACGAAAAGGCCGTCGACTACGGTTCGGCGCCGAATCCGCTCTCCTTTGTTCCTCCTGAGGGAACCTTGTCATGGAAAGATTTGGGATCCAGGGACGGACTTGCGTCTGTCTCATCTCCTGAAATCATTTTCAAACCTATGGACGATAAAACTACGAATGAATTCCGGGACCGGTATGCCGGTTCTCAGCAGGAAAGAAAGGACAAGAAAGTGGAAGAAGATAAAAAGGAGCAGGCAAAACCTGCTGCGAAAAAAGAAGAAAAAACGGACACAGCGGTCAAGAATGAAGCGGCTGTTCCAGCCGATGCGCTGTTTAACGAAAAAATCGCTTTAAAGACCGCGAAAATCGTAAAGGTTGAACGCCATCCAGACGCCGAAAAACTCTATATTGAAACTCTCGACGACGGAAGCGGTGCTGAAAGAATCATTTTGTCCGGGCTTGTTCCGTATTTCAAAGAAGAAGAGCTCCTCGGCCGCTCCATCATCATCGCAGACAATCTCAAGCCCCGCAAAATGCGCGGAATCGAATCGAGGGGCATGCTTCTCGCCGGCGATTACACCGATGCCGAGGGCGTAGAACACGTTGAATTGCTCGACTCATCATGGGCCGCTCCCGGAACCCCGGTCGTTTTGGAAGGTGCCGATCCTTCATTCAAAAAACCCGATGTCATCGACGCAGACGTTTTCTTCGCCGCTCCGATGAACATCATCGAACACGAAGTATTCATTAACGGTAAAAAACTGTTAATCGACGGAAAGACGGTAAAGACCTCTCTGATTAAAACAGGCTCGGTTTCGTAACCTGCAGATGAAACTGACACCTCTTTCGCTTCCTTTCACATCGAACGCCGGGTCGGTCTCGTCGCCGCCTCGGTCGTTTCTGCAAACGCCTTTTTGGTGCGAATTCAAAAAGGACCATGGATGGCGGCCGTTTTACTTTCTGATCGAAGATAATCCGCCTCGTTTGCTCTCGGTCTTGGTTCGTTGTATCAAGCGATACGGCGATATCGCCTATGTGCCTCTCGGTCCCGATATAGATTGCATCGATTCCAAAGAACAAGGCCGTATCCTCGACTCGCTCGCGGCGGAGCTTAAACGGCTGCTGCCTAAAAGCGTCAGATATATCCGCTTCGACCCTCCCTGGTTCGTTCAAGAACAGCTTTCTACCGACGGCGAGTCACCGGAGCTCGCGGCCGGACCCGCTTTCATCCGGCAACGTCCGGATGGTTCGGGCTGCGCCGCGCCTGTGGATATCCAGCCTCCCGATACAGTCGTTCTGAATCTTCCGCCCTTGAGCGTCCCTGATGGAGAGGCAAGGCTTCTCGATGTCATGAAGCCTAAATGGCGATACAACATCAAGCTCGGACAGAAAAAAGGCCTCAAAGTCGATTGTTACGAGGGAGATTCGGCGATACAGACAGGATTGCAGATTTTCTGGACTCTCTATTTGGAAACCGCCGAACGTGACGGAATCGCTCTCCACGATAAACGATACTATCAGGATTTATTCACCCATGCGGCGGCGTTCGAGAACACCGGCTACGATAAAAAACGCAGCGTCCGGGTATATATCGCATCGCATGAAGGTTCGCCGCTCGCAGCTATCGTCACTCTATTTTGCGGAGATGAAGCGGTATATCTGTACGGAGCATCGTCTAACGAAAAACGCAACCTCATGCCGGCGTACGCTCTCCAATGGCAGGCGATCCGCGATGCGCGCGACTTCGGATGCGCATGGTATGATTTCTACGGCATACCTCCGACAGACGACGAAAATCATCCGATGCACGGCTTATATCGTTTCAAGACTGGATTCGGCGGAACAATTATTCATCGGTGCGGCAGCATCGACTATCCCTGCAATGCGCTATATTACTATGCCGGCAGATCAGCCGAACTACTCCGCGCGGTTTGGTTCAAAAAAATGAAAAAAATGTTCAGGAAAAACACGCGTCGGAAGTAAGAAAGCAAACGCCGAGTCTCGACGCTTCATCTCTGAATGCAGTTCCTAAATGTTCAAAACCTTTAACATTCGAACACAAATCTATGCATACGGTTAATTTGCATGGATCGATATACTGAATCAAATCTCTGACCGTATTCGCGACGCAGTGCGATAAAGCTTCACCGGCTATAAGTATTGAATCCATTCCCTTGAGGGCAGTAATCAAGCCCTCGTTGGCATCGGTATCCTTATTGCCGGGAATTGAAACTTCTGCGCGAATAGCGCTGTAATGCTCAGTCAGGGAATTGCTTCCTTTCTGAATAAAATGGACCGCTCTCCCTGGAATTCGGTGCTCCCAGCGGACGAGAGCGGAATGGAGATCGCCGCTTAACGCATGGCCCCAAGAACCGATCAGACAATGAGGAGGCCATACGCATAAGGCGTATTTACCGCCGCTCGAAAGATTTTCAACATATCGCAGCGCATAAGCGTCCAGATCGCTTACCGACGGCCGATATTTTCCATTTCTAACATCGTCCGCGGTGATTATCGTGAAAGGATCGGGGTGCCTTCCTTCGGAATCAAGCCAGAAAACAGGATGGGCGATGTGGTAGGAGTAATGGGTATCCAGGGTAACGTGAATCGAGTCGAACCTATCGATGTAGCGGTCCAGAACCGACGACAAGCGCTTGGAGTCCTCGAACGCGCCTGGAACGTAGAGCGCGCCGCGGGGATCGCAAAAATCATTCTGAGGGTCGATGATCAACATTGACTTGGCCATAGCGGAATACTACCATAAACGCTCGCATTGTCAAGATGCGCAGTTTTCCGATATACTTGATCAAATATGAATCTTGAAGCATTTATCCTCGGATGCGGCGGCATGATGCCGCTTCCGTACAGGCATTTAACATCCGTACTTCTCAGACGCGAAGGCGATCTGTTTTTATTCGACGGCGGGGAAGGAACGCAGGTATCTCTGCGCAAATTGAATCTTCGATGGAAAAAAATCAACGCAATCTTCGTCAGCCATACGCATGCTGACCATGTGACAGGCTTGCCGGGGCTTCTCATGCTTTCATCTCAGGTAGATAGAGACGATCCTCTGTATATCTTCGGCCCTCCGAAAATCGCGGAATATATTGAAACAAGCCGAAAAGTGCTCGACATGTACATCAACTATCAAATAATCGTGCAGGAAATCACTGAACCGGGGATAGTCTACACAGGCCCGGATTTTCATGTCCGCGCGTTTCCCCTGCAACACACGAAAACATGCGTCGGTTATACGCTCGAGGAAAATCCCCGCCCGGGCGCATTCAACCCCGAAGCGGCAAAAGCAAAAAAAGTGCCGTGCGGTCCTTTGTGGTCGCGTCTGCAGGACGGCGAAACGGTGTTGTCGTCGGACGGAAACACCGTGAGCCCGGAAGAAGTGCTCGGCCCTCAACGTAAAGGGAGAAAGTTCAGCTACGTCACCGATACGAAATATCTTCCTTCAATCGCGAAAGAAGTGGAAGATTCTGATTTATTCATTTGCGAAGGCATGTTCGAACAAGCGCTTGAAGCAACGGCCGCCGAAAAAAAACACATGACTTCTATTCAAGCCGCAACCATCGCAAAAGACGCACGCGTTAAAAAAATGGGATTGATTCATTACAGTCCGCGGTACACCGATTCAGAACTGAAAACTCTCCTCAATGAAGCGAAAACAGTTTTCCCTGAGACCGTATTAACCCGCGATAGAATGGTGTTTCCCATCGAATATACGGATTAGCGCTCATGCTGAGCGTTTTGCTTTCCGTATTAAGCGCGTTTGCGGTTCTAGTGCATGCGTTGCCCCTCCGCGGAAAAGATGTCAGTAAAAGAATCATTGCAATCCTGTTCGCGACTACCGCGGCTCTGACAATTCAACGGCTTCCCTCGTTGCTTAACGCTTCTGACCTCACGGCGAATATCTGTTATTCGTTTTCATTTCCCTATCGCATTTTGCGTGCATCGAACGGAATCATCGATCTGGATGCATGGTTTGCATTGATCGCGGTTATTTCTATTAAAGCCGCAGCCCACCTATCGGGTAAAAAGCACAGAGGCAAGGCCATTTTCTCTTTCGGAGCCATTTTGTTCGCGCTTCTGGCATTCAACTTTTCGTTTCCAATCAACAATGCGTCGACATCGATTCTTTCCGATCGGCTTAAGGGCATTGATCAACAGATACGCATACAGTGGCATAGATCTTCATCATACGCGGCGTTTAATCCTCATGCAGTGCAGATCGAACAAATTCTGCAGGAAATCGACAAAGCCGGCGGCGATAAAATCGACTATTCGATTGTGCAAGCAGAAATCAATTCTCACGAACGCATGCTCGCCGAGCCAGAAATCTTGCCCGTGCCACAGCAGCTTCTGTCTTTTCCTTCCCCGCGTCCTGTGTATTCGTCCTTAGCGATCGAACTTAACGGCGTTTCGCGAGTTATTTCTCCGGTAACCGATCCGGAACTCGTCTATTACGAAATTATAGCCGCAATAGAGCATCTATCGAGCATTTATATGAGAAAGGCCTTGCCGGCCGTCTGTGTTGTATACGGCGGCAATCATTCTCCGCTTAATTATCCGTATGTCGCGCAAGCTATAGCTTCCGGTGGATATAATGTAGTCGAAACCGACGAGATGCCCGTCGATACCCGGGATTACTCGCTAATCCTGCTTATCGGCACGTCACGGATGACAGAACAGGACGTTTTAAACCTTCATGAATTCGTTAAACGGGGAGGAAAGGCCATCATAAATACGACGGCGCACAACATCTCGTTTGATAACGGTTGGTTCGTCGAAGAAAATGCAGAAACACCGATTGATCTGCTTCTTGATGCATACGGTATTCACATCGAGAAAGGGCTTGTACGCGATGAACGTTGTTTCTTTATGACCCTTCCTGAACTCGATGGAAAAAACGTCGTTCAAGGTTCATATGAATTCTGGCCGACTGCACCTCTTATACATAATTCATTCACGGCGAAAACGTCCCGGCAAATGAATATTCAATTTTTCTGGCCTTCGCATCTAGCATTCAGCCCGGAATCTCATTCAAACCTTCTAGAAGTCATCGCCTCATCGCGGCGGGCAAACATCGAACCGACGACTGCTCCAATCGATCCATTAACAGTGTTCAACGGAAACAATAAAAGCTCGCCTCGTTCGGGAGAATCTTTCACTTTTGCTGTGCGCACTGTTGATTACGGCCTGTTAGTCATTGCGGATGAACTTTTTCTCAGCTCAATGACAGATTATACCGCAAGTTCAAATAACTTTGAATTTCTCAGGGACAGCGTAGATGCAATGCTTGGAAAGCCGGACCTTATAGCTCTTAAAAAAAATCCCCTGCGGATATCGTGGGGCTTTCCCAGACAGAAATCTATAACACAAGGCCCGATAGTTACGAAAAAACAGATACAGCAAACCGAAAAAATCAGTTTGCTGTATCCCGGCACAAATTACGAAACGCTCTTGCTGAGGAACGCTGACTCTGACGTAAAATCAACACACAGTTTAAATGTCAAGGAGGCGTCTTGGGACGTATCGATTCACAATGAATTGGTCTACTCCGGAAATGCCGAAAAAATTACCCGATTCATTTCTGACTTGACCAGGAAAAGAGTAAAAGAAAAAACCAGCAGTACTCCGTCTTTCGATTCTGTTTCAAATTATTGCGTAATAACCCTCTATGGAAAAAACGATTCTCTCATCGAACAGATAGAATATTATGCTGCTTACGACGGATTCAATAGTCTTTTTTATTACCCGTTAAGCGGATCGCATGCATCCAGTCCGGACGCCCTGGACGACTCTGTTTTCAGCAATGCGATAGAATGGACAGAACGATATATATTTGCCGCATTTCTAGGCCATACGGGAATCGCACATGCGCGTCTCTCCGCTCCGGACGCAATCGGGAAGATTTCTTTAATAAAGGGCGATGCGCTCGCGTCGCTAACGCGCGAACTTACAAATCTCCGCAGCATCGACATCACGAACATGCCGTTCTCTGATCCCTTCGTGCTCAATTTAGAAACTGACGCGCTTGCTACGATAGAGGTCCGGTTTGAACAAATAAGCGGCGAATATTGGCACATCCAAATAGGGAACAACGCCGCCGGATGGATCGTTTCATCGACGGAAATCGATAGGATTCTGTCTATTTTTAAACAGAACGAGCGATAACGTAAGGCATTTTAAGACCAGTAGTCATCATTCGAGTTCAATTCGCTCCTGCGACGAAAGTCCGGTATTTTTCAGGATTCGCCCTAAACGCAACGATTGGAAGGTGAGGCTCTTCAGCCGCTTTTTTCGCGGCGTTGAGAGCTTCGTCAATCATTCTCGAAGCGGGAAGAAGACGGGCTGTTCTTGTCGTTATGCCGATATGAATATGTGCCGAGTATCCCATCTCCAGGAGGATAGAATCGATGTCGGCATAGAGGCTGTCGGCGGTTTTCATAGCTTGGTCCAGGTTCATATTAATCAAAATTCCGGCGAACCCGTTAGATCCGAATTCGAACACCATATCCCTGAAACGGAAAGTATCCAATAAAACCTGTGAAATTTTCTTTGCGAGAAGATCTGTTCGAGACAAAGGATCTACTTGCACGATTATCAGGGAAAGATCCTGTTCAGATGAAGCGGCCCGCACCAGCTCGGCGTCGAGGCGGTCCAGAAGATATTCTTCCCATCCGATTCCGGTCAGAGGAGAGAAAAGGCCTTCGGGAACCGATTCCAATTCGCCGTCTTCGGCATAGGGTACGTCTGACGATTGGAAGCTCGAAGGAGACGGCTCGTCATCCATGTAAGACGATACTTCGTCCGGATTGCTATCGACTATCGCCGTTTCCGACGAATCTCGAGGCGTTTCCGACGTTTCGATTTCGGTTTTTCCTTCGAACGGCGAAGGGCGTAGAAGCGGTTCCTTCTTCGCGGAAAACGCTTCATCGAGAATCGCATCTACCGACTTATCAGTGCTTTTCTTATGTTCTAATTTTGTAGATTGAAGCAAAATAACAATGAGCGTCAACAGGAAAACGGCGAACACTATGAAAAAAGAATTTCTCAAGGAATAAAAGATGTATTGCGATTCAAGCCCTTGCACGAGCGCCGTAAGTGTTACCGCGCCTGAAAATCCGTCGCCTACGTCGACAACAGCGCTGAACGTCCTCGAGAATAACGGCGTATCCGTAAAAGACACTGAACCGTTCATAGTGTAAGTAAATATGTGCGAATCCGCCGGCCAGACAAAAAGAGCTCCTGCGGGAGTGGAAAGCACGAGAGAGCTGAGCAAACGGGATTGCCCGCAAATCTCGGTCATGCGTGCGACGAAATCATCCGACATAAATCCGTTTTGCAAGGCGGCAGAACCCGATTCTCTTGAAATCCAATCGAAACTGCGTTCAGCTTCGTTGTATCCTGTTTTACTGGCAGAAGAGAGGGACATAAAAAACCAGGCAACCGAACCGGCGAGCGCAAGAAATGCAAACGTCGCGTATATCGCAATGAACTTATTCTTCATAATGCATCAAGTATATCTCTCAATCAAATCAAGCGCAAGAATTATCGAGCTCTCTATCGGATCCGGCGCTTTTTTTTCAGTTATTTTAGTATCTCCGAATGATCGAGCCCAAGCAATCAACGGCAACAGGGAACGAAGATACGGATCTTCATGCGAAGAAGATACGGTCAATCTTGAAATGCCCTGCTTAAGAGAAGAAAAAAAACGTTCTTTGCTGAACGGTATAAAACTGTTCTTATTCCAGTCGTGCATTTTTTGAGGATTTTTCGCTGCCTCTTCGTAAGAATCAAGAACAGCAGTCCGATAAGTACGAAGGTTCGAATCGTTCAGCGAGGCGACTTCCGTACGGAACAACAGACCGGTCCACAACGATTCAGAAGGAATCAGTCTAGTCGCTTGAGCTGAAAATTTGTCGTACAGATACGTGCCCCGTGCGTAGGCCTTTCCAAGAGGATAACAAAAATCCGCGCCGGCTAGAACAACGGATGTAAAACCGAGAGAATACGCTATGCTCCTTGCGGCCAATGCGACTGTCCCTGAAGACGTATCGATAGGGGGCAGACTGTTCCGTAAATCCGTCGATTGAATCAGCGGATGGCCGCCGCCGGTTATGAAGCATCTGCATCCCGCTTTTTTCGTTTCGCGCAGGACTCCGGGATTAGCGCACAGATCGACAAAGACGATAGTACTTGCCGGCAATGAATTCATCACATGAGATAGTGATACATTCTGGCCGTCGATGCTTATGAAATAATCCGGTTCTATGCCGGCGTTATCGAGACTGCCCCAAGAAGTATCGGTAGCAAAAATTGCGTAGCGGTCCCGGTTCTCCCTGAGTCGCGGAAGCCATTTTTCCAAACCTGGTCCTGCGGCTGCGATAACGGCCTCTTTTTGTGCGTCGATATGCGGAATGCTATTGTTGCTGGAATCCATCTGGGCGATATTCATCAGAGCGTTTCGAAACCACAACCGGCCGAAATGAGCCTGAACTGAATAATCGGATGATATACGCGCAAGGGCTCCATTGATGCCGTCAAGAGCCGTTATCGACGCTTCAGGGAAGAATTCTTTCCACGAACGAAGAGTTATTAAACGAAACCGGGGCGAAAGGGCGGGAAACCAATGCAAGGGCAAGTCCTCGCATATAGAATCGGCCCGACAGCATACGGATACTCTCGAATTTTGAAGAATATCGGACAAATCAACAAGCGAAAGCAGAGCTTTCCAAACGCATTCATTCGGCTCTACAAGAAGACAACGCGAGCGAGGATGCTTGTCTAAAAAACTGCGAATATGATAGCCGCTTCCGACGCCGACGAAGCAAATAAAAGCGTCTTCGGGAATGTCTTCGATCAAGCGAACAGCTTCCTGCTCAGGATCATAGAGAGAATGCGCAGGACGATTGTTATCGAATAAAACAACCGCAGAACCGCTTTTCGCGGACTTAGTTCCCGAATATCCGTAAAAAACTTCAGTGTTTCGAATTTGGTTCGCAATATCATCGTTTTCTGAAGCTAATGCTGAAATGTTTTTACTGAATAAATCAGTATTCATTGTAGCATTCATACCAATAGCCTCGCGGAGAGTGAATCAATTTCTGTTATTGTCCGGCGAACCATGGATGCAGCTGTTTCATGATACCGTGAAGAATCGCGGGCGCGTGATTCCTTAATCAATCGCAGATATTCACCGAACGAACTAAATTCAATTGCTTCGACAAGCGAGCGATATTCGTCATCAATTTGATTAGAAAACATGATTTCGGTTATGTTAATAGGATCCCCGATGGTCATCAATTGATTCTTCATGCTGTCCAGCAACTCACGCATATTCGAGGCACGTTGCGATTTTGATAAAACAGGTATATAAGAAATCGAGTTACGATTCGCACAGTATTCCGCTTCGCGTGGAAGCGGCGCCTCAACTGATGCAATTCCGGGAATATCGAACGGACATGGACGCAGGCGCTTAAAACGCTTTTTGAAAGATTCATTGCGGGAAGAAAACCATGAGGCGTATGCTTCAAGAGAAAAAGAAGCACGGTTTCGTTCGTAAAGATAAGTTGAAAACGGATTTACGCGGCTTGATTGTCTGGAACGAGAATCGGATGCATGGGGCCGGGCATGGGAAAAGGACAGACCCGTAGACAGGTCCAATCCTGCCGCATACACGGAACCCTCTGTTTGGCGTAGTAAAAAGGAAGCCGCTGTTCCCATAACCGTGCCGTTTCTTTCGGCAGGCTTTGATATAAATCCCGATGACCTAATAATCGAATTTTCAAGACTGGTTCCGAAATTCAGCACCATCACAGGATTCCTTTCAAGCGTTGAAGCGGGAACGGCTGCTTCGAGAGGAATCGCGAGAATCGTGGCTGCAGGAAGATCTTGAAAATGTTCCCGGGCCCAATAACCAGCGTCAGTTGATATGCACATGTCGGGAATCTTTTTGTTGTAGGAGAAAAACGAGAGAGCCGACGCCGTTGAACACAGATATAAGGAATCCGCATATGCAGCGAAAGATTTTTCAAGACTCGGACCTGCGGCGGCCAAAAAAACATCCCTATTCGACAAAGTCGAATCTACTATCGTTTCAATATGCAATGCGTTTTTTAGCATATTTCGAAACCATGCTCTGCCGAAAATTCCTCTAGTTTGAAGCTGGCTTTGCTGGAGCTTTATGAAACCCGCGATTTCAGCCCATACCATTGAGGATTCCCGAGGCCAGAGTGCATCGGCGGGTTTCCACGGAAGAAAAAGCGTTGCAGAAAGCATCTCTTCTGGAATAAGACTCTGAAGAAAAACATGTGTTGAAACAGGATGCGAGGGACGCCAGACATAATCCCACAGCGCATCGGAATCAAGAAACATGTCGTTCGTATACCGCAATACGATAAGGGTTGCGTCCGGAACAAGCTTTCTATATTCGCAGGCAAGCCAAGATTCTCCAGGTTCGGATAGTACAATAAAAAGAGGATTATAGGAGGGAAGGGATTGTCTTGCGTATCGTTCGGCCTCCTGGGCAGGATTATACGCCGAATGGATTCGTTTCGCCGATGATGCTGCCGAGGACATTATGCATCACCATATAAATATCCGTAAATCTTTTCCATATCAGCAACAGAGTCTGAAAACTCAAAATCCAATTTCGAAATACGTTGAATTCCAAAGTTTCGATGAAGGTTTTGCAAAAATCTATTTTTATATAATTCCGAATCGATTTTTTGAGAAGAAAACAACGATATTCGTATTTCAAGGGATTTCTTAACAACCATTATATTAGTTGAACCGGCAATTCTTGAAATATTCATTAGGAGCAGTCTATACAAAGACAGAGAACGGGAGTCCCTGAAGAGATTCTCTTCAGAAACAAAAAGTCGAGACAAATCTATTTTAAGCAAAGTCGACGTCATTCCGGCGTTTACTGCTGAATTAAGGCGGTCTTTTCCCGCTTTTTTCGGCAATCCGCACGTACTGCCTTCCAACAACATATCGAAAAAATGAGGATTCTGATTTATACAGTTACATAACTGTGAAACCAGATCATCCTCAAGAGGAATTTTCAGAGTCTTACGTTGAATTGAGAGGCTGGATGAGCAGAATATGATAAAAACATGAGCATCAGTTATTTGAGAAAGATGAAAAACGAGTAGAGACTCTAAACCAGACCATTCGTGCGAAGAAAAGAACCCCTGAAAAAGAGAAGAATCTTTTTTTGGATCTATTTGAATCCATTCGTTATTTATTGGTTCCGAAAGTCCAAAGATTTTTGGATCAGGATAAAAACGATTAATCGTAGTTAAATCAAATCCTTCGGAAATGATCAAAGACCGAGAAACATCAGTAACTACGTAAATACCAGCTTTTTCCGCATCTGCTTTTCTTAATACAGCAGAGAAGATTGCGTCGAAATTATCGAAGACTGACGATTCTACAATTTTGCGCAACAAGCCGTTTTTTTTTTTCAACGGCTCAGTGCTTTTATCAGTTGCAGTATCTATCGACGCAGCATGGCTAATTAAGCCCATAATCAGGAAATTCCAAGTTCCTCGAACAACTTCTTGTATACTTCGAAATGTTCGGATCGGGCGAATTCCTCGATCTTTTCTTCCGGCAAGCTCTCGAGAAGCTGATCCATATATGAAAGAACGGATTTTATTTCTTCCTTTAATTCAACCGGAAGAGAGTTAACTTCAGTAGGAGGTGATATGTCTTCCTCAGCTGCGGAATCTTTTTCAACGACGATATCTTCGTACACTGGCATTTCCACAGATTCTTCTACCGCTGTTTCGAAGGAGTCCGAATCAGATAGATGAATATCTTCTTCGTTTATTGAAAAATCTTCGATCGATGTTTCATCGGCTTGGCCGAGAGCAGGCTCTTCAATTGATATATCTCCAATATCGTCAGAGAAATCGACAATCTGGTTTTCGGAATCCGCGACGAGATCGGAATCTTCGATGTCTGTAATCGCCAGTTCCTGTTCTTTCGGAAGGTCTGTATCGAAACTCGTCTCAATGTCTGAAAGATCGATATTAAACTCCGTCAGCTCAGGTTCTTCGAGCTTTTCGTCGTCGAAATCGATAATTTCAAGATCAGGTTCCTCAATAGCGACATTATCTAAATCAGGCTCGACAGTACCTTCGCCTTCCAGATAACTGGTGTCGTCCATGAGAGCGTTCACATGGCCAACTTCGACAGGCTCTGGAATTTCAAAGTCTGAACTCTCGAAAATCGAATCGGGAAGGGTTTCTGGAATCTCCTCTTCGTACGATTCCGTTTCTATCTCGAGCCGGTTGTCCTGTGCGGATTCGACGTCATCGGCTTGCCCGGGAGTTGAATCAGAGAAGTCGGTTATTTCGATATTTTCAAGTTGCAATTCCTCCGACGCCGAGGAATCGATGCCGTCGTTTTTCTCTTCAGTAAAATCGGCTGTGATAAGGATGTTGTTCAATTCATCGCCTGTCAGCGCGATTGTTTCATCCGGATCATCGTCCGTAAAGAAACCAGAAGTTTCACCTGTTTTATCCTGCGTTCCGGGGAAGGAAGATTCGGGAGATTCTGCGGAAAGTCCCTTAATTCCAGCTAATTCGTTTTTAAGCGTCGATATTTCGTTTTTTATTGAAGACAACTCGTCAGCGATCTTCATTAATAGTTCAGTCGACCTGTCGGTACCTATCACTGTTTTTTCCTCTGTTTCAGGAGCCATTTCGCTCAGTTCCTGTTCTACAGCGCTAATGTCATCAAAATCAACAGACACTGAATCCTCCAATGTGACTGAATTATCTGCCTGAGGGTAGGATATATCTTCATTGTACCCTGAATTATCCGGAATATCAATAAATTCTTGATTTTCATTCAAAGCGGGAAGTTCCTTGTACTCTCCTTCATCAATTACGTTCGCCGAAAAGGAATCATCAAATGATCCAAAAGGTTCGACAAGCGCTTGTTCCGCAGGTTCATCCGATTGCATCGATTCGACTTCGTCATCGGAGAATACAGGAACTTCATCAAAGGAATTCTCTGGTTCGGAAAAAACAGAGCGCGATCCGACGGTTTCCATTAAGCCGCTTTCAGCGAGCAGAGCGTCGATTTCATCCGAACTGTCGCTTGATTGTGCAGGAGCAAATGCAGAAGCCGCATTGTCGGAACGCGCAACAGGCGATTCGGATTTTCCGGACCCGGTTGAAGAAACAAGAGACACCTGTATGTCTTCATCGCTTTGAGAATCAGCGACTGCTGGAGCTGAGGCATTGAGATCTTCGTCCAATGTTACAGAAAGGTTATACGATTGAGCGGTCTTGCCCGAAAATGAGGGCGAGTCCGAACGTGGCGCTTGAACAGCGGCGTTTTCCAAATCGACCAGCAAATCGTCAAATTCCGTCGTTGACTCCAACGACGGGGAAGAATCATCATGGCTTGCCGAATCGGCGCCCGAGGTCTCTCCCATATCGGGAATGGAATCGAAAAAGGAATCAAAGGCAGACGAATCTCCGCCTGCCCCGGCTGATTCATCAATCATCTCCACGCCGAATTCCAAACTATCATATTCCTGATTCGAGACCGAAGAACCGCTTGCTTTGATTCTATTTGCGTCTTCTATATACGATTCATCAAATTCCAGATCTATTTCCACAGGCTCAGAATCGGTAAAGAGTTTTTCAGTTTCATCCGCCCCGACGCCTCCAGACTCATTGAAGGAATCTATAAAGGAGTCCAGATCGAGATCGTCAATTTCAAGGTCATTTGATGGCGATGGCTTTGATTCTGGCGGAGGTTCAATGCTTCCGGAATTCAAGTCGTCCAGGAAGTCGCTGAAATCCATATCAGAGGGCAGTTCTGCATCCAATTGGGCATGATCGTCGAGCGCGTCTTCGATGGCTTCAACCTGATCGGGCACGACAGGCTCGTCGAGCGCGACTTCGATAGTTTGCACCTGATCGGGCACGACAGGCTCGTCGAACGCGACTTCGATGGTTCCAACCTGATCTGCATTCAACGGCTCGATGACGTCATCATAAACCGGTTCAATGACCGGCTCATCTATTTCAGCCGCAACATCGAACGGTTCGTCTTCAATGATTTGTTCATCGAAGGAATCATCAATTATCGGTATTTCCAGAGAAATCGGAATATCTTCATATGAATCACCGTTTGGCGAATCATCATCCTGCCCAAGATCTTCGGTTTTTATGTCTTCGAATTCAATTTCAGGAAACTCGTCTATAGTTTCAAAAACAAACGGCTCATCAGCCTTATTATCGTCTAATACTGTTTTTTCAAAGTCGGCATCATCGGCAGAATCGAAATCATTGAAGTCTACGTCATCATAGCTTGATGCATCGATAGAAACAATTTTATCCGGCTCAGGAATTGCAAACTCTGTTTCAATAGATGAAACAGGCTCAAAAGATGCTTCTGAAACTGCAGGAGGCGGGGGTACTATCTCTTCAAATTGAATATCCGATTCGTCAAAATCGAATGGTTCATCCTGTATCTCCGCTTGAATCGATCCGGAGTCCGCTTCGTTAGCGAATTGTTCGTCATCCGAGACAGAGATATCTTGTTCAAGCGAATTGAAATCCGGAAAATCCGGCAACTCTGAAAACTGAGATAAATCGTCTACAATGCCTATTTCGGGGTCGCTGACTATAGATTCAACATCGCGAGCAGCGACGCTTACATCCCGGGGCCCGCTTTTTACCCAGACTCCGTACATGTCAAGCGATGCGGAATCCTGCGAAAAATCGATAGGAAATGCGGAGTCCTGGATTTCATCCTTATCAAAATCTGAAGTCATGTGCTTCTCCCGAATCTAGAGTCATTACCCTTAAATATCGGTATTTCCTTACCATATATTTAACTGTATCTTACGGCTTTTGTTTCTGTCAATAAAATTAAAGATTGTCCGGCCGACTTCCGTTATATATAAAATGAAACGTTTTCGATTTATTATTCCCTTTTTTTGCGGGACTTTTGTATATACAGCGTTATTGATGACTGTAGGGCCGAAAGGTTTTCTTCCTATGAGTCATCTTCAAAAAGAAGCCGAAACTATGAAAGAACATATTTCCTCGCTTAAAACCATGAATGAGGAACTTGCAGCGCAGGTAAAAAATCTTTCAGCGAATCCCGACACGATAGCCGTCTATGCCCATGAACTCGGCTATATTGCAGAAGGCGAACGGTTGATTAAACTTTCCGGATTCATAGGCGGAATTGATAGAAACTTGCACCCCGGAACTCTTATAACACGGGTTAAACCGATATTCCTGGAAGATTGGATATGCAAAACAGCCGGTATCGCAACTGGGTTAATGGCCCTCGCCATCAGTATAGTATACTTTCTAAAAAAAAATCAGCGATAAGCTCTCGACCATTCGATTTTTTCCTGTTTCGGCTCCATGGTTAAAATATTCTTTCCGTCATGTTTAATAACGACTCCGAAACTTGTTCCAATCAGTTTTGAATCGTCTTCTGTCGAAAGAAACCTCCATTCCAAGGGAGGTACGATTGAAACAGCCTGGCGGGCGACTGCGTCGGGCAGGTCCAAAAACTGCCGTATATGAACAGAACCTTTTTGCCGGATTATCAACTCATTTTCACCGCGAATCAATTCCAAAGAAATAGATATGCCGCTTTCCAAAACGGCAACGCCCCGACCGCCGCGCAGAATCATTATCTTTTCAATTCCGGATTCCCCTTGCCAGGAACCTGACAGAGAATCGAGATCGGTAACTTTTTTTAGCGAATACGGTTCATCCTGTTTCGGAGCTATGAGCACGTTTGAGGACTGTTGAGTCGATGCAGAAAGAGTTTCGTCCGGAGAAGGAGGGTCGGGAAGAGCGATTGATCGATCAAAGAGATCTCTTACTAATAATCTCGACTCCAATAGAATTTTGTTTGAATTTTCATACACCCTCGAAATGATTCTAGTGGTCTGATCAACACCGCCTTTCAGAACGAGCTCAAGCTTCATACCGTCGGAACGGGAGAGAAGTGTTCCATAAAACAGGAAATCGGAACCTTCCGGAACTGATAAGTCCTCCCGCAACGGTTCGTTACGCAAATCGATGATTCTGTAATTGCGTTGCTCGCGTATGAACGAAAAAACGATGTCGTTGACCGTCTTTACGACGGTTGTTGGAGTATTTTCATACTGTAATGAATACACGGCGACAACAGGCAGACCCTGACCGAATAAATCTGCGTAAAAACAAGCAAAGAGGATAAAAAGTAGTGTGTAAGACTGGGCTCTGGTCATGACCCTCCCGCGAGGTTATCCGTCAATATGCTTGCGGAATTCCCGCTGCATCTCACGTTGAACATCTCGATCACGTATGTCCGAACGTTTATCAAACAACTTTTTACCCTTACAGATACCAAGCTGAACCTTTATTCTGCCTTTTTTTAAATATACATCCAACGGAATCAAGGTGAATCCCTTTTCTTCTACCTTGCGGATCAAACGTTTAATCTCGTCTTTATGCAATAATAATTTCTTTGGCCTGTCAGGATCATGATTGAATATGGAAGAATATACATAGGGCGTTATATGGAAATTCATAAGCCAGATTTCGCCATTTCGAATCTCCGCGAAGGAATCGGGAAAAGAGAGATTTCCGGCGCGAACTGATTTCACCTCAGTGCCTTCAAGAACGATTCCGCACTCTATTGAATCATCGATGGCATAATTGAATCGAGCTTTTCTATTTTGAGCCAGTATCTTTACGGCAGAGTCTTTCATAATTGAAAGATTATAGAAGCCTATCAATAGACTTGTCAACGGAAGGTCTTCATGTTACCATTTAAACACTTTTTTACTAACCAAGCGAGGTACGTATATGCCGGCAAAATGGCATAAATACTCATATTCCGCTCAACGAGACGAGCGCAGGTCTTTGTTATCGATATTCGGAGTTTTTCTGCTTCTCGGAATCGTTTTTTTTGTGATTCATGTGAATTTATTCGCAATGATAGAAATCCATACTTCAGTATTGGAACCGACTTTATCAGAAAGAGACAGAATCATCGCGACGCCGCTCTATAATGGAAGCAATAAAAATACGATTATACCGCTTATTTCTCCGAAAAGAGGGGATCTTGCGGTAATTTCACCGGCTTATCCTCATGAACTTCCGCTGCCGCTTGCGGTTCTCGACTCCGCCGTTGCTTTTTTGTCGCTTCAGAGGTACCATCCATTTCTTTCATCGGATGTACAGGCCGAAAAGTCGCTTGTTCGGAGAATAGTAGGACTCCCTGGTGACGCCATCTACCTTGATAAGGGAGTTCTGCATATCAGACCTGCGAATGCAGCTCATTTTCTCACCGAATTCGAGTTGGCAGAAAGAGACTATGAAGTAATCATACAGAATTTGCCTAAAACCTGGACTAATGATTTGCCGTTTTCAGGCAGTTTTACGGAAATAACTTTGAGCGATTCCGAATATTTCGTGATGAACGATAATCGATCCTTGTACGCCGATTCGCGCATATGGGGGCCGATTTCTGCGGACAGGATTCAGTCGAAAGTTCTTTTCAGATATTGGCCGTTTGATCGCTTCGGGCAGCCGTAACGCAAGCGCATGGATACATCTCTTTACATTCACATCCCCTTCTGTAAAAGCAAATGCGACTATTGCGATTTTTATTCGCTTGATTCAAGAAATCTCGATAAAGACGGCTTCGGTTCGATCGGGAAGAAAGTCGTGGATGCTCTTGGAAGTCAAATTACGGATATCGCCGATACATTTTCCGTTAACTCATGGAAAACAGTGTATATCGGCGGAGGCACGCCGAGCCTTCTTAGCCCGACAGAAATAATCTCTCTCGGCGAGATACTACGAAAAACAATATCGGTAAAACCCTTTACAACGGACGAATGGACAATCGAAGCGAATCCAGAAGACCTTACGAGCGAATGGCTTAATGCATGTACAGAAGCTGGAATTACGCGGCTGTCGCTTGGAATTCAATCCATGGATACCGGAATTCTCAAGTCCGTCGGCAGACGGGGAACGCGAGAAAGCAATTTGAAAGCATTGGAGCTCGTTGCTGCCGCATGGAAAGGGGATGTATCGCTGGATTTAATAGCGGGACTTCCCGGGCAAACACCGGACGGATTACGGCGAGACCTTGATGAGCTGTTCGCGTATAATCCTGATCATTTTTCCTTGTATTCTTTGACCATTGAAGACGGCACCCCGATGGCCAGTAAGAACAAGAGAGGATTGATTCACAATCTTCCCGACGATGATGAAAGCGCGTCAATTTGGATTCAGGGAAGAGATGCCCTAGAAAAAAAGGGCTACCATCAATACGAGGTTTCAAATTTCTCGAAACCTATGAAGGAAAGCATACATAATACCGCATATTGGGAAATGGACGGATGGCTTGCCGCAGGTCCGTCTTCGAGCGCGACGATAATTCGAGCCGATGCGACCGCTCAACGATATACTGTCGAGCGGAATCTGCAAAAATGGCTGAAAAGTCCCTGTTCGCCCGGAGAAACCGAGCTAATAAATCGCAAAGACTTATTTATTGAACATATGTTGATGGGATTCAGGCAAGTTCGGGGATTATCCAGAACTAAAACCTTCGAGAGATTCGGGCTCGATCCCGTGATTTCGCTTAAAGAAACGATCGCGTCCTGGACCGATCGACACCTCCTTCAACCGATCGGCGACAGAATCGCTTTGACCGGAGAAGGACTGCTCTTTTTAAATTCGTTTTTAGCAGACTGCATCGACGAAGTCTCACGCGAAAAAGCTGTTTAATTTCCTGTACATATCGCTGACGACGTTCTTTG
The DNA here is from genome assembly GCF_021021555.1 of Teretinema zuelzerae. Lineage (NCBI taxonomy): Bacteria > Pseudomonadati > Spirochaetota > Spirochaetia > Treponematales > Treponemataceae > Teretinema > Teretinema zuelzerae. The sequence goes on along the minus strand of NZ_JAINWA010000003.1, from coordinate 92,201 downwards.
ATTTATCATCCAAATTCCCGGGCAGCTCGTCGATCAACGCTTCCAGGCTTGATATTGTTTCATTGAGCGCTGTATGGAATCCCCGCGAACATTTGAACCAATACGTTCCGTTTCCGTCATGGAAAAGACAGATAAACCCGAGTTCCTTGCTTTTCTGTTTCGCGACAGCAACATGAAAAAGCCATTTAAGGTTGTCTATCAGTTCAAGAGGCCTCTCGGCGCAGACGAAATTCTCCCTGCGAGGCCAGGACTTCTCGTCTGCTTTCGCCAGATCGAAGGTGGTGGCGATGCGGATGATCAAATCCATTTTTTCGCCGGCCAGAAGCTCATGCGACCCGAGAATAAGCTTTCCTCTGAGACCCGAGATCTGGGCAGTATGCGAATTTGCGGTATCTACGGATTTTAACGCGTTCCGGAACTGCTCAAGCGGCAAAGCCAGCTCTTTTTTCCCCTTTACGCGGGACAGTGCGAAAAACTCTCCGCCGAATGTAACGCCTTCAGTTTCAGCTTTGCCCGAGTCCCTCTGCGTTTCCTTTCCGCCTGCCTTTTTTCCCTTTCTCTGCGTTGACAGGCTTGCGTCGCTTCGCTGATCGACCGTTTTAGAGGCTTTATATCCGCCGGAGAGCTTTTGCGACAAGCCTGGCTGAATGCGTTCTACCTGGGCCTTCGTCAAAGGAGAGACGGACATCGCATACATTCTTGAAGTGCGTACTATCTCGCCGGCTACGATGTATTGCGGATTCTCCCTGTACATGCAGGAACCCGGATGTATTTGAATTCGTTCAGCAGTCAGGCTTCTGAAGGAGTCTTTTCCGTCCCTGATGCAGACGAATTGAACCATGCCTGCAGAAATGCAGGAAAGATATTCATCGGTGGATCCGCCGGACAGAATAGGAATGCCCATATCCGAGACGATCATTTCGAGCTGATCTTTGATATTCGAAATTTCCGCCATAACCCGTTCGTCGAGATAGCTGATTTCGCAGAATTTCGAACGGTTTTTTGCCATTCGATGCATGCGAAATATGCGCAGGAAAGAAACAAAGTCGCCTGATGAATCCCTGAACCCGTGATGCGCTTTTCGAGCCTCCATTTCCTTTCCCTGTGGAAGGATGAAGGGGCTTTGCGCCGAAAGAAACGCAGTCGCTATCAGCACTTCCTCGACCACTGAAGGATATTGCAGCACGGCTTCCACGATAATGCGGGACTGCCTTGGAGGGAGCGGGAAGAGGCACATCATCTCGCCGATTTTGGATAAGCTCCGATCCGGGCCGAGCGCGCCTAATAGGTTCAAAGTTTCTACGGCTCCGATAATCCCTTCCCGGCCGGGAGACGATATGAAGTCGAATTGGTCGAAGTCGGTAATGCCGAGTTCCGCCATCCGGAGCACTACTTCCGAAAGATCGGTGCGATATATTTCCTCGGTCGTATACTGAGGACGGGCTTCGAAGTCGTTGCGCTCGTACAACCGGTAGCAAGTTCCTTCCCTTGTGCGTCCCGCCCGTCCGCGCCGTTGGTTGCAGGAAGCTTTAGAGACGGGAACCTCGACAAGGCTGGAAGTAAAGGTGTGGGGATTATAAAAATTAAGCTTCGCCAATCCGGAATCAAGCACGCTGGTGATCCCGTTGATGGTAACCGATGTTTCAGCGATATTCGTTGAAATGATCATTTTCCGTTTTCCGAACGGAGGCATATCGAAGACCCGCTCCTGTTCTTCTTTTCCCAAGCGGCCGTATAGAGGAAGTATGTACAGTTTTCTATACCAGGGTTCCGCGGACAGTCTTTCGATGCAATTTTTAATGGCTCTCTCTCCGGGAAGAAATACGAGTATGTCTCCCGAGCGGCCGTCGCTTAATATACGCGAGGTTATTTGGGTGATTTTTTCCATGAGCGCTTCTTCGGCCGCGAGACTGCCGCCGGAGACGGGAAGCGCAGGGGGATCGTAAATTACTGTTACCGGATACGTTATAGCGTCTATGCTCACGACGGGACAATTATCGAAATACTCGGAAAATAAGCCGGTGTTAATCGTCGCCGAAGAAACGATAACCTTAAAATCATGACGCTCGGCCAGGACGCGCTTTAACAAGCCGAGAATGAAATCGATGTTCAGGCTGCGTTCGTGGGCTTCATCAACCATGAGAACAGAGTATTTGCTGAGCCATGGATCGAGCTTCATTTCCTGAAGCAAAATGCCGTCGGTCATTATCTTGATTTTGGTAGACGAATCGGTTTTATCCTCGAAGCGCATTTTATAACCGACAAAGCCGGGCATCGGAGTGCCGAGTTGTTTGGAAATGAATTCGCTGACGGAAAGGGCTGCGATGCGCCTTGGCTGCGTAACCCCTATCATTCCATGGGAAGAATAGCCTGCTTCATGCAGGATGATCGGAAGCTGAGTCGTTTTACCGGAACCGGTGGGACTTTCCACGACTATGACCTGGCTTTGCTCAAGCATGTCGAGGATGCGTTTTTTCTGTTGATATACCGGCAGTTCTTGTGGTTTCATTCCATAAGTATAGCCGGTTCAAGCATCAGGGGCAACAACGGAAGATACGAACAAAGAAGGGCGTATCTGTTAGCATAATACTCCCTCCATCTTCGAGTCCGAAGGGATCCGATGAATTCAGGCGTGAACCGCCTGACGACGAAAGACCTGTCTGATTCGATATGCGTTGTAATCGGTATAGCCTGTAAGTCGGCGATTTTAGAAGTATTCTCGCCGATTTTACTCACCGAAATCTTGAGAAGAACCGCGTCACCTGTGTATTCCCGCGCTCCTCCCGGATTTGATAGATCGGGATCCCGCCGCTGCCCGGAGATAAAGTTACCCATTGAATACATGATCAAAGGATTCATAAGCCCCGATCCCGTATCCGCTGTTCTATCCAAAACAGTCCACTCCTGCTGCACATGGGGATGATGGCCCCATAAAATGTCTACTCCCGCATCTACGAGACGCTCAGACCATCTTTTCCGTGATTCGCCGACGTCTCGAACATACTCGCTCTCATGTACATGAAGAGAGAGTATGAAAAGATCGCAGGGATTCTCCTTTTTCCAGAGGGTGATTTGTTGTAAGAATGCTTCACGTTCTTTTTCTGTCGGCGCCACGTAATACACCTTTTTAGAACTGGGATCGTGCGAATTAAGAATTTCGGTAGCTGCAATGAAAACAATCCGGAATCCGTTTTTAGTGATAACAACAGGAGCCATAATGCGGTTCTCGTCGTACAGCCCGGAAAAATATATCGGACCATGGACCGAAGAGAATGACGAAAGGGTTTCGGCGACTCCAGCTAGCCCTTGGTCGTTGGAATGATTATTCGCCAGGGAAAAAACATCAAAACCGGCTTCGACTGCGGCATCCAAATATGATGAATGAACATTAAAACGGGGATAAGTGGAAAGGGGGAGCGAATTCGAGACAGGCGTTTCAAAATTCGCAAAGGTAAGGTCGTCGTTTCGCAATAGAGAAGAGACATCCTGATATATGCGGGAATAATCCGACATGGACCAGTTTTCAGTATGAGCCATGATATCGCCGGCGAACGTGAGCTCGATCGAGTCCGGGAGGGTGGATTCGGTAATTTCTTCTGGGCCGGTTTCAGCCGATGCCTCGCGAAACGATAGGCCGGTTTGCTTGATATCGCCGGGAACTGTGCGGCACGAGGAAAGCGCCGCTAAGGCCAAGGCCGGGACTAGAAAAAGCGTGGTTCGGATCCTGCAGAGGCTGAAAGTCATGATGAAAACAGTTTACATTGACAGATGGAAATTCACAAGTTACACTTCTACGCGGTGTAAAAAAGGGTAATAACCCAGGAGGAGACAAACAATCAGTATGGCCAAAGCAAAATTCGTGTATTCTTTCGGCAATAAAGAAGCCGAGGGAAGTGGATCGATGAAAGAATTACTCGGCGGAAAGGGCGCCGGTCTTGCCGAGATGACAATGATCGGACTGCCGGTGCCGGCGGGTTTCACAATCACGACGGAAGTCTGTGATTTATATTACAAGAATGGAAAAAAATATCCTGCGGGACTTGTCGAAGAAGTTGAAAAGCACGTAAAGAAACTCGAAAAAACAACCGGAAAAAAATTGGGAGATCCCTCCGACCCCTTGCTTGTCTCGGTTCGCTCGGGAGCCGCCGTATCGATGCCGGGAATGATGGAAACCATCCTTAACCTGGGACTTACCGATAAATCCGTAGAAGGTCTTGCGAAAAAAACCGGAAACAAGCGATTCGCCCTCGACGCATACCGCCGTTTCATCATGATGTACGGATCGACAGCTATGGGAATCAGCAGAGAAAAGTTCGATCACGCCTTCGATCAGATTAAGGAAACGGTCACCAGAAAGCGATTAAAACTCGCCGCTTCGGTTAAAGTCGGAGATACGGATGTCAATGAAGACGAACTGGGCGCGCTTATCAGTAATTTTAAAGCACTGTACAAAAAAGAAATAAAGAAGGATTTCCCCCAGGATCCGATCGAGCAGCTTTGGGGAGCGATCGGCGCTGTTTTCGGTTCATGGATGGCGGATAAGGCGATAACCTACCGCAAGGTTGAAAAACTGGTAGGAGTGAAGGGTACCGCGGTCAACATCGTTCAGATGGTATTCGGCAATATGGGTTCCAACTCGGGGACGGGCGTATGCTTCACCCGGGACCCGAACACCGGAGAAAACAAATTCTACGGCGATTATCTGGTCAACGCGCAGGGAGAAGACGTCGTCGCCGGCATACGAACGCCCATCAAGCTCTCGGATTTTGAAAAACACGACCCGAAAGCGTATAAACAGCTGTGCGCGGTTAGGAAAACGCTGGAAACACATTACAAGGAAATGCAGGACCTCGAGTTTACGGTAGAAGAAGGCACGCTGTACATGCTCCAGTGCCGAACCGGAAAGCGCTCTCCGGCGGCCGCCTTTAAGATCGCCGTTGATATGGTGACTGAAAAACTGATTTCCAAAGAGACTGCCGTCTCCAGAATTAAAACATCCGATATAGAAGGCATTTTTTATCCCGCAATCGACAAATCCCAGGTTCAGCAGCTTAAATCTGAATTCATCGTTAACGGCATCGACGCCGTTCCCGGAGCTGCGTGCGGAAAGGTGTATTTTTCGGCCGCGAAAGCGGAAGAAATGGCCGATTTGAACGAGAAGGTGATTCTTGTTCGCAAGGAAACCAGCCCTGAAGATGTAGGCGGAATGCATGCAGCCCAGGGAATTCTGACCGCGACCGGCGGAAAAACCAGCCATGCGGCGGTAGTCGCCCGCGGTTGGGGAAAATGCTGCATCGTCGGATGCGAAAAACTGGAAATCGACTATGCAAAAAAAATGTTCAAGGCGAACGGCATTACCGTTAAAGAAGGAGAGTTCATCACTCTCGACGGCTCGAGCGGCAATGTATATAAGGGAGAACTCAAGCTCGTAGCCCCGAAGCTTCCGGAATCGTATCAGACGATCATGAAATGGGTAGACGAGGTTAGAACCGTAAAGGTCCGAACCAACGCTGACACGCCCTACGACGCGACTCATGCAAGAAAGCTGGGAGCCGAGGGAATAGGTTTGTGCCGAACAGAACACATGTTCTTCGATTCGGAGGAACGAATTCTGGCAATACGGGAAATGATCATTGCCGACAATTCGCAGAACAGGAAAAAAGCCCTCGCGAAGCTTCTTCCATTCCAAACGAAAGATTTCGAAGGTATTTTCAAAGCGATGGACGGATATGGAGTAACGATCCGGCTCATCGACCCTCCGCTTCATGAATTCGTGCCTCACGACGAAGCAGGACAAAAAGCGCTTGCCAAGGCAGTCGGAAAAACCTTCGAAGAAGTTCGCCAACGTGTTGAACAGCTTCACGAGGCAAACCCGATGCTCGGACATCGCGGCTGCCGCTTGACTATCACGTACCCTGAGATTCTTGAAATGCAGGTTACCGCGATTATCACAGCCGCATGCAAACAGACTAAGAAAGGCGTTAAGGTTTATCCGGAAATCATGATTCCTCTCGTTGTAGACGCGGTTGAATTGGCCCTGCTGGAAAAACAGGTGAGAAAAACCGCGGACGCTATTATCGCAAAACAGGCGGTAAAGGTGACATATCTCGTCGGAACGATGATCGAAACACCGCGCGCCGCTTTATTGGCGGATCAAATCGCGGGGCACGCCGACTTCTTCTCGTTCGGAACAAACGACTTGACTCAAATGACTCTGGGAATGAGCCGCGACGATGCCGGAAAATTCCTTCCGGATTATATCGACGAGAACAAAGCAGGCGTATTCAGGCTTGATCCTTTCCAGAGCCTGGACCAAGCCGGTGTTGGATTATTGATAAAAACAGGAATCGAAAAAGGCAGAAGCGCCAAACCGTCTTTGAAAATCGGTATCTGCGGAGAACACGGCGGCGACTCCGAGTCGGTAAAATTCTGCTGCAGGGCTGGAATGAATTATGTTTCCGCCTCGCCGTTCCGGGTTCCGGTAGCGAGACTCGCTGCCGCACAAGCTGCTATTGCAGACAAGGCGAGCGCGGGACCTGGAGTTAAAGCAGTCAAAAAGACCGTAAAAAAAGCAGGGCCGAAAAAAGAAAAGAAAGCGACTTCAACTGCTGCAAAAAAGACGGCTTCTCCTAAGGCAACCACAAAGAAATAATCCTTCTCGAGTCTGTTAATCCTTATTCCAGGGGTGTCTATATAATTAGATGCCCCTGTTTTTTGCTGTATTTACAATAGTTCGACTGGTAATCAAAATACTAAAAATGGTATACTAGATCATACAGCGAGGTTATTCCATGAAAAAACTGTTGATCTGTTTTACGCTTATCATGCTGGCGCTCGTTAATGCTTTCGCCATGCCGAAACAGGATAAAACTCCGGAAATATCGCTCCGTGTTTCAGCATTGGTAGGACCTTCAGGCATTGGGATGGCGCCGATGTTTGCAAATCCACCGATTATACCGGGAATAGCCGAAACAACATTCGAAGCGGCGCCTTCTGTGGATGCTTTAATCCCGAAATTGATAAAGGGCGAAGTCGATATCGGCATATTGCCTCCGAATGTCGCTGCGAAGATCAACTCGCTGCATCCCGAATCATTCCTTGTGTGCGCTGTCGTCGGCAACGGAATGTTATCTGTAGTCACAACGGATCAGTCACTTACGAGCCCCGCCGGCTTGAAAGAAAAGAAAGTAGTCGTCGCAGGACAGGGATCTACTCCTGAATATGTCTTCAGAACATTGCTTGATTATCACAATATTGAAAAAAACGTTACCCTTGATTTTTCATTGCCGACTCCGGAAATAGCCGCGGCTTTAATTTCAGGTAAAATCGACTACGCAGTATTGCCGGAACCGTTTGCGACAGTAGCAGTCATGAACGGCAAAAAGGCGGGAGTACAGGTGAGGCGAGGGTGGTCTCTTGTAGACGGATGGCGTGAAGCAGGATACGGCAGCGATTTTCCGATGACGCTCTGCGTCGTACGGAAGGACATTTTCGAATCGCATCCGGACGCTGTGAGAGTATTTCTTGCAGAGTATAGAAAATCAATCGAATGGGTGCTTAGAAATCCTCAAGAAGCAGGGCCTTTGGTTGAAGCAGCCGGTCTCGGCTTAAAAGCTCAGATAGCGGAGCAGGCGATTCCTGTGTGCAATTTTGTATTTATACCGGCTCAAGAGGGTCAAGAACAGATCGAAGGGCTTTTATCGGTCTTCCTCAAGTTTTCTCCGGATTCAATCGGCGGCAAGCTTCCGGAAGACGCTTTTTATCTGAAATGATGTCAAAAAAACGCCTGCTGAAACTTTCTTCAGTTGGATTGCTGGTTTTAGCATGGCAAGCGTCGTCGTTGCTAATTCAATCAGAACTCATACTGCCTTCTCCGTTGACGGTTATCCGGGATGCAAGCCGGCTCATCGGAGAGCCTTTGTTTTATGGTTCATTGGCGAACACCTTTCTCCGAAGCATTTTCTCCTTTTTGCTTTCCGCATTACTTTCTGCACTTCTCGGACTTGCAGCAGGCTTATTCGACGATTTCGCGAGTTTTATTTCTCCATGGATGACAGTCATTAAATCAACGCCCGTCGTATCGTTCATACTGATTGCGCTATTTTGGTTCGGAACGGACTTAGTTCCCATTTTCGTATCTATTTTAATGACCCTTCCGATCATGACCGAAGCTATTTCAGCCGGAATAAGGCAAACCGACGCCAAGCTGCTCGAGATGGCTAGAATTTATCATTTCAAGAAAAGAGACATACTGACGCATATACAAATACCATCGGCTATGCCTTTTTTTTTATCCGGTGCTGGGAGCGCTCTGGGGCTGACATGGAAGGTTGTCGTCGCGGGGGAAATACTTGCGCTTCCCAGATCCGGTTTGGGATCGGCTCTTCAGACTGCGAAAATACATCTTGAAACCCCTCGCGTGTTCAGCATAACTATTATGACCATCATGTTAAGCTTGTTAACCGAGCTTGCGTTTTCATTTTTGGCGCGATCAACCAGAACTTATTTGGAAAAAGAAGCAAAGAAGTAGAACATGACATTAAACGACGTTACGATTTCATACGGCAATAAAAAAGTGTATGAGAACTTTTCCATTACATTCAAAGACTTGTCTATAACCGCTATTCTTGGGGCCTCAGGCTGCGGTAAAACAACATTGCTCAATGAAATAGCTTCGAGGAATTCCCTCCATCAAATATCGTTCATCTTTCAGGAACCCCGGCTTATTCCTTGGGAAACTATCGAGAAAAACATCATGTTCGCACTAAAAAGACAGGATACCCTTGATTCCGTACTATTTGGAGCTGGTAGGTTTGCATGAAAGGGCAGGGTCGTATCCCGGAAGCCTGTCCGGAGGAGAAAAACAGCGAGTCGCTATTGCGCGCGCGTTTTCAAGTCCCTCACCGATTCTATTGATGGATGAGCCTTTTCAATCGCAAGATCCGGCTACAAAAAATCAGCTCATCGACTTGATTAAAAAATTGCATCGCCAGGAAAAAAAAAACATCATCGCTGTGACGCACGATATATCCGATGCAGCAAAACTTGCTGATCAAGCATTCGTGCTGGGCAATCGTCCGGTCGAAGTATTGTTAGACACTGTCGTGGACGCAGATTTTGAAAAAAAATGTTCTGAGGTATTATCATGGCAAACTTCGCTAATCAATTAACGTTCACTATGAATAGATTGTCGCAGCTCTTTGTTTCGCGGCTTAAAAACGATACGGTGCTGTTAATTTCATTTTCTTGCGCATTGATCACCTCGTTCATAATTCCCCCTGATCGTCTTTGGATCGATTATATCGATTTCAAGGTGATCGCGATTCTCTTCTGTCTTATGGCCGTCGTCGCGGCGCTGCGCCTGAGCGGTTTGTTCGACATAGCAGCGGTTGCTCTCACACGCCGTTGCAAATCGATCAGAAGTCTCGCGGCGATACTTGTCGGAATAACATTTATACTATCGATGGGAATAACCAACGACGTAGCGTTGATAGTGCTGATACCATTCTCTCTTTTATTATTGAATAATATAACTCGCCCGAAAATAAGGATTCGAATAATCGTTTTTCAAACAATTGCGGCTAATGTCGGAAGCTCTTTGACTCCGATCGGAAATCCCCAAAATTTATTCCTTTTTACTTCCTATGACTTCTCCGTTCTACGATTCTTCTCAATAACGATCCCGGTAGTTCTTCTCGGAGGTTTATTTCTGGGAATTTTCATATGGACGATTCCGAATGATGATTTGGCCAAATTCATACCGAGCCCGAATCATTCAATATCAATACGCAAAACAGTACTCCACTTAGTGTTGTTTATACTGTCGATCGGAAGCGTCTTTAATATAATCGACTTTAGAGTCATTACCGTTATAATACTTGCAGTGTATTTACTAATCGATAGAAAACTTCTGAAAAAAATCGATTATTCGCTGTTGCTGACGTTTCTTTTCTTTTTCATCTTCATAGGCAACCTCCAAAGAATCGAAACTATATCGAAGTTGCTGATACAAATAGCAGATAGAAATACTTTGCTGTTTTCTGCCTTATTGAGCCAAATAATCAGCAACGTACCTGCAGCAATCCTCATATCGGGATTCACGGATAATGCCGCGGAATTGCTGATAGGCGTCAGCATCGGCGGAATGGGGACGCTAATCGCATCGCTGGCAAGCGTCATCTCATTCAAGTTTTTTATTCAAAATAGGCCGGGAGAAACAGTGAAATACTTGGGAGTTTTCACATTCTGGAATTTCTTGTTGCTTATGATATATGTGATCGTTTTTAATGGATACACGCCGTAATGCCTTTTTAAATTTTTTATTAATTACGCTAAAGGGGAGTTCTCTACTCAAAAAAAACTGCTTTTACAACTGCGCATAATGTATGTTCTGTCGACCATTTGATACAAACAACCAAGATTGAATAATTTATTATACATACTCAATCTTAGTCGTGAAATTAATAACCAGCGTTATTGTTTTGTTGCGCAACCTCTGAGAAAACTTCGAAAAACGAAATCGGCGTTCCGCTTGCATCTTTTGCAAGAGTCTGGATTTTTTCAATCTGGACTATCTCGTGTATGGGTTTGTTTTCCATCGACGCCAGAAGATCGCGAAACGGACGATCTGCATGAAACGGCAATAGAACGGTCCAAACGAGGCTCTCTGATTTTTTTTCGATGATTTCTGATTCGATATCTACAGGTGGATCAAAATTTTTACAGGATTCAAGAATTTCAGAAGAGTCTTTCGAGAAAGACACAGGATTAATAAAACGGTAGGTGTATCTGTTGCCCCAGAGAAAAGACGATAACGCTGAACGCTTTACGTTTCTCGATAGCCGGTAAACCAAAATATCATCGATCTGAATCGATTCAGGAAGCAGAGAATTAAGAAGATTCTTTATATCTTTCTCGGATAGTGAAAAATCATACAACAGAAAAGATGCAATTTCGTTTTTCGAGGAAATGCCTAAAGATAGGCTCTGAGATATTTCGAATCTCGGCATGGGATTAAAACCCTCTGTAAAAACAACAGGCAAATTGCTGCACTGGAATGCTTTGTGCCAAATTTCCAGTAAAGCAAGATGAGGAATGTATGCAGCCTCTCTGATTTTGGTAAACGACGCAACGACTCTGTAAGCCGCTTCTTGCGATTGAGACCCTGCCTGAATAGCAAGAGGCTGCTCCTCGGCGCTGGATTCAGATACGTCAACATCAGATGTGTTAACCTTTATCTTGGTTCCGCATACGCCGCAAGGTTCCTCGCATTCTTCAACGCATTTTGGGGTAAGCTGGGCTGAGTCTGATCTTTGCTTTTCACGCTTCAAGAAAGATTTTGAAACGCCTAAACTGACGCCGTCCCAAGGAAGCGGCTCATCAAAAGATCGTTCGCGCAATGATATGCTCTCGACATCCCATCCAGCGTTTCGTATGGCATTTTTCCAAAGGTCGGGGCGGGCCCAATCCTCCCAGGCATCAAGCCGGCATCCTTGCTCCCAAGCGTCCTGTATTATTTCCCCTACCCGTTCGTCTCCGCGGGAAAGAATGCCTTCGAGAAATGAATTAAACGACTGATGCGTGCTGACTTTGAACTTTCCGCGCGGAAGCGATCGTCTGATGAAGTCGAGCTTCTGATCGGATTCAGCCATGGTCAGCTGTTTCGACCACTGATACGGCGTGTGAGGCTTAGGAATGAAAGTACCCACATTGACGTTGCACTGTATTCTTGTGCGTTCTTGGATTTCCAAAAGAAAATTAACGATTTCGATTTCTTCATGAAGTCCGCCCTGTTCGACAGGCAAACCGACCATAAAATAAAACTTTGCCTTGCTCCAACCGTGCTTTTTCGCTTCAAGAATTATATCTATGATTTTTTCGCGGTAGACTTCTTTATTCAAGGAAAACTGCCAAGCGTCTACAGGCGTTTCAATGGCGAAGGTTAAACCGCTTTTTCGAACTTCCGACATTGTCTCAAGCAACGGAAGCGTGAAAGAGTTCACTTTTAGGGACGGTAATTGAAACGAAACTTTTTTATTCTTGTAACGAGTGGTTAATGTAGACATAAGCGTATGTATATCTGGATAATCGCCGGACGAAAGGGACATCAGGCTGATTTCGCGATATCCGCACTTATCCACGAGAAAATCCGCGTCGGAGATAATCTTGCGAATCGAGGCAATGCGTTGAGGCCGATAATAGACGCCTGCATGGCAAAAACGGCACCCGTTGGGGCACCCCCGCATAATCTCTATAACTCCGTGATCCTGAACGACGCGCAGGTTCGGCAAGGGAAAAGTATAACCAGAATCTTTCAACGCGCCGAATTCAGAATAAAAAGCCTTTCGGGCGCAGCTTTGGGAAGCTGCTCTTTTTTTATCTTTTGACGGAGTCCAAACAGAAGGATGCGCTTCTATTTTCTGCAGTAAATCAGACCGACCGGCGCCGGAGCGTTTTAACTCTGCTAATTCCTCTACTAAAGCGAACATGCCGCCTTCTGCCTCTCCAATAAAAAAAGCATCTATGAAACGCGAGAACGGAGCGGGATTCGTTACCCCGCATCCTCCGGCGATCACGATGGGATGGTCGGCAGTACGTTTAGAGACCTCTATCGGAACCATTCCCGAATGCAAAATTGAAAGAAGCCCGGTAATCCCCGGCTCAAAACCCATGCTCACGCCGATAATATCAGCGTCTTTTAAAGGGATGCCGCTTTCAAGCGTATATAAAGGCAGCCTCTTCTTCTCTAGAAGCTTTTCAAAATCAGGAGCCGGAGCAAAAACCCGTTCGCAACGCACTGAGGGAATCTTGTTTAATCCGTCATAAATAAGTTTAATAGCGAAATTAGACATCGCAATTTCGTATAAATCCGGAAACGCAAGAGCGAACGTCAAATCAGCGGATTCCTTTTTAACCTGTCCGTATTCGCCGCCTAAATAGCGCGCGGGATTTTGAATCGAAGCTAATTCATAAGAAAGATCCCTTATCGGATCGATAGTGTTCATGGCTACTCCAAAAAAAATTAGTGGTCAAGGCGGCGCATATTGATGCTCATGAGCAAACCGGAAGCCGTCATGGCGGTCCACAAGGACGAACCGCCGTATGATACGAAAAGCAGCGGAATTCCGGTAATCGGCATCATGCCCATTACCATTCCGATATTAACCATAAAATGAAAAAAATACATTGCGGCGATGCCGGTAGCGACTAAAGCGCCGAAATTATTTTCTGTCTTTTTAATGATGATCAAAGATCGCGCAAGAATCGTTCCGTACAGAATAAAAACGACGAGACCGCCGAGGAAGCCCCATTCCTCAGAGAGGATGCTGAAAATAAAGTCGGTGCTTTGCTGTGGAAGAAAGCGATAATGGCTTTGAGTCCCCTGAAGGTATCCCATGCCGAAAGGGCCCCCGGATCCTATTGCGGTGATCGATTGAATAATATTCCACCCGGAACCCAGCGGATCGACGTTCGGATCTAGAAAAACGATAAGGCGCATCAACTGATAGGGCTTTAAAACCCTGGACGCTCCGAGCGAAGCCGCAAGAGATACCGCTACCAAACCGGTAAAGTAAGCGATCCAATAATAATACCGCGTCTTAAAAATCAATCTTCCCATCATCGCGAGAACAGTAATTACTCCCAGAGAAAATAATGCGATTAATGTAAAACGCATTTCTGTGAGAATCCGTATTGCCGGCATCGGTTTTTGAACAATGGCGTCCTGCCATAACGGCATAAGCGTGAACAACAAAGACAACGAACCGCCTATCAATACCATCCCTATGAATCTCAGCGGTATGCCTGCCATAAAAGCCATAGCAATGAAAATCGGTATATAGACCGAAGCGGTGCCCAGATCGGGTTGCGATAAGATGAGGAGCATGGGAATGCCCATGATTAAGCCTGATTTAATGAATCTGGAGAGTTTTGCAGGATCGCCGGACGATCTATCAAGAAAATACGCCAAATAGAGAATATAGATTATCTTGGAAAATTCAGACGGTTGAATTCCGAGTTCGCCTATGCCGATCCAGCTCTTAGCGCCGTTTACATAACGTCCGAAAATCCTTGTATACACTAATATAGATAAAAATACCGCGAACAGCAGAAAGGTCCTGTCCGCATATCTCCGATAATCAAGCATCGCAACGACGAGCATCAATACTATACCAATAGACGCCCAGAGAATCTGCTTGATGAACTCATTCGAAACCAAAGCGCCGTCGGAATTTATGCCTGAAGAATAAATGAACGAGATGCCGATGGTGGTTAACAGGATTACAGCCAAAAAAAGTATGTAATCGAAATAGGTAAATCCTTTTACGTTCATTCCTGACGTCCTCGCGGGCCTGACAAATATTTAAAGCCGAGATCGCCGACCGCTTCATCGTAGGTTTGATCCGCAAAAACGCCCTGGAAGATTATGTTGGTTGCGTACGGAGCCCACCATTCCCAGGGATTCGAAGCTTCAACCATAACAACTACAACGATTGCCTCGTCTGCGGGGGCGTCGTATGGACCGTAAGCGACCATCCATGAATGCCAGCGGTCGAGCAGACCGACTTCAGCTGTTCCTGTTTTTCCGGCCAACTGCACTGTTTTATTTTTCATCGGAAACTGCGCAGTTCCGTTCGTTATTACATAACGCATATGTTCCCTGACAGTAGAAAATACTTCAGGCGATATGTTCGACTTGTGCAAAACGCTCGGCTGCTCACGGGATATGACAGAATTCGTAACGGGATCCCGGACTTCTTTTAAAAGATGAGGCTTATAAATAACTCCGTTATTCACAACCATCGCGACCATGTTCGCTACCTGAAGTGGAGAAGCAAGAAAAAATCCCTGTCCGATAGACATGTTCATCGTATCGCCTCCGAGCCAGCGTTCATGGAAACGCCGCTCCTTCCACTGCGGAGTCGGAATGAATCCTTGCGTTTGGCTCGGCAGATCGATTTCAACCGATGAGCCGAAGCCGAACTCAGCGGAATAGGAAGCGATGCGGTCTACACCGAGATAATCTCTACCGGTAACCCAGTAATATACATCACATGATTGAGCCAGCGCGTTTTTTAAATCAACCGGTCCGTGTCCGGGCCTGCGGATATGACAGCGAAAAACGCGGTCGCCGTATTCGATTTCGCCGAGACAGTCGATTGTTTTTTCAGGAGGAATCAGATCCTCGGTAAGCAAGGCCGTCGTCATAACGATCTTGAATGTCGAAGCTGGCGGATAACTGGCGTTTACCGAACGGTTAAGCAAGGGGTTGTTCTTGTCGTTCAAGAGCTTGACGTATTGATCGTTCGAATCCGGACGATTGAATAGATTAGGATCAAAATACGGATAGGAAACCATTGCGAGAACTTCTCCGGTTGACGCTTTTAGTACAACAGCAGATCCGATCCTGTTTCCGAGTGCGTCCTCCGCCAAAGCCTGTATTTTACTATCGATAGTCAGAATAAGGTTCTTCCCCATTTCCGGAGGCTTCACAGCGGAAGTGTTTTCGATTATACGGCCTTTTACGTCGACAGTGCGGTATTCGAAGCCGTCGGTTCCGCGCAGCAATTCTTCATACTGCTTTTCGATGCCTGCTTTTCCGAGGATGCTGTTGTTCGTATAGCCTTTGTTATAATATATTTTAAGCTCTTCCCGGGTAATGTCGCCGACATATCCCAACACATGAGAGATGGAACCGCTTTCTACATAGTTTCGTATCGGTTTTGAATGCCACGAAACGCCGGGTAATTCATCCATGCGTTCTGCGATACGGGTTATTGTGATATACGGGACATTCGCTTTAACGTCAATGGTCTGATACGATCTTCGTATCGATAATGGTATTTTTTGTTCCAGAGAAGAAACAGGAACCTGCAAGATTTCGCTTAAGGAAGAAAGAACCGTCAACATTTGATCGGAGGGAATTTCTCCAGGGGTAACGTCGACTGCGAATGAATCGATATTCAGAACCATCGGAACTGTGCCGTTTCGATCAAAAATTTCTCCGCGTTGCGAAGGAATTTTTTTCGACCTCTGCGAAATATTCTGAGATTGCTTCCGATACGCCTCACCGTGAAGAATCTGCATTGAAAATAGCTTATACAAGTAGAGGGTCATTAAAAGAAATATAATAGAAGTCAGTATCCGGACTTTTACTGCCCGCGAATCGGAATCATTCATGAAGAAGCTCTATCCGCGATGAATAATGTTTGAAAACGCGAAAAAATGAAAAACAAAATCGGCGCAGAGATGCAATTAAAGAGCAATTCATACCAAAGCACTGAAGAGAACAGAGAATAACTTCTGACTCCTTCTCCGAATAAAAGCGAAAGAAAAAAAGTCGAAGCGATTTTCAACCCGGTCGCAAATGCGCCCATCATCATAGGGATGACAACGCGATCCAAATTGAAGGAGCCAGTAAATTTTCCGAAAACAAAACCCGATATCGTTTGAACACACGCGTTCAAACCGATCGGAGCGACTGAAATGAAATCCAGCAATAATCCTGACAGAAAACCTGAAGACGATCCGGCTACCGAACCGTTCATGAACGAGACATATACAACGAGAATAAGAACAAGATCCGGGATCGCCGGAAGCAAGGGAAAATTTGAAAAAACGGTTATTTCAACCAGAGAAAGAAATACCGCGGTAATTACGGACCACAGGAACACTTTTCTCATGCTACTCAATCTCCGATTTTAAACTGCTCATATCCAGAACGAATACGTCCTCCAGACGGGAAAAATCGATGATGGGTTCGATATCAAGCTCCAAAGACGTCTCATAATCCAACCCGCGAATTCTAGATATCATTCCAACGGGCACGTTTTTCGGATACTGATAGCTTTCTCCGGAGGTGACAACAATATCTCCTACAGAAATTTCGTCTCGAGCTCGCTTTTTAATGTATTTCATCACTAACGGAACATCCACGCCGCCCTGTCCGTTAATGAGGCCTTCATATCGAGTCGATTGCAAACGAGCGGACACAAACGCCTGGTAGTCGTACACGGGGAGTATAATGCTTGACGAACGGCCGACTTGTACGATTTTTCCGACTAAGGCAGCTCCGCTTCCCTGAAAAGAAACAACAGGCATGTTTTTCCTGATTCCATGTCGAGATCCCCGGTTGATAATCAGTCCTGAATACAAGTTAGAAGGATCGCGACCGGTTATTTCCGCGGGTATATTCACAACATCCAGAGACCTTGAAAAACCCAACAGTTTTTTTAAGTGTTCGTTTTCCAGCCGTATCTCTGCATTGCTTCTCTGAAGAAGTTCGTAATCCGCGATTCGTTCTTGCAGCTCGATATAGCTTTTCCGCATCACTGTCAGCTCATGAACGGCGTTTATAGTTCCGGAAAAAAAAGATGCTACGGAATACAAGCCCCGTTGAGCGCCGGAAAGAACGGAAAAACCGATATTTCCGAAATTGACAATAAAACCACCGCTCGAAAAGGCAAGCAACAGCCCCGATACGAACAGATAGAGAGATAAAAGAAAAATATCCAGACGGAATTTAAACGGTACTCTTCGGTCGGACATGGACGCCTTAGTTGTTCAGACTGTCGTATACGCTTCGGTCAATCGACATATCCTTGAAAATTTCATAATACTGTCCGGCGCCGATAGCAACGCAATCCATCGGATTTTCAGCGAGGATTACCGGAACCCCGGTTTCTTTTGAGATTAATTTCGGCAGGCCTTTCAACAAAGCTCCGCCGCCGGTCATCACAATGCCTCTCTCGACAATATCGGCAGCGAGCTCAGGCGGCGTCTGGGCCAGGGTTCGCTTGATTTCTTCAACAATCTGCGTGATCGGATCCTTCAGCGCTTCGCGAACCTCGACAGAGTCTATTTCCAGCCGTCTGGGCAGCCCAGTGATCGCATCTGTTCCCTTGATTTCGACTTTTTCAATATTCTTTTCAGGGGAAGCGTTGCCGATTTCAACCTTGAGCCGTTCCGCGGTTTGTTCGCCGATAATCAGATTATGAACCGATCGGACATGCTTGATTATGGCCTGGTCGAATTCGTCGCCGCCGAGGCGGATCGCGTTCGTTACGACCATGCCTCCGAGAGAAATCACCGATACTTCAGTCGTACCGCCGCCGATGTCGCAAATCATGTGGCCGGCGGGTTCATGGATGGGGATCTGAGCTCCGATCGCCGCGGCAAGAGATTCTTCTATAACCTGAACTTCCCGTGCGCCTGCTTTGAACGCGCTTTCTTTTACTGCTCGATTTTCTACGTCCGTGATGCAGCTGGGAATTCCTATAACCATCCTGGGCTTGATAAGTCCATGGCGAGGCATTATTTTTGAAACGAAATAGCGGATCATCTTTTCAGTAGTGTCCATGTCCGCGATAACGCCGTCTTTCAAAGGACGGATGGCAATGATATTTCCCGGGGTCTTCCAAAGCATTCTTTTCGCTTCGGCGCCGACCGCTACGACGCGTCTGGTCCCTCTTTCTACGGCGACTACGGAAGGTTCATTGACGACTATGCCTTTACCCCGAACGTATATCAACGTATTACAGGTGCCCAAATCAATTCCGATGTCTGCGGAGAGACTTTTTAAAAAACCCATATCAGCACATCCTCCCGAAATATGTTACAGCTAACTATTCATTTTTAACCGAGCTCCGCCGTGAAGCGGATCGGCTTTCAAGGCTTTTCTCCACTCTGCGCGGGCGCGAATCAGATCACCTTGAATCTCATATACTACACCAAGTCCATAATGCGCGTCAGCAGAATTCGGTTCTTTTTCCAGAATTAACGCGAATTCTCGATGAGCATCATCGATGCGCAAAGCATTCAGATAGAGCAGTCCGAGCGCGTTTCTCGACTTTAATTGAAGCAGCTCGTCATTTGTTATTCTAATTGTTTCCAAAAAATATTGTTCGGCCTTTTCGCTGTCTTTCATCTCGACATAGCTTTGAGCCAAAGAGTAAACAAGCAAATCGGATGGCTTGGCGGACAGGGCTTCGAGAAAAGCAGTAATCGAAGCCTCATGATTTCCGAGAGACGAGAACGATAAAGCTCGGAATTCGTCAAGATCATCCGCCGCTACTCCAGAATTGTGAGCATACTCGAGATAAAACGACGCAAGATCTGCAAAATACAGTCCGCGCTGATAATACGCCTTGCCAAGCACATATGCGATGAAAGGTCTTTCGGATTCAACGACACGATGCCAGGCGTTTCTGAGATTTTGAATAGATTCGGCGAGGAGCTGCTGGGCGATATTGGAATCGGTTTGCTCGACATATAGATAATACGCGGAAAAGCCGCGCATCGATAAGGCTTCGCCGTCGAGGGGCCTTGCAGTAAGTATCTGGCCGGCTTTATCGTACGCCAGTTCGAAATCATGATGTTCCCACGCTGAATATACATCTTGAATTCGCGGCGTCCTGGAAAAAGTCTTTTTAAAAATGAATTGCCACGATAATAAGGCAGTTGCGGCTATAAAAAGAAAAACGACGAAAAAAATGAAACCCGAACCAAAGGGCTGATGCCTTCCGGTCAACAGGTATTTTTTTTCTCGCCGCTTAAAACTCATGTTTTATTCATCCTTTCATATAAAAAAAGCAGAGGGCTAATAAGCCGGGTTCTGTTATTTAATAGCCGAGGCTAAAAAATCGGGAACCATCTATCTTGGAAAAACGTTGCCGCTTTTCTCACGCAACCAACCCGTAAATTGACGCGTTTCTTTCGAAACGACGTACTCCCTTTCGGGAGAGCAGACTACCGCTCTTCGGATCGGAAAATCCTTTACTGCTTGATCTTGCTCCTGATGAGGTTTGCCATGCCGTCCTGTTGCCAGCGACGCGGTGGGCTCTTACCCCGCCTTTTCACCCTTGCCTGATTTGCGGAACAAACCAGGCGGTATATTTTCTGTGGCACTTTCTGTCGATCAAAGCTTAAGCCTTGATCTCCCGGTCGTTAACCGGCATCATTTCCGAAGGAGCCCGGACTTTCCTCCGCTGCAACGCCCGAAGGCGCGGCAACGGCGATTCCCACTGCCCTCTGCCTGTTTAATCCTCGTACTCCATTTTTTCGTCGTCGATGGAATCTCCGTCCTCTCCGTCCTCTTCGTCTTCGTCGATGAAATCGTCCAAGTCGGCAAGGCTTCCGGCATCGTCGTCGTTAAAGTAGATATCCTCGCCTTCGGCGGTTTCAGAGTAATAGAGAATGCGGCTGCAATAGGGGCAATACACGATCTTCTCTCCGATTCTGACGATATTCGCGAATTGAGCGGGAAGAATCATATGGCAACCGGTGCACACATTTCCGTGGATTGCTACGATTCCGACGCCTTGCTTGCTTTTGATGATGCGTTCAAGCTTGAATTTTGTTTCAGGATCGATTCCCGGAGAAACGTCTTCTTCCGCTGAATTAAGCTCGTCAAGCGTTTTTTTCTTTTCATCGATTTCAGCTGCAAGCTTGGCCTTTCTTTCATTAAGCTCGTCTTCCTGCTGCTTGATAAGGGATTCGTCCCGCTTCAAATCTTCGTTTAAATCCTGAAAAACCCGCTCTTCCTTTTGAAGCTCTTTTCTGAGGTTTTGTTCGCGTTCGCCTGCATCGCGGATTTCCTTGTCCAAAGCCTCGTACTCGCGTTGAGTGGTGATGGTGTCCATCGCCTTCTCGGATTTCTCGCGGGTGCTTTCCGCTTCGAACAACTGAGATTTAATGTCGCTGATATATTGTCTGGATTTTTCGTACTGCTCGTTTTTTTCGATATAACCTTTCTTCAAACGAGACAATAGTTCTTCCTGGGTTAAAAGAAGCTTCGGGGCGTCTTCTATAGAAGCTTCTACCGTATTCTTCTGTGCCAGAATGTCCTGGAGCGCCTTCAGCTTATCGAAAACTTCCGTCATTACCATACTAATCCCCTCTTATTCATGAACTTAATTATCCAAATAATCCTTGAGCTTGCGGCTGCGTCTCGGATGTCTCAAACGCCGCAAGGCCTTGGCCTCAATTTGGCGTATGCGTTCTCTGGTGACGTTGAAATATAAACCTACTTCTTCGAGAGTCAAGGAATATCCGTCGTCGAGACCGAATCTCATTTTTAAAACTTCCTGCTCCCTGGGAGGCAAGGTGGAAAGAACTGACCGCAATTGCTCCTGGAGAAGAGTAAAGGCAGTCTGATTCGCCGGATTCTCCACATCCTTATCCTCGATGAAATCACCGAGCAGAGAATCTTCTTCTTCGCCGATCGGAGTTTCCAACGATATTGGTTCCCTGGCGACGTTTTTGACCTGCTTAACCCTGCTGGCATTCCAACCCAATTGCTCGGCAATTTCCTCGTCGGTCGGCTCGCGCCCGAGACGCTGCATCAGCTGTCGCGATTCTCGCACAACCTTATTGATCTGTTCGATCATATGCACGGGTACGCGAATCGTCCGTGCCTGATCCGAGATTGAACGGGTGATCGCCTGTCTGATCCACCAAGTCGCGTAAGTCGAGAACTTATAACCCTTGCGGTATTCGAATTTTTCCACGGCCTTTATCAAGCCGATGTTTCCTTCCTGTACGAGGTCGAAAAAGTGAAGACCCCGGTTTGTATATTTCTTTGCGATTGAAACTACAAGGCGAAGGTTGGCATTGATCAGCCGATCTTTCGCGTTCTTCATCATGACGCGGCCGCGATGAATTTCGCGCGCCATTGAAATGATTTCTTCAACGTTGTTTTCAAAATCGTATTCAAGCCTGCATATTTTACGGTTAATAACCTGAATCTGAGTGTAGATTTCTTTTATATCGTTTGCGCTCATTCCGAGCTCTTGCTCAAGCTTGGAACGTTCCCTTGCGATTGCAAGCCTTTTCCCTAAATTTCTGAGCTCTCCGTAATCGGAAAGGCGCAATTCCTTCTCTTTTTTTTCCTGGCGCCTGCGATAATCCCGGATTTTCTTTTTGGCTTCGATGAATTTCTCGGAAAACCGGTCTATTTCTTCCGATTGAATGTCGGCTTCCTGCAGAACGGGAAGAATTTTATTCCTGAGTTCAAGAAGCTCCTTGTCCTGCATGAGGTCGGAGAACTGATCGCGTTCAAACAAACGTTTCTTCAAAGCCATGTATTGCTTCATATCGGGCAATACGGATTTGACGGTTTCGCCGTACAACTGCTTGAGCCTTCGCTTTTCCGCCATCTCCTCGTTCAATTCCTTGCGAGGCTTGTTGCTTTCATGAGGATCGATTTTCGAGAAGGCTTTTTGAGCAATCGCGTAAAATTCAGGAATTATCATGCCTGAATGCTTCACGACGCTTTTAATTATGTTCTCGCCGTCTTCCATCCGTTTTGAAAGCTCGACTTCCTGTTCTGCGGTGAGAAGGTTTTCCTTTCCGATTTCACGCAAATATAAACGAATAGGATCGTCTACCGACGAATCCTTTTCGTTGTATACAAGCCGTTTCCGTTCGGAATTTTCGGGTTTTTTAGCGTCGTCTTGGGAATCCTCATCAGCAGAAGAATCTTCCTCGAGAAGCTGAATTTGTTTTTTCTCAAGCAAGACGAGAACCTGATCCATTTTTTCAGAGTTCACAATGGATTCCGGCAAAAGGTCGTTGACCTCATCCCAGCTCAGGACCTTCTTTTCTTTGGCATACTCTAGTAGTTTAACGACAGCAGGATCAAGCTCAAGATCCATCATTCATTCATATCCTTCAATTTTGCAAGTTCCTCGTCAATTTCCTGTTTTTCAAACATCATCTCGGTTATCGTTTTGATGTCGTCAGGACTTGATCCCCGGACCAAATTCATTCGTGCTATCAAGCGATTTTTCTTTCGCTCCAAGGCATTTTTCCGTACTAAGGCAATGCCGTCTTCTACAACCTTCGGCGCGTTGTCTGCAAATTCTCCGCGCGTTATTGTTTCCGTAACGAGCACACGAAGATTTTCATCCGCGCATCTTGCCAAAAGATTATCGACAGTGATCGCGTCTGAACGATAACACTCCTCAAGAATGATAAAAAGATCCCGCGCCGAAGGATCGTCGAAATCATCTGAAGTCAATCGATTGCGCATCACCGGAAAAAGATCCGTATTCGCCGCTACAGCCAACACGGCACGCAATTCCGCATTTCTCTTAATCCTTTGTATTTTACCCTTATCAACCGCTTCATCTTCTCCTGACACGGGGAGCTTTGTTTGTTTCCGTTTTTTATAATCGGCAAACAATGCTTTTTCGCTTATTCCGAAGACGGCAGAAAGCCGGTTTATTGTAGACTCCCTTTGTATATCGGATTCCAATGCCTCTATATACGGAAATATAAAAGCAGAAGCTCGAGTTTTTCCTTCGGGATTTCCCGTTTCAAATCGCTTTCCTGCGATCTGAACAAGATAATCCAGATCGATTATAGAGTAATCGAGTATTTTTTTCAATGCTTCCGGGCCTTCATTTTGAATTATTTCAGCAGGATCCTTTCCATTGTCAATAACTACGATTTTAACTTCAAACCCCAATTGTCGACACATAAGTATGGATTTATAGGTTGCGGTTTGACCGGCCTGATCGGAGTCGAAGGATAAATACACCGTTTCGGCGAAGGATCTGACAAGACGGGCTTGTTCGGCGGTAAAGGCCGTGCCCAGAGGGGCTACGGCCCGTGTTATTCCGGCCTGGTGCCATGCGATGACATCCATGTAGCCTTCGCAAAATATAACCGAACGAGTCGTTCTGATTTCCGGCAAGGCCAGATCGAAGGCAAAAAGAGTCTCGCCCTTTTTATATTGAGGCAAGTCGCCGGAATTAAGATATTTCGGACCGTCTCCGTTAAGAATTCTTCCTCCGAAAGCGACAACCTGTCCCTTTCTATTTGAAATAGGAAACATAAGACGATCGGAAAAAAATGAAGATTCAGGATATTTCTTGGAAAACAACCCGGATTTATCAAGAAAATCCGAAGAATAGCCCTTGGAAGAAAGAAAGCGGTACAGCCATCTTCTATCGGCAGGCGAATAGCCGAGCCGGAACCTTTCGATCATTTCCGGAGAAACCTTGCGGGACTCCAAATATGAACGTGCGGCGGCCCCTAGCTGAGTTTCTTTGAGGACGTAATGAAAACTTCCCGCAACCCGGTTGTACAGCTCTATCAGATCATCCCGGGTGGTATCCTTGGGCCGGACGTCGGTCTGATTGCTTCCCTCATAAATAATCTCGATCCCTGCTTTTTTAGCAAGACTCTCGACGGCCTCGACGAAGGAAATTTTTTCCATCTCCATGACGAAATTGATGACGCCGCCGCCGACCCCGCAACCGAAGCAATGGTATACTTTTCTGTCGGGTATGACGTGAAAAGACGGAGTCTTTTCATTATGGAACGGACAGCATCCCCACCAATCGCTACCCTTGTGTTCTAAACGGGTATACTCGCCGACGATGGAAACGATATCAGCCCGTTGATTCACCGACTCGATCGTATCGGGAGAAATCCGGCCCATTATTTACCAGCCGCCTTTTTCAAATAGAGCTGGCGTCCGGCCTGAACATGTTCTTCGAGGGATCTGGTGAATGAATGCCTTCCGGTATCCGGGTCAGTGAGTCTGAAATACAGATACGGCGTCGAGGGATAGGAAAAGGCCGCTTTAATCGCCACAAGACCCGGACTGCAGATCGGCCCCGGCGGCAGACCCGCCCAGAGATAGGTGTTGAAGTCGTTGGGTATTTCAAGATCCGAGACCAACAGCCGCGACGGATGAGCCTTTCCTTCAATCTCGGTGATGATGTACTCAATCGTAGCGCAGGACTGAAGCCCCATGCCTATTTTCAGGCGATTAGCGAAAACGCTGGCGATAAGAGGAGCTTCGTCTGCCAACCGATATTCGCGTTCTACGATGCTGGCCATAATTATGCGTTCATGAAGATCCTTCGCGGATTCAGGATTGTCCTCAAGCGCCGAAATTCTTGAAAAGAACGTGCGAAGCATTGTTCGGACGACGATTTCCGAGTCTGCGCCCAGGGGGAAAAAATAGGTATCCGGAAACAAGTAGCCCTCTGCGGATGAAGCAGCGATTCCGAATTCATCGAGGAGGTTTCTATCTTTTGCTGTTTGTATAAAATCATCTCTTGAGAAAAAGCCCTGGGATTCCAAATAGGAAGCTACCTTTCCCAGCGTTAAACCCTCGGGAATGGTGACTCTCTTCGTTTCCTGTTTGCCGTCTGACAGCGTTTTGATGATCGACTGCGTGTTTTGAGAAGGAGAGAGACGATAAGTTCCCGCCTTGACGGTCAAACCGTACAGACGGACATGCAACCGGGAGATTAACGCGGAGCGAACGAGGCCGCTTTCTTCAAGGGATTGGCAAACGGAGGCGACGGATTGGCCGCGGGAAACTTGGAACAAAACCGATTGTTCGGATGCCGGATCGACGGAAGAGAATGAGTAAGCAATAAAACCGGCTCCAGCGCTCAACGCCGATAAGACCGACAGTGCGGCAACGAATAACAGTATGCGTTTCATTTAAAAAATGCCTCGGCTTCTTCGATAGTCATAATTTGATAGACCTGATCCTCGAGAATGCACTTCAATGAGTCCAGCCTGCTGTCAAGAACATCTTCATGGTTTCGAAGTAACAATGCCAGCGCGAGAACTTCGCCCGAAGTGAATTCGTATGTTAATACGCCGGCGCCGCTCATGTATATAAATCCAATCCTTCCCGGGCTATTTGAATATCCACTACGCGCGAACCTGCGTATTCTCGATACCATTCAGCAGACTGCCGGAGAGACCAGATTTTTTGATCGGAGTACGTAGGTTCATGATGAAACAGTACAAGAGTTTTAACCCCCCAGGTCAACGCGAAATCGACTGAAAGAGAAAAAGCCGAATGGCCCCATCCGGTCTTCTCGATAGCCTCGCCCATCGTATACTGCGAGTCCATGATGAGAATATCGGCGCCCGAATAAAACTCTTCGTTCCCGGGATTTTTGATGAAATCTTCCCGAGTGAGCTCCGTATCGGTCGCGTAGATGACTTTCTTTCCGCCTTCGGTCAACATGTACGCCGTGCAGCCTCCGGGATGATTCATTTCCTTCCAAATCAGTTTTGTGTTGCCGATGGAAAAAACATGATCGCCGGAGTCCAGATGGACGAATTCGAGCTGAGCCCTGAAACCGCCGGGTCCTTCCATGGGAACGGGGAAATACGGCTCCCTCATCTGAGCGTTGAGAATAGCTCTGAAGTCAGGATTTGTGCTGTAGAACACGATTTTATTCCGCGGATCGAATCCTTGGGAAAAAAAAGGAAGGCCTTGCAAATGATCCCAATGAAAGTGGGAAAAAACAAGGTGATACGTTCTGCCAGTCGCGGTGAAGCCGGGACGCTGTCTCAGGTTTACCGACAATTCGCGCAAACCGCTTCCAGCGTCGAGAATGATGCAATCCCCGGAAGAGTTTTCCACCTCGACGCAAGAAGTGTTGCCTCCGATTGTTCCGAAAATCCACTGGGGAAGAGAAGCCAAGAAACGCTCTCGGCTGTCGGCCGAGACAACGTCTTTCGCTGATATGCGCTGCACGACGGCGGCTATGCGATTTTGGACCTGCATAGGAGACAGAGGCGCAGGAATCGATCCTCGGACGCCCCAGAAATGGATACGCATGGATATCACCCCCCTATGAAGTCAATTATCAAGTTTTCTTCGGATATACGGCTCAGCGCGGCGGCGCGCAAGATAGGACTCGATTTCATCTCTGCCGTGCACAGCGCCCTTATTTACTCCCGGACAATCGCGGGCGTTCGCCTCCCACCAGTCCTCATCCATCAGCAACGACGGCCAAAAAGGATAAGACGAACACTGAAAAGGCCTGTCTTCATACGCCTTGCAACCGTCTTCCCATAATATACAGTCATAATTATCTTTTTCAAGCAAACAAAGATATTCGTACCCGTCGTTTCTATCCACCCAGCGGCACCATTTGCTGATAAATGAGTCGCGGTCCAAACCGCTCCAAGATAAAAGCCGGGACAAATCCTGTTCCGAAAGATGTACGAACCCCGGATCATGGCGGCAACAGCATGAGCATCGCTGGCAGGAAAAGCGCAAACCGTTAGCATAAAATGGCGTATTCATACATCCTCCGAAAAAAAAAGCCTTCCTTAAAAAATAAGGAAGGCTTTTGGGGAGACAAGGATTCGAACCTTGGAAGGCGTAGCCAACAGATTTACAGTCTGCCCCCTTTGACCACTCGGGAATCTCCCCATAAAAGATCGCATTGTTTTCAGCCTAGCCAACTCAGGGATTCGAACCCTGGACCCCGAGATTACAAATCACGTGCTCTGGCCAGCTGAGCTAAGTTGGCATTGCGAACGAGCAGTAAATTAACTCATTTGCAAAAAAGTGTCAATACAGGCTGGAAATTTTTTTCTCATACCACGGAATATAGCGTTCCTTGATTATTTTATCCCATGAATAATGTTCCCTGATATAAGAGGCTGCGTCTTGGATCATCTGTTTATACCGAGGCACAGAAGCGCATCCGCAGGATCCGTTCCCGATCATCGGTTCCGAGATTTCCAGAAGAAGGGACGCGAGCGCGTTCGCATCGGATACAGTTTTCGATCCACCGTATAAAAAACCGGTTCGTCCGTCGATTATTTTTTGCAACCCTCCGACCGCATGGGCCACCGGGATAGTGCCGTAGGTTTGTCCGATGAAGTCTTCCAGACCGCAGGGTTCGAATGCGCTCGGAAGAACCAGGAAATCAGATGCCGCGACGACAAGGCGAGCCCAGGATCTCTCATACCCCCGCAGATATACGAATCTTCCGGCATACCGCATGCTCATCCGAATAAGAGCCGCTTCCAAAACCGGATCGCCCTGCCCCAGCACGAAAAAACGAGCCTGAGGAAGATGATCCAATACAAGCTTCGCCGCCTGTTCGAATACGTCAAGACCTTTCTGCCATGCAATTCTGCCATGATACGAAAAAAATACGCCTTCATCCGAAGGTTCGTAGAAACCGAATTTTTCAAGCGATACAGATGAAAGATCATCCGTTTTCAGGAAATCAAGAAACCAGGAACGACACTTGTATTTACCCGACAAATCGCCCATCAACGGATCAAATGAAAAAGGAAGAAGAGAGATCGACGTATCGGACGGATCATACCTTGAGAAATCCAGGCCGTTAGTTATTCCTTCAATCTCTATTCCCCGACTCGACAATTCACGGCTTAATCCCTCGGTATAGTCGTTGACCTGTTCTGAAGTTATCTCCTCCGCATACCAAGGCGATACCGTCGTGAGCAAACCGAACTGTCCGGCCAACAGGAAGGGTTCGACCATGCCGTTGCACGCGCCGAAGGAAAGAACCGACTCCGGGAGGCCGGTAATATGCCGAGCCCGCAGTATCCCCGGATAGCCCTGCCGATACCCCGGACCCGCATTGTGAATTGTGACGGGAGCGAGCGTCTTTGAAAACCTTGAAGCATAGGCTTCATCCGTTCGCATAAACGCGGGCAGCAAGGCGGTATGCGCGTCCTGGCCGTGAATTATCGAAGGGATTTCTCCTGAAAGACAGGAAAATCTGAGAACCGCTTTTTGAAGGAGAACATTCATGATATCGGCATCGAAATGCCCCCGGCCGCGCGGATCGCCCGGAAGTCTTCTCGCCTCTTCGGCGGTATATACATAGACGGCCTGTTTATCGCGAAACACGGCTCCATCGACCAGTACTATGCGAACGCCGTTAATGCTGGTCTTTTTAAAATAAATCGAATGGGATTCTCCTGCGGCTTCAATGACATCCTGATAGAGAAGTTCTCCGCTGATAGTGACGCAACCGTACGCGGGAATGAAGACTGTAACTGAATACCCCTGGGCGGCCATTCCCTCGGCAAGAGAGCAAGATACGTTTTTCACTCCGCCGGCTTCGGCGATTCCTGCATATTCTCTGGCGACGTACCAAACCTCCTGGATCGGCATCATGTCAGACACCAGCGGATGCGCCGATCAGGTCGGGGCGAAGCTTCTCGGCTCCGTGAAGGTACACGGGGGATCCGGCGCGCGAACCGTAATACGTAAGCAGTATCCGTACAACGCGAGGCATCCCTCCTCGGATGAAAGGTTCGGCAGCAGCGAAAAGAGGGACCGACGAAGCCATTCCTGCTTTCCTGAGAGCGGTAGCGGGATTAAGGGCGTCAAGATCAGCCGTCATGGTAAATTGAACCGAAACGATATCGCATTCTGATACGGAATTCTGCGCTAAAAGCAGCGAGTACAGTTCAGAAACGCGGGAGCCTATAGATTCAACGGTGTTTTCGCAGCAAACCGCTCCGCGTACTGCGTATAAACGATCAGAAGTATTCATGAAAACCGATGATACGGAGGAGAGAAACGGGTGTCAATTGCCGAACAGATCATTACATCCCGGAAGACAAAAAGAGGATTACGCGGGAGATAAAGGTGCCTGCCGCGCCGATGAGAAAATAAAACAGCGTCGGGACCGCTAATTGCAGATAAAACCTCATTTTTTGAAAAACCGAAAGATACACCTCTAGAATCAACGTTATCGTTGACAAAAAAAGCAACGAAACAGAGATGTGAGAAAGCACGAAAAGAATCATTTTCTGCGTAGAATCGAGAAAAGACTGTGTATTTCCATAGTAAAAAAATAGAAAAAGGGCGATCGCGAACACAGCAAGAAAGAGTATGGATCGGTATAAAAAGCGGACAGTCTGCTGTTTTCGGCTTTTCCTGTGCATAAAAGTACGGTATACTCCTTTGGAAGACACTATACCAATAAAAACATGATATTCAACAGAGGATCGTTATGAAAAAGATTCTACTCCTGGTTCTAATAGTATTCTCTGCAGGCGTTTTTTTCGCGGGCTGGGTTCAATTCATCGTTCCGCCCGGACACGTCGGGATTATGGCGTCGAAAACATCAGGATATGACGCCGATCCAATAGTACCAGGCGATTTCGACTGGAGATGGGAACGCCTCATTCCTACGAATGCAACCATCCTTGTTTTCGAACAACAGCCAGTGCACTGCAATACAACCATACAAGGCGTTCTGCCTTCCGGCGATTTGTATTCCCGTTTTTTTGAAGGATCGCCTGATTTCAGCTGGAGCATGTCCGTAAAAATCACCGGAAAATTCAAACCGGCCCGATTGGTTGAACTAGTCGATGCGGAAGGCATCGCCGACCAACAGGCGCTTAATGAACAGATTCTGGACAGCATGGAAAAAATCGCTGAAACGGAAGCGTACAACGCAGTAATCGAAGCTCTTTCTAATCCCGCTGATTTCGATCAATGGAGACAGGATCCTCAACAAATAGTGCAAAAAATCGAAAGCAATATTGCGGATAGAGAAACGGGAGACGTACTCATAACAAATATAACCGTGACTGATATGAAAATACCGGATTTTTCGCTCTATTTGACGGCTGCCGAAACCTATCAAGAGTATCAACGTCATAAAAGCCTGATGATGGCGAAACTCGCCGCCGAGGAAGCGTCGTCCGGCGTTGCCGAATACCTGCAAATAGAGAGACTTTCTCAATGGGGCGTGCTGTTGACGAAATATCCGATTCTTATCGATTTTATGCAGCTCAAGGATCGCGAAGGTGCGCCCCTGTATGAGTGATGCAGGTTTGGACGGAGCATTTGCCGAGCGTCAACTCGGCGCGGAGCGGGAGAACGCATAAAAAGCGGCCCGCTTCGCTGGCTACGCGTATTTCGCCGGACACGCTCCGATTGCTCAGGCTATACAAGCCTTGATCCCAGGAAAGTCCGTCGATTCCCCAGAATAAGCCGTCCCCCCGGACTCGATGCGGCGATTTTCCGACCGGAAATAAGGACACCGCGTCCTCCGGCGCCAGTCCTTCGACTCTGAGCGAGGCTCCGTCGTTAATGAAAGCCGTGATATTTTCATCCGTAATCCATAACGAAGGGCAATAATCATGAACGAACAGAGACTGCAAAGCCATGAAATGATCGATTCGCCCCCCGCCCCCGCCGATTAGCACGATATCGTCGACGCCTCGTTCCCTGCAAGCGAGGAACGCAAGGTCGGTATCCGAATAATCTTTATCACGCGGATACAGACATATTCGATCCCGGGGCAGAGCCAACAACAAATCAGGATTCCGCAAGCTGTCCATGTCCCCGACCACCAAGTCCGGAGTAATTCCTGCGTCCAATGCGTATTCAAGGCCGGAATCTGCCGCCACAACGAAATCCCAAAACCCGATTACCGGCCTCGCTTTCTCAAAAAAAGGCTGTCCGCCCCCGGTAAAAATCAATGCGCGCACTACGCCACCTCGCTTGTCTTGAATACGGGTTTCACATATACTTCCGGCGATGCATAAAATTCAAGTACCGGAAATCTTGAAAAAAATATCGGTCGCTTTTAAATCGGCCGGATTTTCCGTATATCTTGTCGGCGGCGCGGTACGGGATCACTTTCTCGGAAAAGAACATGACGACCTGGATATCGCAACCGACGCAACGCCTGATCAGGTCGCGCGGCTATTCAAACGCATAATACCCACCGGAATCGAACACGGAACCGTCACCATAATCGTTGGCGACCGACATATCGAGTGTACCACATTCAGGACCGAAGAGGGATATACGGACGGCAGAAGGCCGGACAAGATCGAATTCGCGCCGACAATCGAAGAAGACTTGTCAAGACGGGATTTTACCATGAACGCGATAGCCGCAGCCCTGCCAGAAGGCATCATTACCGATCCCTTTAACGGAATACAGGATATTCGGCACGGCATCATTCGAACCGTCGGCGACGCGAAAGAACGATTTTCCGAAGACGGTTTAAGACCTATGAGAGCAGTCCGTTTCGCAGCGCAGCTGGGATTCTCGATAGAACGGAAGACGCTCGACGCAATCGGCCCCGCCCTTCAGGTGACAGCCCAGGTAGCAATAGAAAGAATTCGGGACGAGTTTATTAAAATCGCTCTCGCTCCGAAACCGTCGATCGGTCTCAGATGCATGGAAGAAACAGGTCTATTGCGCCTGATATTTCCCGAACTGCAAAACTGCAGAGGAATCGAGCAAAAAGGGCTGCATGAATTCGACGTTCTCGATCATATATATTTCGCTTGCGATTCTGCACCGCCTGCGATCGAGCTTCGCCTTGCCGCTCTGTTCCACGATATAGGAAAGCCCGCCGTCAGAGCGATCGGACCCGGAGGAGAATGGACATTCCATAATCATGAAACAGAGTCGGCTCGAATCGCGGAAAACATACTGAAGCGATTGAAATTTCCCGTCAAATTGACGCAACAGACGACGCACCTGATCAGGCAGCATATGTTCAATTATCAAAGCGAATGGACCGACGCTGCGGTCAGACGATTTATTGTTCGAGTCGGAGAAGAATCGATTCAAGACTTGTTCAGTCTGCGGAGAGCCGATACCGCCGCCATTACCGGAACTCCTGCGCACGCGTTAAAACATACGATGCTTGATGAATTCGACGACCGCATACAAAAGATCCAGAAAGAGAAACACGCGTTTGCATTGAAGGATCTCTCTGTGAACGGAGGCGATCTCGTCTCGCTCGGAATCGGCCCCGGGCCGGTTACGGGTAAAATTCTGAATGAATTGCTGGAAACAGTGCTGGACGATCCCGAATTGAACGAAAAACAACGTCTGTTGGAAATAGCCCGGTTAATATATCAAAAGAAATTCAATCAAGAAATGCCTGTCGGCTGATAGATTTTGTTGCAGGCTCTAAAGCGTCAACAGAGCCCAAGTTCGTCCCAGGCGCGTTTTGCGGCCGCCTGCTCGGCTTCTTTTTTGTTCTTTCCGCTTTCAGGACCGTACACCGAGCCGCGCAAGTCGACCGTAACCCAGAAAGTCCTGTCGTGGTCCGGGCCTGTTTTCTTCACCAACGCATATCTGGGTATGGTTTTGTATTGTTTTTGAAGATATTCCTGAAGAAGGGTTTTGTAATCCTTATGATGTCTATTCTGCAGCACGAGCTGAATCTGGGGATCCATGATTTTCAGAATAAACTCTTCGGCGGCCTTTATCCCTGAATCAAGATACAATGCTCCGATGATGGCTTCCACCGCATCGGCCAGAATCGCTTTCTTTGCGCGTCCGCCCGACATCTCTTCTCCCTTGCCGAGTACCAGATACTCGTTTATGCGAAGAGAAAGAGCAATTCCCGACAACGTGTCTTCGGATACGACGACTGATTTCGCCTTCGCAAGATCCCCTTCCTGCCGGTCCGCCATGCACTCATACAAGCGCGCGGCGACGACCATGCCGAGGACGGCGTCTCCGAGAAATTCAAGGCGTTCATTATTTTCGCGAATGCCGGTGGTTTCATTAGTTGAAGATCTATGATGGAAGGCCAAATCAAGCAGGCCGGCATCCTTGAAGCGGAAACCGGCCTGTTTCTGGAAAGCCAGAAGATTTTGTTTCCGGTCGCCAGTCAGGCTGTCTCGGAATGGAAACAAAAAGAACCTCCTGGAATGCTCACAGTGTTACTTAGACTGGGATTTGATGAAATCGTATGCGTCGCGAACTGTTTCGAATTCGTTCGCTTTTTCATCGGGAATGCTGATTCCCATTTCTTCTTCGATCGCGTAGACAAGCTCGTAGGTGTCGAGGCTGTCGGCGCCGAGATCCTGGCGGAATGAAGCATCGATAGTGATCTTTGATTCATCGATCTCGAGCTTGTCGGCAATCAGTTTCTGTATCTTAACGAATAATTCGTCCATTTTTCAGCTCTCCTTCAAATCAACCGTTGTTTTCGGGCATGATAAACTGTCTACCGCGATAGAATCCGCATTTCGGACACACACGGTGAGTAAGAATCAAGTTGCCGCAATTTCCGCATTCTACAAGGGTCGGCGCGCTCAAGCGCATATTGATTCCTTGTCTTCTGCGGGTACGGGCTTTTGAAGTTTTCGCTCTGGGAACTGCCATATATTTAACCTCGCTCCATAATAATTTCCGTCCAACAAGCCAGAAATAAAGATAATAAGGATATTAAACAGTTAATTCAAACAATGTCAAGTCAACATTTACATTTTTTCGATTTTTGTCGAAAGAAACGGAATCTTGAACTTTTTTTCCAATTGTTCCTTCACAAGATCGGGAACCATTGTCGAAACATCTCCCCCGAAAGAAGCTAATTCCTTAATGGCGCTTGATCGCAATACGAAGTACTTCGGATCCGTAGCAAGAAAAACTGTTTCAATGTCGGGGGATAAACCTTGGTTCATCATCGCCAGATCGAATTCATACGAAAAGTCGGCAAGATTTCTGACTCCCCGAATCAATACCCGCGCGTCTATCGCCTCGGCGTAATTCACGATCAGCCGGTTCCATGAGCGCACATGCACGTTATCCCAGGGTTTCACAAGTTCTTTCATTAAAGAAACCCGTTCATCCTCAGTGAATAAATACTTTTTATCGCTATTAACCGCCACGACTACATGAATTTCGCTAAAAATCTTTCTTGCTCGCTCGATTACATTAAGATGCCCCCATGTAGGAGGATCGAACGAACCTGGAAACACTGCTTTAACCATGTAAAACACTCTAGTACTCTGCTTTGACCTGCGTCAACTCCCATTAAAACTAAAAAAAGGTATTTGACGTCTGCAATCCTTCGGGATAGTATTGAAGCATGAAAAGACTGTGTTATTTTTTATTGATTGCTACGTTATCGATCACCTCATCATGCGCGACAAAGGATAATTCAGTTGTTGTTCCTGATCATACTGCGCCTGATCCTGTATCGATCGATAGCGGTTCCGAATCAGTGCCTCAACCAATTCTTCCCCAAGCGGAAACATCGAATGAAGAAGTCGTATTCGAATTCGACACTGTAAAAATTACAAAAGAAGAGTATATAAACGCTAAAAGCGAAATCGAACTCGTTGTGGAAAAACTGAATAAAATAACGCTTTCCCGGGACTATCAGGGGTGGCTGGGATATCTGTCTACTGAATACAGAACGTATTTTTCATCGCCTGCCGTATTGAAGGAAGTTTCCGAAAGCTTGCCGACCAAAGGGGTAAAGCTCAAGAATCTTAAAGACTACTTTACCTATGTTTTCGTACCTTCCAGGCAAAACATGCGGGTAGACGACATACAGTATGTATCCCCTACCCGCGTATACGTCATTATGGAGATTTCTCCTAAATCGCCTGCAGCCATATATATCCTTGAAAAAACAGGCCAAAACTGGCAACTGGTGTTGAAAAACCAGTAACTGAGCTGTTTGAAAACGGCTTGACTTTGTATAGCAAATACCGAAATACTGGTATATAATTTTAGAAAATTGATATTTTTACCGACCACGGGAGGTCACTATTATGCGCATGAAACCGTTATTAGCCCTGGGAACAATCTGCCTGATCGCAGCCGCGGGCGTTAATGCACAACAGCAGACTGATTCCATCATGACGGTTGAAGAGGCATACCTCAATTCCGTAGAGGGAGTCATCATTAAAGAACTCGCTACCGCAGAAGGAAGAGACAACAAACAGGTTGCCCTTCAGTATATAGAAAGCGCCATCGAGGCCGGAAGAACCACCGAGGATATTCAGGCGGCTCTCAATTCTCTCGCAGCAGAAGGAATCAACACCATCGTTCGGGAAAACGGCAGAACGATGAACAGCTATCCCGATATCAGGGCCAAGGCATGCGAACTCCTGGGAAAGATGGGCACCACTCAGGCAAAAGACACTCTGGTGGCCGTCATGTACGCCGACAACGAGCCGATGGTTATCACCTCCGCAGTGAAATCCCTGGGCGAATTGGGATTCAACGATAACGACGAAGTCGTGGATATGATCGTCTGGATCACCCGCAAGTTCGATATTATTCTCCCTACCAGCTCGCTCGCCCTTGAAGTTTTGAACACGTACGAAAAGCTTGCTCCGAACGTATCGAACAAAGCCCCGATGGTTGAATCTATTGTACGGATTGCGAATAACTATAATTATGTGACGCCCGTTCGAAACAGAGCATACGAAGTATTAAAGAGCGTAAGCGGAAGCGGAAACAACAAAAACGGAAACAAGTCTTCCAGCCAGAAAGATACAGCGGGAAAGTGACAGGCTGAGATATAAATAAAAAAGACCCGGCCGTGGCCGGGTCTTTTTTTACCTGATATGTTGGAAGATGCGGGATTCGAACCCACCGCCTTTGCCTCCGGAGGGCAACGCTCTATCCAAATGAGCTAATCTTCCGAAACAGCGCTTAAAATCGCACGCGCTTTTTATTAATGCAAGAAAATCAATTTTTTGTCAACTCAATCAAGGAAGTATTTATGGAACCCATAGTTCTCGCTTCTACATCGCCCAGACGCCAGGAAATACTGAAGAATCTTGCAATTCCCTTCACGGTAATGAGTCCGTCCTACGAAGAACCTTTTTTCCCGGAACTGTCGCCCATTGAAACGGCTGAACTTCATTCAATGAAAAAGGTTGAATCGGTCATTCGCATGGACCTAAAAATCAGCGCTCCCTGGGTTTTAGGCGCCGATACCCTCATTTGTCTTGAAAACAGAATTTTCGGAAAACCTGCCGATAGAGACGAAGCGGCGAATATGCTCGCGAGCTTTTCCGGAAAAACGCATGAAGTCATCACAGGATTGAGCTTGTACGACGCGACTACCCAGTATATTTCGACGACTCATTCTGTAAGCAAAGTGACATTTATGGAGATGGACGCGAGTACGATCGAAAAATACCTCGATACCGGAGAATGGCAGGGAGTAGCGGGAGCCTACCGCATCCAGGGCCTCGCATCCTGTCTCATTACGCGTATCGAGGGTTCATGGAGCGGCATCGTAGGCTTGCCAATCCATGAGTTATATGCAATACTGCGCGAGCATGGGTATTCATTTACTATTTAATAGAAAATCGCCCAGCATATCTTCCGGATTATTTATATAATCCGAGAACAAGAGAAGGATTGTCGAAAGCCTGATGGCGGACGACAAACAAAGGAGAAATCTCATGGCAGTTGTAACCATGAAGAGTTTGCTTGAATCCGGTGTGCATTTCGGCCACCAGGTAAAGCGCTGGGATCCCCGTATGAAGAAGTATATCTTCGCAGAACGCAACGGGATTCATATCATCGACCTGCAGAAAACCATTCTTTCCATCAAGGAAGCCTACGAAGCTGTTCGCAAAACAACAGCCGCGGGAAAAACCGTCCTCTTCGTCGGAACGAAGAAACAAGCGCAGCAGACCATCGCTAAAGAAGCTGAACGCTGCGGAATGTTCTTCGTCAATAACCGCTGGCTCGGCGGTATGCTCACGAACTTCACAACCATCAAAAAAAGCCTTCTTCGCCTGAAGAAGATTGAAAAGATGGAAATCGACGGAACATTCGAAAGCCTCACAAAAAAAGAAATCGCCGCTCTCCAGAAGGAAAAGGCGAAGCTTGAGAAGAACCTCGGCGGAATCAAGGAAATGAAAGAGCTTCCCGGAATCATCTTCGTGATCGATACCCGCAAGGAAACGATCGCCGTCGCCGAAGCTCGCAGAATGGGCATCCCGATCGTCGCTGTCGTCGATACCAACTGCAATCCCGAGGGAATCGATTACCCGATCCCCGGCAACGACGATGCTATCCGCGCCATTTCTTTGTTTACCCAGATCATTGCGAATGCTGTTATCGAAGCCGACAACGAGAACGGACTTAAAATCATCGAAAACCTTCAGGACGACGATGAGGAATTCTCCGAATCAGGCAGCGCATCCGTCGAAAAAGACGAAGAAATCGAAGACTACAGCAACTACACTCCTACCGATAAAGTTGCCGCTGATTCTGGCGAAGAAACTCCGGAACTCGTTGACGAAGACAAACTTTACGACAAATAAGGAGACTGCCCGTTATGGAAATTAAAGCATCCGACGTTAAAGCGCTTCGCGATAAAACCAGCGCAGGCATGATGGAGTGCAAGAACGCGCTTGCGGCCTGCAACGGCGACGCCGCAGCAGCCGAGAAGCTTCTCAAGGAGAAGGGTCTTGCGGCTGTAGAAAAAAGAGCAGGCAGAGCTACCTCAGAAGGTCTTATCCTCATCAAGACCGACGGAAAGAAGGCCGTTATGGCCGAGCTTACCTGCGAGACGGACTTCGTCGCAAAAAATGAAGATTTCGTAGCGCTCGGCGACAATGTAATCACTACCGCGTTCGCGAAGAATGCCACGGAAGTAACTCCCGATCTGTCCGCTATGGTTCTTGACATGGCGACCAAGGTTCGAGAGAACATGGCTCTCAACCGCCTGGTTTCATTGTCGGCTGGAGCCGATGAATACATCGCCAAGTATATCCACTCAGACAAAAAGACCGGCGTTCTGATCATGATGAAATCCGATAAAGCGGGCGTGTTCGAAAACGCTTCCGTTCAGGAATTCGCGTACGACTGCTGTCTTCATGTCGCCGCTTTCACCCCGATGTATACGACCTCTGCTGAAGTCGATCCCAAATACATCGAGGAACAGACCGAGATTTTCAAAGCTCAGGCTAAAGAATCCGGCAAGCCTGAAAACGTCCAGGCAGGAATCGTGCAAGGAAAGCTGAAAAAGCATCTTGCTGAAATCTGCTTCCTGGATCAGCCGTTCGTTAAGGACGACAAGCTGTCTGTATCAAAGAAAATGGATGAGGTCGGCGCTTCAGTAGGAGCAAAAATCACCCTCTCGAAGATGGTGCTTTTCCAGCTCGGAGTCAACTGATCAGACTTAATTCAAGTAAGGAAAACCGGCTTTCTGATGGAGGCCGGTTTTCTCTTTTACAATAAACTTAAGGAGAATCAGATGTCCGAACATACCGCGCCTCATGTGGAACGGATGAAAAAATCCATTTCCGCGTTGAAAGATGAACTGAATACTATCCGCACAGGACGCGCCTCGGCCAGCCTTTTTGATAAGGTTCGCGTCGATTACTACGGCGACAAAGCCCCTCTTTCCCAGGTTGCGACGATTTCAATTCCCGAAGCGCGCCTGGTTGTAATTCAGCCCTGGGATAAAAACCTAATCGGCGAAATAGAAAAAGCCATACAAAAATCGGAACTTGGACTTAATCCCTCGAACGACGGCAAGGTTATCCGCATAGCGATACCCCCGCTCACGGAAGAACGACGCAAGGATCTTGCGAAACAGGCAAAAGCCACCGCAGAACAAAGCCGGGTCGCGATCAGGAACATCCGAAGAGACGGAAACGACGAGCTAAAGAAACTCCAAAAAGAAGGACTCTTAACCGAAGACGGTTTAAAAACCACTGAAGAGGAACTTCAAAAAACAACAGATAAATTCATCCAGGATATCAATAAGATTCTGGAAGATAAAGAAAAAGAAATAATGGAAGGCTGATGACACAGCACTCTTCGCGCAATTGCGCCAACTTGCCGGCGCACGTCGGCATCATTATGGACGGAAACGGCAGGTGGGCGCAACGTCAGGGATTAGCCAGAACGCAGGGGCATAAACGGGGCC
The DNA here is from genome assembly GCF_021021555.1 of Teretinema zuelzerae. Lineage (NCBI taxonomy): Bacteria > Pseudomonadati > Spirochaetota > Spirochaetia > Treponematales > Treponemataceae > Teretinema > Teretinema zuelzerae. The sequence continues at coordinate 52,758 of NZ_JAINWA010000003.1, read as the reverse complement.
TTGAGGTAGCGAAGGCGATCGTCAAGAAAGCCGCTAATCTCGGGATACCGTACATCACTCTCTACGCTTTTTCTACGGAAAACTGGAAACGGGCAGCCGAAGAGGTAGGGTTTCTTATGTCTCTCATTTCAGTGCATCTTAAGGCTGAGCTGAATTTTTATCGACAAAACGGCATTCGCGTACGGCACCTTGGGGATATTTCCGGTCTGCCCGCCGATATCGCTTCTGAAATTAATGCTGTAGTTCAGGAGACCTCTTCTTATACAGGTACAACCGTCAGTCTCGCTATAAATTACGGCGGACGTGACGAAATACTCCGGGCGGTAAAAAAAATACCAATTGAAAAAATACCAATGCTCGACGAAGCGGCATTCAGCGAATATTTCGATGCGCCGGAGCTTCCGCCCATGGATCTTCTCATCCGAACAGGCGGCGAACAACGAATCAGCAATTTCCTTTTATGGCAATCTGCGTATGCAGAATTATATTTTTCTGAAGATCTTTGGCCTGATTGGACTGAAACCCACCTTGAACAGGCCGTGGATTTTTACACAACTCGAGACAGAAGATTCGGAACAGTAAAATGAAAAAACTCATAGAACGCTTGCTTCTTTTTTTCCTCGGGCTCCCTCTTTTGGTCGCGTCAGTAGTATTCCTGCCGCATTATGGTTACCTAGCGTTTCATCTGGAAATCCTCTTTTTCAGCGTTCTCGCCGTACTGGAAATGCATAATCTATTGGCTAAAAAACTGAAGGTGCTCCCTCTCGGCCTGTTGTTGCCGATTTCTTTGATAATACCGCTGGCATCTTTCGCATATTCGGTGCTCGGATATCCGTTCCGGATCATCACCTACTCCATCGCAATCGGCGTATTCATTTTGTTCGCCATAGAGTTCGTCATCAGTTTCAGGGGAATAGACGAAAAGGCCCTCGAGCGGATCGGATCGTCCTTCTTCACCATGATTTATCCCGGATACCTGGTAATGTACCTTTCAATCATCACCGTTTGGGAGGATGCCGGAGCCTTGCTCGCGGTATTTTTCATGATGGTGTTCGGATGCGACTCCTTGGCATGGTTTTTCGGCATGCTCTTCGGCAAGGGAAACAGAGGAATGATTCCTGCCAGCCCAAATAAAAGCCTTGCGGGTTTTTTCGGAGGCGTCGCAGGCTCGATATTTGCCGCCTTCCTTGGAAGATTCTTTTTTCCGGCGGTTTTCGACATTCATCCTGCGGGGTTGATCGCTTTGGGAGTATTGACTTCTTCTGCTGCTATTATCGGAGACATACTGGAATCGATCTTTAAACGGGCAGCGGGAATCAAAGACTCGGGGAACGTAATACCCGGCCGCGGAGGAGTTCTGGACAGCATAGATTCGGTTCTGCTGGCCGCTCCCGTCTTTTATATTCTTTGCGACTACCTCCTTGGTTTCGGCATATGAAAAAAAAGGTTTTCATTCTCGGAGCTACCGGCTCAATCGGAACAAGCACGGTCGACATCGTGTTGCATACGCCGGAAAAGTACGAGGTGGTCGGGATTCAAGCCCATTCGGACGGAGCATCCTTGAAGAAATTGGCGGCTTTTTTTCCGAATGCCCGTGCGTACCTCACCTCGGAATCCGGGATGGAATCCCTTCTAAGGGGACTAACCGAGTCTGATGCGGATATCGTAGTAAACGGAATCGCTGGAGCCAGCGGGCTGATGCCTTCGGTAGCGGCATTGGAATCTGGAAAGGATTTGGCGCTTGCCAATAAAGAAACTATCGTCATGGCCGGACCGTTAATCCAGGCTGCGGCTCTAAAAAACGGAGCTAAGCTGCTTCCTGTCGATTCGGAACATTCGGCAGTTTTCGCGTTGATTCAATCGTTCGGTCCGGATGCGGTTTCGGAATTGATTCTCACCGCTTCAGGAGGACCTTTTCGCGCCTGGACCTCTGAGCAAATCGCTCAAGCTACTCTGGAAGACGCGCTTCGCCATCCGACATGGAGCATGGGGGCGAAAATAACGATCGATTCGGCGTCTCTGGCGAACAAGGGATTAGAGGTCATTGAAGCATGCAGGCTTTTTAACATGCCTGCCGAAAAAGTTAAAGTAGTTGTACATCCGCAAAGCCTCGTCCACTCGCTGATCAGAACTAAGGACGGAACATTGTACGCCCAGATTTCAAAACCGGATATGCGGCATCCGATCGCCTCGGCTCTTGATTGGCCCGAACTTCCTGAATCCAGCTTGGAAATTCTCGATTTCTCGAAGAAATTCGCGATGGACTTCGAACCCCCGCGGCGCGAAGATTTTCCATTATTGGGATTGGCGTATCGTGCAGCGGGGCTTGGGGCATCCTATCCTATCGCTTTCAACGCGGCGAACGAAATCGCTGTCGACGCTTTTCTTCATAAAAAAATACGCTTCTCGGACCTTGCGCGAGTTACCGCCGGAACGCTGGAGCATGATTGGGCGCAGGAACCCGCAAGTTTCGAGGAAGTCCTTGACGCGGATGAGAAAGCACGAATGCGCGCGATTAATATAATGGAGACTCTTCTTAAATGCTGAAAATAGTCATAGGTCTCGTCGCGCTCGGAATCGTCGTCCTCATACATGAATTAGGCCACTTTATCAGCGCGCGATTGAGCGGCGTAACGGTGGAAACATTTTCCATCGGCTGGGGTCCGGTTATATTTCGAAAGAAAATCGGAGACACGGAGTATCGGTTATCGGCCCTTCCCCTTGGCGGATATTGCGGTATGAAGGGCGAAAAAGCCGTCAGCGAATCACTTGAAAAAGGATTAATCGATATTCCCAAAGAACCGGGAAGTTTCTACGCGGCGCATCCGCTTAAAAGAGTATTTATAGCGTTCTCCGGCCCCGCGGCCAATCTGCTGCTCGCCTTCATAGCGCTATCGTTCATAAGCGCCGCGGGAAGCCTCTATCACACGTACTCGAATAAAATCATCCCGGTTTCGTTCGGCGATGTCGATTCTCCGTCTCCCGCTCAAGAAGCCGGGCTGATTCGCGGCGACGAGATCGTGTCACTTGACGGGAACGACATGCATACATTCACCGATCTTCAGCAATATATTTCTTTGAACCCTGAAAAAAAAATCGAGGCGGTTTATAAACGCGGCGAAAGCCTATTAACGACCTTCGTTACCCCGGCTCTTGATAAAAAAACCGGAGCAGGCAGAATCGGCGTGCAGCCGTGGATTCCTTTATCGATCGGCTCTGTCGAATCCGGTTCCGCCGCGGAATCTGCCGGGTTGCGCGCGGGAGATATTGTTACAGCAGTTGACGGCAGGTCTGTTGAAGATTATTTCGGATTCGAAGAGATGTTCAAAGAAAAGCCGGAAGAAGCGACGCTCACCATACAACGCGATTCCCTGATTCTCGAAAAAACAATCGTTGTACTGTACCTGCAAGATTCGATACCGAAAACAGGCATCCAATGGAATACCGTCATCGTCACGGTGCCCGGCACCGGTTTTCTCGACAGCATCTCATCAGGAGCGGAACAAACAGTCCGATTAATCGCGCTCACCGTAAAAAGCATAGGATTGCTTTTCCGCGGAGTGGATGTATCCGAAGCAGTTTCCGGGCCGGTGCGCATAACGCTGATGATCGGCGAAATCGCTCAGTCGAGCATTTCCGGCTTTGCCGAGTTGATGAGCATTATTTGCGTGTCTCTTTTTTTAATGAATCTGTTGCCGGTTCCAATACTCGACGGCGGCATTATTTTATTTTCCGTGCTGGAACTCTTCAGAGGCCGCCCAATACGGCCTAAAACAATGTATTACGTGCAATTTATCGGCATCGCTTTTATTTTATTTCTCTTTACGCTTGCGATGTTCGGAGACATACAGTTTTTGCTTCGGCAATGACGATTCAAGTTATTTGGGGGCGACAGAATGAGAGAACTTACATGTCATTGCGATCAGACTTTTTCAGTGGACCTTCCCGAAACCGTCAACCTTGACGAACGACCCGAGGTGATCGACGCAATTGACGACGGTTCTTTTTTATCCTGCGTATGCCCTTCTTGCAATGCGCAGCTGAACACAGATCTGCGAACCGAAGTTCTTTGGCCGTCGAAGCACGCTCGGCTCCTGTTGATTCCTGAAGCTGATCGAATGCTTTTTTTCTCAAGGAAGCTCGAGATACCCGAAGGAACGCAAGTCGTCATCGGATATCCTGAACTCGCCGACAGGATAGCAGCCCTTAAAGCCGGTCTCGATGTTACGGCTGTCGAAACCCTCAAATACCATCTTGCCGAACAGGCGGAACAGACGAATCCCGGAAAATCAGTTCGCATCTATTTTGAATCTGCAAATGACAGTGAAGCACTGGAGTTTCATATTCATGGATTACGGAACGATGAGGTCGCGGTAACCAAGATACCCATGAAATTGTATCATTCCATACGCCAGTCGATTTCGAATAATCCCGACGACGATGTTTCCAAAGCCGTCTGCAACGGCTCATACATCTCCTGGCAAAACATTCTTATCGAGGACAACGGTAATGATTAGAAAAGCGTTTATTTTTCTGGTTTCCGGAATTATGTGCATTTCATGCGCAACAGTCGATGCCGGCCAGTCGAAGCAAGCCCAGACGATCGAAGGATTTACCCCGGCCCGAAACAGCGCAGCTTCGGATGATCAAACATCTCAAATTCAGGATACCGGCGATGCAGTTCCTGCGGAATCCCCCGGGAGAAGGCATTCCCAGGCGGTTCTGGCTATTAGAAACGCCGCACCCGAAGGCACCTTCTTCAGCGCCGGCGCCGACGGTTTCGTAACAAAGCATGATGCCGACGGCTCAAGCGAAACCTGGCAGGTCTCTGATGTAATGATCCAAAAAATCGCAATTAATCCCCTGGAAGATGTACTATCGGTCTATGAAACCGACGGATTCAGTCTTCATAGAATTTCTGTATGGAACTGGAGAACAAAAAGGCGGTTGTACGCAAAACGGTTCAAAGATTCCGTGCGCTCTCTTGAATGGTCGGCAAAGGGAACCTGGCTGATGATCGGCACAGCCTCTGTCGACGGGATGACTCTATTGGAGTCGAAATCGGGCAAATTCAAACAGGTATTTTCACAGCCGCCCGGGGTCGTCAATCTCGGCGCGACCGGCGCTTCCGAAACAAGCATGGTAACGTTCGGTCCTTCGGGACGACTTTTGTATACCGATATTTCATCCGGCAAAATCAGGGCGGAATACCAGTCGCAAACAGATCTTAACAGTCCGATGCTCTTGAATAACAACCGGTTCATCGCCGGATACAGAGACGGATTTATTGAAATGTTCGATGCGACGAGCGGAAAAGCCGTATCTTCGTGGCCGGCGCAAAATCCCGTAGCCGCAGGATCGAAGAACGACATCGTGCCCTGGTGGGTCGAACGCGGCGCAGATAACGACTGGCTCCTAAAAGACGGCAACAACGGCATAAGCGTCTTTACTCTTCCGGAGGGGGTCTCGGTAACAGCGGCGGAACGTACCGCGGCTGGATTGCTTTTAGGACTTTCGACGGGCGAGCTCATGACCGCTGAGCATGGAAGCGGCGCCCCCGCTGTTGGATTCCAACAACCCGCTGCAGCGATTGCCCGTATTACGGAAATATCGCTTCAAAGAATCGACGATCTAGCGACTGACGGAAGCAGAGTATTTTTTCTTTCAAAGGGAGCGGTTTTCATATCTTCTGGCCCAGGGGCTCCTCCTGTATTCGCATTCGACGGAATATCCGGCAATCGCATCAAGTTGTTCGAGGATTCTCTTGTGTTCTGGTCGACTACAGAAGCCGTCCCGGTGATACAAACCTCGCTCGACGGCGATAAACGAAAGGAATTGCATTCGGCGCAAGAAGGAATCTCCAGTCTTTTCATCAATTCCGATGGTATCGTATTTCTTGAAGGGAACCGGCTTGCCGTCGTCAAAAAAAATAATGGTTCCGAACTGCAGTATCCGGGCATCGGTTTCCAGGATGTTGTCCCTATCGATGAAAACTTCATACTTATTTCCAAATCGTCGAACTCAAGAACTCCTAATCCGCTGATTTTGGTGAACATTATAACAGGCGAAACGGTTCCCTTGCCGATTACCGGAGATCTTCTGTACGGTCTGTCCCGTTCAATCGACGACAATGATGCCTTTTTCGGTTTTCTCGTAAAAGGAGGACAGAATAAAGCAACGGAACTCGTGTCGATACGCGTAGATCCGGTTCAGATTCTTAAAACGACAGCGACGGTCATCGCCTCTTACGCAGACGAAGATTTGAACGCTTCGCTGATGCCGATAAACAAAGGCATCATTACGAATCTGGGAAAAAGCTCGCTCGTAGAAATTCCCACGTCGGGCGGCGTTCAATTCAGATACGACAGGGGGTATTCCCTTCCGGATAAATGTTCCATGACGGATCAATATGTAGTCAGTCTTAATCGTGACGGGTCCCTGAGCTGGTACGACAAGAACAGGCAGGAAGTCGTCTCAACAGCGGCGATCTCTTCCGAAGGATATTGGATAGAATAAAAAAAAAACGGCCTTCGGGCCGTTTTTTTTATCCATGCGCTTTAGAAACGAATTTTGTATATCTCGGCAAAAACAGGATCTCGACATCGCCGATCGGTCCGTTTCGCTGCTTCGCGACGATTAGTTCGGTATCGATCGCCTGTTCTTTATCGCCGGCATCCTTGGAGGACACCCTTTCGCGATGAAGAAACATGACGACGTCTGCGTCCTGCTCTATCGATCCCGATTCGCGCAAGTCCGCAAGATTGGGTTTCTTTCCTTCGGCATCCCGTTTTACCTGAGAAAGCGCAACGACCGGAATATTCAGTTCGCGGGCAAGACTTTTCAACGACCGGGAAATTTCGGCGATTTGTTCATGGCGAGGAATCAAACTGTTTTCGCTGGTGATCAGGGTAAGATAATCGACGAAAATGATTTCTATATTGAATTGAGCCCTCAAGCGGCGGGCCATTGCCCGAAGATCGAGAAGCTTCATATTCGGCATATCGACAATATACAGGGGCGCTTCGTAGATAAGCCCGGCCGCATCCTGTATGCTCTGAAAATCGCTCAATTTAAGCAAGCCGGTTCTGATTTTCTCCGAAGGTATTTTAGCCTCGGATGATATAAGACGCTGCATGAGCTGCATATCGGACATTTCAAGGGAAAAAAACGCTGTCGGAATTTTCTCTTTTATCGACGTATGAGCCGCCATGGAAAGAGCAAGGGCTGTTTTACCGACGGATGGACGTGCGCCGATAATGATCAATTCCGATTTCTGGAACCCGCTCGTCATTTGATCGAGTTCGATTAGACCAGATGGAACGCCGGTAAAGGCATCGCGGGTATGATAGAGCTTTTCGATTGCTTCGATCGCTCGGGGAATTATGTCTTTCGGCGTTTTAAAAGTTGCCGACTGGTTCGCGTCGGTAAGCTCGAAAATCTGCTTTTGGGCGTTTTCGAGCACAGCGCGGCTTTCCGTCGACTGGTCGTGGGCTTCCGCTATGATTTTGTGGGAAATCGTCAACAAAGCCCTTCGAACGGAATTTTCCAATACGATTCTGGCGTAATACTCGACGTTCGCGCTTGTGGGCACGGTATCTGTCAGGGAAGCGATGTAGGCCGGCCCTCCGGCCGCCTCGAGCTCCCCGGCTTGGCGAAGCTCGTCTGTGATGGTGATGAGATCTGAACGCTGCCCTTTATTAAAAAGGGAAATAATGGATTTGAATATCTTCTGATTTTGAAGGGAATAGAAATTATCAGGCCTCAGGTACCTGATAACGGTGCCGATAGCCTCCGCATCCAGAAGAAGGGCGCCTAAGGTCGCCTGTTCGGCTTCCAAGTTATTAGGCGGAACCTTATCTTTCAGCGAAGGCATGTTCATACGGCGTTTTTACTCTGCGTCTGCAGCGGTTTCGGGAGCAGCTTCGGGAGCGGCGTCCTCATGGCGGCGGCTATGGCGTTCCTGGCGTACAGGTTTGGACGAAGAAGATTCAGCATGCGGCTGAGCTTCGACGACGACCTGGAGGGTAGCCGTGGCGCTTTCATACAGCTTGACGGTAACAGTATATTTTCCGACGCTCTTGAAAGTAAGACCGGGAAGCTCAATGCGCTTCCTTTCAATCTCGAAACCGAGTTTGATGAGTTCGTCGGCAATTGTCTGATTCGTGACGGCTCCGTACAGCTTTCCGTTGTTTCCGGCCGGCATGACGAGGGTGATAGCGAGAGCTTCAAGCTTGTCTTTGAGGCTGGCTGCGGTTGCGCGCTTTTCAGCTTTCTTCGCTTCGATTTCCGCTTTGCGGGATTCGAAAAACGCGAGAGTCATGTCGTTGCATGGAAGGGCCAGTTCGCGGGGGAACAGATAGTTCCGGGCGTATCCGTTGGCTACGTCCTTAACATCGCCCTCTTCTCCGAGGTGCTTTACATCCTTGTTGAGGATTACTTTCATTTCGAGCTCCTTACTCTTTGATTACGACTGATACCGCGTCCAGGAGTTGGATCGATATCATGCCGGATATAAAAGGAGCGGCCGATCTTTTACATAAAAGAAAGGACCGCTCGATTCAACGAATAAACGTTCTATTCTCAGCTTACGACGTACGGAAGCATGGCGAGAGCGCGTGCGCGCTTGATCTCGACAGCAAGGCGTCGCTGATGCTTGGCGCAGGTTCCGGTGATGCGGCGGGGAAGAATCTTGCCCCGCTCGGTGGTGTATCTGCGGAGACCGTCGGAATCCTTATAATCGATTTTCGATTTCTGGGTGCAGAAACGGCACACCTTCTTGCGGAAAAACACCTTGCCCCTGCGACCGCTGCCGCGGTCGTCGGAATCGCGCATGGCATCCTGCATCGGCATATCATTATCCATATCTCTCATCTTTTCATCAGACATATCAGTTCTCCTTAAAATGGAATATCGTCGGGGAAATCAGGGGGAATCGAATCATCCATATCCTGAACAGGACGCGAAGGCGCGTTCGGTCTTTTCTGCCATGAAGCATCTGAAGACCCTGAGCCGCCCTGAGCGCCCAAGGAATTGGAATAACCGCCGGAAGCTCCGCCGGACATGGAGCCGGAAGCCCCCGATCCGCCGGGACCGCCGCCCAGAAGCTGAACATTGTTGGCCATGATTTCAACCTTGCTGCGGCTTTGCCCTTCCTGTTCCCATCGATTCTGGTGCAATTCGCCTTCTACTGCGACTTGCTTCCCCTTAACCAGATATTGATTCAACGTTTCTCCGGACCGACCCCACAGGACGATATCGAAGAAATTAGCTTCATCAACCCATTGCTCACCCTGTTTCCGTCGTTTATTCACCGCTAAAGCGAATTTACAGACAGCCATTCCCCCGGAAGTATATTTCAACTCTGCATCGCGGGTAAGCCGTCCGATTAACACTACGTGATTTACGTCAGCCACAAGGCGCTCCTTTGGGTTTATTCTTCTACTTTAACGAAAAGGAATGTAAGCAGGTTGGTATTCAACTTAAACTGCCTATCCATTTCAACGATCTTCTCGGGGGATGCGTTGAGGGTGAACAGAACATACCGCCCTCTGGTTCTTCCCTTGACTTCATAGGTAAGATCCCTATCTCCATAGGGATCTTCTCCTGCGATCTGCGCGCCGAAATCAGTCAGGGTTTTCTTTACCGCTTCGATTCCGGGTTTGAACTGGTCTTCCTCAATCGGGAATACGACCATTAGTTCATACTTTCTCATGGTTCCTCCTCACGGACACATTGCTGGGCCCGAGCGTCTTGCGCACGGGCGGGAGTTTTTCCGGATCAATTCCCGGAAACCGGTACAAGACCGGAACTGTATTTATATCGTTTTATCTCTCTTTGGTCAAGATAAAGACTTGTAATGCCGATAGATAGCAAGGAACAACGGAGAAATCATATGCTTCAGAACATCGTATTTCAGGACAATATCTATCAGTTAGCCAGAACAGCCGATCTTCTCAAGGAAGGATTATTGCTGGATCTCGCGGGAGATTATTTTTACGATAAATTTGTCGACGACATCCTGTTTCTCGACGTTTCGATACAGAAATTATCGGCTCAGATACTCTCGAATTCCCGGATCTCGGGCTATATCGCCATTCTGCATTCATTACGCTCATGCCAGGAACGATATATAGATTTGCTGACCCTAGTGTTGTCTGGAAAATCAGGTTTATCAGAGTCATTTGCAAACTTGCTCCCTAAAATTCAAACCATAAAAAATACGCATCTTGCGCTCTCCGCGGAAATTCAAAATAATATCCAGAAAAAAGACGCAAATTTCGATTCCCGCGATATGGTATCGCAAAATGAGTTGAGCGAACTTCTTCATTTCTGATATAGTGCAGTCATGATTCACTATGACTGTATCATTGCAGGCTCCGGTCCTGCAGGACTCGCCGCCGCTTTTGAACTATTGTCCGTCAAGCAGGATATGAAAATCCTTCTGATAGAAAAAGAAAAAGTCTCGTCCGGAGGCCTTCGGAACGACTGCAAGATGAATTTCACCTGGCCGATCGGCTTTCCGGTTGAATACTGGAACAGGGAAGATTCCTCGCGTTATATAGAACGGGTCGAACAATTCCTTCAACCCGATATCATGCCTCAAAAAAATCTTTCCACCTATCAAAAACGTGCGAGCCGGATTGGCGTCGAATTGTTGATGATCAGACAATCCCATCTGGGAACCGACGGAGGCTTGGCCCTCATTAAAACCCTGCTGGCGCGTCTTGCGGCGGCGGGAGTCGAAATATCGCTCGAAGAAGAACTGATCTCGATCGATAAAAACACGAAAACAGCGCATACATCGAAACGCGAAGCCGGTTATGATCAGCTGATCGTAGCGCCCGGCCGGCACGGGTTCGACTTTCTACGACGTTTTATGCGCGAAAACGATATCGCGTACACCGACAACAGCATCGACGTCGGCGTTCGTGTTGAAACGCGATTAGAGCACTATCCGATCGTGAAAGACTACTACGACCCGAAATTCATCTTCCCCGAGCGAACCCGCACATTCTGCACCAATTCAGGAGCCGCTCACGTCGTACAGGAAAGATATACCGCCGCAAATGGACAAACGTATTACAGCGTGAACGGACATGCCTGGTCTCATGAGCGTCCGCCGAACGGACTGGTGAACTTCGCCATTCTTCGAAGCGTAGAGTTCACGCAACCGCTCGCCTCCGGACAGGATTACGCCGAATTTCTCGCATCCCTGGCCATGTTGACCGGAGGCGGACATCCGATCATGCAGAGGATCGGCGACTTCCGCATGGGAAAGCGCACTACCAAAGACGGACTCAACGACGATTTATACGACTTCGAACCCTCGCTCCCCTCCTGTACCCCCGGAGACATCAGCCTGGCCATGCCTGCGAAATTTCTCCGTTCTATATGGAAGGCGTTAAAACAACTTGACACCATCGTTCCCGGAGTTTTGCATCCCGGCACGATTCTCTATTATCCTGAAATAAAGCTGTATGCGAACAAGCCGGTTTTCAAAGACGAGTTCTTCATGGCCGCGGACGATATCTATCTGATCGGAGACGGAGCGGGAACATCCCGGGGCATTACCGGCGCCTGGGCGTCAGGACTCAGGGCTGCCGACGGAATAAAGCGCAGGAAGGGCTGGTGACATGAGGATTACCGGCGGCGCGCTGAGAGGAAGAACTGTCGAATGTCCTCCGGGAGTAATCCGGCCTGCGATGGATCGAATGAGGGAATCGCTTTTTGCGATTTTGGGAGACCTTGAGGGCAAGTCATTCCTGGATCTTTTTTCAGGATCGGGAATTTGCGCCCTGGAAGCTGCGTCCAGGGGCGCCGATCCCGTGTATCTTGTCGAAAAAGATCAAGGCAAGGTTAAAACGATATTCAAGAACGTATCGATAGCTCCGAAGCGGATAGAATGCAAATTCATGTCGGTAGAGCTTTTTCTCAAGCGTTCCAAACAACAATTCGACATCATTTATCTCGACCCCCCTTTTCCGTATAAATTCCATGCAGGACTGATTGAAATGACCGGAGATCTGTCTGTGCTGAAACCCGGGGGACTGGCGATCATGCACCGGCCGAGCGAACGGGAAATGCCGGAGATCATCGGAAATCTGGAAAGAATCGACCAAAGGGTGTACGGCAGGTCTATCGTTGATTTTTATCGAAAAAAGGAAATCGAATCCCCTGAAATGATAAACCCGTGCGATAATTAGACTTGCATACCCTTCTTAAAAATCTTATTATATTGGTAAGGGTTATAGTTGGATCAAAAAAAAACAGCTGATTTTTCACGTTTTCGTGAACTAGGCTTGATAAAAAGCGTCGACGCTCCCATACAGAACCTCAGCGCCGAACAGAAGGCGGCTCTTAACAGAAAGGGCAACCAGTTCTATAACGAGGGCGAAATCGAGGCTGCAAGAAGAATATTCGTTACTACCGGGTATTCTGATGGTTTGACGAGGATCGGCGATCATTATCTTTCGAAAGGACGGGAGATAGATGCTTTAAAAATGTTTTGGCTGGCTCATAATAAAAGAAAGGCTGAGCCGCTGATCGGCAAAATCGCTCAAGTGATAGAATCATTGATTAAAACGTGAAGAGGAATAAAAATGGCAGATGCATTGAACGACATGCCTCCCATGCCCGAACCTACTGCGGGCATTACTGAAGAAGAAAAGAAATTCAATGAAATAGCGGAACTGTCTAAAAACGGGTATCTGCTATTAAAAGATAATAAAATAGACGAAGCGGAACGCGCGTTTCAAAAAATCCTTTCGCTCGAACAGGATAATAACTATGCGCTGGTAGGGCTCGGAGACGCCGCGAGAAAACGGAATAAGTTCCGCGAGGCTGTGGATTATTATACAAACTGCCTCTCGTTTCATCCGGGAAATAATTACGCCCTTTTCGGCCTGGCAGACTGCTATAAAGCGCTCAATCAATACAACAAGGCTATAGAGATTTGGGAACAATATCTCCAGCATGACGACAGAAATATTACCGTTCTGACGCGGGTTGCGGACGCCTATCGCAAAATCCGGGATTTCAAGCAATCTAAAATTCTCTACCTGAGAGTTTTGGATATGGAAGAAAACAACCCGTACGCCCTCATAGGACTGGGACATCTTCACTATGATTTCAAAGAATATCGAGACGCGTTGTATTATTGGCAGAAAATGCTTGATATCAACGATCAAGGCGTCGATATCCGCGTGTTGACCTCCATCGGCAACTGCCACAGAAAGCTGAAAACCTTCGAACAGGGAATCTATTATTTTGAACGAGCCCTGAAGATGGATCCCGACAATTTCTACGCCCTTTTCGGTCTCGCGGATTGCTACCGCGGAATGAATCAGCAGTTCAGGTCGGTAGAATACTGGAATAAAATTCTCGATAAGGATCCGAACAACAAAGTGATCCTTACCCGCGCAGGCGACGCCTATCGAAACATGGGCGATTACGACTTGGCGCAGAACTATTACCAGCGCGCGCTCGACATAGAGTTCGACGTATACGCCGTATTGGGCCTTGCAATGATCAGCAAGATCCAGGGCCGCTTCGACGAGGCGGCTTCGAGCCTGGACAGATTGATTCAGGCTGATCCCAAGAACTTCAGGCTGTACCTTGAGCTCGCGGAATGCCAGATAAACGTAGGAGAACGCCAAAAAGCGGTTGAAACCCTTCAGTCGTTCCAAAAACTCGGAATTCGCAATCAACTTATCACCGATATGCTTGATAAGCTTCGCTGACGGAAGGATATGAACAATTCGCATTCGACTATGAAGGCTCTTTCGGGATTGCTCCCGGAAGAGCTTTTTTCTGCATTGCAGCTGGAAAAAAAATTCAGGGCAAAGCAGATTTTCAAATGGATCGCCGACGGAGCTCGCGATTTCTCGGCCATGACCAATATTTCATTGAAAGAACGTGAAGAGCTGGCGGGAAAAGCGGTTCTTTTTTCGACAGTGATTTCGCAAACTTTGCGGGATCCAGACGGAACGGTTAAACTCCAGATAGCATGCGCAGACGGCGGGGCGGTCGAAACGGTACTGCTCACAGACAGACAGGGAAGAAAAACAGCTTGCGTGTCTTGTCAAATCGGCTGTCCCATGGGATGCGCCTTTTGCCAGACAGGCCACATCGGATTCAGCAGAAATTTAGACGCAGGAGAAATTGTCGAACAATTCTTCCATCTTGAAGACACAGTCGGTAAACTGGACAACATTGTGTTCATGGGTATGGGAGAACCGATGCTGAATCTCCCGGAAATCAGAAAAGCGATACGAATCCTTACGCACCCGGAAGGCAGAGCCTTGTCAAAAAGGCGGATTACGCTTTCGACTTCAGGACTTGTTTCCGGCATCCGCGATTTGGCGGACAATGGACCGGACATCCGCCTTGCGGTATCCCTTACATCGGCCAATTCCCGGCTGCGGACACAGCTCATGCCGGTCAATAAAACCAACCCGTTGCCCGAACTCAAGGAAGCGATCCGGTATTTTTCCGATAAAACGGGACGGAGGGTAACCCTCGAAGCTGCCTTGATGAGGGGAGTCAATACATCGGAAGAGAATGCGAGGGAAATGGCTGATTTTGCCCGCGGACTGAACGCGCACTTCAACCTGATCGCATGGAACCCCGTCGAAACCCTGCCCTTTCAAACGCCCGATAAAAATGAAATTCACGTTTTCGCTGACTATTTGGAAAAACTCGGACTGAACGCCACATTGCGCTATAAACGGGGCGAAAAAATCGGCGGAGCCTGCGGTCAGCTCGGAAAATCATCGATGCAGTCATCAGTACATGAAACAGACGACGAAGATGATTTCGAGTGAGAGAAGTTCAAGACCCGAAAAATTACCTGATTTTATCTCCGGCTCTTCGGGCACGGGATTCGTCTGAGTACAGCCTGACCTGAACTGAAGAAATCCAGCCTTTTTCTGTTTGGATCCAAAGCCGGGAGGTTTTCTCATCGGCCGACGGAAGTATCGTATTTCCGAGAACCGTAAGAACATCGCCTCTCCTGAAGTGGCTGATCGTGATTCCCTTCTCTCCGGGTTGATCGCGGGCAGCGACATAGGGATCTGTTATCAGGGCGAAGCGATTATCGGCCGAAATCGCCGGCGTGGATGGAAACGCGAGTTCAGATATCGAATTACGAGGCGAACACGATGCGCAAAAAAACAGACAAGCGGCAAGCGAAAGAACGGCTGCGACAGGCTTATAGGGTCTCATGCTTGATCCTGGAATGCCATTTTTTAATTTCGGGCAGAAGCAGCCGATCCGAGTCCACGAAGGGAAGCTCTTCGATCTCCTGCAGAGTCGCCCATCGAAGCTCCGAATGTTCGGTAAGCACTATGGAAGCGTGATCCGGGATCGAAACGTGATAGGCGTGAAGGAGCGAAGGACCTGCGTGATTGGTGAACTCTACCGTTGTTATCAGCTCGCCGATCGATACGTCGATATTCATTTCCTCGAGAAATTCGCGCCGTATCGCAATTTCGGCTGTTTCGCCCGGGTCTATTTTGCCCCCGGGAAATTCCCACCGGCCGCCCATCTCGCCTTTCGGCAAGCGAAGGCCTATGAGAAAAGTATAATCTTTAAGTATGATTCCCGCTATTGATTCTCTCATCGAGGATTACAGGAATAGTATAGTCGGGAAAAGGAAATGAAGGACTGCCGCGCACACGCTAATAACGCCTACATATTTTCTGGAATTAACGATGCTCTTCAGAAAAACAGGTATCGATTCTTCGTCGAGAGCCGTTCTCGTCCGATAAAACTCATAGAGGAAGATAAAACCGCAGGCGAGTCCGGACAGGGACGGAAGGAGATCTCCCACAACGGGCACGTCTCCCCGTATAACGGATAGCAGCTTGAAGAAACCGGTTATAGCGGCAAGGATTCCAAGAACAAGGCGAAACGTTTCATCTCGGGCGAGGGATGTCAGTTTTGAATCTATTACCTGGTCTAAATCCTCCCGATCGGAAAAAAGAAGAACCAATCCCCCGACTAAATTGAGCATTATGGACAAAAAATAAAACTGCAACATCTTTTTCTCCTGGGATCCAGCAATGCTTGCGGATGCGCTTATTCAACGACCGGGACGAATCCTGATCTTAAGCATATAAAAAAGATCAGTTCCGGTCAACAGAGACGCTGAGCGTTAGTTGTTTTTTTTGTTCGTCCGAACCTATTGCAAGCACTGTCCGGATGCGGGCTATCTCATAATCCTGAAACGTCGTTCGTATTCGGGTTTCTGCGCCTGCGAAAACGTCTGAGGCCGAGGACGACGAGACCGTCTCGCCGGAGGCATCGAGGGCGGTGAACGCGGCCGAAACCGGTATAAGGCTCGAATCAGGTTCTTCCGAAGTGCATGTCACGGTTACATAGACGGTTTCTCCGTGCAGAAAAGCGCGAAGCGTGTAATCGATACCGTCGAGGGAGGAGGAGTTTTCTTTTTCACCAAAAAACGAGACGAAATAAATCGCCATGACCAGAAGAAGGATGGACACCAGAATGC
This sequence comes from Teretinema zuelzerae, assembly GCF_021021555.1. Lineage (NCBI taxonomy): Bacteria > Pseudomonadati > Spirochaetota > Spirochaetia > Treponematales > Treponemataceae > Teretinema > Teretinema zuelzerae. Next base: position 36,248 of record NZ_JAINWA010000003.1, on the reverse strand, counting down.
TTTTCAGCCCGGCGTTCGCCGTCAACCCGCGGATGAAGCCCTTGTTCGGCGTATATCCCTCCGCCCAGGCGCGGCGGACCGGCTCCGGAGCGCGCTGGAGGCGTCTTTCGCGGTTGTAATGAAAAACCGGTTGGCCTTGTCCGTCGGCGGGCCGCGACTCTTCGTCTCCGCCTATCATCTGCGTATTTCTCCGATCAGCGCGTCGGTGCGCCACCATACTACGGAAGACTGCCAGGGAGTCGCCAACAGGGCGGAAAGGATGCCGTCGGGAGAGAGGGCCATCGCGTTATACGCGAGTTCTTCATTTTGGATCTGCAGGGTGCGCGAGATGATTCTTCCGCTTTTTACATCCATCATCTCGATGGTGTATCCGTCGGAAGAGGGAGTGGAAAGAAAAAACCATCCGCTCGCAGTAACGCCCAGCAATTCATACGGCTTGCGGAACTGGGTGGTACCGAGCTTGCCCTGCTCGACTTCAGTATACGCGGGAAGATCGATTCTCGACCCGTAGGCGCCTTCATCGATCAGGAACGGATACACGCAGCTCTTGTCGAAACTGATTCCGGCGTTGGCGCCGGTGGATTGATCGATTACCGGAATATAATAATCGATTTTCAGGTAGAGCGTTCGATCCGTAAAGGAAGGTACGATTTTTTCAAGAGAGGAAAACACCTGCGACTGGGAATCGTAGGGGCCGGGAAGATTCCGATAGCTGACCGGAACTCTGAAGAGAAGATTTCCGTCGACGGAATACCAGTACACAATCAGTGAGTTTTGAGATCGGGACAGTACGATCAACTCGTTTTTATTATTCGTATGCAGGGCGGCAACCGGAGGAAAGGGAGATCCGCCCGGACCTTCCTGGCCTATCCAGTCGAGAAATTTTCCGTCGCTGGAGAAACGAAGCACGACATTTTTCAGGGCTACCTGCGATACGGAGTCGTACTCCATTCGCTCCGGCGGAACCTGGTCCACCACGGACAGGCGCTTCAGATTGTCGACGCAAAGGAAAACCGGATGATTGAACGGGTACGAGATGGCCTTGCGCGTTGAATCGGCGGATTCAATCTGCGCGGAATCCGCGTCGACGGAGCGGGCGAAGGAAGGTTCGGGATTATGTTCGGGATTGTAGAATACGGACAGGAGATCGCCGAAAGAAGTCAGCTGGAGGATTTTTTTTCCGCCAGAGTTGGTGATGTAAAACATACCGTCTTTCATGAATATCTGCGTATCCGGTCCGTTCGAGCCGAAATCAAGCTGGAAAAGATCTATTTCATTCTCGAAACGGCCATAATCCAGCGAAAAAAGCTTCTCCCGGCCGACGAACGTGACGGCGTCGCGGGAACATGAAAAAAGGAGAAACAACACGGAAACCGCCGCGAATAACCGCTTTGGAAGGTTCAAAAAAGCGCGCATACCGCCTCCGGGAAACAAGGTAGAGCGCAATTTCGTGCTTGTCAACCGCTACAGGTTTTAGTACACTGTTTCAATGATTACAGATAAAATTATCCGCTTCTTCTTCGGATCCCAGCATGAAAGAGACATACAGGCAATTCTTCCCCTCCTCCACGAGATCAACGCCCAGGAAGCCTGGGCGGTAAGCCTGAAAAAAGAAGACTTCCCGAAACAATCAGCCGCATTAAAAGCGCGATTCGAGGCCGGAGAATCCCTGGATTCGTTCCTCCCCCAAGCATTCGCCCTGGCGAGGGAAGCAGCCCGCCGCGTATTGGGGGAGCGTCCGTACGACGTGCAGATGCTCGGTTCTCTGGTTCTTCATTCGGGGCGCATCGTAGAAATGAAAACCGGCGAAGGAAAAACCCTCATGTGCGTCGCCGCGGCCTACCTCAACAGTTTGAGCGGAAAGGGCGTTCATATCGTCACCGTGAACGACTATCTGGCGGAACGCGACGCGGACTGGATGCGTCCCGTGTACGCGTACCTCGGCATGACGGTCGGCTCTATTCTTTCCAATATGGACAACGAAGCGCGGAGAAAAGCCTATAACTGCGATATAACCTACGGAACCAACAACGAGTTCGGCTTCGATTATCTGCGCGACAATATGAAATGGGAGACGAGCGAACGCACCCAGAGAGAATTCAATTTTGCAGTAGTCGATGAAATCGACTCGATCCTGATCGACGAGGCGCGAACCCCGCTGATCATCTCCGGTTCCGCAGAAGACGATACCGCCCGATTCTTCGATGTAGACAAGCTGGTCGGCCAGCTTCGGGAAGTGGAGCGGAAGCCGGACACGGGAGACTACCCCGACGAGGTGCAGGGCGAGGAAGTTCGCGGAGACTACAAGCTCGACGAGAAGAGCCGGAAGGTTTCGTTCACCGACGAGGGAATGAACAACATCGAAGCCATCCTGCATAAACGCGGTCTGATCACGGGAAGCCTCTTCGACGAAGAAAACTTCGAATACATCCATTACTTCACCCAATCGATCAGGGCTCACCATCTGTATAAAATCGACGTGGATTACGTCGTGCGCGACGGACAGGTCCAGATCGTCGACGAGTTTACCGGTCGCGTGCTTGAAGGCCGCCGCTATTCCGACGGTTTGCATCAGGCCATCGAAGCGAAGGAAAAAATTCGCATCGCCCAGCGCAACCGGACGATGGCTACCATCACCTTTCAGAATTTCTTCAGAATGTACGCCAAGCTTTCGGGAATGACGGGAACCGCCGATACGGAAGCGGTCGAGTTCAACAAGATTTACGGCCTTGAAGTAGTGGTGATTCCCACCAACCTCCCGGTAGCGCGCATCGACGAAGACGATGTGGTGTATCTGAACGAAACGGAAAAATGGAACGCGCTTTGCGATGAAATCGCAGAAGCCCATAAAAAAGGACAGCCGGTGCTCGTAGGCACCGTGTCGATCGAGAAATCGGAACGCATTTCAACTCTGCTCACCCGAAAGGGAGTCCGCCATGAGGTTTTGAACGCAAAGAACCACGCGCGGGAAGCTCTCATCATTTCCGAAGCGGGAGCGAAGGGTTCGGTCACCATCGCGACGAACATGGCCGGACGCGGAACCGACATCAAGCTCGGAGGAAACCCCGAATACCGGGCGAGAAAGCGCGCGGGGACCCAGGCGACGCCCGAGGAATACCAGGCGGTATTCGAAGAAGAATACAAAAAATGGCAGGCCGACTACGAGGAAGTGCGCAGCCTCGGCGGCTTGTACGTCATCGGCACCGAGCGGCATGAAAGCCGCCGCATCGACAACCAGCTGCGCGGACGATCGGGACGACAGGGCGATCCGGGACGATCGCAGTTCTTCCTCTCGCTCGACGACGATCTGATGAGGCTGTTCGGAGGCGAAAACCTCAAACGGCTCATGACGAGGATCGGAATGGAGCCGGGAGAACCTATTTACCATCCCTGGCTGAACAAAAGCATAGAAAAAGCCCAGTCCAGGGTTGAAGAGCGCAACTTCGACATACGAAAGCATCTGCTGGAATACGACGATGTGCTCAACGAACAGCGAACCTATATTTACGACCAGCGCAACAGCATCCTGCAGGACTGCGATTTGGCGAAGCGGGTTCTTGAAACGGCTGACGAATACATCGGAACCTATATCGACGAATTCTCGGCTTCCGGCAGAAAAAACAAGGATGAGGCGATTTCCGAACTCGTCGAAAAGTTCAAGGAGCGTTTCGGCTATGGATTGCGGGATTCCGACATCGATGCGGCGCAGAAAAATCCCGACGAGGCGAAAACGAAGATTTTCGAGCGCTTCCAGGCTGATCTGGAACAGAAGGAAGGCCTTGCCGGGAAGGAAAATCTCAACACCTTCATCCGATTCCAGTATTTGCAGGCCATCGACAAGAAGTGGCTGGACCATCTTGAAAACCTCGAGTCTCTTCGCGAGGCCGTGTATCTGCGTTCCTACGGCCAGAAGAATCCCCTTACCGAGTACAAGCTCGAAGGATTCGATATTTTCTACCGCATGCTCGACGACATCCGTTTGGAAATAGCGTCGCGGGTGTTCCTGGTGAAAGTGAAGGTTGAAGGAGAAGCCGCTCCCGTTCGGCAGGTGCGCCAGGTAACGGTGAACGCCCAGCACAACGCGCTCGGCACCTTCGCGGGAAATCAGGACGCGGGAGCTGGAACCAAGGCGCCCGCGGCCCGTCCGGCCGGCCCCATGAGCGTAAGCAATCCGCAGAACGTTCAGGTGGTGCGCAGCATCCCGAAGGTGGGCAGGAACGAGCCGTGCCCCTGCGGAAGCGGTAAAAAGTACAAACACTGCCACGGAGTGTGACCCGATACGTTCAAAAAAAGAAAGCGGTCCGGCGAATAAGCGGACCGCTTTTGTATTTCAAAATGATAAAATGCTTTTATTCTACATCTGCGGAACGAGAACCTGCATGAAGGGTTTCGATAATTCCATTACCAGCGGAAAACTTGCCGCGTCCAAAAGGTGGGACTCGCCGTCCATCTGCACGAGAATCTTTTTATCGTAGTTGATGACCAGTTTGGCGGCAGTGTACATGATCATTTCGGGAAAACCCGCATGAGTTCCCTCTTTTACGTATTTTTTAAGCGACAGCTTGCGCAGGAGGCTCATGTCCCGGGCGGCGCAGACGTTCCTTTCGTCTGGAAGGATGCGCTGGTTGGAGCCGTAGGTGCGGTAGCCTGATACGCCCATCACCTGGAGAAGCAGGGGTTCAGCGTAGGAGGAAACCTGCGTGCCGTCGGCTGAATACGCGTTAACCCGCATCGATCCGAGGGGATAGAGGCGGTTGTAGAACAGACAAGCGGCGTCGACCCAGATTTTGTAGACGTCCCCGGGAACGATCCGTTTGACATGGTTCGTCATGTGGGTGACGAAGGCGTCGAGGCCGAGGCTCGCGATGTTGAAGGCGTACCAGGGGGAAGCAGAACAGTTATGCGGGCGAACGACTACGGCCGGCCTGAATTCGAAGCGGGAGTCGCCGACAAGGCGAGTAAAGGATTCAGAGAGCGTTCGACCGTCTGAGCCGTCGTTTCCGGTGCCGAAGGGCAGTCTGAGAAGGCAGACCCGATCGGACAATTCGCCGCGGCCCTCTTCCAGAACCATTTTCGCCATTTCAGCCTGGACGTCCAGGCTTGTTCCGTCGCCGCCGGCGGTTACGACGAGATGAAGAACATCTGAAGCCGCGTCTTCAAGAATCGAGTCGAATACGGCGCGCGCCAGGCGGGAAGCATGTCCGGCCGATTCAGTGCGAAACACAGCGCAGGAACAGGAACGGGCTGCCGGCTTCCGATAGGAAACAGACTGAACGGCTTCCTCCAGAGCGATTTTATTCGCTTTTACCCGGGAAGGAATGGTAAAGCCGCCCGCGACGGGATTTACGATGACAGAGATTCTGACATGTTTTCCGGCGAAGGCGCTGGAGCGTTCAACGATAAACGAAAGTTGTTCGATATAGTCCATCGGTTAATTCGCCTTTTTGACGAAGGCATCCTTGAATCCGAGCTGGCGGAAACGTTCGAGGACAGCTCCGTATTCGTCTTTTTGGACGGGTCCGACGTACACTTTCAATAATTCGCCCTTCGCGCTGGAAGAGCGCTCGACGACGACGGGATACGAAGCGCCCCACTCGTCTACGATTTTCTTGGCGTTGAGAGTTTCGGCGCAGCTTGCGATCTGCACATAGTAGCTTCCTTTCGCAAAGGAGCTGATAAAGGGCAAGCCCGATATCGCGGCGGGAGCCGGGGCCGAAGCACTGACGGCCGCGGTCGGCGCGGCGCTTGCCTGAACCGGGGGAACGACGGCGGCGGAAGCCGAAGAGGCGGCTTTCGAGGGAGCCCTGATTGAAGGAACGACGGCGATCGACGGGACGGTTTCTATCGGCGACGGCGCGGTTTCAGCAGAAGGAGCGGCCGGAGCCGCGATTTCAGGCACCACCGGAACCGCGGAAATGTTCTGTTCGACGGGCGCCTCGGGAGGCCGCTCAGCCGACGGGACGAGGGAAACCTCGGTTTCGGGTACAATTGAAGGGACGGGGGCATCGGAGGCGACGGCAGCGGCCTGTTCGGCGATTGCTTCCGGCGGTTCTTCGGCTGCCAGGGACAGCTCAGGCTCCGCAAAGTAATGTTCAGGCGCGGTTTCAGGCGCTTCGGCGACGGGATCGTCCAGAACTTCAGGAGCGGCCGCGGCGGGAGCCTCGGAGGGAAGCTCGGGTTCTTTTGCCGCGAATGCTTCCGAAACGGAGGCAGGAGATTCCGATGCAGGCAGGTCCGGCGCGGTGTCGATGATCGATGCCGGAGCTGTCGCGGCAGAGTCTTCCGGGATGGCAGTCTCCTGAGCCGCGATCGATTCTTCCGCGGGAGTTTGTTCCGCGGGAGTTTCCTGAACCGCGGGGGCATCTTCCGCTGCGGCCTCTGAGCCCAGGGCCGAGATGAGATCGTCGGCGGAGGTGTCCGCGTTCGTTGTTTCCAGGTCGATCTTCGCCATGGCCGCGGCCGCGGCAGGATTCGAATCCGGATCGGGATTGACGCTGGCGGTCGGCGAGCTCAGGGTTCCGCGGGCCGCTGTCTCGGAAACCGCGGAGGGCACCGATATGCGCACGCGGCTTACCGAACCGGCGCGCACGCTTAAGGCTGAAGCCGTTTCAGGAGACAATACCGCGACGAGTCCGGGAACGCCGGAAGGACCGGTGATGACGGCGCGGATAGTGATTTCAGTCTCGAGATTCTGAATCTCGACGATGGTGTTTTTGGGGAACATGTCGCTGCGGGCGAACAATCCGGACGAGGGGAATTCGCCCGCCGCGGCGATGCCGGCGTTTCCTTCCCAAATCGCCCAAAGGGGGGCGGTTGCTGTAGATAGAATAAGCAACAAGCTGAAAATGCTGGTTTTCAGGCCTTTCATTTTATTGTTTCTCCTTTTTTCCGGAATTTCTCACGAGCTCGGTGGTTTCGCTCGTGATCGATCGCGCTATCACCCGGGCCTGATTATACGGATCCGAATCCTGGACCGGAATGCTCGACGCTTTTATAGTTTTTTCCGCAATTACGGAGGAGTCGCTCACCTTTACCAGTCTCCACTGAATTTTTTCCAGCTCGGCATAGGTTAAGCTTTTTTCTTCTATTTTTTTTTCGTTTTTGCCGTAAACGAGAAGCACGGCCAGAAGGTAGTCCGACATGCCGAAGGCAGCCTGTTTGATTCCGAATTTCTTGTCCGGAAAATCAGACCCGTTAAAGCGGATTTCATCGTTAGAAATAATCAAGCCCGCGTTAAAACATTGCCCCAGGATTTCATCCTCGACAACCCTGCTCAGCTCGATCGCGATCGCAGGCGCTTTTTCATTCTGCACGATGGAAAGATTGAAAGTCTGAGCGCCGGCGGCAGACACCGCAAAGCCCAGAATGATAGCCGTTGCAAATTTTAAGGAACGCATGAGTCCCCTCCCTTTCTGATATTAGTATCGGCCGAGCAAAAAAGCAGATGAGCTTTTCTTTTTGATTTTTCTATGATACTGTTCGATGCATGGAGTATTTTGCCCTCCAAGTTAAAACGCGCTCTGAAGAGCTCTATATACAAAAAGTCCAAACTGCTCTTCCCAAAATCGAAAATGAAGCCCTCAGACTCATTTTTCCGCGAAAAAAAATGTCTCAAACGAAAAACGGCAAGAAAACTACGGTTCTTTTGCCTATTTTTCCCGGATACATCTTTATAGAACTTCCGAAACTTACCGACTCTCTATACTGGATACTCAGGACGACGCCCGGATTCTACCGTTTTTTGCCGGCTAATTCCGAAGCAAAGCCCTTGTCGGGGCGCGACCTTTCGATTCTGAAGCATTTTATGTCTTTCGGTCCGATTGCGCAGGCATCCCGGGTGCTGTTCGATGAAAACGACCGGATACAGGTGATCGAAGGACCGCTCAAGGGATTGGAAGGCAAGATCGTGAAAGTCGACAGGCGGAAGAAGAGGGCCAAAATTCAGCTTGATATGTATGAAGAATCATTCTTCGTCGATCTAGCCTTTGAAATCATAGGTCGTGAATAAATGACGAAGTCTTTTTCTGAAACGAATATTCATATTATTGGAGCGGGAATCGCCGGAACGATGCTCGCCCGGGAAATACGCGAAAAAGGAATCTTCGGAAAGGTTATCGCCTTTCTCGACGACGATCCCCAGAAAATCGGCAAAACCATCGACGGAACTCCCGTTCTGGGCCCCATCGAGCAGACGGCCAGGCTTCTCCGGATAGGAGCGGGCGACGAAGCGCTCATCGCGATTCCGAGCGCAAGCCCTCAAACGCTCCGTAACATTTACAGCGTGCTCAAAGCCGCCGGTTTTTCCCGTATCAGGCTGCTGCCCGGCATTGCCCAGATTCTTGAAGGATCGGCCCACCTCATACAGGCGCGAGACATAAACCCTCAGGATCTTCTGGGCAGAGCCCCGGTAGCGATCAGCCTCAAGGAAAGCCTCGCGTATCTGAGGGGAAAACGGGTGCTGATCACGGGAGCCGGAGGTTCGATCGGAAGCGAACTCGCGCGCCAGCTTCTTTCAGGCGGCGCCGAACGAATATATCTGTTCGGCCACGGAGAAAATTCAATCTATCAGATCGACAGGGAGCTGCGTCTTTTACAGGAAAGCGGGGTCGGAGAAAAAGCGACGATAGTGCCGGTCATAGGCGAACTGAAAGACCGTGAGTATATGCGGTACATCATCGGACAGCTGCATTGCGACGTCGTGTTTCACGCCGCGGCATATAAGCATGTGCCCCTCATGGAAGAAAATCCCGTCGCCGTGATGGAAAACAATATTTTCGGAACGAAGAACCTGATTGACGCCTGCCTGGCCCAGGGCGTTAAACGGTTTGTTCTTATTTCGACCGACAAGGCGGTTGAGCCTGTTTCCGCTTACGGAGTGTCGAAAATGCTCTGCGAAAACATGGTGCTCGACGCCGGAAAAAAAGCCCCTGCCGATACGGCCTATATGTTCGTGAGATTCGGCAATGTGCTCGGCTCGAGAGGTTCCATTCTTCCGCTTTTCATCGATCAGATTAAAAAGGGCGGCCCGGTGACGGTTACCGATCCGCAGATGGTGCGGTACTTCATGACCATTCCGGAGGCCTGTTCGCTCGTTTTAAAAACAGGCGGAGTCGGAAAAAACGGCAACTCATATCTTCTCGACATGGGCGAGCCGGTAAAAATCATTGAAATAGCGGAACAGCTCATCCGCTTCATGGGGTACGAGCCGGGAAAGGATATTCCCGTCTCGATCATCGGTTCGCGTCCGGGAGAACGCCTCGACGAGCCGCTGTGGAGCAGGCGCGAAAAACCGATGGAAACGGATTTTCCCCGAATACTCAAGCTGGAACGGTCGGAAGAAGACAAAACCCTCGATCTTGATTCCTTTATGGAGGAAATACGGCCGATCTGCCTCTTCGATCCCGAGGCCGCGCACCTGTACAGAAACAGAAAAGAACTCTATCGCATTCTTGCCGGCCATGTTCCGGGAATAAAGGAAGGAATGAATGGCGGAAAACATGAACGATAACATACCTTTTTTCAAACCGTCCTTTTCTCAGGACGAAGAAGACGCCGTTCTGCGCGTGCTGCGCTCGGGGTGGCTGACGACGGGTCCAGAAGCGCTTGCCTTCGAAAACGAGTTTTCGCGCTTCATCGGCGGAACGCACTGCCTCGCAGTGAACAGCGCGACATCTGGCCTCATGCTCGCATACGACGCCTTCGGCGTAGGCCCGGGAACATCGATACTGACGACGCCCTACACCTTCGCCTCTACGGCGACCGCGGCACGGCACCTCGGAGCCGACATACGCTGGGCGGACATCGAAAGCGATTCTTACAACATCGATCCGAACAGGATCGAAGAAGCGTTGAAAAAGCATCCTGAAATTCGCGCGATTGTTCCGGTCCATGTCGCGGGGCTTCCCTGCGACATGGAAGCCATTTGTTATCTTGGAAAAAAATACGGAAAAGCGGTCATCGAGGACGCGGCCCACGCCTTTCCCTCGCGGACGCCTGGAGGCTTCGCGGGAACGCTCGGCGACGCGGGAGTGTGGTCGTTTTACGCAACCAAAACCATCACCACCGGGGAAGGAGGCATGGTTCATGTGCGCGGCGACGAAGCGGAAAAGCGGATCAAGCTGATGCGGTCCCACGGCATAAACAGAACGATATGGGACCGGTATACCTCTGTGCAGGCATCCTGGGTCTACGACGTGGTTGAGGACGGATGGAAATGCAATCTGCCCGACATTCTCGCGGCAATCGGCCGCGAACAATTGAAAAAAGCTGATTCGTTTCTCGACCAGAGAAGCAAAACGGCCAGAAAATACGCCGAAGCCTTCCGGTCCTGCCCGAGCCTGGAGCTCCCTCCGGACGGGACGGGAAATGCATGGCATCTGTTCCTGTTGCGCATTATCCCCGAAAAACTGACGATCGGCAGGGACGAATTCGCCGCCGAACTGCAGAAACAGGGATTGGGCATTTCAGTCCACTTTATTCCGCATTTTGAACTGACATATTTTAAAAAACGCTATAATCTTACGAGAGAAGAATTTCCCTGTTCCGCGCGCCGATACGAGACGACAATTACGCTTCCCTTCTGGCCGGGCATGAGCGAAGAACAGGAAGACCGGGTGATCAGGGCTGTTATTTCGACAGCGGATACCTACGCAAGGAGCTGAGCCGCATGGATGAACGGGCGTTTTGCACCGACTTGAAATTCCCGAATCAATACTACGGCGTACTGGTGCGCTCCTCGATTCAACGAGGGCGGCTCGTAAACATAAAGAGCCCGCCCCTGCCCGACGGATACCATCTCTATACCGCGACCGATATTCCCGGAGAAAACCGTCTGCGCGCATTCGGAACATCCATCCCGGTCTTCACTCCCTATGAAATAGCCTACTTCGGCGAGCCGCTCGGCGTTCTGGTCGGCCCCGACCTGACGAAGGTGCGCGAACTGGTCGCGGAAGTTCTCATAGAAACCGAAAAACTCGACCCGCTTCATTTCGATACGCAGTTTGCAGCCTCACAGGTCGCGGCGAAGCGAGTGATCTATATCGGAGATCCCGACCAGGTTTTCGAAGGAGAGGGGCTGGAAACCGAAAGCACCACGGAAATCGGGCCGAGCGACCACTATTACGCCGAACCGCTGGCGGTGAACGTGAATTTGGCGGGAGACCGGATGGATATCCATCTGGCCACCCAGTGGCCCTTCCATGTCAGGAACACGGTTTCAGCCGTTCTCGACCTCGATCCCCGGGAAATACGAGTTGCGCCGACCGCGCTGGGCGATCCGATGGACGGTAAAATATGGTTTCCATCCCTGTTGGCGGCTCAGGCGGCGCTAGCGTCGGTTCTATGCAAACACCCGGTGCAGATCGCCTTCACCCGCCAGGAAGACTTTCTTTTTTCAGGAAAATCGGCGCCCGTACTGATCCGCTGCAGAAGCAAGATCGGAGAAGACGGCAAGCTCAAAGCCCTCATCGTCCGCATTTTGGTAAATGCCGGAGCCTACAGCCCCCTGATCGACGAAATCGTCGACCGCATCAGCATTTCGGCGACCGGTCTATACGAACCCGAAGCGTACCGCGTTGAAACATGGGCGATCCGGACCAGCCTGCCCCCGATGGGAACCCTGTCGGGATGGGGAGAATCGTCCGCCCTGCTCGCTTTGGAATCGCATTTCTCGAAAGCGCTCCAGCGCATGCCGATCTCTCCGGTCGAATGGAAACTCCTGAATCTGCGGTATAAAAGGACGAAAAAGCAGGAAGACAGGGCAGGAATCACCGACGACATCGGTGAAATGGAAATCGCGGAATTGCTCGAACACTTATGCATAGCCAGCGATTTTCCCCGTAAATACGCCGCCTACAGCTTGCTGGCGAATCGCAAGAAAGACTTCCGGGACGGAACCATCAAATCAATCTCGTTGGCGACCGGCTTCCAGGGAAACGGATTTACTTCGCGCGTTCCGGATGGAACGAAATACAGCCTCGAAATGACCATGGAAACAGACGGCATCCTGAAAATTTTCGCCGATGTACAGTCGTCGGGAATGAGGCAGGCGATGAGACGGACGGCCGCCGACATTCTCGGAATCGAAGAAGACGCTATAGAGTTCGCAGGAGTAGATACCGATACGATGAGCGAAACGGGCCCCGACACGTTGTCCGCAAAACTCGCGATACAGCTTCCCCTGCTGGAAAAAGCGTGCGCCACGATTCAAAAACAACGCTTCCGCCAGCCGCTTCCGATATCCGTAAAAAAAATATGGACAGCTCCGCGCGCCTCGTCCTGGAACCCGAAAACCTGTTGCGGAACTCCGTTCATCTCGACGACGCCGGGAGCGTGCGCCGTAGAATTGGAGCTTAATCCCGCGACCTACGAGGTCGTCATTCAGAACATCTGGATCGCCTGCAACGCGGGAAAAATCAGAAATAAAAACTCGGCGACGACGGCTCTGCGAAAGTCGGCGTACGCGGCGCTGTCAAAGACGCTTACCGAGCATATCACGGTTAAAGACGGCAAGCTCGCCCCGCGGGACAGCATTCAATACAACGTTTTATCCCCCGCGAAAATGCCGGACATTCATATCATCCTCGTCGATTCGGAATCTCCTTCCAGGGGAATAGGAACGATCGCCGGAAATCTCATTCCGGCCGCTTACAACGCGGCCCTTTCGCAGATCATCGGTAAACAGGCCGAGAAAGTTCCGGCGCCCCAGGATTTTATCTGGGCCGCGATGCACGCAGCGCGCAAGGATGTTCAATAATGATACCATTCGAACTTGACGGCGACCTGATGTTCATCGACTCGAATCCGGGAGAGCGGCTCCTGCATATTCTGAGAAACCGCTACTCGAAATTTTCGGCGAAGGAAGGCTGCCTTTCCGGAAGATGCGGTTCCTGTACGGTGCTTATGAACGGAAGCCCGGTGCCGTCCTGCATGATTCCCGTGTTTCAAATCAGGGGCGCTTCGATCATCACTCTCGAATACTTTAAAACAATGGTCGACTACCGGGACATCGAAGAAGGATTCGCTTCAGCGAAGGTGGAGATGTGCGGATACTGCGACGCGGGAAAAATCCTCCACGCGCACGCCTTGTTGGAAAAAACGCTCAGGCCGACGTCCGAGGAGATACGGGAGTGTTTTGCGGGAAACGCATGCCGGTGCACAAGCATCGAAGATTTGATCGCGGGAGTAAAAACAGCCGCGGTTTTGCGGCGGAAGCGGAAAAATGCTCAATAAATTAACAGAAGTAACCTATGCTCAAAGCATAGCGGAAGTCCAGACGACTCTGAAAAACGTTACCGGAATCACGCTTGCGGCCGGATGCACCGAGATCGCCAGACGTCAGACGGGAAGGAATCTGCATCTGCCGTCGGAAGTATTGGCATTGGGAAGAATCCCCGAACTCTGCAGCATCAGTAAAACCGAGCGATATGTGGAATTCGGAGCTGCCGTCACGCTGGACGCTATTCTTCAATTGGGAAGAAAAAACGTTCCCGACGTGCTGTACGACGCTATCAAGGGAATCGCGAATCCGGGAATACGCTCGCTCGCTACGATTGGCGGAAACATCTCGGCGAAAGGGCAACGGCTGAGCGCATTCGCTCCGCTTTTAGCGCTGGACGCCCGATTGGAAATCAGAACCCCCGGCGAAGCTTCCTGGATTCCCATGTCGCGATACTTTTCGAACGAAGGGCGCGAAGCTTCGAGAGAACCCGACTTCATAAGCAAAATACGCATTCCCACCGAACTGTGGGATGTCAGCATCTATCAGCGGCTTGGAGCCGAAGGAATTGTGACGACAGGAACCGCGTCCTTCGCTTTTCTCGCGAAGTTCCAAAAAAACATCCTTGCGGATTTGCGCATAGCCTTCGCAGGGAAATTTTTCTTTCGAAAGAAGGAATTCGAAAATCTTCTGATCGGAAGAAGCCTCCCCTTAAGCATGAGGGATATCATGATCATCAAGGAAAAGGCCGAGCTTTTTTTCGAAGAAAGCTATTTTCCGCCGTCGCTTGAGCGGTCCTGCATCTTCAACCTTCTGGAAGAAGGACTCAAAACGCTTACCTGATGAGCATCGAGTCTCCGTAGGAGAAAAACCGATACCGCTCCTCGATCGCGTGATCGTAGACCGCGAGAATCCGTTCCCTGCCCGCGAATGCAGAAACCAGCATCAAAAGCGTCGAGCCCGGGGTGTGGAAATTGGTAAAAAGCTGATCCACCGCTTTAAACTCGTAGCCGGGATAGATGAATATGCCGGTTGAACCCTCTCCCGCGGGAAGGAAGCCCTTATCCGCGTCGTACGCAGACTCGAGGGTTCGAACGCTGGTGGTTCCCACCGCCAGGACAGGGCGCCCCTCCGCCTTCGCGCGATTCACCGCCTGGGCCGTCGCCTCAGGGATTTCATACCGCTCTTCATGCATGACGTGATCTTCTATCGTCTCGGTTCTGACCGGGAGAAAGGTGCCTAACCCGACATGAAGGGTGACTTCTGCCCGTTCAATTCCGCGGGCGTCGAGCGAGGCGAGAACCTCCGGGGTAAAATGCAAACCAGCCGTAGGAGCAGCTACCGAGCCGACGGTCCGGGAATACACAGTCTGGTAGCGGTCAGCGTCTTCGATGCCGTCCTCGCGCGTGATGTACGGAGGAAGCGGAAGATGGCCGAACTTGTCCAGCCAGGAATCTTCGACGACACGGTTGAATCTGACGAGGCGGAATTCGGTACCCGCAAGAGAGCCGTCTTCGTCTGCAACTATCTCGCCTTTCAACCCGTCGTCGAACGAATAAGTTCTTCCCGGCTTGTGCCTCTTGGCGTTCCTGGCCATCGCCTTCCAGAGCGAGCCGTTCTCGCAATCGGGCGAGTCTACGCGGGAAATGAGAAGGAATTCCGCGCGGTTGCCGCTTGAATCGGCGATGCCGTACAAACGTGCGTGGCGGACGCGCGAGTTGTTGAAGACCATGAGCGTGCCGGGATCGACGAGATCGGCGATTCCTGAAAAATCATGATCAGACCAGGCGCCTGTTCGCCGGTCGAGGCGGAGAAGCCGGTCTTTGCCCCGCTCTCCCGACGGAGTCTGGGCTATGAGTTCGGGCGGAAGTTCAAAATGGAAGTCGCTGGTTTGCATCTGTGTCGTCTTTTCCCCGGTTGGTACGCTGCAGATTCAGGTGCGAGTAGGCTTGTTCGGTCGCCATGCGTCCGCGCGGGGTGCGCTGGAGCAGGCCGGCCTGAATCAGATACGGTTCGTAATAGTCTTCGAGCGTGTCCTGGGCTTCTCCCACCGATATGGCGAGAGTTTCCGCCCCGACGGGTCCGCCGCCGTAATTCTGGATTATCGAGCGCAGAATTTCGCGGTCGTAGCGTTCAAGGCCGAGGCAGTCGATTTCAAGCTTCTCTAGCCCGTCAGAGACTACCGATTCGGTGATCAAGCCGTTGCCGAACACCTGGGCGAAGTCCCGCATTCGGCGGAGCAGGCGGTTCGCGACGCGCGGCGTGCCCCGCGAGCAGTGGGCAAGCGCGCGGGCCGCGGATCCGTCGATCTCGGCTCCGAGAATGCCGGCTGAACGGAGGATGATGTCGGTGAGTTCGTCGTCGCTGTAAAAAGCGAAACGCTGCACGATGCCGAAACGGCTGACAAGCGGGCTTGAAACCATTCCCGCGCGTGTGGTCGCGCCGATAAGGGTGAACGGAGGAAGGGGAATGCGTACTGTGCGCGCGCTCGGACCCTGGCCGATGATCCAGTCGAGTTCGTAGTCCTCCATCGCGATATACAGCATTTCCTCTATGGCCGGCTTGAGGCGGTGGATTTCGTCGATGAAAAAAACGGTGCGCTCGGTCACCGTCGCGAGAATTCCTGCAAGATCCTTGGGCTTATCCAGGGCGGGAGCGCTCGTGACCTTGAAGTCGACGCCGAGCTCGTTCGCCGTTATTTGCGCAAGAGTCGTCTTCCCGAGGCCCGGAGGACCGATCAGAAACACATGATCAAGGCTTTCCCCTCGTTCCCGGGCAGCCTGGATAAAGACCGCGAGATTCGTTTTGATCTGTTCCTGCCCCTGAAAATCGACGAGTTTGCGCGGTCTGAGAGCGCGGTCGCGTTCATCGTCGGGAAGGGAATCAGGCCGGGTGATGCCGGGAAAGGCGTCGTTTACATCGTTATCCGTCATGAGCTTAAGGCGACCAGAGCCTGGCGGAACAATTCCTGCTCCTTTTCATGGCCGACTGAGGCGCCCGATGCTGAAATTTTCACGCCCAGGGAGGCGGCGGAGGATTCGACAGCCTCGAGGGCGAGCTTCCGGTCGAAGCCCATGTCGGATAGAGCGTTTACGATGTCGTCGAAGGGAGTTTGAGCGTCCTTGCCGCGTTTTCCGGGGCTTGAATCGATGCGGGTCAATTTGCCCTTGAGGGCGAGAATCATTTTCTGCGCGGTTTTTTTCCCGATTCCGGGTGCGGATTCAAGGCGCGAAAGGTCTTCAGCTTCGAGAGCCGCTTCAAGCTCGGCGCAGGGGATGCTTGAAAGAATCTTCACCGCCTGCTTCGGGCCGATTCCGTCGACCTTTAATAAATCAAGGAAAAGGTTGCGCTCTTCGACCGAATAAAATCCGAACAGCCGCATCTGGTCTTCACGATGGTACAGCCAGCTGTAAATGCGGGCGGTGGAACCGACCGGTCCCAGACGATCGAGGGCGGCCGAACTGACCTGAAAATCCCATTCTATGCCGTTATTCTCGAGATATATCGCTGAAGGGTGTTTAGCGGTAATGGTTCCGGAAACGCTGTTGAACATGGCGCCATTATGAGTGATTCCGCGGGGGAAATCAATACCGCAGAGGCACTGTGTGAATGCGCGTTATCGCCGCCGCGAGCGCGTCGGCGGCATGATCTGGAGAGGGAACCGACGACAGGCCCAGAAGGAGGCGAACCGATTCCTGAACGATTTTCTTTTCGGAGCGGCCGGAACCGGAAACGGCCTGCTTGATCTCGTTTGGAGAGTATTCGCCGAGCGGAAGGCCGCGCAAACCGAGCGCGAGAGTGACGACTCCGCGAGCTTCGGCAACGGAAAGGGCGCTCGTGACGTTTTTGGCGAAATAAAGGGTTTCCATTCCCGCTTCCTGCGGTTTCCACGCGTCAAGGACTTCGACGAGGGATTCGTATATGCGGACAAGGCGCGTCTGATGATCGAGCTTCGAGCTCGTCTCGATGACACCGTGGCCCAGATGCGTGAGACGATTTCCGGCGGCAAGGACTATGCCCCACCCTGTCGAAGCCAGGCCAGGATCGATGCCGATGACCAGACGGTCGGTTTTGTTTTGCAGAAATGATCTCCTTTGCGCCCAAAAAAACGAAAAAAAACCGCCGGATGGGCCGGCGGTTTTGATATCGCGCTGGAACCGCTCTCTTTACAACCGAAGTTGTTCGAGCGGCCGGCGCGGTTGACATTACTCTGCTTCGAATCCTTCGGGAATGTCGATGTTGGAGTATACATTCTGAACGTCGTCGTCCTCTTCGAGCTTGTCGATGAGCTTGAGCACCTTGCGGGTCATGTCGGCGTCGAGCGTGGAATAGGTATCGGGAACCATGTTGACGGCCGCTGAAAGGGATTCGTAGCCCTTTGCCTGGAGCGCTTCGAGGGTGGATTCGAAGGCGACGGGGTCAGTGGTTACCGTGATCACTCCGTCGTCCACAGCGACGTCGTCGGCTCCGGCTTCGAGGGCGGCTTCCATCATTTCGTCTTCGTTCACGACGGATGCGTCGTATTCGATCTGGCCGAGGCGCTTGAACATATAGGAAACTGAACCGGTCGCGCCGAGGTTTCCGCCGTTCTTGGAGAACAGATTGCGGACGTTAGCTGCTGCGCGGTTCTTGTTATCGGTGAGAACTTCGACGAGAACGGCGACTCCGCCGGGTCCATAGCCTTCGTAAGTGAGTTCTTCGTAGATCGCCGCGCCGAGTTCGCCGGTTCCCTTCTTGATGGCCCGCTCGATGTTGTCCTTGGGCATGTTGGCTCCGCGAGCCTTGAGAATCGCGGTGCGGAGGCGGGGGTTAGCGTTGGGATCGCCGCCGCCCATTCGCGCAGCGATGGAAATTTCCTTGATGAACTTTGTGAAAAGCTGGCCGCGTTTCGCGTCGGCAGCGCCTTTGGCGTGTTTAATCGTCGCCCACTTACTATGTCCTGACATACTGTCTCCTTTATGTCTCTTTGAATGGTTTACAAGTTTTGAAATAGTACCATAATGAAAAAAAACATGTCAAGGCGCATAAACCCGGGCCTTTTCTCATCGAAAAAAGGGGGATACGAACCTTGCATGTCTTTCAAGAGGCGAGGTATGACTCAGAAAAGAATCAGATCCGGCCGGAAGAAGAACCTTTTTCCAAAAAGGTGATCACGGTCTGCTCGTACCATTCAGGAGAATAGGGGAAATGGGAGCGCAGAACGGGGCGAAGGCGGGCGTCCAGAGTATCCTTGCAAGCCTCGCATACATCGAACTCGCGAATATGGAAGTAATTCCGGTTTGGCATCGGAGTCTCGATTTCTTTTCGGCAGATGTCGCAATATAAATTCTTCATGCGTGTTTCTCCTGGGTAAAATTCAGTTAATACAAGAAATGATACCTCATCGAAACTTTTTTGTCGAGCATGTTTTTTTCCGATCGGAGGATCTCGTATCCTGCAGGGAAACTGTGATAAAATCCGAGATACGATGATACACACAATCGGAAAAATCGCCGTAATAGCCGAAATCGGAACAAGCCACGGCGGAAGCATGAAAAAAGCGCGGGAATTGATCGACGCGGCCCGGGATACCGGGGCGGACATCGCGAAATTCCAGATAGTTTACGCGGAAGAGATCCTTCATCCCGACACCGGCTTCGTCCGGCTTCCCGGCGGAGACATACGCCTGTTCGACCGGTTCAAAGAGCTTGAGGCGCCTCCTTCCTTTTTCCGTGAAATAAAAGAATACTGCGACAAAAAGGGCATCGGATTTCTCTGCAGCCCCTTCGGGACAAAAAGC
The DNA here is from genome assembly GCF_021021555.1 of Teretinema zuelzerae. NCBI lineage: Bacteria > Pseudomonadati > Spirochaetota > Spirochaetia > Treponematales > Treponemataceae > Teretinema > Teretinema zuelzerae. Next base: position 17,253 of record NZ_JAINWA010000003.1, on the reverse strand, counting down.
CTTACGGAATTGGCCGAGCTGAACCCGCAGTGGATAAAGATAGCTTCTCCTGAGCTCAATCACCTGCCCCTCCTCCGTTCCGCCTCGGAACTCGGCATCCCCCTGATTCTCTCGAGCGGGGTTTCCCGCCTGGGAGATATCGAACAAGCGCTTGAAATGACGAAGAAGGCGCCTGAGCGGATACTGCTTCATTGCATCACGAGCTATCCCGCCCCTGAAGATGAGTACAATATCTCAGTGCTCGGCTCTCTGGCGGCGGTGTTCGGAGTGCGGGTCGGAGTAAGCGACCATTCACTGGATCCGGTTTTGGTTCCGCTGGCCGCCGCCGCGAACGGCGCGTGCATGATTGAAAAGCATATTTGTCTTTCCAGAAGCGATCCGGGGCTCGACGATCCGGTTGCCCTCCCCCCTGAACAGTTCGCCCGGATGACGATGGAACTGCGCAAAGCAGAAGGAAGAACTCCGGAAGCAGTTCTGGAAGATCTCAAAGCCCGGTACGGGGACGCGAAGACGTCTGCGGTTCTGGGAGACGGCGTAAAGCGGCTTGCCGAATCCGAACGCGCGAATTACGGAAGAACGAATCGTTCGCTGCATTATCTGCGGTCGATGAAGGCTGGAGAATCGATCAGGGAAGAAGACATCGGAATTCTTCGCACAGAGAAAATACTGACCCCGGGGCTCGATCCGGAAATGCTGGAACGGGTGATCGGAGGAGAACTCGTTCGTGACGTGGACAACGGAGCGGGAGTCAGCCTTGCCGATCTGGTACGATCGAAGCGATGAGCCTGAGCCCTTCGAGAGTGAGGCCCTGATCGGTTGAATCAAAGACCGACACGATGGGTTCAAGAACGTGCGAAAGCCCGCCGGTGGCGATGACGGGAGCCTCTGTTCCCAGATCCGCGCGCATCCTGCCGACGAGGGACTCGACGAGACCCGCATAACCGAGGACGACCCCGGACTGGATTGAATGAGTTGTGTTCGTTCCCAGGCTGGAAGGCGGGATTTCCAGTGGAACCGAGGGGAGCTGGGCCGTATCGCGGAAGAGGGCTTTAACTGCGGTTCCCAGCCCCGGCGTTATGGCGACTCCGCGGATCTCTCCGTCGAAGCCGATCGCGGTAAAGGTGAGGGCCGTGCCGAAATCCACGACGATGCAGGCGGATTTATAGCGCGTATAGGCTGCCACGGCGTCGCAAACGAGGTCGGTGCCGATTTCATGCACCGCGGACTCGGGGACCCTGACCGGAAGAAGCGAGTACATGGCCGGCCCTACATGGACGGGAGCCTTTCCGGTAAGTTTTTCTATCATGCGGAAAAAGGTGTCGTTCAAGGAAGGAACGACCGAAGAGACGACTGTTTTCTCTATCGTTCCGGGAGCGATTCCGGAATCGCGGAAAAGGGATCTGAGCGTCGAGGCGTATTCGTCGTCCGTGCGGCGGGGGTCTGTATAGAGCCGCCAGTCGACGACAAGATCTGTTTCATGAAAGAGACCGACGACAATGTTGGTGTTTCCGATATCGACAACCATCAGCATGGAGAAGCCACCTCCGCGGAACGAGTGGGACGGATTGATTAAAACCGACGCTAGCGGGTATCATACCAGCATGGCAGACCTTATACAACCCAGAGTTTTGAAAGGATTTCGAGACTTTCTTCCGGCCCAGGAAATACAGCGGGCGCTGTTGATCGAAACGCTCACCACGGCATTCAGATCGTCGGGCTTCGTCCCCATAGATACGCCTGCCCTTGAGTACTCGGAAATTCTGTTGCGGAAAAGCAACGGCGAGACGGAAAAGCAGGTATTCCGTTTCGAGGACAACGGAGGACGCGATGTCGCCCTTCGCTTCGATTTAACCGTGCCGTTCGCGCGATTCGTAGCCGAACACCGGGAAGAATTATACTTTCCCTTCAAGCGCTATCATATATCGAAAGTCTGGCGGGGCGAAAAACCCCAAGCGGGCAGATACCGCGAATTCGTTCAATGCGATTTCGACATCGTCGGGTCCGATTCCGCGGCGGTCGATTTCGAGATTCTTGACCTGATGAGGTCGGCCCTCTCCTCCATCGGCGTGACCTCGGTTACGATCAGGCTTTCCCACCGCGGACTGTTCAACCGCTTCCTCGCGTCGCGGGGGCTTTCCGGAAAAAGCGAAGAAATTCTGCGCACCGTCGACAAGCTTTCCAAAATAGGCAACGACGAAGTAAAGGCGCTTCTGGCCGAAATCGCAGGAGCCGAAACGGCCGATGAAATTCTCGCCTACATTCAGGGAGCGGGCACTGCTCCCGAAGACTTCGAAGCGACCTTGAGTTTGCTTGAACGGCTCGCCGGAGGTCCGGGAGAGGACAGCCGCCGGCTCAGGGACATTCACGCCTTTATGGAAGCGACTGGAACCGCCTCGTCCTTCGTACTCGATCCTTCGATCACGCGCGGGCTCGACTACTACACCGGCGTCGTATACGAAACCTTCCTGAACGACCTTCCCGGCATCGGGTCTGTATGCTCGGGCGGCCGCTACGACAATCTCGCGGGCCTCTACATGAAGGACCGGATTCCGGGAGTCGGTTCGTCCATCGGTCTCGACCGACTGATCGCCGGCCTCGAGCAGCTGGGGCTTCAGGGAAAGAAGGCAGGATTCACCGACGCCGCCGTATTCTGCCAGGACTCGGCGGATATGGCGCTGTATCAGAAAACGGCGTCAGCGCTGCGGGCTTTGGGAATCGCGTGCGAAACCTTCCCGGACCAGAAGAAGCTCCCGCAGCAGTACGCCTGGGCGGAAAAAAAGGGCGTCAGATGGGGGCTCTTCGTCGCAGCCGACAAGATCAGCTTGAAAGACTTGACGACGAGGGAAGCCTATGACGGTCTTTCAACGGAAGAGATCGCGAAGAAAATCAAAGAAGCAAACTGACGACAACAGAAAACCTTTCCATGTGTCGACCCGGATGCGCGGCGTGCTGCATATACATTTCGATATCCTCGCCCCTTCCGGGAATGCCTGAAGGCAAGCCCGCCGGGGTCCGTTGCGCGAACCTGGACGAAGAAAACCGGTGCAGGATTCACGGACAACCGAACTATCCGCAAGTATGCTCGAACTTTAAACCCGACCGGGAAACGTGCGGAGACGGCAATGAACACGCCCGCGACTATCTGACGCGGCTTGAAGCGCTCACCTCCTGATAATTCAATTCAATCGAGGCCTGCACGCCATTTATGTCATATACTCTATATATGGCATTCATTGAATGGAACGATACCTTAAATACGAATATAACCGAAATCGACGAGCAGCACCGGCAGATCGTCGCTCTGATCAACGCCTTGAGCGAAGCTGTGCGCAATCGGGCCGCTGAATCCGACATGAAAGCGCTGTTCGAGACTATCGCCAAGGACACAAAAGCCCATTTCGAGACCGAAGAGCGTTTATTTCGAATGCATTCATATCCTGAAAGAAGCGCCCATGCCGAGTTGCACAGACAATTGGAGACTCAGGTCGAAAGTCTTTCAAGCAAAATTCGCACAGGGGCTATGCCCGTCAACGACAGCGTGCTTCTTTTTCTGCGCGACTGGTTTATTACGCATATTGAAGGATCGGATCGGCTTTTCGGTTTCTGGATACAGAGTCGAAAATAAGATAAAAAGCATAATTACTGATTGACATATAACTTGATACTGTATTAATACTGTATCAAGTTATATGAAACCAGACAAAGAAAACCAAATACCCTTGTATATTCAAATCCGCGACTATCTGAAGGACCGGATCCGTTCGGGGGAATTATCCCCGGGACAGAGGCTGCCCTCGGTTGCCGAAATGGCCGAATCCTATTCGGTGACGGCGGCGACGATCAGGAGAGCGCTCCAGGATCTCGCGGAAGACAGACTCATTTCGTCCCACGTCGGCAGAGGAACCTTTGTTCTCGATCCGCCGGGCGCGAGCGTCTCAGCGGGCGAAAACGCCTCAGCGGACGCGAATGCGGCGACAGCCGAGCCGCGCGCGCCGGAACAGCTCTCTGCGCCTGAAAGCCGTTCCGGTTCGGCGCGAAAGCTGCGCGACAGCCTTCAACGGGGGCTCGGAGGCCTTATGGCCCTTGCCAATAAAGAAGGGACGATAGTCTTCACCAGAGGAATAGCCGACCCCGACACGATCGAAAGCGGCATACTGGAACGCCTCGTGCTCCGGGCGCTTTCCAGGGGAGAAGAACTGTTCCGCGACTACGGCGATCCTCGCGGCCTGGAGAGTCTCCGGGAAGAGATCGCCCGGCTCTACCGGGAGGACGGGCTGGATGTAGGCGCTGAGCATATTCTGGTTACCAGCGGCTCGCAGCAGGCGATATCGTTGATAGCGCAGCAAGCAGCTGAGCAGCGAACGCCGGTCCTGTGCGAAACGCCCTGCTATGCCGGCGTAACCAACGCCTTCAACGCCTTCGCCCTGCCCTTCGAAACGGTTCCTCGCGGAGAGGAGGGGCCCGAACCTGAACATCTCGGTCCCGCTTCCGACGGAACGATACTCTATCTCTGTCCGGTGCTTCATAACCCGAGCGGAACGGATATTTCTGAAACAAGACGGCTCGCGCTCGCGCAATGGGCGAAATCGAACAACGCCGTGCTGCTCGCGGACGAGGTGTTCCGCGATCTCCACTTCGGCACTCCGCCCCGCTCCTTTCTTTCCGATCCGGGGCCGGAAAACTCGATAATTTTGGGATCTCTTTCGAAGTCCTTCATCAGCGGACTCAGGGTCGGCTGGATAGTCAGCTCGTCTGAACGCATCGAAGCGCTCGCCGCGGTGAAAAAGGCCATGGATCTCGGGTGTCCGCCCCTGATGCAGGGAATCGCGCGGGAATTTCTCGCGGACGACGCGGGATACCGCGCGCACCGGGCGCGCATCAAGAATCACTACCGCCGGAGGCGGGACGCCGTTCTCGCCGCCCTTGGCGAATACATGCCGAAAGGGGTTTCCTGGTCGATTCCCGAAGGGGGATTCCAGCTTCAGGCGAATCTCCCGGAAGGCGCGTCGAGCGTAGAACTCTACCTCCGCGCGATAGACCGGGGAGCGGCATTCCTGCCCGGAGCCCTGCAGGACATCGACAATACGTTCCAGCACACTTTCAGGCTCTGCTACGGGTCTCTTTCGGAGAAGGACATCAGAGAAGGAATTAAACGCATAGGAGAAGCGGCCGCCGAGTATCTTGCGGGGATTAGCGGTATCCGAAGCGGGCCGGGCGCTGGCTTCGGCGATTTTTAACGACTGATCGAGGAGAGAATAGGACATGAATAAACGCGAAGAATTTTCTGTGAAAATCGGACTCGCCGAGATGCTCAAGGGCGGAGTCATCATGGATGTAACGAACGTCGAACAGGCGATGATAGCCGAACAGGCGGGAGCCGCGGCGGTCATGGCCCTTGAGCGCATTCCCAGCGATATCAGGAAGGAAGGCGGGGTATCCCGCATGAGCGATCCCAAGATGATCGCCGACATACAGAAGGCGGTCTCGATTCCCGTCATGGCGAAATGCCGCATCGGACATTTCGTTGAAGCGCGGATACTCGAGGAGCTCGGGATCGACTTCATCGACGAAAGCGAAGTGCTCACCCCGGCCGACGAGGAATTCCACATCGCGAAGCACGATTTCAAGGCTCCCTTCGTCTGCGGCTGCAGGAACCTCGGCGAAGCTCTCCGGAGAATCGGCGAAGGAGCGGCGATGATCCGCACGAAGGGAGAAGCGGGCACCGGCGATATAGTTGAAGCGGTCCGCCACATGAGGCGCCTCATGGCCGACATCAGAAGAATTTCGAATATGGACGAAGCGGAGCTGATGACCGCGGCGAAGGAGCTCCAGGCTCCCTACGAACTCTTGCTTGAAACCAGGCGCCTCGGAAAGCTGCCGGTTCCCAATTTCGCCGCGGGCGGAGTCGCGACTCCGGCGGACGCGGCACTCATGATGCATCTGGGAGCGGAATCGGTCTTTGTCGGTTCAGGAATTTTTAAATCGAAAGATCCCGAACAGCGGGCTCGCGCGATCGTAGCCGCGGTCGCTCACTACAAGGATCCGGCCGTGCTCTTGCAAGTTTCTACCGGACTCGGGCCGGCAATGGACGGCATTCCCGTCTCGGGCATGGCCGAATCCGAAAAAATCGCCGGGCGGGGCTGGTAAGACAATGATCGGAGTGCTTGCGCTTCAAGGCGGTTTCGAACGCCACCGGGCGGTATTCGAATCGCTCAGGAAGGAATCGCGGGAAGTGCGCACCGTCGGAGACCTCGAGCTCTGCGGCGCCCTTGTCATTCCCGGAGGCGAATCGACCGTAATCACGCGGCAGCTGATGAAACCGGGCACCGGACCGGGAACGGGAGCCTCGTACGAGCCGGGGCCGCTGTGGAAGGCGATCCGCGATTTCATCGAGTCGGGAAAGCCCGTCATGGGCACCTGCGCCGGCCTCATCATGCTCGCCCGATCCTGCGGCGACGAACGGGTAGCGAGCTTCGGCGCGCTCCCGGTCGATGTGGAACGGAACGCCTACGGACGGCAGAAAGACTCGTTCGTCGAGCAGGTAGCCCTCGAGTTCGGTTCAGACTCCCCGTTCGGGAGAGAAAAAGAAAACAGGGCGCCCTTCCCCGCGACCTTTATCCGCGCGCCGATGATTACCGGACTCGGCGAGGGAGTCGCGGTTCTCGCCCGGTCCCGTCGCTTCCTTTCCGGGGAACAGACTGAGGGAACTCCGATACTGGCGAGATACGACAACATTCTCGGACTCTCGTTCCATCCGGAACTCAATCCCGAGGACTCGCGCATCCATCGGTACTTTCTCGGCATGACGAGAGAATGAAGGCGCATAATGCCGCGTCGCAGGTTCAGCCGCGGCGGCGCGCGGACGGATCCTTCGCGGAACAGGGAAGGCCGACAAGGCATTTCCCGCAGACGTCCGCAAAGCCGATGTCCCGATGTATTTCGGCGTTTTCAAGGCATATCCGATAGCAGGCGAAGCGGTCGAAGCCGCCTTCCGGATACGCGCCGCCGACGCAACGCTGAACGCAGGCTCCGCAGCTCCCGTCGATCTTGTACAGGCATTTTTCGGCAACCGTTTTCTTGACGGACTCGAGAGGACAATCCGTAACCAGACTCCCGAAGCGGCCGCAGCAGCCCTCGCCGGTTATCAGCATGTTGTTGAGCCCGAAGGCGCCGAGCCCCGCGATCGCCGCGAGATGACGGTGGGACCAGTCGCTGATCAAGACTTCAGGGTCGAAGTTGTGCGTAGCGGGAATCTTTCCGACCGAAAAGCCTGAGCGCGCCAATACGGCTTCGAGCGTATCGCCGATGCGGGAAATCAGCGCGTTAGTCTCGATGTAGGCGCGCGCCCATTCAGGCGAAGCGCGCTCGCCGGAAATATTGCTTGTAATAATCCGTTCGGTAAAGGGAATAAAATAGCAGACCACGCTTTTCGCTCCGGGGAGAATGTCGCGGGGCATGAAATGACTTACAGAGACGCTCAGATTCAAGCTCTGTAGTGCAGGATCGCCGGCATCGATAAAGGAAACGAGGGGCTTCTTCCAGATGTCTTCTCCGCCGTGTCCGGCGTTCGCTTCTTCGACTGCGTCGCAGATGGTTGCAATCACTCTGTTTGTCATATCATCGATCTCATAAAAAAGATTATAGCAAAATTCCACTAATGCCGCCTATATTTCCGGAATCCGCGAAAACTGGTATAATCGGTCCGCTTTATAAAGGAGAATGATTCGTGCAATTCAATATGATGTTCGCACTCCTGCTCGCCGGAGGCTGGCTTTCGGGAAAGCTGTTCGCGAAGGCCCGGCTGCCGGGAATTCTCGGCATGGTCGTGTTCGGCATCGTTTGCTCGCTCACCATTAAATCGAGCGCGCCTTCGATTTTGTGGGAGCTCAACCCCTACCTGAAATCATTCGCCCTCATCGTCATCCTTCTCCGCGCGGGCCTCGGCATCAGCCGCGCGACCTTGAAAAAAGTCGGGCTCACCGCCTTTCTCATGGCCTGGGTTCCCTGCGTCTTCGAGACCGCCGCCCTGACGGCGCTTTTTCATGCCGTATTCGGCTTCGATTGGGCGGTTTCAGGCTTGACCGCCGCGATGCTCGCCGCCGTCTCCCCGGCCGTGGTAGTGCCTTCGATGCTCGACCTCAAGGCGAAAAAGCGGGGACAAAAAAACGAGGTTCCCACCATCGTCATGGCCGGAGCTTCGATAGACGACGTGTTCGCCATCACCATCTTTTCCGTCTTCCTCGGTTTGGCGGCCGGCGAAGGAACGAGAGCGCTGAAAGCAGCACTCTCTGTTCCGCTTTCGATCACGGCGGGAATCGCCTCCGGCGCCCTCGCAGGAGCGGCCCTTCTGTACGTGTTCAAGCGCCGCTACGCGACCATCAGGGCTACGGAAAAGGCCCTCATACTGCTCGTATGCGCGACAGTTCTCGTGCAGATCGGCGACGACTTCCACTTTGCGGCCCTGCTCGGCATCATGACCATCGGCTTCATCCTCCTCGAACGCCACGAAAAAATCGCGCACGAAATAGCGGGCAAGCTTTCGAAAATTTGGGTGTTCGCGGAAATCGTTTTGTTCGTGATGATCGGCTTTTCGCTCGAGCCGGCGGCGGCCCTCGACGCGGGATTCCGCGGAGTTCTCGTCATTCTTGCCGGCCTCGTATTCCGCTCGCTCGGCGTCTGGTTGGCGACCGCGTTCTCTCCCCTGACCGTCCGCGAACGTCTTTTCTGCGCCATCGCCTACATTCCCAAAGCGACCGTCCAGGCGGCTCTCGGCGGGGTCGCCCTGTCTCGCGGCATTCCCGAAGGAAACGCGATTCTCGCGATAGCCGTGCTCGCCATCCTCGTCACCGCCCCCCTGGGCCTTCTGGGCATCAGATTCTTCGGCAACCGCCTCCTGGAAGCGGACGGAGACTCTCCGGTTCCGCTCGGATAATAAAAAAAAAGACCGAGGCAGAACACATCAAGAGGGGTCGAAAGTCCTCGTTCGGAGCCCCCTCACGCGGGGGCGTTTCGATCGGCGTTCGCCCGCCGCTGCCGGAACTCCAGAAGATCCGCGAGCATGGAGACGGCGGGAAGTTCGCAGCCGCGCTTTTTCGCCTCGGCGATGGGGTTGCGGTACATGTATTCGATTTCCATCGGACGGCCGTAGTCGAAGTCGAGCTTCATGCTCGGTTCGTAGGGCTTCATTCCGTCGGTATAGGCGAGCATCTTGTCCACGGCGCCTTCGTCGAATCGGAAGCCGCAGGATGCCGCTCCCTGCGCGACTTCTTCCATCAAGCGGCGAATGATCGCCCGCGAGGAAGGATCGTCCATCATCGTTTTCGTGTCGGCCCCGAGTATCACGCTCATGCCGTTATACGGGATGTTCCACAACAGCTTGCGCCAGCGGGCGGCTCCGAGAGAGGCCGCGAGCGTGATCGGAACGAGGGATTCTTCGAAATCTTTTTTCAGCGCTTCAAGCACCGCTTCTCCGCGCGGGTCGAAGGCGGCGAAGGTTATTTCTCCGTAGTCGAGATGGGAAATGCGGGCGGGTTTTCTTTTTTGCGCGCAGATGAAGCACATGCCGCCGACGACGATCGCCTCCGGGAAGCGGACGGCGAGTTCTTCCTCCATGCCCAGTCCGTTCTGCAGCATGAGCACAATCGTTCCCGGGCTAACGAGGGGTTCGAGGATTTCCGGGAGCCGGGCGTTGCCGGTTGATTTGGTCGAAACGACGACGACGTCCGCGGCAGGCATCCCGGCGGCGCTGGTGAACACCGGAACTTCGGGAAGGATGAAATCGCCCTTCACCGAGTCGACGATCAGCCCGTGCTTGCGGATTTCATCGGCGTCGCTGCGGGCAAGAAAGCGGACATCGCGTCCCGACTGCGAAAGGCGCCCGCCGTAATAGCCGCCCACGGCGCCGGTCCCGATAATATTGTATGAAAACATGAAAGAACGCTCCCGAAGAGTTTTCTAGACTATAATTTCATCTTTTTTCCGTGTCAATGCGCTCCTCCCGAAGCTCGGGAAACAGGAACATGAAAAGAGCTCGCGCCAGGGGAGACACGATCAAGAGATTCAGGGGAAGAGCCGCGATCAAATTGCGGATACAGACTGAAGGATAGCCGGAAACCGCCTCTGCCGATACGCCGCTCGCCATGACTGAACCGAATATCGACATCAGAGTCACCATGCAAAAAACCATGCACGTGGAAATCGAAAGAACGACGGCCGGCTTGCTGACGGGTTTAATAACGGAAAATACGAATTTCTTCGCCAGAGGACCGACGAGGAACAGATCAAGAACCAAAGCGACCGCGTATACGATCCACAATTCCTTGAGCATATCCGTCAACACATGAAGCCCGAATCCGCTGTGAAGAATGATATTATACAGCGTCATTCCCAAAACCATGAAGAAGCACATCATCGCCGTAAAAAGGCGTTTCTGAAAAATCGTATTGCCCATTGTCTATCAACCATCCTGTCGGTACTATACCGTGCGTAGGCACAGTATCTGAATTCCCCTTTTATTGTCAATCTAGTTGACAATAAAAACATACGGAAGGTTTTCATGCAAAGCGACAGAGCATCTCTGACCATCATCGATTTAATCAGCGAGCAACATGCGGTTCTGCGAAAAGCGACTGAAGACGTTTGGGCCAAGACGGAAGACGTCCATTTCTCTCATACGGATTTTTATCTTATATCGAAAATCGCCCAAAAGGATCTTTCCATCTCGCAAGCCGCGGAAATGATAAAAATCAGCCGGCAGGCCATGCACAAAGCGGCGGCAAAACTGAAAGAGCGCGGGTTTATTGAATACCGTCACCTGCCGGGAAATCAACGGGACAAGCACATGTATCTCACTGAAGCGGGAACGGAATGCGCCAGGAAATACGAGCGAATTAAAATAAACCTTGAGAATCGAATTAAGACCGCTGTCGGGGAAAAGTCCTTTTCGCTTTTAAAAGAAATACTGGGGCGGAATTTGGTATAAAAGCAGGGATTCGTTTTACGGGACTTGCCGGAAATACAAAATGCTGTCGGCGCCTGATACTGCGCCGACAGCGAGTACTTTTGCATGGCCTCCTGTAACGCGGCGATCCGGCGAATCGCTTCGCCGCTTCGCCGGATCGGGACGCGCGCTAACGGCTTAGGCCTCGGTGATCGCCGTATGATATTCCTGCACCGACTTAACGCCGCCTTTTCCGCCGCGAGCCGCCCGGATTCCCTCGGCCGCCGCGAGAGCCGCGGAAAGGGTCGTGATGTAGGGAACGCGGTATTTGATCGCTGCCTTCCGGATGACCGCGTCGTCGGCGAGGGCGTCGCGCCTGCCGCTCGGAGTGTTGATCACCAGGTTGACCTGGCGGTTCAGCACGACGTCCAGCACGTTCGGGCGGCCCTCGTTCAGCTTGGAGATGGTTTCGCACTTCACGCCGGCGGCTCGGTAGAACTCCGCGGTTCCGCTGGTCGCCAGGATGGCGAAGCCGAGCGATTCGAACACCTTGCCGACCTTGACCGCCTCGCTGCTCTGTCCGGTTTTATCGGAGAGGCTGATGAGCACCTTTCCCGCTCCTTTGGCCGGATCGAGCTCGGAGGGCAGGAATGTGCCCGCACCCTCCTGCGACTTATAGAACGCCAGCGCGTAGCTGTCCGAGAGGCCGAGGACTTCGCCGGTGGAACGCATTTCCGGCCCGAGCACCGGATCGACTTCCGGAAATTTCTCGAACGGGAACACCGCTTCCTTCGCGCCGAAATGCGGAATAATCTTGTCTTTGAGCTTCAAGGCCGGGACTTTTTCTCCCAGCATCAAACGGGTGGCGAGGCCCGCCATCTGAGTGTTGCACACCTTGGAAACGAGGGGAACGGTCCTGCTCGCGCGCGGGTTCGCCTCGAGCACGTAGACCTTTCCGTCTTCGATAGCGTACTGCATGTTCATCAAGCCGCAAACGTGGAGGGCTTTCGCGATCTTCGTCGTGTAGTCCTTGATAGTCGCCAGATGGGCGGCGTCGATCGACACCGGCGGAATAACGCAGGCAGAGTCGCCCGAGTGGACCCCGGCGAGCTCGACGTGCTCCATGACCGCGGGAATATACACTTCATCTCCGTCGGCGAGCGCGTCGGCTTCGCATTCCACCGCGTTTCTGAGGAATCGGTCCAAAAGCAGCGGCCGGTCGGGAGTTACGCCGACTGCCTTCGCGACGTATTCGCGCAGCATGTTTTCGTCGTAGATGACTTCCATGCCGCGGCCGCCGAGAACGAAGGAGGGGCGGATCATCAGCGGATACCCGATGCCGGAAGCGACCTTGACCGCTTCGTCGATATCGGCCGCCATGCCGGACTCGGGCATCGGTACGGCCAGATTATCCATCATTTTGCGGAAGAGGTCGCGGTCTTCCGCGATGTCGATCGAATCGATGCTCGTGCCGAGGATTGCAGCTCCTTCGTCGGAGAGTTCGCGCGCGATGTTGAGCGGGGTCTGTCCGCCGAACTGAACGATAACGCCGGCCGGCTTTTCCTTGGCGTAGATTTGCAGAACGTCTTCGGCCGTGACCGGTTCGAAGTAGAGCTTGTCGCTCGTGTCGTAGTCGGTGGAAACGGTTTCCGGATTGCAGTTGACCATGATGGTCTCGTAGCCCTGTTCGCGGAGGGCCATCGCCGCGTGGACGCAGCAATAGTCGAACTCGATGCCCTGCCCGATCCGGTTCGGTCCGCCGCCCAGGATCATGATTTTCTTGGGATTGGCGCTCGCGACGCTGCGGTCCGCCGCGTTGTAGGTCGAGTAGTAATAGTAGGTGTTTTCCTTGCCGGAAACGGGAACGGCTTCCCAGGCTTCCGTGACGCCGAGTTCGGTGCGTTTTTTGCGGACGTCTTTTTCCCGGATGCCGAGAATCTTCGCCAGATACTTATCGGAAAAGCCGTCTTTCTTGGCCCTGACGAGCAATTCGTCGGCAGGAAGGCGTCCGGGGTTTTTGAGAATTTCTTCTTCGAGGACAACGAGTTCCTTCATCTGTTCCAGGAAGTACGGCTTGATGTAGGTAAGCTCGTAGAGCTTCTGAACATCGGCGCCCTTCCTCAGCGCTTCGTAGAGAATGAAGTAGCGCTCGCTCGACGGAAAGCGAAGCATGTCCGTGAGCTCTTCCAGAGACTTTTTGTTGAAATCCTTGGCGAAGCCCAGGCCGTGGCGGGAATTCTCGAGCCCGCGGATCGCCTTCTGGAAGGTTTCCTTGAAGGTCTTCCCTATGGACATGACCTCTCCTACCGCCTTCATCTGGGTGCCGAGCTTGTCCTCGACCCCGCGGAATTTTTCGAAGGCCCAGCGCGCGAATTTGAGAACGACGTAGTCTCCGGAGGGAGTGTATTTCTCCAGGCTGCCGTCCCTCCAGTACGGAATTTCGTCGAGGGTGAGGCCGGAGGCGAGCTTCGCGGAAATGAGGGCGATCGGGAAGCCGGTGGCCTTGGAAGCAAGGGCCGAGGAGCGCGAGGTGCGCGGATTGATTTCGATGATGACCACGCGGCCGGTTTTCGGGTCGTGGGCGAACTGGACGTTCGTTCCGCCGATTACCCCGATGGATTCGACGATCTTGAAGGCTTCGGCTTTTAGACGCTCCTCCAGCTTTTTATCGATGGTCAGGAAGGGCGCCGAGCAAAAGGAATCGCCGGTGTGCACGCCGACTGCGTCGATATTTTCGATGAAGCAGATGGCAATCATCTGGTTTTTTGAATCGCGCACCACTTCGACTTCGAGCTCCTCCCAGCCGAGAATGGATTCTTCTATGAGCAGCTGATGAGTCATGGAAAGCTCGAGTCCGCGCGCGGCGATCGTCTGAAGCTCTTCTACGTTGTATACGAGCCCGCCACCGGCGCCGCCCATGGTGTACGCGGGCCGCACGACTACCGGATAGCCGAGCCGTTCGGCAATTTTCTCCGCATCCTGGACGGTGTGGGCGATATCTGAGCGGGGTGTGTCGATGCCCAGCTCGCGCATGGTGTTCTTGAAAATTTCCCGGTCTTCCCCGCGTTCTATGGCTTCAAGATTGACGCCGATAACCTTCACGTTGTATTTGTCGAGAATTCCGGCCTTGCTCAGTTCGCAGGCGAGGTTGAGGCCGGTTTGCCCGCCGAGGTTCGGCAGGAGGGCGTCGGGACGCTCTTTTTCAATGATCTGCTCGAGCCTGCGGATATTGAGGGGCTCAATATACGTAGCGTCCGCCATGACCGGGTCTGTCATGATGGTCGCCGGATTAGAATTAACCAGGACGATTTTATAACCCTGCTCGCGCAACGCCTTGCACGCCTGCGTGCCGGAATAATCGAACTCGCATGCCTGACCGATGACGATCGGGCCGGAACCTATAATCAATACCTTGTTAATATCTGTCCGTTTCATCGCTACCTCTTTGTACCGTTTTGCGAAATATAGCATAAACAGGACTTCAAGAAAAGCAATGAGACTGCAGAATCTCCTGCTGAAAATCAGCGAAAAGCTTTTCATGCAACAACTACGCAGTTATTTTTCAAGAGTCGTTACACCTGTTGCTAGGGAATACAGGAATACCGAAAAATATTCCCATAACCGGAAAGTATCGATAGATACGCCTTTAAATTCTATGCTATATTGAGACGACGGAATGCGTGCGTCGGGACGCAGTCCTCCGACTTCAATCCATATTAAAAAAAGTGCTAGCCTTTCGAACAGAAAAAAGGGAGAGCACATGACAGAAGAAAACGATTCGCCCAGATTCATTATTCCGGAATTCAGATGGAATACCCTTTCTGCGCCGGCAAAGAACGATATTTCCGGGTATCTCGGTCTCGACGAAGCAAAATCAGCGTACTACTTCGATATATATTTCTCGAGATTCCATATCCTGCATAAAATCGGACACATAATCCTGCATCTGTTCGACGCCGAATGCGGGGCAAAACCCGGAAGAACCGAATATCTCGCTAATCTGTTCGCGTATAAATACCTGCAGGAAAAGCAGGAGACCGAGTATCTTGAGGTGTTGACGAAGTCGTTTTCTTTATTAACGGCGAACCGCGTCGACTCTCCCCCGTTACAGAAAGAAAGCATCGACGATTATTTTTCCGGAATGCAAACGAGTCTTCACTCGTATATAACGGCCCACGGACTAATCCTCCTCGATTGCATGAACAACCCCTTAAGCCTGAAAGAAATACTGGAACGCATCAGCGCGCGCAGATTGTCCGTTCTTAATTCGAGCGTCGTTCTCCAGAAAAAACTCGAAGGAGAGCACCTGATCCAGGAATGCCTGTTCTACGTTTTCGAAATGAACAACGTCAACATCGGAATCGACTACCGGGAAAAGTCCGATCTTGACAGGGAGAGCCTTGATCATGCGATGATGGAGCTTCAACACGCCTGAACGGAAGGATCGAATATGAAAGTATTAGTCGGAAGCGAATTCGACGTGCGCAATAACTTCATCACGGAGTTTTCTCACGAGGGAAAACCGTACGTCGTCTACTGCTATAAAAGAACCATCTGCGTATTCGCGGCGAAGTGCCCCCACGCCCAGGGAGATCTGCGCAGGGCGGATTACGAGGACGAATACGTGGTGTGTCCCAGCCACGGTTTGCGATTCAGCCTGAAAACCGGGGAAGTCGACGTCAACGACATCAAAGACGATTTCAGAAACAACATCATTGCGAGAGGAATCGATTCGATGAGGCTGAAATTGCTTCCGGTCGAAATCGAGGACGGTAGCGTATACGTCGAAATTTGAGGGCAGTCCTCTCGGCGAGAAAATTCGATATTGACAATTCAACTGTTGCATAATACAACTATTGCATGAACAAACAAACAATCAGAAGATTCCGGAAATCCATGCGTTCGCTCGAACGGGAAACCGGAATGCTTCTCGCCGGCGAAACGGCTTGCTGTTCGGTCACCGTCGCCCAGTGCCATCTTATGCTGGAAATGGAAGAGCGCGGGCCTTCGAGCCTGCAGGATCTCGCCGACGCGCTCGCCCTCGACAAAAGCACGCTGAGCCGGACCGCCGACTCCCTTGTGCGCGAGGGATGGGCCGAGCGGACCGAAGACGAAACGAGCCGCCGCAAAATCTCGCTCGTTCTCACCGGAACGGGACGCGGGAAGTGCGATTACATACATGCATTATGCGACGGACAATACCGGGCCCTGTTCGCCCGAATCCCCGCGGACAAGCACGAAGCGGTTCTCGAATCGGTCGCCCTCATTGCAGCGGCCATGGCCGAGGAGCGGACGGAAGGCGGAGCAGGAAAAGCGAAGGGAGCGGACTCATGCTGCGCCGGGTAATCTCCGCCCGGCAGGGTTCGCCGGCGATGAAGGCCGCGATTCCCGCGCGCGCCGTCTCGTCGAAGCTGTCGATCGGGGACAGGCTCGCGGCGGCTCGACTCAGGCTCGGAATCGGACGGAATAAAGCCGCCATCGGACCAGGACTGTACTTTGCAGGAAAGCCCGACCCGAATTCGCCGGTTCTCGTGACGTCGAACTATCGGCTCTCGTTCGACGCGCTCAGAAAGGAACTCTCGGGCGTAAATGCGTGGATTATGGCGATCGACACGAAGGGCGTGAACGTGTGGTGCGCCGCGGGAAAGGGAACGTTCTGCGCCGGGGAAATCGCGCGAAGAGCGCGGCTTTGCGGATTGGACGCGGCCGCGCCGAAGGCTCCGCTGATACTCCCCCAGCTTTCCGCGAGCGGAGTCGACGCGAACGAACTGCGCCGGGCGACCGGCAGAAAGGTTCTGTTCGGACCCGTCCGCGCGCGAGACATCAAACCGTATCTGGAAGCGGGAATGAGAAAAACCGCCGGCATGAGTACGGTTGATTTCACTCTTGCGGATCGCGCGGTGCTGATTCCCATCGAGCTGGTCCATGCCCGGCCGTTGTTTCTCGCGTCGCTTATCGTTCCCCTCGCCCTCGCCCTGCCCTTCGATCCGCTGTACGGCGCGCGCTATGGAGCGTATGCGGCGTATCTCGCCGCCTCTCTCGCCGCGGGAGCCGCCGGGGTTCCGCTGCTCCTGCCCTGGCTTCCCGGCCGCTTTTTCTCGGTACGTTCGCTCGCCCCCTTCGCGGCGACGACAGCAGCGGCTGCCCTCTGCGCGTTTTCATCGCCCGGCGGCATGGGCAGCCCGCGGCTCGCCGAAACCTTCCACGCCGTTCCGACGACGGCCGCCGTTCTGTTATCGGGCGCGGCCGCGGCCTACATCGCGATGAACTTCACCGGATCGTCCACATTCACGAATCAGAAGGGAGCCGAGCTC